>JAKFCD010000022.1:0-22808 GCA_036676805.1 Elusimicrobiota bacterium
AGCCCGCGGCCGCGGCGGCGCTGCCGGCGCCGGCCCCGGCGGCGGCGTCCGCCGCGCAGACCGAGGCGGCCAAGCCCTACCTGGACGCCGGGATCCAGTACCACGACGCCGGACGCTTTCAGGAGGCCGCGCAGTATCTGGAGTACGCGCTGGCCCAGGACGGCGCGCAATGGCAGGGCCGGCAGTACCTGGCGAACTGCTACGTTCAGCTCGGCCGCACCAAGGACGCGATCGTTCAGTTCGAGCAGGTCCTTCTGGCCAATCCCGATCCGGGTCTTCGCCAGTGGGTGGACGGGATGAAGGCGCAGGCGATCTGACGGGCATCATAAGGAGAGAACATCATGGCGCTTGACGACAAGTTTCCGCCGCCGCCGCCCCTGCCTCCGGGCAAGGGAGGCGCTCCCATGCCGCCGCCCCTGCCGTCCTCGGCCGGACGGCCTCCGGCGCCGCCGCCGCTGCCTTCCCGGCCCGGCGCCCCGGCACTTCCCGCCATGCCGTCCTTCGCGGGCGCTCCGGCGAGCGCGCCGCCCGCGCCGCCGTCGTTCGGCGCCGCGCCCGCCCAGCCGGCCGCCCCCGACCGCTCCAAGGAGGCCGAGGAAAAGATCGAGCGCATGAAGGACCAGTTCGAGAGCAAGCTCGAGGCCCTCGAGAAGAAGCTCAGCGAGGAGCGCGAGAAGGCCCTGCTCATCCAGCTGAAGAGCCAGGAGGAGACGGTCACCGCCGCCAAGGTGGAGGTTTCGCTCAAGGAGCTGCAGGACAAGCTGCGCCGCGACCGCCGCGACCAGGAGAACGAGGAGGCCAAGCTCAAGCTCGAGCGCCGCTCCCAGGAGCTCGAGGCGCGCCTGGCGCAGGAGCGCGAGACGTGGGTGAGCACCCTCAAGACCCAGCTCGCCTCCCGCGAGGCGCAGGACAAGGAGGTCGAGACGCATTTCGCCGTGCGCCTGCAGGAGATGGAGCGCCGCTGGCTCGAGGAGAAGGCGCAGTGGCAGAAGACCGCGCTCGCCAAGGACGACGAGGTGCGCACGCTGCGCGCGCTTGCCGAGAAGCTGCGAGGCGCGGACACGGAGCTCTCGAAGGCCGTCGGCGAGCGCAAGCTTCTCGAGGAGCGCCTGACCGAGGTCCTTCAGGAGCGCGCGGAAGCCGTGGCGCGGCTGCAGGGCGCCTCCGACCGCGAGAAGGAGTCCATCCAGCTGCGCGCCGACCTCACGCTCACGCGCCAGCAGGGCGCCCTGATGCAGGAGAGGCTCGAGCGCGACATCGCCATGCTCCGGCAAAGCAGCCGCGAGCGCGAGGAGCGCCTGCTGGCCGACCAGGAGCGGCTCCACCGCGACCTCGGCGCGATCAAGCAGAACCTCGAGGCCCAGCACGACGCGAACCTGCGCCGCGCGAAGGCCGAGAACGAGGCCGAGCTCTTCAAGCACAAGGACGTCGCCGAGAAGTCCACGGCGGAGCTGCAGCGCCTGCGGGCCGTCGCGGGGGCGCTCGAGCGCCAGGGCGCGTCCGCCCGCGCGCAGCTCGACGAGCTGAGGCGCGCCGCGGCGAGCTGGGAGAAGACCCAGGAACGGTATAAGGCGGAATTCGTCGTCCTCCAGCGCAAGTGGGTGGAGCGCGAGAAGGAGGTCCGCGCCGAGGCCACGCAGGCGTCCCTTCAGATGGTCGAGTCCGAGAAGACGCGCCTGCGCATCCAGGCGCAGGACGAGCTCAACCAGAGGGCGGCGAAGATCGCCGACCAGCTGCGCCTCGAGAACGAGTCCGAGCAGAAGCGCCTCGAGTCGCGCCTGCGCTCCGACCTCGAGCGCGAGCTCGCCGAGCGCCGGGCGGCCCTGACCGCCGAGTCGGACGGCGCGCGCGCCCTCGCCGATCAGGAGATCTCCCGTCTGCGCCGCGAGCTCCAGCAGAAGGACGCCTCGTGGGGCGAGCGCCTGCTCGCCAAGGAGTCGGAGCTGATCACCCAGCGCGGCCGCGCCGACGAGACGGCCGGACGCCTGTCCCGCGAGGAGGAGGCCCGCGGCGCCGCCCTGCGCGACAAGCTCGAGCTCGAGAAGCAGCTCGAGGGCCTGCGCGAGCAGCTCGGCGCCCAGCAGGCTTCGCTGCGCGCGCTTCAGGACCGCCTCGCCTCGACCGAATCGGACAAGAGCCGGCTCGAGTCGGAGAAGACGGAGCTCGAGCGCCTGTCGACCGCTCAGGCGGCGCAGGTGCACGGCTCGCAGGAGGCCCTGGAGGCGACTCGCCTTCAGCTCGCCCGGGAAACGCAGGCGGGCAAGATCCTGCAGAACGCGCGCGAGCAGGCCGAGAAGTCCCTCGCCGCGCAGCGGGCCGAGCTGACGCGCGGACTGCACGCGCAGAAGGTCGAGTTCGACCGGCTGCTGCAGACCGAGAAGGAGCGCGCCGAGGCGGCGGTCGCGAAGGCGGAGCGGGATCGGGACGCGGCCGTCGCGAAGGCGGCCGCGGAACGGGACGCGGCCGTACAGGCGGCGAAGGCCGAGGCGCACGACGCGGTGGCGCAGGCCGAGGCGCGCTTCGAGAGCGCCAAGCTCGAGCTCGGCGAGACCCTGACCGCCGAGGCGGCGCGCGCGCGCGCGTCGGCCGAGGAGGCCGACCTGCGCTCGGCCGAGCTGCAGTCCGGCCTCAACGCCGCCCAGGGGGAGATCGCGGCCCTGTCGGCCAAGCTCGACGAGGCCCGCAAGGAGTCCTGGACGCAGAAGCTCTTCAAGAAGGAGGGCGACGGTGATAAAGCTCCATAAGCTCAACGGCCTCGAGATCGTCGTCAACGCCGAGCTCGTCGAGACGCTCGAGCCCGGTCCGGAGACCGTCGTTCATCTCGCGACGGGCAACAAGCTCACCGTCACCGAGAATGCGGACGAGATCATCGCGAAAGTGGTGGAATATAGGAAAGCCGTGAACGCCGCGGGCAAGGTCGTCAACCCGATCGCGGGCTACGAACGACAGAAGAGCTAAGGAGCCGAACTTTCAATGGATATCGCAACGATCGCGGGCATCTTCACCTTCTTCGGCCTGACCGTCTTCATGATCTTCCACAGCGAGGGCGTGGCCGGCTTCAAGCCGTTCATGAACCTCGAGGCGGTGTTCATCGTCATGGGCGGCACGGTCTGCGCGACCTTGGTGAACTATCCTCTGTCCCAGGTCATCGGCGTCGGCAAGGTCATCAAGAAGACCTTGCTCTCCCACGGAGACGACGACACCAATGAGATCGTGGTGACCTTCGTCAACCTCTCGCAGAAGGCCAAGAAGGAGGGCTTCCTGGCGCTGCAGGGGGACCTGAAGGGCATCAAGAACGACTTCCTGCGCCGCGGCGTCCAGCTCGTCGTCGACGGCGCGGACCACGAGTTCATCCGCAACATGCTCGAGACCGAGATCGGCTTCATCCGGGAGAGGCATAAGGGCGGAGCGGAGATCCTCAACGCGCTCGGCACCTACGCGCCCGCCTTCGGCATCATCGGGACCGTGCTCGGCATGATCATGATGCTGTCCTCGATCGACGACGTGGCCCAGGTCCCGCGCCGCATGGCGCTGGCGCTGTCGGCCGCCTTCTACGGGCTGGGCTCGGGCTACCTGATCTTCCTTCCGATGGGCGGCAAGCTGAGGGCGCGCTCGGAGGAGGAGCTGCTGATCAAGGAGATCATCATCCGCGGCGTCCTGCTGCTGCAGAGCGGCGCCACGCCGTCCGTCGTCGAGGCCAACCTCAAGGCGTACCTGCCGCCGTCCCAGCGGCTCATCGTCAAGGGGCCGCCGGCCCCGGGAGCGCCGGCCGCGCCGGCCGCGCCCGCCGCTTAGGGAGAAACTCCGATGCCCATGCGCGCCCCGAAGGGGTTCATCGACATCAGCGACCCGAAGGTATGCCAGGTCGGCCATCCCGCGCCGCCCTGGATGGCCAGCTACGCCGACCTGATGACCGAGCTCGTCTGCTTCTTCGTCATCCTGTACGCCCTGTCCGCCGCGCTCAACAAGGACGTGCAGAAGGCGGCCGCGGACGTCAAGGAGATGATGGACAAGGGAGAAATGAAGGGCGAGGTCAAGATCGACAAGGACGGGCTAAAGATCTCCATCGAGGAGCAGGGCGGAGCGTCCTTCTTCGGCGTCGGGGCGGCCGAGCCCACCCCGGAGATCGACGACAAGCTCTCTTTGCTCACGCCGGCGCTGGCCAAGCTCGCGCTGAGCCACGAGATCCTCGTCGAGGGGCACACCGACGGCCAGAAAATCAACAACGACTATTTCGACTCGAACTGGGAGTTGTCGACCGCGCGCGCGACGAGCGTCGCGCGCCTGCTCATCGAGAAGTACAACATGCCGGCCGCCCACCTCGGCGCCGTCGGCTACGGCGGCTACCGCCCGATCGCGACCAACGACACGCCGGAGGGGCGCGCCAGGAACCGGCGGGTCGTGATCTTCGTCAAGAGCACGTCCCTTAAAAAGGATGCCAAGGAGGCCGGCCCCGACACCAAGATGCTGGATGCCAAAGCCCTTGCGCCCGTCGCCTCGGCCGCGCCGGCGGAAGTTATCCGGGACAAGGAAAACCCGGATTCCCCGTCGGCGGCGCCGCCCGAATGATAGAATATCCCATGCGTAAATTCATTTTCCCGGGCCTCCTGGCCGCCGCGGCCGCCTGCGGCCCGGCGAACAAGAACGTCGTCGTCGAGGACTTCGCCGAGGGCCGCATCGTGGACCTGTCCATCACCGAGAAGCTGACCGGCACCTCGGAGTTCCTGCTTTTCTCCATGTCGAAGAAGACCCAGTTCCTCGACGGCTACATCCAGGGCGTCATCACCGACTATAAGGACAACCCCGTCCAGGGCGTGGTCGTACGCGCCGTCGCCAGCGGCGAGAACACCCTCGAGGAGGGCGAGGCGCGCCCCTCGGGCTTCGCGACGAGCTCCTTCGACCCCGGGGTCTCCGACACCAACGGCTTCTACCGCATCCGCTTCAGCCTGCCCATCCTCGGCAAGAAGGTGGACATCCGCGGCCGCATGCTCTACAACCCGGGCTGGGAGCAGGAGCGCGACAACCTCGGCAAGGCGTACGAGCCGCAGACCAAGCAGAGCCAGTACCGTCTCTACTACGACCGCAAGAACGGCCGCATCATCTTCTCCGAGGGCGTGCGCAAGACCGTCGTCTCGCCCGTGACCTCCAAGGGCGCGCCGAAGGCTCCCACCCTGCCCGGCACCGAGGCTCCCAAGCCCGTCGAACGGGCCAAGCCCGCCGACGACCCGGCCGCCGGGGGGGCCGACGATCTGTTCAAGGGATTCGGTTTCGGACAGTGACGGCCTACCTCGACCATAACGCGACCACGCCCGTCCGTCCGGAGGTCGTCGACGCGATGCTGCCCTGGCTGCGGGACGGCTACGGCAACCCGAACTCGGTGTATTCCTTGGGCCAGCGCGCGCGCGCGGCCGTGGAGCTCGCCCGGGAGCGGGTCGCGGCCCTTCTCGGCGCCTCCGACGCGGGGGAGATCGCGTTCACCTCCGGCGGCTCGGAGTCCGACGTGCTCGCCATCGCGGGCGGCGCGTGGCAGGCCCATGACGAGAGCAAGGGCAAGCGCCGCAAGGTCGTCACGACTAAGATCGAGCACGACGCGATCCGCCTGTTGGCCGGCCAGCTGCGCCGCCGCGGGCTCGACGTGCTCGAGGCGGGCTGCGGCGCCGACGGCGTCGTCGACGCCTCCGCGTTGACGGCCATGATCGACGACTCGACCTCGGTCGTCAGCGTGATGCATGCCAACAACGAAACCGGCGTCCTCCAGCCCGTGGCCGAGCTCGCCGCCGCGGCTCGCGCCGCGGGGGCGCTCGCGCACACGGACGCCGTGCAGTCGCTCGGCAAGATCCCGATCGACGCCAAGTCTCTTGGCGTCGACCTGCTCGCCGTCTCCGGCCATAAGGTCAACGCGCCCAAGGGCGTCGGAGCGCTGTGGATTCGGCGGGGCGTGCGGCTCTCGCCCCTGATCACCGGCCATCAGGAGAAGAATCGCCGCGGCGGCACGGAGAACACGGCCTCGATCGTGGGCTTCGGCCTCGCCTGCGAGCTGGCGGGCCGCGAGCTGGCGTCCGCGCATCAGCATGCCCTCGCGCTGCGCCGCCGGATCGAGGCGGGCGTCCTGCTCGTCCCAGGCGCGCGCCTCAACGGCCGTCCCGACCTGCGCCTGCCCAATACCGCCCATTTCAGCTTCGACGGGGTCGACGGACACCATCTCGTCGTGGCGCTCGACCTCGAGGGCATCTGCGTCTCGAGCGGGCCCGCCTGCTCCTCCGGCGCCTCCACGCCCTCCCACGTGCTCACCGCCATGGGCGTCGCCGCGGGCCTCGCCACCGGCTCGATCCGCGTGTCGGTCGGCTGGGGCAGCACCGACGCCGACGCGGACCTCCTGCTCGCCGCGCTGCCCAAGGCCGTCGCCAAGCTGCGCGCCGTCGGAGCCGCCGCGTGAGCCGCCGGCGCGTGCTCGTCGCGATGAGCGGCGGCGTGGACTCCTCGGTGGCCGCCGCCCTCGTGCGCGAGCGCGGCGACGAGGCCGTCGGCGTGACGATGAAGATACTCGCGCGCGCCGAGACCGGGTTCGGCTGCTGCGGCTCCCCGGCCGACATCGACGACGCCAAGCGCGTCGCCGAGCGGCTCGGCATAGTCCACTACGTCTCGGACATGGCCGAGATCTTCGCCTCGAAGGTCATCCGCCCATATCTGGACGCCTACCTGGGCGGCACGACGCCGAACCCCTGCGTCGAGTGCAACCGCTCGCTTAAATTCGGGCACCTGCTCGCGCTGTCGGAGGCCTGGGGCTGCGACGCCGTCGCGACCGGCCATTACGCGCGCGTCGAGAACGGCCGCCTGCTCAAGGCGCTCGACCCGGCCAAGGACCAGAGCTATTTTCTGTACTCGCTCGACGCGAAATCCCTGGCGCGCGCGGACTTTCCCGTCGGGGCGATGAGCAAGGACGCGGTGCGGGCCAAGGCCCGGGAGCTCGGCCTCAAGACGGCCGACAAGGCCGAGAGCATGGAGACCTGCTTCGTGCCGAACCGTGACGTGCGCGGCTTCGTCGCGGCGAACGCCGACGCGTCGGCGCCGGGACTGGCCTCCGGTCCCATCCGCGACCTCGAGGGGCGGGAGCTCGGACGGCATACCGGCCTGGCGTCCTACACGATCGGGCAGCGCTCGGGGCTGGGGCTGAGCGGGCCGGAGCCGCGCTACGTCGTGCGAATTGACGCCGCCGCGAATGCCGTCATCGTGGGCGGCGTCGACGAACTGCAGACCAAGGCGATCACGGTGGGAGCTCTTACTTTCAACGGCGAACGGAATGGGGGAACCTTGCGGGCGCATGTTCGAATACGGCACCGGCATATCCCGGCTGCGGCCGAGATCGAACTGAAAAGCGACGGAACGGCAACGATACTTTTCGATGAACCCCAGCGCGCTCCCGCGCCGGGACAGTCGGCGGTGATCTACTCGGGCGACATGGTCGTTGGCGGCGGAACCATACTGCGAGGTGAACCGTGAAAAAACTCATGTTGACGGTCTTCTCGGTCGTCTTGATGTCCGGCTGCGGCGGCATGTTCGCCAAGGACGAGGCGGCGGAAGACTTCGCCCAGGAGACGAGCGCCAACGAGGCGCGGGTCAAGGAGGACCGCGTGCGCTCGAGCTTGGCGCAGCTCGAGACGCGCCTGGCCGACTACACGACGACCGAGAAGAAGATCCCGGCCAAGCTCGAGAAGCTCGTCCCGAAGTACCTCGCGGAGATCCCTTCCCTCCATATTCCAGTCTGCGGCCGCGAGACGAACAAGGTCGAGGTCTATCCGCCCGAGATCCTGCGCGACGGGCAGGTGGACGGCTCCCGCATCCGCGGCACCGGCCGCTGGGGCTACGTCTTCACGGACGACCGCATCGTCATCTTCGTCGACTGCCTCAAGCCCTCGCTGCGCGGCGTGCCCTGGTACCAGGAACGGGGCGTTTACTAAAGCTCAGCTGTAGCGGCGGCGGAATTCGGCTTCGCCGCCGACGGGGATGAGGCCGGCCGCCCGGCGGGCCATGTGCGAGGCCATGCCCGCGCCCAGGTAGGACAGCGCGTGCAGCTCGCGCAGCAGGGGCTTGGTGCGCAGGAAGCCCTTGAGGCCGGAGGAGGGCTGCGGGAATGAAGGGATCTCGCCCACCGGTCTTCCGTCCAAGGTGAGCAGATGGGTCCGGCACGGGCCGCCCGCGCCCAGCTTCCGGCAGGCCTCATCGACGGTCGCCTCCGCCATGACGCGGTAATCGGACATCTTCCCGCCGCCGATCGTGAGGAATCCCGCCAAGCCGTCGCGCTCCTCGTGGTCGAAGACCTCGAAGTCCCGCGACAGCAGCTTCTCGGCGCCGGGCTGACCGAGGATCGGCCGGGAGCCCACGATCGTCGCGTCATGCCGCTCGGGCCAGCCCGCGAAGTAGCGCTTCACCGAGCGGGTGAGGTAGCCGATCTCCTCGTCGGTCGTGCGCGTCTGGTCCGGGTCGAGCGGCCCGGGCATGTCGGTCGGGCCGACCCAGGTGCCGAGGGGGGAGGGCACGACGAACACGTAGCGCGAGCGGTCCTCGGCTTCTAAAAGAAGACCCACCGGCGCGAGAGCTTTTTCCCGATAGATGAGGTGGGTGCCTTTCATCAGGCGCAGGGGCATGCGCACGCCGGCGAGGGTGGACACCTTGTCGATCCAGGGGCCCGCGGCGTTGACCGTGACCTTTCCGCGCAGCTCGCGCCCGCCGGCGCTCACGCCGGTCACGCGCGCGCCGTCCCGGAGCACGGAGGTCACCGCGGTCTCGAGCAGGACGTCGGCGCCGGCCGCGCGCGCGGACTCGAGCGTGCGCCGCGCGAGCGCCTCGGCGTCGACCCACCACTCGTCGAAGACCAAGGCGCCGAGCAGGCCCTCGGGAGCGAGCCCCGGCACGACGCGCAGGGCGGCCTCGGCGCTCAGGCGCAGGTGCGGGCGGCCGTACTTCATCGCCTGGAAGACGTCGTACTGCTCGAAG
This sequence comes from Elusimicrobiota bacterium, assembly GCA_036676805.1. Taxonomy (GTDB): domain Bacteria; phylum Elusimicrobiota; class Elusimicrobia; order UBA1565; family UBA9628; genus GWA2-66-18. Next base: position 8,995 of record JAKFCD010000022.1, read on the forward strand.
AGGGTCTCGACGGTCTCGAGGCCGCGGACATGTCCTTTATAGACCGGCCACACGATCGGCAGGCGCGTGAGCAGCTCGCCGGCCGTGCGCACGATGTGGCCGGAGTCCCAGCAGGAGGAGTGCGTGGTGAGGCGGTCGTAGAGCAAATAGCGCACGCCGCCGTGGATCAGATGGGTGGAGGCCGCGGTCGTGCCGCCGCCGGGCCGTCCGCGCTCCAGAAGGCAGACCTTCAAGCCTCTGAGGGCCGCATCGCGGGCCACCCCGGCGCCGGTGACGCCGCCGCCGATGACGACTAGATCGTAGTCCACGCCCTATTGTATCAAGCCCGGGCCGTCCGTACTTGGTAGAATCAACGGGTCATGTCCCGTCCCCGTTTCTACTTCCTGGCGGCCCTCCTGTTCCTGTCCGTCGGAGGCGGCGCCGTCGCGCTGCGCAGGCTCCTGGAAGGGCTGCCCTCGATCCACACCCTCGAGGACTACACGCCCTCCCTGACCACGCGCGTCCACGACTCCAAGGGGACGGTCATCGCCGAGCTGTCCATCGAGAAGCGCGCGCTGCTGCCCCTGTCGAAGATCCCGGTGGATCTGCAAAACGCCGCCATCGCCGTCGAGGACGACGCCTTCTTCAAGCACTGGGGCATCTCTCCCAAGGGCATCCTGCGCTCCTCCATCCGCAACCTCATCGCCCGCCGCGTCGTGCAGGGCGCCTCCACGATCACCCAGCAGCTCGCCAAGCAGATATTTCTCAAGCCGGAGCGCAAGCTCACCCGCAAGGTCCGCGAGGTGCTCTTAGCGCTCCAGATCGAGCGCAACTTCTCCAAGGCGGAGATCCTCCAGCTCTACCTCAACCAAGTCTACTTCGGCGAGGGCGCCTACGGCGCCCAGGCCGCGGCCCGCAACTACTTCGGCAAGGATACTTCCGAGATGACCTTGGCCGAGTGCGCCCTCTTGGCCGGCCTCATCCGGGCGCCGCGCGCCAACTCCCCGTTCTTCAAGCCGGAAAACGCCCGCAAGCGCCGCTCGGTCGTGCTGCAGCGCATGCTCGACGAGAAGCTGGTCACCTTGGCCGAGGCCGACGCGGCCAACGCCCAGCCGATCCCGCTCGTCAAGCCGCTGGGCTTCGACTCGCAGGCGCCGTTCTTCGTGGAGCACGTGCGCCGCCGCGTCGAGCGCAAATACGGCACCGCCGCCGTCTGGCGCGGCGGCATGAATATCTATACGACGCTCGACCTCGACATGCAGAAGAAGGCCGAGGAGATCATGGAGCGCGCCCTGACCGACTTCGACGTCAAGGCTCAGGCCGAGCACGAGAAGAAGATCGCGGACCTTCTGGCGACGGGCGAGCCGCTGCCGCCCGAGATCTCGACCGCGCCGTTGGCGAAGGTCCAGGGCGCCTTCGTCGTCATCGACATAAAGACCGGCGCGGTGCGCGCGATGATCGGAGGGCGCGACTCCCAGTTCAACCGCGTCGTCCAGGCCCGGCGCCAGCCCGGCTCGACGTTCAAGCCCTTCGTGTGGGCCGCCGCCCTCGGCTCCGGATTGACCGCCGCCTCGATGGTCGACGACACCCCGCTCGCCTTCTACTTCGACGGCCGGGACTGGCGCCTGCTCGAGGGCGCGACCGACCAGTATTCCATCAACCTCGCCACGCAGCCCTTCGCGGCCTCGCCCGACTTCAAGATCTGGGTCCCGGGCAACTACGACGGCAAGTTCATGGGCCGGGTCACTTTGCGCCGCGCCCTCGCGAGCTCGCGCAACATCTCCTCGATCAACCTGATCACCCAAGTCGGGCCGCCGCTCGTCGTCGAGCTGGCCCGGCGCGCCGGCATCCGTTCCGAGCTCGAGCCCGCCCCCGCCCTCGGCCTCGGCGCCTCCGTCGTGACCCCGCTCGAGATGACCTCCGCCTTCGGCACCTTCGCCAACGGCGGCATCGCCGTCACGCCCTACACCCTCGAGCGGGCCGAGGACGCCAGCGGCAAGCAGCTCGAGAGCCACCTGCCCTCCGAGAGGGAGGCCATGACCCCTCAGCTCGCCTACCTCGTCGTGAATCTCATGAAGGGCGTCGTGCAGAACGGCACCGGCAGCCGGGCGCGGAGCCTGGGCCGCCCTCTGGGGGGGAAGACCGGGACCTCGAACGACAACCGCGACGCCTGGTTCATCGGCTTCACCCCCGATCTCGTCGCGGGCGCGTGGATGGGCTACGACGACTTCACCTCGCTGGGCCGCAAGGACTGGACCGGCGGCTCCACCGTCGCCCCCTGGTGGACCGAGATCATGGGCGAGATTCTCAAGGACTACCCGAAGCGGGACTTCCCGGCGCCCTCGGGCATCGTCTTCGCGACGATCGACAAGACCCAGGGCCTTCTTTATACGCCCGCGTGCCCGAAGGAGAACAAGCTGCTTGAGGCGTTCGCGGCCGGCAACGAGCCGAAGGAATACTGCGATCCGAATCGCCTCGCGCCGGCGGCCATCGAGCTCTCCACGGAGGCGCTGAGCACGAACGCCCTGCCGGACGGCGGCTACGGCATGCCGACCCCGTCCACGGGCACGTCCGCCGGGCCGACGCACGACGATCCGGACGCGCCCGCGCCGCTCCCAAGCGACGATGAGCTCGAGGCCGCGCCGGCCTTCGGCGAGGACAACGGCACCCTGGAGTAGGCCCTGGAGCGCATGCGCCTCGCCGCGGCGGCCTTCGTCCTCGTCCTGCTGGCGGCGCTTCTCCGGATCGCGCCGCGCGAGCCCGCGCCGGCGCCGTCCGCTCCCTCGAAGGACTCCGTGGGCATTCTCGACGAAATACTCCGGGCTCGAAACGACAACGACCCGCGCCTCGAGTCCGCGTTCAACGGCCTGTCTCCGGCCGCCCGGAGGACCTTGCGCGAGCGGTATCGCGGGCTTCCGCCCGAGAGCCGCAACCAGCGAGGGACCATCGTCTATCTTCTGGGAAAGAATTTGTCCGCTCCCGAGGACTGGGCGTTCCTGCGGGAGGTCGCGGGAGAGCCGCCGTGCCTGAGCCTGGCCGACTGCCGGACCGCGGCCGCGGAAGCGGACGGCGGCGGGGAGTCGGGCGATGAGGTCACCTTGTCGTATCCTGCCCTGGTGGCCCTCAAGCAGGCGGAGCGCGTTCTCTCCGGGGAATCCTCGTCCGTTTCCCGGCGCGAGGCGCTCGCCGTCATCCGCGCGGGAAAGGGCTCCGCGGCTCCGGCCGTGGCCGCGATGGCGTCCCGGCTCGAGAGGCGGTTCTAGCGGTAGACCCGCGGAGCGCGCGAGGCGGTGCGGCGAATGGGAAGCTCGACCGCGTCGCCGGGCTTGATCCCGGGAAGCCCTGTCGCGTCGACGAGCACGTGCGAAATGCCGCAGCGTCCCACGAAGGGCAGGTTCACCCCGTTCCTCTTGCCCCAGAACGACTGGCTGGCTCCGAGCCCGATCAGCCGCTCCGCCGGCTGCATCGTCAGGCCGTCGGCGTAGCCGACTGGGAGCGTAGCGACCCTCATCCTGCGGATCACGAGGTACTCGCTGGCGTAGCCGATCGAGGCGCCCTTGGCGGCCTCGCGCACGGAGAGCACGCGCGCGAAGAAGCGCCACGGCATCTTGAGCGCGGCCGGTTTCACCTTCGAGCGATTGATGCCGTAGAGGAGATTGCCGACGCAGGCGAGGTCGAAGCGGCGGTGCGGGAAATCCATGAACACGGTCGAGTTCGCCGCGCGCAGGCGCAGCCCCGGGCTCAGGCGCCGGTAGGGCTCGGCCAGGCGCGCGAAGGCGCCGAGCTTCTCCTCGGCCTCGACGGCGTTCTTGCCGGGCATGTAGCCCAGGTGCGCCGACAGGCCGTCCACGGTCAGTCCTCTCAGCTTGGAGAGCGCGGTCATCAGCGCGGGCAGTTCCCGTGGAGGAAGGCCCCAGCGCGCGAGGCCGAACTCGAGGTCCACCTGCAGGCGGAGCTTTTTGCCCTTGGCGGCCCGGTGCAGAGCCTTGGCCTGGGCGAGGGACTCGATCACCGGGATCACGCCGAGTTTGATGGCCTCGGCGGAGTCCCCGGGCAGGAACGGCGCGAGCATCTGGATGGGCGCCTTGATGCCGGCCTTGCGCAGCATGTCCGCCTCGGCGAGGTCGCGAACGCCGAGGCGCTCGGCCCCGGCCTTAAGCACGGCCTTCGCGACCTCGACCGCGCCATGGCCGTAGCCGTCGGCCTTCACCGCGGCGACGAAGCCCGCTCCCTCGGGAAGCTGGGATTTGATCCACGCGGCGTTGCCGGCGATCACGCCGAGGTCGATCTCGACCCATTTCATCAAAGTGGGGGGAGGCATCGGGTGCATACTATTAAAAATGGTGTCAGGCTTGTCGTTCTTTGCATAACTCATGCAACTTTTTAGGGGTCTCAATCGTATGATAGGTATGGGAAGAAAACCTCGGATTCACTTTGCCGGCGCGATTTACCACGCCTACTCGCGCGGCGTCGACCGGCGCGCCATCGTCATCGACGACGCCGACCGCAGGGTCTTCATCAACATGATGCATCGTCGCGTCAACGGCGCCGGGGCCGCCTTATTGGCTTATTGCCTGATGGGCAATCATTTCCATATGGCGATAAAAGTGGGCACGACGCCGCTCTCATCCATCATGCAGCGCCTTCTCACCGGGTACTGCAAGTATTTCAACGCGAAGTACAAGCGCACGGGGCATCTGTTCGAAGCCCGTCACAACGCGAACATCTGTCTCGATGACAGATATCTGGCCGCCTTGATCCACTATATCCACATGAACCCGGTCAGAGCGGGCCTCGTGGCAAGACCTCAAGACTGGCCCTGGTCGAGTTATGACCCTCTGAACGATACCGGCGCCGATCTGGACGGTTTCGATCCATGGAAGACGACCGGCCTAGAATCAATCCTCCTTCGCAAAGATGCGGGAAGTCTCCGACCGATCGCCGCAATCGGTGTAGAAGTCTCGCTCCGCACCGGCGTCAGCGTCGAACGGATTCGATCCGGCGATCGGCGCAGGCCGGCAGTTGAAGCGAGGATGCTTACCGCCGAGGAAGCGATCCTGACCGGCCACGCGCTGGGACGCATCGCCGAATGGCTTGGCATCGCGCCCTGTACGATGAGCCGCTATGCCATGAAAAGTTATGCAAAGAACGACAAGCCTGACACCATCGTCATGGGGAAATAGGTAAAATGGGCGCATGAAGACACTGAAAATGGGCACGCGCGGCTCGGCGCTCGCGCTCGCGCAGTCGGGCATGGCGGCGCGCGAGCTCGAGAGGCTCAATCCCGGCCTGAGCGTCGAGACCGTGATCATCAAGACGACCGGGGACATGTTCGGCGCGCCTTCCCCTGAGGTCGCCAAGACCTTGCCCCAGGGCGCCAAGGGCCTGTGGATCAAGGAGCTCGAGGAGGCCCTGCTCGACGGGCGCGTGGACTTCGCCGCCCACAGCTGCAAAGACCTGCCCGCCTTGCTCGCCGCCGGTCTCTCCGTCGCCGCGTATCCCGAGCGCGAGGACCCGCGCGACGCCTTCGTGGCCCGCCCCGGCCTCGACTGGGCCGAGGTCAAGCCCGGCACGCGTATCGCGACATCTTCCTTGAGAAGGCACCTGATGCTCTCGGCCGCGAAGCCCGGCGTCATGCTGATGCCGCTGCGCGGAAACGTGGATACGCGCCTGCGCAAGCTGGCGGAGGGCGAGTACGACGCGATGGTGATCGCCACCGCCGGCCTCAAGCGCCTGGGCCGGGTCGATGTCCCTCATGAGCCGCTGGACATCGCGGTGATGCTGCCCGCGCCCGCTCAGGGAGCCTTGGCGCTCGAGGTGAAGACGGACCGCAAGGACGTGGCGGCGATCGTCGCCAAGCTCGACCATGCGCCGACGCGGCGCGCCGTGGAGTACGAGCGCGCGTTTCTCGGCGCCGTCGGGGGCGGCTGCGGCTCGCCCGTGGCCGCGCACGCCCGCCTCCAGTCCGGCGGCGTCCTGCTCGAGGCGTTCTACGCCCACGAAGGCGAGGCCCCCGGCAAGCGGGTGGCGGGGCTGTGTTCCGACGACGCCCGCCGCGAGGCCTTCGTCGCGGACCTCGCCTCCCAAGCCAAGGCCCGGTGAAAAAGGTCGTCGGCGCGCCCGGTTCCGGGGCGCGCGCCTACCTGGCCCGCCTGATCCTCTCGGGCGACCCTCCCGCGGGAGTCGAAGCCCCGAAAGGCCCGCTGGTGCTCGTTCTTCCCGACGCCGACGCCGTCGAGGACGTCGCGGACGCGGTCAAGGCGCTGGCGCCTTTGTTCGGCGGCAAGGCCGAGGCCGTCGCGGCGTTCGGCGACGACGCGCGCGAGCGTCTGGCCTCGCTCGAGCTGCTGCGCTCCGGCGCGCGGCTCGTCCTCTCCACTCCGGAAGGCATCGCCGCGCCGGCGCCGGGGCGCTCCGACTTCTCCGCGCGGACGGTGCGCTTTCGCGCCGGGGACCGGAGCCCGCGCGACAGCGCGATCGACGCGCTCGCCGCCGCCGGCTACCAGCGCGTCGAGTTCGTCGAGAGCCCGGGGGAGTTCGCGGTGCGCGGCGCCGTGCTCGACTTCCACGCGCTCGAGCCCGCGGTCGCCTACCGCGTGCTCTACGACGAGGACCGCGTCGCCTCGATCCGGCCCTTCGACCCGATCTCCCAGGAGCCCCAGGCCGTGATCGCGCAGGCCGTCGCCACGCCCGCCGAGGAGCCCCGGGAGGGCGCCCGCGTCGCGGACTGGCTGACGGAGGGCGCCCTGTGGCTGATCGGCGAGGGCGTGACGGTCGAAGTACCCGAGGGAACGCCGAGCCTCGGTCTCGCGCGGGGCGCGGCGACCGATCCCGAGGAGAAAGATTTCGGGGCGCGGGCGGTCGGCCCCTTCGGCGGCGACCCGAAGAACGCCTGGGCGGAGATGAAGCGGGACGCGGAGCGCGCCCAGAAGGTGGTTTTGTTCAGCCTCAATCACGGCGAGGACGCGCGCCTGCAGGAGATCCTGACGGAGGAAATCCCCGGGGTGCCGGTGCAGTTCCTGATCGGACCGCTTCGCGAGGGGTTCCGGCGCCCGCAGTCGGAACTGTCGGTGTACGCGACCTCGCAGATCTTCGAGCGCGACTGGCGCGGCGTCGGACGCTGGAAGCGCTTCGCGGCCAAGGGCGCGGGCACCACGCGCTGGCGGGAATTGAAAAACGGCGACTTCGTCGTCCATCAGGACTACGGCGTGGCTCGCTACCAGGGCCTCGAGCCGATATCCGTACCGGGCCACGGTCCTCAAGATTGCGTCAAGCTCGAGTACCGCGGTTCGGACCGCCTGTTCGTGCCGCTGACCGAGTTCGACCGCGTGCAGAAGTACGCCGGCGCCGAGGGCAAGCGCCCGCGCCTGTCTTCCCTCGATACGCGTACTTGGGAAGAGGTCAAGAAGCAGGTCGCCGAAGGCGTCCGCGACCTCGCCCAGGAGCTGCTGCGCCTGCAGGCGCGGCGCGCGGCCAAGCCCGGTCATGCGTTCCCGCCCGAGTCCGTCATGGAGCGCGAATTCGCCGACGGCTTTCCGTACGAGCCGACCGAGGACCAGGCCCGCGCGATCAAGGAGACGCTCGAGGACATGATGACGCCGCGTCCGATGGACCGGCTCGTCGTCGGCGACGTCGGCTTCGGCAAGACCGAGGTCGCCATGCGCGCGGCGTTCAAGTGCGCGATGGGCCTCAAGCAATGCGCGGTGCTGGCGCCCACCACGGTCCTGGCCGACCAGCACTTCCGCACCTTCTCGCGGCGCATGGCGGGTTTCCCGGTACGCCTGGCGATGATGACGCGCTTTCAGACCAAGGCCGAACAGAAGGGGATATTGAAGGACCTCGCCGCCGGCAAGATCGACGTGGTGATCGGGACGTCCCGTCTTCTTCAGAAGGACGTGCGCTTCCACGACATCGGGCTCATCGTCATCGACGAGGAGCATCGCTTCGGCGTAAGCGACAAGGAGAAGCTCAAGAAAATACGCGAGAACGTGGACGTGCTCGCCCTGTCGGCGACCCCGATCCCGCGGTCCCTGCACCAGTCGATGACGGGCTTGCGCCAGATATCCCTCATCCAGAGCGCCCCGGCCGGACGCCAGCCGATCGTGACTCGCGTCGGCCCCTGGGACGAGCGCGTCATCTCGACGGCCATCGCCGAGGAGCTCGCGCGCGGCGGGCAGGTGTACTACGTTCACAACCGCGTGCGCACCATGGCCGACACGCTCGAGCAGATCAAGCGCCTTTCCGGCGGCGCGCGCGTCGCGATGGTGCACGGCCAGATGAAGGGGCCCGACATCGAGAAGGCGATGTGGGACCTGGCCCAGCGCAAGAGCGACGTGCTGGTGGCGAGCACCATCATCGAGTCCGGCCTCGACATCCCGAGCGTGAACACGCTTTTAGTAGAGGATGCCCAGGACTTCGGCTTGGCCCAGCTCTATCAGCTGCGCGGGCGCATAGGCCGGGAGAAGAGCCGCGCGTTCTGCTACCTGTTCCACCCGCCCGACGCGCAGATGAAGGACCTGCCCGAGGACGCGGTGAAGCGCTTGGACGCGCTCAAGGAGTTCGGGGCGCTGGGGGCGGGGATCAAGCTCGCGCTGAGAGACCTGGAGATCAGGGGGGCGGGTGACCTTCTGGGGGCCAAACAGCACGGCTTCATGAACGCCGTGGGCGCCGATTATTACGCTCAATTATTGGAGAGTGAAGTGTCCCGCTTGCGAGGTAAACGCATCGAGGAGGACGACCGGCCGGTCGAGGTGGACCTGCGCCTGCCCGCCTTTATCCCCCAGGATTACCTTCCGGGAGAGATCGAACGCCTCAAGATTTATAAGCGAGCGCTTCGGGCGACGCCCGAGGAAGCCCAGGACATCCTCGCCGAGCTCGAACGCCTCTCGGGCCCCGCGCCCAAGCCGGTCGCCAACCTCTTCGCGATGCTGACCCTGCGCGCCGAGGCCCGCCGCGCGCGGGTGGCCGAGATCGCCGAGAAGGACGGATCCGTCGAGCTGCGTTGGCGCGCGGACGCCCCGCCGCACCCGGACGCCCCCGGCCGCTGGATCAAGGCCTTCGGCAAGCGCGTGTCCTTCATCCCTTCCTTCGAGGGCGACGCGGTGCGCCTGGCTCTGGGGGAGCAGACCGCTATCGAGGCCGTGCGCGAGTTCCTCAAGACCTAGGCTGTCAAGCGCGCGCGGCTCGCCGATCATTACCTGGTCCTCCAATTCGACAAGCAGACCCAGTATCTGGATCTGATCAAGCAGGAGAAATCTCCCGACGGACGGGACTCGGGATTCGCGCTCGCGGGCTTCGTCGCCGACGAGAGCTTGAGCCGCTTCGAGGACATCGGCATCTTCAAGGACGCCCTCAGGACCTACGCGGGCGTCGCGGAGAGCTCCGAGCTTCCGGCCAAGCTGCCGGCTCTCGTCGCGAAAACCGTGGGCACCAAGCGCTTCCGGCTCGCCGCCGCCAAGGTGAACGGGGAATGGATGGTCACCGTCACATCGGACGGCTATATCACCCGGATCTGGCCCGAAAGCTAGCCGCCCTAGAGGCGGTTTCCGGCCGTAAATGGTAATATGAGCCCGTGATGAAACGGGCCCGTTTCGCCGCCTTTCTTGTCATCCTTTTGGCCGCCTGCCGCGGCGAGAAGGACCCCGTCGTCGCGCGGGTGGGCAAGCTCAAGATCACCCAGAGCGAGTTCCAGCGCAAGCTCGGCGAGGTGTCCCAGGGCTACCAGGACTATGTGTTGTCGCCGAGCGGCCGGCGGCAATTCTTGGATGTCCTGATCCGCGAGAAGCTCGTCCTGGCCGCCGCCCAGCAGTCCGACGTGCCGCGCTCGGCCGAGTTCCGGGCCCAGCTCGAGAAGCTGCGCAAAGAGGAGGAGGAGCGCGTCCGCGAGGGCGGCGACTACCTTCTCACCTCGATGTGGATCGAGGACCTGCGCCGCCGCGGCGAGTTGGGGGTCGACGAGAGCGACGTGCGCGACTACCTGCTCAAGCATCCCGTCGAGGTGGACATGCGCCACATCCTCCTCGCCACGCCCGAGGCCGCCGCCGCGGTCGCCAAGCGCCTGCGCGGCGGGGCCAACTTCGCCAAGCTCGCCAAGGACGAATCCCTCGACGCGGCGACCGCCGCCGACGGCGGCAAGCTGCCGACCTCGCTGTACGGGGAGGTCATCCCGGAGCTCGAGGAGGTCGTCTTCCGCATGCGCGTCGGCGAGATCGGCGGCCCGCTGAAGAGCAAGTTCGGCTATCATGTGATGCGCAAGGACGGCGAGAAAAAGGTGTCCCTGCAGGACGGGCGGGCCCGCGTGGCGCGTCTGCTCGAGAAGCAGAAGCTGGACGCCCATCTGCAGTCGATACAGACCAAATTCCCGGTGGAGGTCGTTGATGAACAGTTTCGGTAGGACTTTCCTGCTTTTCGCCTTGATGATGAACGCCTTCGTTCCGGTTTCGGCCAAGCTGCTGGAGGACACAGTCGCCGTCGTCAACGGCAAGCCGATCCTCCTGTCCGAGTACCGGAAGGAGGCCGCCACCGCCCAGGATTATTGGAGCAAGACCAATCCCGCCGCGATGGCCGACCCGGCCAACCTGCGCAAGCTCAAGGAGAGCACGCTCGAGCAGCTCATCGACCGCGAGCTCCTGATCCAGGAAGGCGCGCGTCTCAAGATCAAGGTTCGCGAGCGCGAGATCGACAACGCCGTCGATGAGATCAAGGCCCGCTTCCGCAAGGACGAGCGCGGCAACAACCTGTCCGAGGCCGAGGCCGAGGCCGCGTTCCAGCAGCAGCTCAAGGGCGAGGGCCTCGACTGGGGGCGGTTTCGCGAGCGGCTTTCCCACCAGATCATGGCGCGCAAGACGATCGACGACGCGGTGAAGGCCAAAATGGTCCCGCCGTCCGAGGAGGAGACGAAGGCGTACTTCGCCAAGATCCAGGCCTATCTCGACAGCAAGAGCACCGGCGCCCCGGCCGGCATGGAGGAGGAGGAAGGCATGGCCCTGCGCGAGGTCGCCGGCCAGGTCAAGGCGCTCAGCTCCGAGCGCGTGCGCGTGCAGCGCGTCCTGATCCGCCTCTCTCCCGGCGCTTCCGAGAACGAGAAGAAGCGCGCGCGCAAGACCGCCGAGGAGGTCAAGAAGCGCCTCGACGCCGGCGAAGACTTCGCCGTCGTGGCCAAGGAGGACTCCGAGGATCCCGAGAGCGCGGCCCGCGGCGGGGACCTCGGCTACATCCTGCGCGGGATCGCCCCGCCCGAGCTCGAGAAGGCGGCCTTCTCGCTCGGCGTCGGCGACACGAGCGGGCCCATCTACACCGACGCGGGCTACAACATCATCCGCGTCACGGAGAAGCGCGCGGCCGAGAAGCCCGAGTACGAGAAGTTCAAGGACGAGCTGGCGAACTTCCTCGGCGGGGCCTCCTTCCAGAAGAAGGTCGAGGACTTCGTGCAAGGCCTGCGCGACAAGGCCACGATTGAGCGCAACCTTCCCGCGACCCTCTAGACGCTATAAAGCCTTCCCCGGCAGCGTCTGTGCCGCGCCTCCCCAGGCGCGGCCTAAGACCCTCGCCTTCACCTGCGGCGATCCCGCGGGCGTCGGTCCCCGGGGCGCGCTGGCGTCCCTGCGCGCCGGGGCCCTGCCGGCCGGCGTGACGCCGGTGCTCGTCGGAGAACGCTCGGTGTGGCTCCGGGCCGGTTGGCGCACGTCCGACGGCCCCATCCGCGACACCGGCCTCGGCCTGCCGGCCCCGCGTCCCGGCCGACCCACGCCGGCGGGCGGGAAGCTCTCCGCCGCGTCCTTCGAGGAGGCTCTGAGCCTCGTCGCCCGGGGGCTGGCGGGAGGCGTCGTCACCGCGCCGATCTCGAAGACCTCCTGGTCGCGGGCGGGCTACCCGTGGCGGGATCACACCGCGCGCCTGGCCGACTTCGCCGGCAAGCCCGACGCGCAGATGGTCCTGGGCGTGCCCTCGCGCAAGCTTTGGTGCGCGATCGCCACGCGCCACGTCCCTCTGAAGGAAGTCGCTCGCAGGCTCGAGGCGCGCTCGATCGCCTCGTGCGCTCAGACGTTGGCCGCGGCCCTGCGCGCGCTCGGCGTCAAGAAGCCCCGGCTCGCGCTGTGCGCCCTCAACCCCCATGCCGGGGAAGGCGGGCTCATCGGGACCGAGGAAAGGGACCTGCTCGCCCCGCTGGCGCGGCGGCTGAGGCTCGAAGGTCCGCTGCCCGCGGACTCTGCCTGGCGCCTGCACGCGGAGGGCGCCTTCGACGGCCTCGTCTGCCTCTATCACGACCAGGCGTTGATCCCTCTGAAAGCCTTGGGGGGGCTCGCGGGCGTCAATTGGACGGTGGGAATCCCGTTCGTGCGGACCTCTCCCGCCCACGGCACCGCCTATGACGCGGCGGCCGCGGGTCGTCTGGACCCCGCGGCCGCCGTCGAGTCGGCGCGCCTGGCGGCGCGGCTGCTGGCCTGATTTCCGGCTACCTCTCCCGGAATTTTTTCTTGAAGTGTTGCTCCGCGAATTTGCGCCCCACCATGCCTCGCTCCTCTTTCGTGAGGAACATCGGGTCATAGTCCGTTTTCGGGATGCTGGTATCGTCCCAATTCTTCTTAAGAGGCTTCTCGCCTAGCCTAAGCCTTACTTCACCGCTTGCCCCCTAACCTTGAATCGCCTTGCGGGTTGCCAGACGTCGTTCTTCCAAGGTCAGGTAGAGGCCATCGTAGTTGGTTTTGAGGAACGGAGTGCCCGCGAAGTCGGCCTTAAGCCTGCGGATGAATCCCCTCGTCGCCACGAACGCCTTGATGCCGTTCTTCGCGCCGTCTCGCGCCAACGAATCGAGGCTGAATGTCTTCTCGTCGTCTCGATACATGGTGACGATTTCCCCGTCTTCTTCCGCCAAACGCACGGCGTCGGAGGCGGGGTCGAGTCCGGCGGTGCGTAAGAAGGCTTCGGTTTCCGGCGACAGCGCCCGGGCAGGCGCGGCGAATGCGGCGGCAACGACGAGCGCGACCATGAGGGATTTCATGTTTGTGTACCTCGTGACGGGAGTATAACCCCGGTGTCTTGACAAATCAAGGGGTCGAGGGCTACACTGCGGACATGAGGCTTCTCGCGCTTCGATTCACCGTCGGTTTGTCCTTGATGCTCGGCGGGACGGCGCGCGCCGATCCCCCGCCCAAGCTGACCCCGGAACAGGAGGCGGTGTTCGAACGCTATCCCGAGGCGCTCAGGATAGACCGCGCCTTGTGGGGCGACTTCAAAAGAACGCAAGAATTCGTTCTCGGGGACCCGCAGTTGAGCGTTCTTTACAAGGACGAGGGGTTCGAGCGAGCGGTCGCGATTTTAGCCGGAATAGGAGCGGTCCAGCGCGAGCCGCGGGCGAACCCCGCGGTCGTTCAGCCCGTCACGCCCGGTGTCGATCCCACCCTTGAGCGGCGCGCGCGCGGAATGGAAAATTACTATCGACATCTGGGCCAGAGCATAGGCGACCAATCCTGGCCCTTCAATGAGAGCGGTAAAAGCGCCTATGAGCGCAAGGACTACCAGGCCGCCTTGCGCGACTATGAGGAAGCGGTCCGTATCGATCCCGAGAACGCCGCCGCGCTGCTCGGGTACGGCCACTCCGCCAACGAGCTCGGCGATTACAAGCTGGCGTCGATGGCCGCCAAACAGCTCCTGGGACGGGACCCGGGCAATAAGGAGGCGTTGGGCCTCTACCATTTTGCGACCGGCCGAGCACCCAAGGTCAGCTTGCAATCCGCCATCTTCCATGGGGGAGCGGCGGGCGCCCCCGGGGCCGACGGCGCCGCGGGCCTCGCGCCCCAGGTCGCCGGCGCCGGGCCCGGAGCGGTCCCCGGCGC
>JAKFCD010000023.1:0-5753 GCA_036676805.1 Elusimicrobiota bacterium
ACCGCGCGGCCGAGCGCCTGCGCCGCGCGCTGGCGCTCGTCGGCGACGCCCGGGGCGAGAACGCCTCGGAAGAGGTCCTCGACGAAATCTTCTCCAAGTTCTGCGTCGGAAAGTGAGGAAAATGAAGGGAAAAAAAATGCCATCCTCGAAGCCCCACAAAAAGGCCCGGCCCGCCGCGCCCCCGCCCCGCACGCCCGTCACCGGCATCTCGCCCGACGAGCAGATCGTCGGCGCGCCGTTCCTGGGCAAGGTGCGCGCCTACGACGCCCGCAAGGCCGAGATGACCATCCTGCTCGAGCACCCCGTATCCGCCGGCGACGCCCTGCGCGTCAAGGGCAAGGAGACCGACCTGTCCCAGCGCGTCGAGCGCCTTTGCGTCGGCAAGCGCTGCGTGCAGAGCGCGCTTTCCGGCGAGACCGTCGCGTGCTCCGTCGCGGACCGCGTGCGCGTCGGCGACGCGGTCTACAAGGTCCGAAGCACGTGATCTCCTCGCCGAAGGGGGTGCTGGCCCTGCTCCTCTCGGTTAACATCCTCAATTACGTCGACCGCCAGATCCTGTACGCGCTGCTCCCGCTGATCTCCAAGGACCTGCGGCTCTCCGACGCCCAGGCCGGGAGCCTCGCCTCGGCCTTCATGATCGTCTATATGGTGGCCGCCCCGCCCATCGCGTGGATCGCCGACTCCCGCGGGCGCAAGCCCTGGATCGCGGGCGGCGTCGCGATCTGGAGCGTCGCCACGGGCGCGGCCGCGCTGGCGACCGGCTACGTCTCGCTGTTCCTCTCGCGCACCATGGTCGGCATCGGGGAGGCCTGCTACGGCGCGATCTCGCCCTCCTTCGTCGCGGAGCGCTTCCCGCCGGAGAAGCGCGGCAGCGCGCTCGCGATCTTCAGCCTCGCCATTCCCGTCGGCTCGGCGCTCGGCTACGCCGGCGGCGGGCTTCTCGGCGAGGCGATCGGCTGGCGCCACTCGTTCTGGGTGGTCGGCCTGCCGGGCCTGCTCCTCGCCGGGGCCTGCCTGCTGCTGCCCGACGACCCGCCGCACGCGGCGACGCCGCCGCCGGTCGCGGGCTACCGCGAGGTCTGGGCCGTGCCGACGTTCCGTATGATCACCTACGCCGGGGCGGGCATGACCTTCGCGCTCGGCGGGTTCGCCGTGTGGATGCCGACCTTTTTCCACCGAAACTTCGGCCTGAGCGTCGGCGAGGCGGGCCTGCGCTTCGGGGCGGTGACCGTCGCCGCCGGCCTCGCGGGCAGCCTGCTCGGCGGCTACATCTCCGACCGGCTGCGCCGGTCGGATCGCACGGCCGACCTGCTCGTCTCCGGCTGGGGCCTTCTGCTGGGCATGCCGCTGGCCGCGGCCGCGATCGCGGCCCCGACGCTCAACGCCTCGATCTCCTTCCTGTTCCTGGCCGAGATGATGCTCTTCCTCAACATGGGGCCGCTCAACGCGGCGATCGTCTCCGTCACCCGCCTCGAGAAGCGCTCGATGGCCTTCGCCGCCAACATCTTCATCATCCACCTGCTCGGCGACGCGGGCTCGCCCGCCTTGATCGGGTGGGGCTCGGATCATTTCGGGCTGTCCAACGCCCTGCTCGCCGCGACCACGACCCTCGGGCTCGGCGGCTGCGTCTGCCTGTTCGCCAGATCGGGCTTCGTCCGCGACGCGGAGAGGGCGCTCGCGTGAGCTCCGCCCTGCGCTTCGGCCGCCTCTTCCTCTTCTCCCCGGCGAAGGCCGCGGCCGCCTGCGCGACGGACCGCGCGCTGCGGGACTCCTTGATCGTGTACGGCCTCACCTTGCTCGGCGCGGCGCTCTTCCAACACTGGAAGCCGTACGATTTTCCCGACGCGGCCGCCGCCGTGCCGCTGGGGCCGCAGGGGATGCTCTTCTGGCTGAAGGTCATGCTGTGGCAGCCTCTCTTGATGGCGGCGCTGATCGCTTTCGCCGGCGTCCTGCTGCGCTGGCTGAGAGACGGCTGGCTTCCTCTGAAGGTCGCCTCGTCGGTTTTCTGGTGCGCCGCTCCGATGATCCTGACGGTGTTCTACGTCAAGAACGCGATCCCGAAGCCGGCCTTCGCCGCCCTGATGCTTCTCTGGGCCGCGCCCGGGGTCGTCGTCGGGCGCGGCGTCCCCGCGGCGCAGTGGCGGCCCCTCGCCGCGTTCCTCCTCGGGCTCAACGCGATCCAGCTCGCCGCCCTGTTCCCGGAGACGGTCGTCACCGCGATGCGCTGGGAGGCGGGCTACAAGGCGGTCGTCGGCGCCGCGGGCTTCTGGATGCTCATCGGAGGCGCCCTCGGGCTCAAGGCGTTGGCGCCCTCCCGGCCGCTGGCCCGCGCGGCCCTGCCGCTGCTGTTCGCGCTCGTCCTGCAGATCGTGGTCGTCATCGCCGCCTTCATGCTCGGCTGGCTGCCCGTCGAGACGCTTAAGGCCCTTCTCTATGGCTGACGCGGTCTTTCCCCGGAGCTACGACGTCATCGTCGTCGGCGGCGGCCATGCCGGCGTCGAGGCAGCGCTCGCCGCGGCCCGCATGGGGCGCAAGACCTTGCTGCTCACGCAGAACCTCGACACGATCGCGGCGATGTCCTGCAACCCGTCGATCGGCGGCGTCGGCAAGGGGCAGATGGTGCGCGAGCTCGACGCGCTCGGCGGCGAGATGGCCAAGGCCTGCGACCGCTCCTCCTTCTTCTCCCAGACCCTCAACCTCAGCAAGGGGGCTGCGGTGCGCTCGCCGCGCGCGCAGTGCGACAAGGCCGCCTACCGCGCCGGGCAGAAGGCCGCCGTCGAATCGGCGCCCGGCCTCGACCCGGTGCAGGACGAGGCGAGCGGGCTCTGGCTCGACGGCTCGAGCCTGCGCGGCGTGATCAGCCGCCGCGGCACGCGCTACGAGGGCAAGTCGGTCGTGCTCACGACCGGCACCTTCCTCAACGGCCTCGCCCACGTGGGCCTGAAGACTCACGCGGCGGGGCGAAGCGGCGAGGCGCCCGCGCTAGGGCTCTCCTCGTCCCTGCGCTCCCTCGGCTTCGAGGTCGGGCGCCTGAAGACCGGCACGCCGCCGCGTCTGCACGCGGATTCCGTGGATCTCTCAAGGCTCGAGCGTCAGGACGGGGACGCGGTCCCCAAGCCCTTTTCGCACTTCACGCGGGAAATCCGCAACCCTCAGCTTCCCAGCTGGGTCGCCTACACCAACGCCGCGACCCACCGCGTGATCCGCGACAACCTCGACCGCTCGCCGCTGTACTCCGGGAAGATCGAGGGCTCCGGCCCGCGCTACTGCCCCTCGATCGAGGACAAGGTCGTCAAGTTCCCGCTCAAGGAGCGCCACCAGCTCTTCCTCGAGCCCGAGGGCTGGGGCACGCGAGAGCTTTATCTCAACGGCATGTCCACGAGCCTGCCCGAGGACGCCCAGCGCGCGCTCGTCGCCTCCATCCCCGGGCTCGAGAACGCCCTGCTCACGCGCTGCGGCTACGCCATCGAGTACGACTTCTGCCAGCCGACCCAGCTCACCGACACCCTCGAAAGCCGCCTCGTCCCCGGCCTGTTCCTCGCCGGCCAGATCAACGGCACCACCGGCTACGAGGAGGCCGCGGGCCAGGGCCTGCTGGCCGGCATCAACGCGGCGCGGCGAGCTCGCGACGAGGCCCCGTTCCGCCTGAGCCGCGACGAGGCCTATCTCGGCGTCATGGTCGACGACCTCGTCGTGCGCGGCGTCGACGAGCCCTACCGGATGTTCACCGCGCGCGCCGAGAACCGCCTGAGCCTGCGCGCCGACGACGCCGACCTGCGGCTCCTGGAGAAGGGCGCGGCCCTCGGCCTCATCCCGCCCGCGGCGCGCGAGCGCTTCCTGCGCTACCGCGAACTCGTACTCAATGAGGATGTTTATCAGCGCGCAGCGGCCGCCGACGAGGAGCTCTCGCCCTGGTCGATGGACAAGGTCCGCGAGCAGCGCGAGATCCGCGCCTCCTACGCTCCCTACATCAGCCGCGAGCGCGGCTCCGCCTCGCGCCTGAAGGCCGCCGAGCTCGTCGAGCTTCCCGAGGGCCTCGACTACGCGACGATCGGGGCGCTCACCGCCGAGTCGCGCCAGAAGCTCTCGCGCCTGCGCCCGCGCACGCTCGGGCAGGCCGGCCGCGTCCCCGGCGTGACGCCCTCCGACCTGCAGATCCTCTGGGTCCACGCCCGCGCGAAATGACGCGTTATCCTCCTTACCTCCAGCGCCGGCGGTAATGGGGACGACTTCGCTCGATCGGCTGGCCGAGGCCGCCCGCGGGTGGGGGGAGCCGCTGAGCGCGAAGACCCTCGAGGGCATCTCCGCTTATCTCGATTTCGTGCGCGAGAAGAACGAAAGCGTGAACCTGACCGCCGACGCCGCCTGGGACGACCTGGTCCTCAAGCACGCGGCGGACGGGATGTTCGCCGCGTCGATCCTGCGCAGGCGCCTGCCGCCCGCGCCGCGCATTTTGGATCTCGGCTCCGGAGCCGGCTTCGTCGGCATCGTCCTCAAGCTCGCCTGGCCCGAGGCCCAGGTGACCTTGATGGAGTCGGTCGAACGCAAGTACCGCTTCTTGAACGCCGCCGCGACCCGCACGGGACTTCCGGGCCTGCGCGTGCTAAACCGCCGCGCCGGCTCGGGCGCCGCGCTCACGTCGTATGAGCTCGACCAAGATTGCGTGGTCGAGCGCGCGCTCGCGGAGCTGCCCGAGGCGCTGCGCCTGGCCCGGCCGCTGCTCGGTCCGAAGGGCCTGATCGCGGCCTTTCAATCGGAGGAGCCGGACCCGGCGGAGCCCGCGCTCGCGAAGGCTCTGGCCGCGACGGGCGTCACATTGCTACAGTCTTGCCCTTATCGCCGTCCCGGGGAAACGCGCGACCGGCGCCTGGTGCTGTTCGAGCGCAAGGAGAATTGACCGATGCAGATGCTCAGCCGCTATTTCACGCCGTTCGCGCTGCTGCTGATCCTGTCGGCCGTCCATTTCAGCGAACCCGAGCCCGGCGTCACCAAGATCGCGCTCGCCATCCTCTGCGCCGACGTCTTCCTCAACTGGTGGATCGGCAAGAACCAGTACCGCTGGGCCGGCTGGGCCGGCCGCTTCCGGCAGATGCAGGTCTGGCTCAACTTCGTCTGGGCCATGCCGCTGTTCTACCTCCTATACCCCTACTGGGCGCCGATGTGGCTCCTGTTCGTCCTCGCCCCGACCGCCGCCGCGCTCACGACCTCCAGGCTCGAGACCGTGCTTTGCGCTCTTTGCGCCGCGGGCGCCATGATCGGGATCATCTGGTCGCGCCAGCCCCTCGAGGGACCCTACCTCGGGATGGCCCTCTCGCACGGAGCCTTCATCGTCATCTTCTCCCTGTTCGTGCACAGCCTGGCCCAGACGGCCCTGCGCCTGCGCGACTCGAACCGCGCTTAGCCCCGGGGTGGTGAAAGCCGCCTCGAAGGGCTAAACTAAACCTGTGGACGTCCTTCTAAGACTCCGTGTCCTCATCTGGGTCCTGGTCATCAGCCTATGGGGGGTGATGGTCTACCAGTACTTGGGGGAAGAAGAGGCGGAGATCGCCAAGATGAAGCGCATCGAGCCCTACGTCACGGCTCAGCGCCCGCCGCTCGCCCCGCCCTCGGACGAGGGCGCGCTCGCCGCGACGATCCCGCCGGAGGCCGCGGCCAACGCGCCCGCCGCCCTGCCCCCGGCCGCGCTCGGCGTCAACCCGCCTCCCGGAGCCGGGCTCGCCGTCATCCCGTCCTCCGACTACGTCGGCCCCGCC
>JAKFCD010000024.1:0-86812 GCA_036676805.1 Elusimicrobiota bacterium
CGCGCTCCCCCCGGCGCCGCCTCCGCCGCGCGTCGCCCGGCGCCCGGCGCCGCCGGCCGAGCCGACGGGGCACGCCGACGGCCTGGTCCGCGTGTTCGGGGTCGTCTACGACCTGGACACGGCGGCGCCGATCGCCGGCGCGGCGGCCCGCTTCAAGGGGGCCGGGCACACCGCCTGGACGGCGGCGACGGACGTCGACGGCTTCTATGTCGTCGACATCCCGAGGCCGTACTTCGACGAGGCGATCTCCGCCGTCTTCTCGGCCGACGGCTATCGCGAGGGCCAGCTCGAGGACTCCCCGTCGCCCTATTTCGAGCGGCCGGCGGAGATGCGGCGGGCCGTCATCGAGCAGCTCGCCCCGTCGGAGCTGGAGCCTTTGCCCGTGCGCTCGCGCCGGCCGCTGCTGGCGCTCGACGTCGTGCTCGTGCCGAAGGTCCTACCCGAAGCGCCGGCGCGCCGCGGCCCGGAGCCGGAGCGCGGCGAACCCCGCCCCGAATAAGCCCAGAGGACGTGCGCGGGCCGGCGCGCGCCGGTCGCCGCTCTTGGCTCGCCTAGTGGTTGAAAATCATCCATTAAGTGGTTGAAAATCAACCACCTATGGGTTATACTGTGGTCATGTTCGCGCGCAATCTGACGCCGGCGCTCCTGAGCGCGCTCTCCGACAGCCCGGTCGTCTTCCTCAACGGCCCTCGACAGAGCGGAAAGAGCACCTTGGTGCGCGGCCTCGCCGCCGGCCCGCATCGGGCCCGCTATTTGACCTTGGACGATCTTTCCGTCTTGTCGGCCGCGCGCGGCGACCCGCGGGGCTTTCTGGCCGGCCTGGAGGGACCGGTGATCCTGGACGAGGTCCAGCGGGCGCCCGAGCTTTTCCTTCCGCTCAAGGCAGAAGTGGACCGGGACCGGCGTCCCGGGCGCTTCCTCCTGACGGGCTCGGCCAGCGTCACGGTCCTGCCGCGGCTTTCCCAGGCGCTGGTCGGGCGCATGGAGATCCTTACGCTCTGGCCGTTGTCGCAGGGCGAGGTGGAGGGCGCGAAGGAAGGCTTCATCGACGCGCTGTTCGACCCCGAGATGTCGCCGCCCGCGTTCAAGTCCTCGTCTCGAGCGGACCTCTTGAAGCGCGTCGTGCGGGGCGGCTATCCGGAACCCTTCGCGCGCGCGCAGGCGGAGCGGCGCCGTGCCTGGGTCGACTCGTATGTCGCGACGATCATTCAGCGTGACGTTCAAGACCTGGCCAACATCGAGGGCCTGACCGTGCTTCCGCGTCTGCTCGGCCTGCTGGCGGCCCGCAGCGCCGGCTTGATGAACTATGCCGAGCTCTCCCGAACGATGGGCCTGCCCCAGACGACCCTCAAGCGCTACCTGGCCCTCTTGGAGGCGACCTTCCTCTCGCATCCCGTCCCCCCTTGGAGCGGCAACCTGGGCAAGCGGCTGGTCAAGGCGCCGAAGCTCTTTCTCAACGACGCGGGCTTGGCGGCCGCCCTGCTGGCCGTCGACGCCGAGCGGCTCGGCTCCGACGGTTCACTGGCCGGGCCGCTCCTGGAAACCTTCGTCATGACGGAGCTGGCCAAGCAGTCGTCCTGGAGCCGGACCCGGCCCCGGCTTCATCATTTCCGGACGCAGACGGGCGCGGAGGTGGATTTCGTCCTCGAGGACTCCCGCGGCCGCTGCGTGGGCGTGGAGGTCAAGGCGGGCGGAGTCGGAACCGGCGACTTCAAGGGGCTCAAGGCGCTTTCCGAGATATTGGGAAAGCGTTTCGTGCGCGGAGTGGTCCTTTCCTCGAGCCCTGAGACGACTCCTTTCGCGCGGAACCTGCACGCCCTTCCGTTCAGCGCTCTGTGGCAGCTGCGCGCCGAGGACTAAGGCTTAGGCTGGAGCGCCCCGGCGTAATGGCAGGCCACGCGGTGCGCCTCGCCGGAGTCCGCCCATGGGATCAGCGACGGGACCTCGAGCTTGCAGCGGGGCTGGGCGTAGGGGCAGCGCGTGTGGAAGCGGCAGCCGGGGGGAGGGTTGCGGGGGCTCGGGATCTCGCCTTCGAGGACGGGCTTGTCCTCGACCGAGCGGGAGGGGTCGGGCTCGGGGATCGAGGCCAGCAGGGCCTGCGTATACGGGTGCAGCGGCCGGCGGTGCAAGGTGTCGGCGTCGGCGAACTCGACGATCTTGCCCAGGTACATCACCGCGATGCGGTCGGAGACGTGCTTGACCACCGCGAGGTCGTGGGCGATGAAGATGTAGGCCAGGCCCATCTCTTTTTGAAGCGTCAGCAGCAGGTTCAGGATCTGACTTTGGATCGAGACGTCCAACGCGGACACCGGCTCGTCGCAGATGACGAGCTTGGGCTTGAGCGCGATGGCGCGCGCGATGCCGATGCGCTGGCGCTGGCCGCCGGAGAACTCGTGCGGGTAGCGGTCGAGCGCGCTTTCCGGCAGGCCGACCTTGTGCAGGAGCTCGCGCGCCCAGACGCGGCGCTGCTCCGGGCTTCCGACGCGGTGGATGAGGAAGGGCTCCTCCAGGATGAAGCCGACGGGGTGGGTCTGGTTGAGCGACTCGTACGGGTCCTGGAAGATGATGCCGAGGTCCTTGCGCAGCGCCCGGAGGTCGTTGCCGTGGACGTGGGCGAGATCGCGGCTATTGAATAGAACCTTGCCGTGCGTCGGATCGTAGAGGCGCAGGATGGCCTTGCCCAAGGTGGACTTGCCGCAGCCCGACTCGCCGACGATGCCCACGGTCTCGCCGGGGCGCACGTCGAAGCTGACGCCGTCGACGGCGTGGACCGTGGCGACGCGGCGGAAGAGCAGGCCCCCGTGGACGGGGAAGTGCATCTTGAGATCGCGGACCTCGAGCAGGGGCTTGTGAGCGCTCACGCGAGCGCCTCCCATCTAGGGCAGCGCGACAGGCGCGCGCCGCCGACCGGGAGAAGGGCGGGCGGCTCGGAGCGGCAGGCGTCGATGGCGACGTCGCAGCGGTTGGAGAAGGCGCAGCCGGCGGGCAGCGAGCTGAAATCGGGCACCATGCCCTCGATGGTCTTGAGCTGGGACTTGCGCGCGGAGTCGAGGCGCGGGATGGAGGCGAGCAGGCCGCGGGTGTAAGGGTGCTTGGGGGACGCGAACAGCTCCTTGGCGGAGGCGCGCTCGACGACCTGGCCGGCGTACATCACGGCCACCTCGTCGCAGATCTCGGCGATGACGCCGAGGTCGTGGGTGATGAAGAGCACGGCCATGCCGTGCTCGCGCTGCAGGCGCTTGATGAGCTTGAGGATCTGGGCCTGGATGGTCACGTCGAGGGCGGTGGTCGGCTCGTCGGCGATGAGGACGTCGGGGCGGCAGGCCAAGGCGATGGAGATCATCACGCGCTGGCGCATCCCGCCGGAGAGCTGGTGCGGGTACTCGTCGAGGCGCTTGGCCGGATCGGGTATTCCGACGTCGCGCAGCATCCCGAGCGAGGCCTCGGCGACCTGGGCCCGGCTCATCTCCGGGTGGTGGAGCTCGTAGCTTTCGGCGAGCTGGCGGCGCACCGTGTGGACGGGGTTGAGCGCCGTCATCGGCTCCTGGAAGATCATCGAGATGCGGTTGCCCCGGACCTTGGCCATCTCCGCCGGGGTCAGCGCCGCGAGGTCGCGGCCCTCGAGTAGGACCGAGCCGCCCTCGATGACGCCGGCCGGCTTGGGCAGCAGGCGCATGACGGACAGGGCCGTCACGCTCTTGCCCGAGCCCGACTCCCCGACGATGCCCAAGGTGGCCCCCCGCTCGAGGTCGAAGCCGACCCCGCGCACGACGCGCACGGGGCCGGCCTCGCCGTCGAAGCGGACCCGGAGGTCGCGGACCTCGAGGAGCTTGGGCAAATCAGTTCTCCCGGTAGGTCTTGTCGACCAAGGTGACCGGGGGGAAGGTCTTGCCGGACTTCATCGCGGCGAGGGTCTCCTTCTTGGCGTCCTCGTCGAGCCAGAACATGCCGTCCCAGGCGTCGGATTCCTTGAACAGGTAGAGGATCGGATCATCGGAGGTCCGCGTTCCCGGAGGGTTGGGCCACTTCACCCAGCGCCAGTAGGCGACGCGCCAGTAGGGCACCTTCCAGGTCGGGATGTAGGCGGCGATCTCCCAGATGCGCTTCTGTATCCGGCGCGAGAGCTCGTCGCGCTTGTCCGCGTCGAACTCGGCGCGCCAGGCCGTGATCATCTTGTCGAGCGCCGGGTCGTCGGTGTTGGAGAAGTTGTTCGTCTGGGGCTTGTGGGCGTTGACGCCGTGGTACTGCCCCCAGTACTCCGGCTGGCGCTGGGCGCCCCAGCCCGAGTAGGCGATCTCGTGCTTCTTCTCGAGCATCGTCTTGAAGCTCGCCGCAGGATCGAGGAGCTGCAAGGTCAGCTCGATGCCGGCCTTCTTGGCCTCCTCCTTGAGCACGACGACCCGCTCGTTGTGGGAGGCGTGGCCGTAGGTGACGCGCGCGCTCAGGCGCCGTCCGTCCTTGACCCGGATCCCGTCGGGGCCGCGCTTGCCCCAGCCGGCCTTGGTCAGGTGCATGTCGGCCTTCTTGAGGTCGAAGGGGCGGGCCTTGAGCTCGCGGTTGGTGCCCTTGCCGTAGCCCTCGTTGCTGGAGTTGAGGCGCTCGTAGTCGCCGCGCAGGACGGTGCTCAGGACCTTGTCGACGTTCATCGCGTGCTGGAAGCCCAGGCGCACGTCCCGGTCCTTGAAGAGGTCGACGTCCTGGTTCAGCCACATGCCGTACTCGGGCTGCGGGCGGTCCTCGTAGAACCACAACTTGCGGACGTAGCCCTTGTCGAAGACGTCGCCCTTGGCCTTGTCGTGCCAGTACTGGGGGATGGTCAGGGAGAACCCGTCGAGTTGGCCCTTCTTGAAGTGCTCGAAGGCGATGTTCTGGTCCCGGATGACCTTCAGGACGATGCGGTCGACGTTGTAGCGGTTCTTGAAGTACTTGAGGTCCGCGCCCCACCAATCCTTCTTGCGCTCGAAGACGATCTCCTTGCCCTTCTCGATGGAGGAGATCTGATAAGGCCCGGTGTTGGGCTCGATCTTCCAGTTCACGTCGCGCACCCAGTTCTCGTCGAGCTTGTGGAAGCGGCTCGAGCGGGGGTGGAAGCCCTCGGCGAGGGTGTAGTGCAGGTCGAAGTGGTTGTGGCGGTCGCGGCTTATGATAGCGAAGGTCTTGTCGTCGATGATGAGGATCTTGTCGAACTTCGTCGAGTAGTGCTCGTTGTACCAGGGCGCGACGATGGCCTTGGAGCGCATCATCTCCAGGCCGAAGGCGTAGTCCATCGAGACGACCGGGGCTCCGTCGGACCAGGCGGCCTTCGGGTGGATCTTGAAGTAGATGGACTTCTGGTCGGGGCCGTAGGCCCAGTGCGTCGCCAGCCCGGGGATGACCTTGCGGGTGTTCGGGTGGAAGTAGGTCAGCTCGGTGTGATTGGCGTTGATGAAGGTGCGGAAGCTGTCGTTGGCGTCCGGGCCGACCGTGCGCAGGGTCAGCGGGAAGGAGAGGATGTGGGCGTAGAAGGTCCCGCCCTTCTTGGCCGCGGGGTCGGCGTAGACGGGGTCCGCCTCGTTGGTCTGCCACTTGAGGCCGGCGGGCAGGGAAGCCTTCTCCCAGTGGGGGCTCGAGGCGGCGGCGGGAACGGCGAGCAGGATGGAGAGCAGCAAAGTTTTCATGTAAATAACCTCATTCATAGACGGTGTGACGGCGGGGATCGAAGGCTTCGCGGACGGCCTCGCCCACGAAGGTGACCATCGTGAGCAGCGCGATCATGGAGACGACGACCGAGGCCGCCATCCAGATGGAGTCGAGGCGGTTGGTGCCCTGGCGCAGCAGCTCGCCCCAGGAGGGCGTCGGCGGCGGGAGGCCGAAGCCGAGGTAGTCCAGCGACGTCAGCGCGACGATGCCGCCCGAGACCGAGAAGGGGATGAAGGTCACGATGACCGAGATCGTGTTGGGCAGGATATGCCGGAAGATGATGTAGGAGTCGCGCGCGCCGGCGGCCCGCGCGGCCTGGACGTACTCCCGGATCTTCTGCTTGTAGACGGCCGTGCGCATGTACCAGGTCATCCCCATCCAGCCGAAGAACATCATGATGAAGATGAGGGTGAAGAAGTTGGGGACCATGATGGAGGCGACGATGATGATGACGTAGAGGAACGGCACGTTCGACCAGACCTCGATGAGGCGCTGGAAGAACATGTCGAAGGCCCCGCCGTAGTAGCCCATCGCGCAGCCGATGGAGATGCCGACGACGTAGTTGCACAGCAGCAGCAGCAGGGAGAAGATGATCGCGGTGCGAAAGCCGTAGATCAGGCGCGCGAGGACGTCGCGCCCGGAGGTGTCGGTGCCGAGGAAGTGCCGGGACGCGAAGTCGGGGGCGGTGGGCGGGTAGACGCCCTCGGGGAGGTCGTTCTCGTAGGCGTTGTAGGGGATGGGCGGGAGAAGGACGAAGTCCCCGCGGTCCGCCTCCTCGAACGTCTTCTTGAGCCGGCGGTAGTTCGTCTCGTACTGGTAGTCCTGCCCGAACTCCGTCCCCGGACGAATGGCGCCGTAGGCCGGAAAGCTCCAGCGCCCCTCGTGGCGCACGACGAGCGCGCGGTTGCTGACGAACAGCTCGGCGAAAAAGGACATGACGATCGCCGCGGTCAGGAGCACGGCCGACCACCAGCCGCGCCGGATGCGGGCGAAGCGCGAGAACTTCTTCCTCGTCAGGGGGTCGAGGCGGGGGAAAATCATTGGAACTTGACCCGGGGATCGACGAGGGCCACGCACACGTCGGAGAGGATGTTGCCGAGCAGGAACAGCAGAGAGGAGATCACGAGTATGCCCATGACGACGGGATAGTCGCGCTCGACGACCGACTCGTAGCCGAGCAGGCCGAAGCCGTTGATGTTGAAGATCGTCTCGACGAGGAAGGACCCGGCGAGCACCCGAGAAATCTCGTTGCCGAAGTGCGTGGCGATGGGGATGAGGCTGTTGCGCAGGGCGTGGCGCAGGACCGCGCGCTTGAAATCGAGGCCCTTGGCGATGGCCGTGCGGACGTAGTCGGCCGCGAGGTTGTCCATCAGCGAGTTCTTCGTCAGGAAGGTCATCACCGCGAAGGACCCGGCCATGTACGCCGTCAGGGGCAAGGTCGTGTGCCAGGCCAGGTCCTTGGCCTTGCCCCAGAGGCTCAGCTCGGAGAACTCCCGGGAGGTGAAGCCGCTGAGCGGGAAGATCTCCCAATAAGAGGAGAAGACGATGAGCAGGAGGATGCCGACGACGTAGTTCGGGATCGCGTAGCCGATGAACACGAAGATCGAGGAGGCGTTGTCGAGCGGGGTGCGGTGGCGCACCGCCTTGAGTATGCCCAGCGGCACGCAGATCGTGTACGTGAGGAAGAGCGTCGTCAGGCCGAAGAAGATGGAGACGGGGAAGCGGTCCTTGATGAGGCCCCAGACCGGCTCGTTGTAGCGCGAGGAGACGCCCAGGTCGAGGTGGAAGACCTTCCAGATCCACTGGACGTAGCCGACGAGCAGCGGCTTGTCGAGGCCGTAGTACTCCTTGAGCTCCTGGATCTGGCTCTCCGAGAGGGCGGTCGAGCCGACCCGGTCGCTCCCGCCGGAGCGGCCGTCGGCCTGCATCTGCTGGGCCTGGGCGATCATGCGCTCGACGGGGCCGCCGGGCACGAAGCGGGTGATGGCGAAGACCATGAGCGTCACCCCAAGGAAGGTCGGCAGTACGAGGAGGAGGCGTCGCGCGAAATAAGCGGCCATGCGGTAGGTCTAGAGTAGCCATTCTGAGGGGGTCCCGCAACGGGAGATCCGGAGGTCATCACCTTTACAGCCAGAAGTGGAGGTAATGGGGATGGCGCGGCCGATGTACAATAGACTCATGGAGGCGTTCTGATGGCCGACTTCGTCCCGCAGCCGCTCGGGCGGCTGGCCGCCCGCATGTTCCGCGAGCTCGAGCTCAAGGACGCGGTGTTCGACCTGCCTCGGCGGTCCTTCTTCACCGGCGACCCGAAGAAGGACTTCTCCGTGCGCTTCCACGGCATGACGGCCTCCTCCCCGCTCGGGCCCGCCGCGGGGCCGCACACCCAGCTGGCGCAGAACATCGTCCTGGCCTGGCTCGGCGGAGCGCGCATCTTCGAGCTCAAGACCGTGCAGATCATGGACCGCCTCAAGATCCCGCGCCCGTGCATCGATATGCGCAACGTGGGCTACAACGTGGAGTGGTCCCAGGAGCTGCGCATCGAGGAGTCCCTCGACGAGTACGTGAAGGCCTCGATGCTCATCGACCTGCTGAAGGCGAGCGGGAAGATCCCTCTGGCCCCGGGCTTCGACCGCTCGATCTTCGACCTGAGCGTCGGCTACGACCTCAAGGGCGTCAAGAGCGAGAAGGTCCGGACCTTCATCGCGGGGATGAAGGACGCGAGCGGGGTGGTCGAACGCCTGCGCGGCGAGCTCCCCGAGGCCGTGCGCGGGACCATGTTCCAGACCAAGATATCCGGCTCGGTCACCTTGAGCACCTTCCACGGCTGCCCGCCCGACGAGATCGAGGCCATCGCCGACTTCATGATGACGGAACTGGGCCTCGATTGCATCATCAAGCTCAACCCGACCTTGCTGGGTCCCAAGGACCAGCGGGCCTTGTTCAACGACGCCTTGGGCTACGGGGACATCACCGTGCCCGAGGAGGCATTCGCCAAGGACGCGACCTGGGAGCAGGCTTGCGGGTTCGTCGAGAGACTTTCGGCTAAAGCCGAAAAAATCCGGCGCGGGTTCGGGGTCAAGTTCAGCAACACCCTCGTGGTCGAGAATAAAGAAGGGTTTCTGCCGGCCGCCGAAAAGACCATGTATCTCTCCGGCGCGCCCCTGCACGTGCTGGCGATGACTATGGTCGGGCGCTTCAGGGAGCGCTTCGGCGAAGCCGTGCCGGTCTCGTTCTCCGCCGGGATCGACAAGGTGAATTTTCCCGACGCGGTCTCCCTCGGCCTGGTGCCCGTCACGGTATGCAGCGATCTTCTCGCTCCGGGCGGCTATGGGAGACTCAAGGGGTACTCCGAGGAATTGTCCCGGCGCATGGACGCCGTCGGCGCCTCCACGATTCCCCAATTCATCGCCAAGACCCGCGGCGGCTCGATCCTCGCCAACACCAAGTCATACGTCGCCTCGGCGACGTATGATCCGCGCTACGCGAAGGCGAAGAACTCGGCCCTGCCCAAGAAGATCGGCACTCACCTGGTCCTCTTCGACTGCGTGAGCTGCGACAAGTGCGTTCCGGTGTGCCCCAACGACGCGAACTTCACCTATGTCCTGCCGCGCGGCGAGGTGCCTGTCGTCAAGCTCCGGCTCGACGGCGGCGCCTGGACGAGCCGGACCGAGGGCTCGCTGCGCTTCGACAAGAAGCACCAGCTCGCCAACTTCGCCGATTTCTGCAACGAGTGCGGCAACTGCGACGTGTTCTGCCCCGAGGACGGCGGACCGTACATCGTCAAGCCGCGCTTTTTCGGCACGCGCGAATTCTGGGCGCAAAGCAAGGAGCGCGACGGGTTCTTCATCGCGGGCGACGCCGTGCACGGGCGCTTCTCGGGGAAGGAGTACAGCCTTGTCGTCCGAGGGGGCGAGGCTGAATACGCCGGGCCGGGGTTCCGCGTGAGCTATGCCATGGCCGATCCGGCGGGGACCGTGAACGGGGCGGCCGCGTGCGAGGTGGACCTGACCTACGCTTTTATCATGGACCTGCTGCGCAACGCGCTCCTGGCGCCGGACGCCGTCAGCTACGTCAACGCCGGTTAAAGGCTGAAGTTATCCATAAGATTCTCACCGGTGGAATGATGGGGGTAAACCGGGAAGGCTAGCGCAGACCGCTCGCGTTGCGGAGGTCCCGCTCGTCGAGCAGGAAGATCACGAAGCGCTTGTTGGCCGCCTCGTTGGCCGGGCTTTCGCCGAGCTCGTAGAGCTCGGGGAGGTTCTCGGCCTGGCCGATCTTGTACAGGGCCATCTGCGCGGCGTCGGTGGCCCAGGCGCCCATCGCCTCGGAGACGGAGGGGACGGCGAGATTCTTGAGGCCCTCGATGACGGGGAGCTTGGCCGGCTCGCCGCCGAGCTCGAGCCACACGCGGCCGGCCGTGCCGCGGACCATATAGGAGCGCTCGGCGCAGGCGGGCATGTCGGCGTATATCATCGCGGCGGCTTCCTTGGCGATGAGCGGGCCGTACACGCGCGGGTAGGCCGGGAGAGCGGGGGAGAGCCGGATCGTCGTCTTGCCCGCGCGGACGGTGACGCTGACCGCCTCGGTCTGGACGTCGGAGCCGAGCTTGACCTCGATGCCCTTGTCGTTCAGGTAGGCGACGACGCGGCCGCCGGCCTCGGGGCCGTCGTTCATCGCGACGAGGGTCCGCTCGATGGCGGCGATGGCCTTGGCGCGCTCGACGGCCTGCGCCTGCCTGGCCTCCATGTCCTGGAGCTGGTTCTGGAAGTCGATCTCCGCGGCGCGGTCCTGGGCGGCGGCGGGCGCGGCGAGGATCAAGGCTAGGATCGCGTACTTCAAAGGGGGCCTCCTGGCGGCTCTGGGACGATTATACCAGGCGCGGGGGCGCGCTGAGAGGGCCTTGCGGCCCAGGCGTACCCGCCAAAAGTCCCACGCGGGCCGGTTCGTTGCTCCAAGACCGGAGGGGGGTGAGCTATGACCAGGCGAATCGCCGTGCTCATTCTGGGGGCGGCCCTCGCGGCGTGCTCGTCGCCCCAGTCGCGCATCAAGAAAAACCAGGCCGCGTTCGACGCTTTTCCGCCGGAGGTCCAATCGGCCATCCGCGAGGGGAGCGTGGAAGTCGGCTTCACGGGCGAGCAGGTCGTGATGGCCCTGGGCAAGCCCAGCCGCGTCTTTTCCCATAAATCGGCCGCCGCGACTCAGGAGGTCTGGGAGTATGGCGTCGGCGGGGGGCCGAACGTGGGCCTGGGGTTCGGCGTGTCGAGCTTCGGCGGCGGCACGGGCTACGGCACCAGCGTGGGCGTCGCCTCCGACTCCATGGATCCCCGCGCCAAGATTCGCGTCATCTTCCAGAACGGGGTCGTCGTCAGCATCGAGCAACGGGAAAAATGAAGCGCCTCTCGCCTTGTGGCGGCAGTCATTCCCATCGCCGCCAGCGCCGGCGGTAATGGGGATATCCGGTATCTCTTAGTAGATGCCCGGCCGGACGTCGCGCTTCAAGTTCCAGCCCGAAGGATCCGGCTTTTTGAGCGCGGCGAGGTCAATGTCGGCGATCACGAGGTCGGGGCGCTGGGAGAGGTCCTCGAGTTTCTCGCCGTCGGGCCCCGCGAAATAGCTCGCGCCGAAGTAAGGCTGGTTCCAGGGCTTCTCCGAGCCCCGGCGGTTGGAGCCGCCGATAAAGAGGCGGTGGCGGCACGCGTCAACCAAAAATTCTTGATCCCAGAGACGCCGCGATTTGGCGCCGAACGTCACGGCCGGAGAAAAAACGATCTCCGCTCCCGCCTCGGCCAACGCGGCGACGACGCCCTCGAAATGCCGGTCGTAGCAGATCGCGACGCCGATCTTTCCGGCGGACGTCTTGAAGACGGGGAAATACGGGTTCTGGCCGAGGATCTTCGGCGACTTGGGATTTTGTCGTCCCTCGCTGCGTCCGTAATAAAAGGTCTCCGCGAACTCGCCCTGCTCGTTGGCGCCGCAGGGGATGTGCGACTTGCGGTACTTGCCGATGATCTTTCCGTCGGCCTCGATGACGACCGCGGTGTTGAAGCGGCGTTTTCCGTGAAGCTCGTATATCGGCGCGACCACCACGACCCGGTTCTCACGGGCCGTCTCGACGAAGGCGTTCACGCTCGGTCCGTCCTCCGCGTCCTCGGCCAGGCCGAGCCACATCGGCTCCTTGGTCATCGCGAAGTACGGCCCGGTGCACAGCTCGCCGAGGCAGACGACCTTCGCCCCGGCTTTCGCGGCGGCCTTGATCAGGCCGACGTTGCGCTCCACGTTCGCCCCGCGGACCGCGTCGAGGCGATGCTTGAGCCCGCGGAGGCCGGCCATGGTCCGGGGCATGTCTTTATAGGCGTTGATCGTCTGGGTCAAAGCCGCGCGGACGGCGCTCATCGTTTTTCCTCGGCCAGCGCGAGCGCCGATCCCAGGAGGACGTTGATGCCGTCCGCGCATTGCTTCAAAGTCGAGAACTCCCGCGGATTATGGCTGATGCCGTCGTATTCGCCGGGCACGAACACCATAGCCGTCTTGCACACCCGGCTCCATTCCTGGGCGTCATGCCCGGCGCCGGACAAAATCGGCTCGTGCGTCAGGCCCAGGCGGTCGGCCTGCGCGGCGATCAAGGACTGCACGGTCTTGTCGAAGGGCACATGCGGGGTCTTGGCCGTGCTGCGGCTGGTGATGGTCACGCCGTCCTCCTTGGCGACCTTCCTGCAGAGCATGGAGAAGTCGGCCTCGGCTTTCTTCATCAGGGCGTCGGAGGGGTTGCGCAGGTCCACGGAGCAGATCACGCGGCCCGGCACCACGTTGACCATGCCCGGCAGCGGCCGGATGGAGCCCATCGCCGCGCGCATCTCGCGCCCGTAGCGCCCGGAGCGCGTCATCTCGCGCATAGCGACGTTGAGGCGGGCGGCGCTCAGGCCCGCGTCGCGGCGGAAGCTCATCGGCGTCGTGCCCGCGTGGGCGGACTTGCCGACGATGGTCAATTCCTGCCAGGAGATGGCCTGCACGCCCATGACCACTCCGACGTCGAGGCCTTTGTGGCGCAGGATCGGGCCCTGCTCGATGTGGCACTCGAGATAAGCATGGGGCGTGAGCTTCCCGACCGGCTCGTTTCCGAGGAAGCCGATCTTCTTGAGCTCTCCCTTCACGGTCAGGCCGTCGCGGTCCTGAAGGGCATAGGCCTTCTCGAGCGGCAGGCGGAGCGTGGCCACCGCGCTGCCCAGCATGTCGGTGCCGAAGCGTCCGCCTTCCTCGTCGGTGAAGAAGCCTACGACGAGCGGGCGGCGCGTGAGCGCCTTGGCGGCGTTGAGGGTCCGCACGACCTCGAGGGCGCCGAGCACGCCCAGGCAGCCGTCGAAGCGCCCGGCGGTGGGCACCGAGTCGATGTGGGAGCCCAGCATGACGGGGGCGAGATCGTCCTCGAGGCCGCGGCGGCGGCCGTACACGTTGCCGATCTTGTCGATCGTCACGCGCAGGCCCGCCTGCCGGAACCATTTCACGACGAGGCGGCGGCCCTCGCCGTCGGCGGCCGTCAGGGCGAGGCGATTGACGCCGAATATCCCGGTCCGTTCGTCTTTATACGCCCCGATCTTCCCGAGCTCCGCCAGCGAGGAATACAGCCGCTTGCCGTCGATGCTCAGAGTCTTCGCCATAATCTCTCCGCCTGCTTGAGCGTGAAATCCCGGACCTTGTCCTCGTCGACTAGCACCATCCGTTTGTTTTTGACGATCAGCCTGCCTCCGCTGACGACGTCGTCGACGTGCGAGGCGTTGAGGCCGTAGAGGAAATGTCCGGCAAGGTTCCCCGCCGAAGCCGGCGTCGGCGGCCGGTAATCGAGGATCACGAGGTTGTTTTCGCCGTCGCCCGAAAAATTATTCTCGGAAATAAAATCGTGCGCCCGCCGCAAACGCCGGTACGCCGCCAGCGGGGTCATCCCGCCGCGGCCCTGCGCCGCGAGGTAGGCCGCGCGCGTCGAGGCGAGCATGTCGCCGTGCATCCCGTCGGTCCCCAAGAGCAGCCGGTCGCCGAGACCCTTGGGGTCGAAGGCCCCGACGGCGTTGTTTTGGTTGCTCTCTTCGTTTTGAACGAGCCACGAACGGCTTGAACGGAAGAGGGCTCGCTCCCGGGCGTTGAGATGAAGACCGTGGACGAGCAAAGTCTTGGGGGACTCGAGTATGCCCGTGCGCGCGAGACGCTCAACGACCCTCATGCCGTGATCCTTGACGCAGTTCGCCTGATCGTCGATCGCCTCGGCGACGTGGATGTGGATGCCGGCGTTGTGGCCGATCGCCGTGGCGATGGCGCGGTAGAGCAGATCGTCTCCGACGGTGAAGGAGGCGTGGAGCCCCACCAATCCCTGCCGCTTGCGCAGATAACGGTCGGTTTCCTCGAGACCCGCCTCGCGCGCGGCCCTGCCGTCCCTGTCGGACAGCTCGACGCAGAGCAGATGCGAAAGCCCGATCTCGTCCAGCGCGCCGGCGATGACGTCGAGGCTTCCTTTCACGACGTTGGGAGAGGAATGATGATCGATGAGGAAGGTCGCCCCCGCCTTGGCCGCGGCGATGCCGCCGGCCATGGCGCAGGCGCGGATCATGTCCCTGTCGAGATTCTTGTCGAGGTTCCACCAGACGCGCTTGAGCATGTCGGGGAAGTTCTTCGGCGCGCGCTTGGCTCCCGGCATCCCGCAGGCGAGCGCGGAATAAAGATGATGATGCGCGACGACGAAGGACTTGGTGACGAGGCGTCCCGAGCAATCGAGGCTCTTGGCGCCGCGAGGGACGCGCTTCACGAGCCGGGCCTTCCCCCGGGCGCCGGGCTCGACCTGCAGAAGGCCCCGGCGAATCCCCAGCGTGCGCCAGTCGACGAACGACGCGTCTTGAAGGTAGAGCATCAATCCTTCATCGGCAGGACGCGCCGGCGCTTGCCGTCGAACGCCCAGAAGGCGTTGGCCACGGCCCCGGCCGTCGGCACGAGGCCGATTTCGCCCACGCCCTTGGCGCCGTAGGGGCCGAGCGGATCGGGGACCTCGACGGCGATGACGGTGAGCTTGGGCGTCTCCTTGGCGCGCAGAACGCCGCAGTCGCGCAGCTTCGTCGACTTCGGCCGGCCGTGCTCCATGACCAGCTCCTCGCTGATCGCGTAGCCGAGGCCCATGTGCAGGGAGCCCTCGATCTGGCCTTCGAACAGCGTCGGATTCATGACCTTGCCCGCGTCGTGGGCGGCGATGAGCTCGCTTACCTTCCCGTCGTCTCCGATGATGGCGACCTGGGCGGCGTAGCTGTAGGAATAATGCGTGCAGACCGGCTTGCCGTGCGTGTCGCAGCCGGGCTTGTTGGTCCAATCGCAGATCCACTTGCCGCGGTAGCGGCGGCCGGCCATGGCGGCGAGGCCCTCGCGCTTGAGGTCGCTCTTGAACGCCTTGCAGGCGTCGATGAGCGCGTTGCCGACGAGGCTCGTCGCGCGGGAGGCCGTGGTCATGCCCGCGGGGGCGTCGTCGCTGGTGCGCGCGCGCACGGAGATGATGTCCGGCGTCAGGCCCGTCTCGGAGCAGACGACCTGAACGGCGATGGTGTCCACGCCTTGCCCCATCTCGGTCCAGCCGTGATGAATCCGGACGCGGTCCGCGGATTCGACCAGGATCTCCACCTCGGAGAAATCGGGCATGCCGTTGCCGATGCCGGTGTTCTTGATGCCGCAGCCGATGCCCGCGTATCTCGCGGCCTTGAAACGGTCCTTGACCGCCTCGAGCGTGGCGCGCACGCCCACGCCGCCGGTCAGGATCTGGCCCGTCGAGGTGGTCAGGCCGTCGACCAAGGCGTTGTCCCAGCGGAACTGCCAGCGGTCGAAGCCGCCCATCTCGCAGAGCTCATCGACCGAGCACTCCATCGCGAAGGTCGCTTGATTGGCGCCGAAGCCGCGCATCGCGCCGCACGGCACGTTGTTGGTGATGACGGCGGTCGCCTCCACGTCGACATGGGGTACGCAGTAGCCGCCGGTCGAGTGTCCGGCCGCGCGCTCGAGGACCTTCATGCCGACGGACGCGTAGGCGCCGGAGTCGCCGTAGATGCGTGCAAATAATGCTTTCAGCTTGCCGTCCTTTCCGCAGCCGAGTTTATATTCCATCCGTAGAGGGTGGCGTTTGGAGTGCATCAGGATGGATTCTTCGCGGGTGATCTCGAGCTTGACGGGCTTGCCGAGGAGATGCGCCGCCAAGGCGGCCTGGCTCTGGGCCAGCATGTCTTCCTTTCCTCCGAACCCGCCCCCGTTCGGCACAAGCACCACGTCTATCTTCGTTTCTTCCAGCGCCAGCATCGCCGCCAGTTGTTTCCTATCCTCGTAAATCCCCTGGCTCTGGGTGTAGACGATGATGCGTCCGTCCTCAGGCAGGGCCAGCGCGGCCTCCGGCTCCATGTACGCGTGCTCGATCCACTGCGTTTGATACGTCGCCTCGTGGACGTAGTCGCACTCGGCCAAGGCCTTGGCCGCGTCGCCCTTCTTGGCTTTCGAGACGCTCAATACGTTGCCTTTGGGCTGGAGTTTCGGGGCCCCCGGAGCGAGCGCCGAGGGCACGTCGATGATAGGCTCAAGGACCTCGTAATCGACCTTCACGGCCTTGGCCGCCGCCTGGGCCTGCGCGCGCGTCCCGGCGACGACGAGAGCCAGCACGTCGCCCACGTAGCCGGTGATCTCTCCGGCGGCCACCATGACGGGCCAGTCCTGTATGATCGAGCCCTGAAGGCGTCGTCCGGGGATATCGCCAGCGAGGAAAATTTTCGTCACGCCCGCCATGGCCGAAGCGGCGGAGGTGTCTATCCTGAGAACCTTCGCGCGGGGATGATCGGACAGGCGCACCGCGGCGTGGAGCATGCCGGGGACTTTCATGTCGGCCACGTACGGCCGCCGGCCCAGCACCGCGTCCTTGATGCCGTACTTGGGCAGGCGCGTCCCGACGGGGCCCGCGACGGGCGGCGTCGAGGGCTTGCCCGTGCGAAGGGTCCTGGCCGCTTCCTGAATCGAGGCCGTGATCTTTTTGTAGCCGGTGCAGCGGCACAGATGCTGATTGAGGCCGCGCTCGATGTCGTCCTGGGACGGCTCCGGCGTCTTCTTGACCAGGTTCCAGGCCCGCATGACGATGCCCGGGATGCAGAAGCCGCATTGCGCGCCGCCGTGGTGCGCGAAGGCGTCGGCGAAGGCGTCCTGGGCGGGCTTGCCCATGCCCTCCGCGGTGACGACCTCCTTGCCCGCGACGAGCTTCATCGGGGTCGCGCAGGAGAGCACGGCCTTGCCGCCCAGCTCGACAGTGCAGCAGCCGCAGGCGGCCTGCGGGGAGCAGCCGTCCTTGGCGGAGATGATCCCTTCCTCGTCGCGCAGCCAGCGCAGCAAGGACGCCTCCGGCTCGCCGTCGTATTCCTTCTCGACGCCGTTGAGCTTGAACCTCATCAGTTCAGGCCGGTCCTCGCGTTGAACTCGCCGATGAGCTTGTCCCACTCCTTCGCGCTCGCGAAGGTCTCGGTCCAGAACTCGGGGTCCCACAGGCGGCGCAGCTCCTCGGACGTGCGCCCTTGCTGCTCGACCCAGGTGAAGTACTTGAGGTTGTGCAGCGCCTTGCGGTCGCGGTAGTTCAACTCGCGCAGGTTGTCCGTGGAAGCACCCCGCATGCGTCGGTCCAGGTCCATGGCCGCCTGGATGGAGGTGTATTTGCCGTGCGCCTCCTCGAGCTCGGCGAGGCGGGAGCCGTACAGTTCCACCGAGTCCGTGAAGACGGTGAACACGACGTCGTCCTTGCCGAGCTCGTAGTACTTGGCCAATTTCACGGCGGAGAGCATGTTGGAGATGCCGGAGATGCCGAGCAGGCCCAGCTTCTCGACCGCCTCCTTCGCGGCGCCCTCGGCGAGCAGGTGCTTTCTTCCGGCGGGATCGTTGAACAGGCGCAGCAGGCGCATGCAGTCCTCGTCGTCGATGGCGACGACCATGTCGGTGTTGCGCACGTTGTGCACCCAGGGGATGTGCTTGTCGCCGATGCCCTCGATGCGGTGCTCGCCGAAGCCGTTCATGAACAAGGTCGGGCACTGCTGGGCCTCGGAGGCCGCCACGCGCGCCGCCGGGAACTTCGTTCGCAGATAGTCGCCGGCCGCGATCGTGCCCGCCGAGCCGGTGGCGCAGACGTAGCCCGCCAGCCGCCCGCTCTTGCCTTTGACCTTCTCGAAGACCTCCTCGATGGCGCCGCCGGTGACGTGGTAATGCCACGTCGGGTTGCCGAACTCCTCGAACTGGTTGAAGATCACGCAGTCCTTGCGCGTCTTCTTGATCTCCCAGCATTTATCGTAAATCTCTTTGACGTTGGATTCCGTTCCGGGGGTCGCGATGACCTCGGCCCCTATGGATTTGAGCCAAGCGAAGCGCTCCTTGCTCATGCCCTCGGGCAGGATCGCCACCGCGGCGCAGCCCAGGAGCGCGCTGTCGAACGCCCCGCCGCGGCAGTAATTCCCGGTCGAGGGCCAGACCGCCTTTTGAGACGTGGGATCGAACTCTCCCGTCACGAGGCGGGGTGCCAGGCAGGCGAACGCCGCGCCGACCTTATGGGCGCCGGTGGGGAAGTGCTTGCCCACGAGGCCGATGACGCGGGCGTCGATGCCGGTGATCGATTTCGGTACCTCAAAATAGTTCACGTCCCCGAACTGGCCCGTTTCTGCTTCGTTCTTCCAGGTGATGCGGAATAGGTTGGCCGGGTCGAGCTCATTCATGCCGACCTTCTTGAGCCGGGCGCGGGCCGAGGCGGGAGCCTTGCTCGGGTCCTTCATCTGCGCGAAGGTCGGGATCACGACGCCGCGCTCCTTGCAGAGCTTGGCCGTCTTTTTTAGCACCGCTTCGTTGATCTTCATGTATCTCCCTGAAACGACTGTTTCCGGAAACAGTCCGCCGGCGCTAAGAAATCTTCTCCCGCGCGAGCACCCGCCGCACCGAGCTCATCGCCGCGCCGACCTCGTGCGGCCGTCCCGACACCTTCATCGCGGAGCCGATGTCCTTCAAGCCGCTGCCCGTGACGACGATGACCGTCGTATCGTTCTCGCGCACTTTCCCGGAGGCGGCGCACTTGGCGAGGCCCGCGTAGGCGGCGGCTCCGGCGGGCTCGGCGAAGACGGAGGCTCCGCGCGCGAGCGCGGGGATGGCGGCAAGGATCTCCCGGTCGGTCACCGTCACGGCGAAGCCGTTGGAGTCCTTGAGGGCGTTCACGGCCGCGGCGCCGTCGCGAGGGAGGCTCACCGAGATGCTGTCAGCAACAGTCCTGCCATTTACCGGGCGGATCGCCGCGCCGTTCTTCCAGGCGTTCGCGATGGCGGCGCTGCCCTCGGCCTGGACGGCGACCAGCCTCGGCAGCTTGTCGATGAGTCCCAGGGCGCGAAAATCGGTGAAGCCCTTCCACAGGCCGCTGATGATGTTGCCGTCCCCGACGGAGACGAACACGAAGTCGGGGACCTTCCAGCCGAGCTGCTCGCACAGCTCGAAGGCGCAGGTCTTCTTGCCCTCGCGAGTGAAGGGGTTGTAGCCGGTGTTGCGGTTGTACCAGCCGAACTCGTCGCAGGCCTCCCGGCACAGGTCGAAGGCCTGGTCGTAGGTGCCGTCCACGCTGAGGACGACGGCGCCGAAGACGAGAAGCTGGGCCAGCTTGGCGGGAGGCGCGGTGCGCGGCACGAAGATGACGGGCTTTGTCTCGCGCTGGGCCGTCATGCAGGCCAAAGACGCCGCCGCGTTGCCGGTCGAGGCGCCGGCGACCGTCTTCTCCCCGGTCTCGAGGGCGCGCGCGGCGACGACGGCGCTGGCGCGGTCTTTAAAGGATGCGGACGGGTTGCGGCCGTCGTCCTTGAGGTACAGGCTCTTGAGCCCTAGGGAGGAGCCGAGCTTGCGGGCGTGATACAAAGGCGTCCACCCGACCTGCACGGGGGGAATCCCGGAGCGGCCGGCGAGCGGAAGGATGCCGAGATAGCGCCAAAGGCTCCGCTCCGGATCGGCCTTTAGCGACTTGCGGCTGAGCGTTTTACGAACGGCCTTGTGATCGTAGACGACGGAGAGGTTCCCGCCGCAGCGCGGGCAGACGTACTTGGCCTCAGGCAGCCCGAGTTCCGTCGAGCATTCGACGCAGCGGAACCCCTCGATTTTTGTCATGGCCCTCGACGCAATCATAGAAAATAACGGGTTGAGGATTTATGTCATAAGGACGAAGCGCCGAGAAGGCGATGTCATCCCCATTACCGCCAGCGCTGGTGGTAACGAGGATAGCCTTATCGTCGACGCTCCCGGAGGAGTTCTAGCTACTTGACGAGGACGGCGTCCTCGAGGGCCACGGGGAACTTGTACATCCCGCCGAGGTCCTTGTCGAGCGTGACCGTGCCGCGGACCGTGATGGTCTTGCCCAGCTCGGTCTCGTCCTTGAGCAGGACGGTGATGTCGTCGCTGCCGTCCTTCGCGCTGCCCGAACCGTCGCGCAGATGGGCCCAGTTGCGGTCCAGGATGCCGGGGTTGTACTTGACGACCTTGCCGGCGACGACGACCTCCTTGCCCTTGAGCGCCTTCTTCTGGGCGTACACCTCGCCGATCGTGCGGGCGTCCGGGCCGGAGGCCTTGGCCACCTTGATCGGCCCTTTGACCTCGGCGCGGCTGCCGTGCGCCGGCATGCCGCCCATCGCGTCCCCTTTGCCCGCCCCGCCGTGGGCGTGGCCGGCCGGCGCCGAATCGGCCAAGGTGCCGAAGGCGATGAAGTCGAACTTGCGCTTGAGGCTCGGGCTCTCGAAGTCCTTCATCTCCATCGCGCCGGTCACGGTGGCCTTGGAGCCTTTCTTGACCTTGGCCTTGGCGACGGCGGCCCATTTCTTGGCGCCGGAAGGGGTCTTGAGGAGGAGATAGGTGTAGCCGCCGGAGTCCATGGTCTCGACGACGGTGCCGGTCAGGTCGGCGGCCGAGGAGCGGGGGACGAAGGCGAGCAAGGCGAGCGACAGGAGCAGTTTCATGGCATCCTCCAGAGATATTCGCCGCATCATAGCAATCGCGGCGCGGGCGGTGAGTGATGTGTAAGCAACGAACCGGCCAACGCGGGCGTCTCAGAGCGTG
Organism: Elusimicrobiota bacterium; assembly: GCA_036676805.1. Classification (GTDB taxonomy): domain Bacteria; phylum Elusimicrobiota; class Elusimicrobia; order UBA1565; family UBA9628; genus GWA2-66-18. The sequence goes on from JAKFCD010000024.1 coordinate 20,788, forward strand.
CGGGTCAAGGTGAGGCTGATGTGCGAGAACGAGGACGGCAGCGGAGTGGCGGTGTAGATGTATTTGACGCTGACGCTGGTCTTGCCCATGGCGTAGGTCAGGCCGGCGCTCGTCGTATACTGCTCGAGGGCGGCGAAGCTCGCGTCCGCGTTCATGCGCAGGCCCCAGAGGGTCGACCAGGTCAGGGCGCCGGTGAGGTTCTTGGAGCGGTAGACGGAGCCCTCGGTGGTCCGCGTCTCGCTGAAGCTGCCCCCGAGGGCGGCATTGAGGCGCGGGGCCGGCGTGGCGGAGGCATTGAGGTTGACCTGGTCGCTGTCCAAGCCGCTTCGCGAGGCGTAGGAGCGGTCGCGGGTGTGATCGTAGCGCAAGGTGGTCTCGCCGCCCCCGTATCTCCGGGTGCCGCCGAGGCCGGCGCGGCTGGAGCGCTGGCCGGCCGGGGCGCCCGCGTTCAGCGGGACGGATTCATTGGTGTTGAAGTCGGCGAAGAAGTTGAGCGTCCTGCGGGGCCGGAGATCCAGGCGGGTGCCCAGCGAGTTGCCGAGGGAGGCGGCTCCCGAGGCCGACCTCGACCAGCCCAGGAGCCCGTTGAAGGCCGTCAGCAGCCGCCCATCCCGGAAGGCCAGGCTGAGATAGGGAGCGACGCTGGCCCGGCGCGTCGTCAGGCCCCGGCCGGAGGCCCCGGCGGCCGTGGAGTTGACGAAGTTCCCGCGCGTCAGCGGGCGGTTGCTGGTGAGGAGCATGGAGTGGGTCATGTCGTGGGTCCTTCTCAGGAGGTCGCGCCGAGAGTCGTTCGTGTAGTTGAGGGCATGGCGCCAACGGCCCGACATGAAGTCGTTCGTCCTCAGGGTGACGTAGTTCGATAGGGATCTCGCCCGGGTCTCGTCGTCGGTCGCGAAGCGCAGGTATTCCGTGTGCAAGGTCAGGTATTGGAGCCGCAGGCTCTTGAGGCCGCTCAGCCCGTAGTCGAGCGAGCCTCTCTGGGTCGTCGCGAGAGCGGAGGGCAAAGCGGAATTCGGGTCCTCGGTGCGCTGGCGCTCCTGATTGAGGGCCAGGCGCGCGCCGCGGAGCTGGTAGGAGAGGTTCTCGCTCATGAGCGTCTGCCGCTGATCGTTCGTGACGTCTCCGAAGACGTTCTTGATCCGGTTGTATTGCCGGCTGGCGTTGATCGCGGGAAGATAGGGCAGCGAGAGGCCGGCGCTGTAGCCCCAAAAATTGTTCGTGTACTTGGTCTCCGGGCTTCCCTTGTATTTCGTGGCGAGGACCGAGTAGTTCGGGGCGAATCGGACGTAGTTCCTCACGTTGGGATGGAAAAGATCGAGCGAGGCGCTGCCGCCGATGACGCGCTGGCCGGTCGCGCCGGTGTTGACCGTGGAGTGGATGTTGGCGCCTTCGGAGTATTCCCCGCCGGCGGAGAAGGTCCCCAAGGCGGGATAGATGAGGCTCCCGCCGAGGTTCAGGCCGTAGGCCTGGCCCCAGGAGGAGTAGCGCGCCTTCCCGGACGGATCGCGGGTCGTGATGTCGTTGAAGCTCCAGCCCATCGAGCCCGACCGGGTCAGGGCGCGCGCCGGGGTCCCCGCCGCGTTCAGCAGAAGGATCAGCGCGGCGGCCCGGCAGCGGTTCGCGCTCGCCATGGGGGCCTACGGATCGAATATTCCCGGGTCGGAGTGGCAGCCGATCGCGCTCGAGGTGCAGTTCGGCTTGGTGTAGCCGGTCGGCGTCGCGGCCTTGCGGAAGCCGTCCAGGACGAGCTTGTCGTACGGCCCCGCGCCGCCGTAGTTGTACGGCTGGGGCTCGGACGCGTAGCCGATCAGGCGCGAGCGCCTCGCCCCGTGCGGAACGACGACATGGCAGGCGATGCACTGGATATCCTTATCTCCGGCCCGGCGTCCTTCGTGCTCCTCGTGGGCGTTGTTCTTCCAATCTCCGTTCGTGTACAGCGGATGGCAGTTCACGCAGAAGAGGTTGTTCGACCAGCCGTTGGCGCCGTCCTTGACGTCACGGAGGGTCCATGGGGTGCCGGAAGCCCTGTTCGGCCAATAGCGCCGCGGCCCGGCGAGGAGCTTGTCGGCGGCCGAGCCGTGCGGCCCCTTGGGATCGGAGGGGTTGTCGGAGGCGTGGCAGTCGGAGCAGGTCATGGTCTGATTGCCGGGTCCGCCGCCCGCGTTCCACGGGGCCGACAGCTGCGCCGCCGTCAGCGCCTGGGGCGCGACGGACCCGGTTTGCTCGACGGCGCTGTTGCGCACGGGATGGGCGGAGCGGTTGGCCGGGTTGAGCTCGATGGACTGGTCGCTCGAGTTGGCCGGAGGGTTGTTGCCGAACGCGTAGTAGGTGTGGCATTTGTAGCAGAGCTGGTACTCCTTGTAGTTCGTCGTGTCGTTGAAGACCCGGCGCACGTAGGAGGTCGCGGGGAGCCAGGCGCCCGGGCCGTAGGACGGCTCGACGCCCCACGCGCCGAGGAGGACTTCTCCTATCCCGTTGCCGGGCGTGGCGTGGGTGCCGGTCCGGGCCCGGTGAGGGTTGTGGCAGTCCCAGCACTCGGCGTGGCGCCTTCCCGCTCCCAGGTTGGACGCGTCGAGCTCGGGATTGATATGGACGCCGGCGGCGGTCTCCGCCGGATGCCTGGACGCCTTCGCGTAGAGGCTCTTGATGTCCTTCGCGCCGAGCAAAGCAGGGGAGCCGTGGCAGCTGAAGCAGGTGCTCTCCTCGGCCTCGCGCAGGATGTAGGCCTGAGCCGGCGAGGCTCCGTGAACCTTGTGGCAGTTCCGGCAGGAGTATTCTCCGACCGTCGTCGCCGCGCCCTCCGGCGCGTACACGGCGTTGGAGAGCGCGTGGGCGCTGGCGGTGTAGTCCGTCTTGACGTGGCAGGACGTGCACAGCGCCGCGTTGGCGTTGGACTTGACGAGGAAGTTCCCGTAGGTGTTGTCGTGCGCGTCATGGCAGGAGGTGCATTCGACGCGGTTCGTCTCACCGTAGACCCTGACCGGGTCGCCGGCCGCAGGCAGCTGGATCTCCGGGTCGGTGCCGGGCTGAGCGGGCGGGCCGGCGCCGGGCTTGACGTCGTAGAGCACCGGGTGGTCGTTGGCCAGGTTGGTGCCGATGACCTTCGAGCCGGAAATGCCGCCGGTCATCTCGAGCGTGTTTGGCGCCAGGCTGAACACGGCGCCCAGGGCCGTCACGCCGTCATGGCAGGACAGGCAGAGCTTCGTCTTGGAGGCGTTGAGGTCGTTCATCGTCGGGCTCTTCATGCCCAGGTAGTTGTTCAGGTAGTTCGAGGAGTAGAAGGTGAAGTCGACAGGGGCGCCGACGCGGTTCCACAGGGCGCTCATCTGCGCGGGCTTGTGCATGGTGTGGCAGAACAGGCAGGTCAGCACCTCATTGACCGCCTTCGGCCCCGAGGTGGCGCTGGTCGCGGCCAGGTCGTGCTTGGAATCGATGACGGAAAGGGCCGGCGCGGGAACGGCCCCCGCCAGGAGGATGAGCGCGGAGATCAGGATAGTGTTCATGGCTTAACCTCTTTGATGTACTGGAAGACTTGGACGCGGGCGTTCTGGGTATCCGCCACGTAGACGCGGTCGCGGCCGTCGATGAAGATGCCTCCGGGCATGCTGAACCGGCCGGGCGCCGTGCCGGCGCGGCCGACGAACAGGAGAAACCGCTTCTTGTCGTCGAACACCTGGAAGGCCTCGAAGGCCGCGTCGACCACGAACACATGGCCTTCGGAGTCGACGGCCACGCCGCGAGGGCGGGCCAGGTAGCCGGGGCGGTTGCCGTTCTCGCCGATGGAGCCCCCGAAGCGTCCGTCCGGGCCGAACCACTGCAGGCGGAAGTTCCCCGAGTCCGTGACCCAGAGCCGGTCGGCCTTCCGGTCGAACCATAGGTAGGTGGGGAAGTTGAACTCCCCCGGCCGGTCTCCGCGGCGTCCGAAGGCCTGCAGGAAGGTCCCGTCGATCCCATAGACCGCGACCCGGTGCTTCTTGACGTCGCTGACGTAGATCCTATTCCCGGAAACCGCCAGGGCGGCGGGGCGGCCCAGGCCCTCGGGGTCGCCCTCGAGCTCGCCCGTGACGTTTCCCTCGGCGTCGAGGATGAAGACCTTCCCGAGCTGGGAGTCCAGGATGAACAGGCGGCCGTCCGGGGCGCCGGCGACGCTCACGGGGCTTAAAAGATTTTTCTCGACGCCGCGCGGCCACCACTCGCCCTTCCCGGTCGCCTCGTCGTAGCGCAGGACGCCGCGCATGCCGGGGTCGGCGACGAAGACGGTCCCGCCGCTGACGAACAGGCCGGTGGGCTTGACCAGCCGGTCGACCGCGATCTCGCCGGCCTTGTCGAGGCCGATCAGCGCGCGCAGGAAGCGGCCGAGGCGGCCCGTCCCGGCGACGCGCGGGCCGGCGATCTCCCCGGCGAAGCGCAGGCGGGCGGCCTGAGGGGCGGGCGGCCATTGCGGCGGCGCCTCGGCCGGGGGCGCCGCGGCGGCGAGCGCCAGGATCAGCAGAATGGAAGATATCGCTCGGTTCATGGCATGTCCTCGGTGACGAGCATCTGGCGCAGGTCCGCGTCCTTCAACGCCTCGGTCAGGATCTTGCGCACCCGCCAGGCCGTGGCGAGCTTCACGTCGAGCTTGACGGATAAGGTCGAGCAGGTCTGGTGGCCGGAGGCCATCAGGCGGGCGGCCTTGGCCCACAGCGTCAGGGGAAGGTGCGTGCGGGCCAGCGGCGTGCCCGTGAGGTCGTTGAAGGTCCTTCCGCAGCCGGAGCAGCGCAGCTTGCGGCGGCCGTCTTTGCCGCGGGCGTGGACCGAGCAGTCGCGGTGGCCGCAGCGGGGGCAGCGAAGGCCCGCCTTCCAGCGGAGGTTCTGGAGGCGGGCCATCAGTACGCTTTCCGTCGTCGTCGAGTCGATCACTTTCAACCTAGTCCGAACACCGTCAACCGGAAACCCGGGTCCAAAAAAGACCCCCGTCCGATTCGCCTTCGGCGAATCGCTGGGGGTCTTAGTGAGGCTTATTTACCGCCGTGGCAGTCGAAGCAGACGGGGCCGTGAGCGAAGTCGCGCGAATTGACGAGCAGCTTCCGGTTCCCCAGGGGGCTCTTGTGCATGCTGTGGCAGGTCGTGCAGCCGACGAAGTACCGCGTCTTCGCGACGCCGTCGGCGTTGGTGATGACGACCGAGTCGCCGGCCTTGAGGGAGGCGTCGGTGACGGTGCCGTATTTGGAGACCGGCAGCCGCTCGTTGCCGATGCGGTGGTTCTGGGACAGGTCGCCGGCGGCGACCGTCAGGTTGGCGCGTCCCGTGATCATCCCGCCGTCGCTGACGGTCTGCGTGCCGTCGTGACAGGACAAGCACAGGCCGGAACGGCTGTCGACGAAGGCCCAAGCCGGGATCAGCGAGCCGGTCGTGGCCGTCGAGTTGACGATGGGATCGGCGTCGAACAGGGTGTTCGTGTACTCCACGGGCAGGTCCCCGGACTTCACCTTCCAGGTGAGGTTCTTGTCCGGGTTCTGGCGGGCCCACAGGGGCTTCATCTTGACGGGTTTATGCATTTCATGACAGGTCGAGCACTGGTTGATGGCTCCGGCTCCGCCGCCCGTGTAGGTGAGCGTGAAGTCATGCTTGGAGCCTTCGATCACGTTCATGCCGGACGTGGCCGCGGCGTGAACCTTCCCGACGAGAACGAGACCCGCGACGAGCAGTCCCGTCAGTTTGAGTAGGGCTTTCATTTTTTTCCTCCTGAGTGTTGCGACGGCGACTACTCGCCGACATCTCCGGTGGCAACGAACCTGCCGCCGGTTTCTCCTCGGAGGGACGTTAAAATCTCCTTTTCGTGACCTCCGCGCGCGGGATTGCGCCCGAGGTGCGCGAATGCGCGCAGGGCGTCATTTTTGCCCGTCCTCGGGATAAGAGATGTATTGGTAGACGCCGATGCGCTTGTTCTTGGTGTCGGCGACGTAGATCATGCCGTCCTTGCCGATGAAGATGCCCGCCGGCAGGTTGAGCTGGCCGGCGACGTTTCCGGGGCTGCCGTACCAGAGCAGGAGCTGCCCCGCGCGGTCGAAGATCTGGACCCTGGCGAAGAGGGCGTCGACGACGTGGATGTTCCCGTCGGGGTCGGCGGCGATCCCGCGCGGCCGCGACATATAGCCCGGAGCGTCGCCGGCCTCGCCGAACCCTCCCAAGGCGGCGCCGGTCGAGCTGAAGATGTGGACCCGCGCGGCCAGGGGATCGCTGACCATGAAGTCGCCGTTCGGGAAGGCCCAGACGTTGTTCGGATTGGGCAAGGCGTAATACTCCTTCTTGGAGTGCAGGCACATCTCCCGGATGAAATTTCCGTCCTTGCCCAAAAGCACGACGCGGCGGTTGCCGCTGTCGGCGACGAGGAGCTCGCCCGACGGGGTGAGCGCGATGCCGGCGGGACGGTTGAGCTTGCCCGCTTCGCCGCCCGCTCCCTCCGATTTCCAGAGGAGCTTTCCCTCCGGAGAGTAGGCCTTGACCGCGCCTTCGCTCGTGTCCGAGACGTAGGCGACGCCCGCGTCGTCGACCGCGACGCTCACGGGGGACTTCAGGCTGTCCTCGCCGCGGTCGCCCATGTAGCGGAAGGTGCCCGCCTTCGGGTCGACCACCGTGAGATGCTGCGCGCCGGTGTCGGTGGCGTATACCCTGCCCTCATGGCTCCAAACGCCGTAGGGGTTGTTGAAGATCTCGGGGGTCACCTTGCCTCCGGTGAACATGGCGATCAGCCGGGCGAAGAAGCCCTCCTTCTTCACTTCCTTTTTAGCGCGGAGATCGTCGGCGCTCATGATCGTGCGCACGTAGCGGATGCGCGGCTTGTCGGGCGGCGGGGGCCAGACGAGGTCGGCCTTGCGGGCCGGGACGGCCGCGGTCGAGACGTCGGGCGCCTTGGCGGCTTCGTCCGCTCCGGCGGACGGCGCCGCGGCGGCCAGGATGAGGACGAGGCTGAGGGTCTTGGTTTTCATTTCTTATGGCACTCCCCGCAGAGGGTGAAGATATCGCCGCGCATCAGCTTCGGCGCGGGTCCGGCGTGCGGCTCGTGGCAGGACGCGCAATCGAAGGGCTTGCCTTCGCGGCGCGGGTCGGACGCGCCTTCCTTCGCGGTCGGATGCCGCGAGACGGGATGCGCGTCCTTGAGGGCGTCCGCGTCGTGGCAGCCGAAGCAGATGTCGCTCAGCGGCCCGCGGACCAGCGCCGCGCGCTTGCTCACGTGCGGATTGTGGCAGGTGACGCAGTCGCCGGAGGAGAAGGGCTGGTGGACGACGGCGCTCTTGTCGAGCTTGCGGAAGTTGGTGTGGCAGATGAAGCAGGAATCGGCGGGGATCGCCTTGAGAGCCGGTTTCCCGTCCGCGCCGGTCGGCGCATGGCACATCTCGCAGGAGCGCGAGCCGAAGGGGATGTGCTCCTTGGCCTCGAGGATGAGCTTGGGGTTCTTGGAGGCGTGCGGATTGTGGCAGTCCGTGCACCTGCCCTCGAAGGAGCTGACGCCGAAATGCCCCTTGGCGATCGCCTCGTCCTTGGGGTCGTGGCAGGTCGCGCACAGCTCGTTGACCGGCGAGAGCAGCAGGGGGGCGTTGTCCGAGGCATGGGGCTGATGGCAGGTATTGCAGTCCATGTCCGCGAAGGCCGAGTGAACCGAGGTCTTCTTCAGCTCCTCGGCCTTGGCGGCGTGGCAGGACAGGCACAGCGGCTTGAGCTCCATGGTCAGCTTGGCCGGGTCCTTCTTATCGGCGTGGCACTTCGAGCATTCGCCCGCCTTCACGGGGGCGTGGGCGCCGGCCTTCTCCATCATCGGCTTGGCGATCTCCTCGTTGGCGGAGCGGAAGGCGTCCTTGGCGTTTTTCTTGCCGAACCAGCCCTGGGCGGAGGCGCTTCCGGCGAGAAGGGCGAGCAGGAGAAGCGCGCCGACGGCTTCCTTCAGGCCGAATTTCTCCATGCGCCGGCGCAGGGCGTCGCGGGAGAGCCCCAGGGACTGGGCCGCCTTCTGCTGGTTGCCGCCGCTGCGCTTGAGCGCCTGCATGACGAGGTCCTTCTCCACGTCCTCCAGGCGCAGGCCGTCAGGGGGCAGGGCCACGGAGGCGTCCTCCTTTTTCGCGGGCGCTTCGGCCGCGGCCTGAGCGAGCGCGATGTGCGCGGGCTGCGCGGCGGCGACGGGATGGAACTCCAGCTCATCGAGGATCATCATTCTCTCCAGCACGTTGCGAAGCTCCCGGACGTTGCCGGGCCATTTATAGGATCGGAACTGCTCCAGGGTATCCGGCGGCAGGACGGGCTTGGTCTTGAGCATCTCCGCGCTCAGCTTGCCCAGGAGGACGTCCATGAGGGGCAAAATGTCCTCCTTGCGCTCGCGCAAGGGGAGCAACGAGATGGTCAGCACGTTGATGCGGTAGTAGAGGTCCTGACGGAAGCGCCCCTCGGACACCGCCCGGGGAAGGTCCTCGTTGGTGGCGGCGATCACGCGCACGTCGACGGTGATGTCGTCGCGCCCGCCGACACGCTTGAAGGTCTTGTCCTCGAGGGCGCGCAGGATCTTGCCCTGCAGGGCCGCGGGCATATGGCCGATCTCGTTGAGGAAGATCGTGCCGCCGTCGGCGATTTCAAATAGGCCCTTCTTTTGCCCGATAGCGCCGGTGAAGGAGCCCTTCTCGTAGCCGAACAGCTCGCTCTCCAATAGATTCTCCGGGATCGCCGTGCAGGAGATCTCCATGAAGGGCTCGAAGGCGCGCGGGCTTCCGTAATGGATGGCGCGGGCGATGCGGTCCTTGCCGCAGCCGCTCTCGCCGAGTATGAGGACGGTGCCGAAGGGGCTCGCCGAGATCTTCTTCGCCATCGCGAGCGCGTCCTTCATCGAGGGGCTCTCCGCCACGATCGAGGCGAAGTTGTACTTGTCGAGGCCCTTCTGGTGCGCGCGGTCGAGGCGGCGCTTGAACTGGGCGGTCTCGAGCACCCGCTTGAGGGTGATCTTGAGCCCGGCGAGCTGGAGAGGCTTGGAGATGTAGTCGGCGGCGCCCTCGCGCAGGGCTTCGACGGCGCTGGCGAGATCGGCGAAGGCGGTCATGATGATGACGGGTAGCTCGGGGTTGCCCTTCCGCGCGGCCTTGAGCACGTCGAGGCCGCTGTCGCGCCCGAGGCGCAGGTCGGTGAGGACGACGTCGGGATTCTCGGCCTCGAGGGCGCCCTCGGCCTCCGCCAGGTCGGCGGCGACGACGGTCTTGTAGCCCGAATTGGTCAGATCCTGCGACAAGGACCACCGGATCAGCTCCTCGTCGTCCACGATCAGGATTTTCGACGCCATGTCAAACCTCCGCCGCCGCCGCGGGCAGGCGCACGAAGACGCCGGTGCCGCGGTCGGGCACGCTTTCGATCCAGATGTCCCCGTTGTGCGCCATGACGATCTGGCGCGACAGCGGCAGGCCGAGCCCGCTGCCGTTCTCGCGCGTGGTGAAGAAGGCGCGAAAGACGTTCTCCAGGTCCGCGCTCGAGATGCCCTTGCCGGTGTCGCTCACTTCGACGAGCAAGGTCCCCTCCGGCTCCGCGCGGGCCGAGACGCTCAGGGTCCCTCCGTCCGGCATGGCGTGGGCCGCGTTGATGAATAGGTTCAGGAACACCTGCTCGAGCTGCCCGGGATCGCCGCGCAGGCGGGGGAGCCGGCTCGGGATGTCCCGCTTGAGCTCGATCTTCTGCGTGCGCAGGCGGGCCTCGAAGAGATCGAGCACGCGCTCGAGCGGCTCGCGCAGGTCGAAGGGCCGCACGACGGCCTCGGGCATGCGCGCGAAGCGCAGGAAGCTGCCCATGGTCTGCTCCATGCGGTTGAGCTGGCCGAGGACCTTGCCGAGCACCTCGCGGCGCGGGCTGCCTTCGGCCGTCTCGCTTTGCAGGATCTGGATCGTGGAGCTGATGCCCGTCAGCGGGTTGCGCACCTCGTGGGCCAGGTGCGCCGACAGCTCGCCCAGCGCCGCCAGGCGGTCGAGATGCCCGACCTGGCTGCGATGAAGGTCCACGATCTCCCGGCGGTCCTTCTCGAGCAGGCGCACCATGTTGTTGAAGCCGCGCGCGATCGAGCGCAGCTCGCCCGAGGGCAGGTCGTCGACGCGCGTGTCGAGCTTGCCGCGCGCGACCCGGTTCATCGCCTCGACGATGCGCCCCATCGGCTCGTCGATCACGCGGCGCACGACCATGAAGGTCCATAGGCCGACGACCATGAACGAGGAGAAGAGGATGATGAGCCGGCCCTTGAGGTTGGCCTCGGCCACGGCCTGCCGGTCGCGCTTCGGCGAGACGAGGCGGACGTAGCCCAGCGGACCCGCGTCGGACCCGTGGCAGCGCGCGCAGGCTCCGCGGTTCTGGATGGGGAAGTCCATGATGATGCTCTTGCCGGGATCGAAGGCCCGGGGCGCCTCGCGGCGCGGCTTCACCCCGGCGGCGAGGTCGTCGGTGTTGACGGCCAGCTTGTCCGGGTCGAGGAGGAACATCCGGTCGGCCATGCCGTGGCTGTTGTGCACCGAGAAGAGGTGCGCGATCCCTCCGCGCGAGCGCTGGAGCATGGAGTCGGCGATGACGCGCTCGATGACGGGGAACATGCTGCGCATCGTCGCGCGCTCCATGTCGAGGACGCTGCTGCGCGTGTCCTGCACGTACAGCAGGAAGGTGATCGCCGTGACGGCCACGGTGAACGAGTAGAAGGCGATGAACGTCTGACGGGCCAGCGAGGCGCCGCGCCAAGCGACGGTCAAACGCCGAAGCTGTCGGCCTGGACGCAGTCGGCGCATAAGGGTTCTTGCCGCTTGCCCCGCAACGCTCCGGCCACGTGACGGACGATTATGACCGCGGTCATGGCCGGCGAAGACGATCCGGGCATACACTGCTGGGGAGGCCCCCCCTTATGAATCCCCGGCCCCGGTCGCTCATCATCCGTTCCGCTCTCGTTTTCGCGGCGCTCGTCGCGGCGCTCGCGGTGCGCGCCCCACGCCGCGTCGAGACGGTTCCCTCCGACCTTCGCGACTCCGTCGGAGAGCACCGCGCCCTGCTGAGCAAGGGACACGCGTCGTTCGCCTGCGGCGCCTGCCACATCTCCCATCCGGCGAAGGCCGCGAGCCCGCTCTGGCAGAAGCAGGACGCCGTAGACGCCTCCCTGTTCGTCCGCGATTCGGCCGCGGCCGGAGGCGTCAAGACCGGCCTGTGCATGTCCTGCCACGACGGCACCATCGCGCCGGCGATCACGGCGCACATGACCTCGACCGGGGGGGCGGACCTCGGGGCCAATCACCCGGTGGGCATCGACTATGCGTTCGCCGCGCGGAGAGATCCCGTCTCTTTCAACGATCCGGCCTCCAATCCCCGGATCGTGCTGGAGGACGGGAAGGTCGCCTGCGTCTCCTGCCACGCCGCCCACGATATCGGCTCGATCTCCGGAGGCAGCGTGCGTCAGGAGGTCTGCATCGAGTGCCACCGCCGCTGAGACGGCCCTGCGCGTTATCGCGCGGCCTTGACGCGCTTTCGAGGCCGCCCCGGCCGTAAGCGGCCTTTATTCGTCCGTTCGCGACGAGAAGTTGGATGATTTGTTGCCATATCATCGTTCGAGATGATGAACGAATGGATGGTCGTCGGATTGAACCACTCGACGGCTCCCGTTGAGATCCGCGAGGCCATCTCCCCGAAGCCTCATGAAGCCGGACGCATGAACGCCGTCATCGGCGAGGCCGCGGGCCAGCGGGGCGTCGTTGTCCTCTCCACCTGCAGCCGTTTCGAGATTTACTTCCAGCCCGACAAGGACGGCGAGCAGGCCGTGACGGCCTGGCTCAACCTCCGCGCCGGACGCGACATCAGCGAGACCCTTTTCATCCACCGCGGCGCCGAGGCCGTCGGGCACCTTTTTCGCGTCGCCGCGGGCCTGGACTCCTGGATCATGGGCGAGACCGAGATCCTGGGCCAGTGCAAGGCCGCCTACCAGGGGGCCTGCGCCGAGGGAACCGCCAATCGCTTCGGCCATCTCTCCTTTCAGCGCGCGCTGATGGTGGGCAAGAAGGTCCGCAACGAGACGCGCATCGTCGGCGGCATCGCCTCGATCGGCGGGGCGGCCGCGATGATGGCGCGCAGCATATTCTCCGATTTGAAGGAGCGCGTGGTGGTGGTCTTCGGCGCGGGGACCATGGCCGCCTCCTCGGTGCGGCACCTGCGATCGAAAGGCGCGGGCAAGCTGTATATCAGCAACCGCAGCCTGGATAAAGGCCAGGCCCTCGCCGCCGAGCTGGGCGGCGAGCCCGTCACGCTCGCGGAGGGCTTCGGCCGGCTCGACGAGGCCGATATCGCCGTGTTCTCCACGGGGGCCGACCGCTATCTGCTCGATGGGGACGCAGCACTCGCCCTGTCGCGGCGCCGCGGCGGCCGGTCCTTGTTCATCATCGACATCGCGATGCCGCGCAACGTCGCCCCCGAGGCCGCCAAGGCCGAGGGCGTCTACCTGTACGACATCGACGACCTCAAGGGCGTCGTGCAGAAAAGCCTGGCCAAGCGCGAGGCCGACATGACCCGCGCCGCGGAGATCGTCTCCGCGGAGAGCGCGGACTGCTGGCAGCGCCTGACCTTCCCGGTCCCCGCGCCCGCGCGCCGTCCCGTCGCCGCCTGAGGGGGCGACACTTTCCGCGTCCCGCCGCCGTCTAATCACCGAGGGCCCCAAGGGCCCGGGGGGTAGTTCAAATGAAGCGAATCATATCCATGGCGACGGCGGCCGGCCTGCTCGCGGGCGCGCTGCTGCTGCCGGCGGCGCTGCGCGCCGAGGACGGGCCCAAGGGCAAGCCGGGAGCCGAGGCTTTCAAGGAGCGCATGCGGGAGAAGTTCGGCATCTCCGAGGAGCAGGAGGCCAAGCTGAAGACCGCGAAGCGGGCGCGGCGGGACGCGGATGCCGCGATCCACGCCGATCTGCAGGCGTCGATGCGCAAGCTCCAGGACCAACTCGAGGACAAGGCATCGGAGAAGGAGCTCTCGGCGACGCTCGACAAGCTCGTGGCGGGGCGCAATGCCCTGCGCGACGCGGAGGATAAATTCGAGGCCGCCCTGACCTCGATCCTGACGCCGACCCAGCGCGCGAAGATGGCCGTCGCGATGAGGGGGCGCATGGGCAAGATGCACGGCGGGAAGATGCGCGGCGGGAAGAAGATGGGCGGCGGGCCCGGACGCGGCGACCGCGACTAGCCGTCGATCGAAAGGGCGCCTTTCCCCCGGCGGGAGGGGCGCCCTTTCGCCGCGCTCAGCGCTCGAGTTCGTCGGCTAGATCGCGGACGACGCTCATCAAAAAGCGGCGCTTGCCGGGTTTGAGCCTCGAGACCATGTCGTCGAGCGCCTCGGCGATGAGGAGATCTTTGCCCGGCTTCGCCTTGGTTCGGGGAAGAAGCTCGGCGGGCTCTACGCGGAGCGCGTCCGCGATGGAAAACAGGGTCCGGAGGCTGGGAGTCCCCGTTCCGCGCTCGAGCTGTCCATAAAAGGACGCATCGATCCCGGCTTTCTCCGCCACCTCGGCCTGGGTCAGCTTTAACGTCTTTCGCAGGGACTTGATCCTGATCCCGATGTCGCGATAGGCCTTCTTCATGGTCCTGGATATTGAAGGACTCTTCGGCCGTCATAAGAAGATACTGTAACGCCAGTTGACAGGGCATATAAACCTGTTATACTGGTGGGAATGCTCATCCTGGTGGCCGATGACGACGCCGAGATTCGCCGTTTCGTCGCGCGGGCGCTAGGGGTTATGGGGCACGCCGTCGAGACGGCCGTCGACGGCGCCGAGCTGCTTCGTCTTGCGGGCGCCGTCAAGCCCGACATGATCCTGTCGGACATCAACATGCCCCGGTGCGACGGGATCTCGGCGTGCTGCTGGCTGAGAAAGGCGCTTCCTGAGACTCGAATTTTGCTGATGACGGGTGATCCTGATTCGGCCTTCGCCGCCGAACGAGCCGGCTTTTCGAGCATCTTGCGTAAGCCGTTCGAGTTGGATGAGTTGAGAAAGATGCTTTCCCCCTGAGAACGCGCCCGGTCAGATGATATCATCGTCTGTATGGATCTGCGCGTCGTGCTGGTCGGGCCGGAGAATCCTCTGAATGTGGGCTTCGTCGCCCGGGCGATGCGGGCGTTCGGAGCCAAGGACCTCGTCATCGCGGCCTCCGCGTGGAAGGCGCTGCCGCCCGAGGCGGGCAAGACCGGAGTGAGCGCGCCGGAGATACTCGACGGTGTCCGCTTCGAGGATGATCTGGAGGGGGCGCTGAAGGGCTGCGCCACGGCCATCGCGTTCTCCCGCCGGCCGACGGAACTGCGGCAGGATGAGTTCACGTTGCCGGGAATTCCGCCCTCGCTGAACCTCGAAGGGCGGACGGCGCTCGTGTTCGGGCGCGAATCGAAGGGGCTGACGCGGGCCGAAACGGCGTTATGCCCGTACCTCGCGAGGATCCCTTGTCAAAACGGGGTCAGCCTCAACCTGGGGCAGGCGGTCGCGGTGGCGCTGTTTTCTTTAACGGCAACGGATCGAGAAATTCCTGAACGGGCCGCAACGGCCTCGATGGATCGAATGACGGCCTTATGGGACATGGTTCACCCCAAGCTCGCGGCTTCGCCGCGGTTTAATGAGGAAAGGCAGCGGCGCGTGCGGCAATTGTTTTTTCGAATGAATCTCAACGACAACGATTACGACGTCCTATTCTCCGTCATGAAAGCCATCTCCAAGTGAAAACCATCGCGGCGACTCTTTGTTACATTCGCTCGAACGGGCGGACCTTGATGCTGCACCGGAATAAAAAGCAAGGGGACGTGCATATCGGAAAATGGAACGGCCTCGGCGGGAAGCTCGACCCGGGGGAGTCTCCCGAGGAGTGCGTGGTGCGCGAGATTCGCGAGGAGTCAGGCCTGACCCTGCTCGACGCGCGCCTGCGCGGCGTCCTGACCTTTCCCGCCTTCAAGCCCGGCGAGGACTGGCTGGTGTTCGTTTACACCGCGACCCGCTTCGAGGGCGAGCTCGGCGTCTGCCCCGAGGGCGGCCTCGAGTGGGTGTCGGACGAACGGCTGGCGGCTTTGCCTCTGTGGGAGGGGGACCGGATCTTCCTGCCTTGGCTCGAGCAGGAGCGCTTCTTCTCCGGGAAATTCGTCTACCGCGACGGGCGCCTCGTGTCGCATGCCGTGACGTTCTGAAAAAATCTAATATTTTCGCATGAGCGACGCCTACTACGCGTTCTACGGGCGGATGATCGTCGCCGCCTTCGTGTTCGTCTTCCTGGTCAGCGCCGGCATCTTCGCGGCGACGCGGCGCGCGGACCTGGTCCGCCAGTACTGCGGGGCCCACCTCGTCGCGCTGACGCTCGGCACCCTCGTCGACATAGTCCTCGCGCTGTACGTCATGCCGCGCGGCGGCATCCCGCCGGCCTACGTGGGAGGCATCTTCCTGGCCCCGATCGCGTTCTTCGTCGCGTTCTCGATCTATATCTGCCATCGCGGCCAGGCGCTGCGCGCGAAGGACATCCTGATCCCGATCGTGCCGATCGTGCTCTGGGGCGTGCTCGTCGTGTTCGGCGGCCAGCGGGGAATGGGCGACTTCGACGTGCTCGGGGCGTGGTTCGTCTCGGCGGGCTGCGGCGGCATCGACATCGCCGCGGCCTACGGGCTCTCGGCGTTCGCCTCGCGGCCGCGGACGGTGAAGGCCGCGGGCTACGCTCTGATGCTCTTCGCCGTGTACCTCATTCTTCCCTGGGCGACCGCTTAGCGAGCAGCGTCTTCAGCTCGGCGATCTTGATCCGGGCCCGCGCGTGCTCCGCGCGGTCGCGGTCGCTGGCGAGTATGCGCTCCCAAAGCGCGAGGGCTTCGCGGTATTCCCCGCGAGACTGGCGGAGGTTCGCGAGGATCGACTTCATCGTGCTGGGGGTCTCGGGCCGGTCGAAGCTCGATTCGAGCAGGGCGATCATCCGGTCTGTGTCCCCTTCCTTCTTGTAGGCCAGCGCCGCGAGGTAGAGCGCGTACATGGGCTGCTCCGGGGAGCGCCGCATGCCCTCGTGCAGCAGCTCCGCGGCCTCGTCTGGGCGCTCGACGCCGCGGAACCAGGCGAGGATGCCGGAACTGAATAAGACGGCGCGGTGGAAAGACGGGTCGAGGCGCGTGACGCGGAGGCTGAGCGTCGCGAGGTGCTCGTACGGATGTCCCGGGTGATCGGCGTACTCGGGCAGGGAGCCGGCGGCGTACTGCAGGAGGTGTATCCAGGCGAGGTCCGCGGCCGGGGCGCGAAAGCCGGCGGCGGCGAGCGCCGCGTCCCGGAAGGCGAAGGGCCCGGCCTTCAGCTCGGCCAGGGGGGGGAAGCGCGGCTCGTGCAGCCGGCGCATGCGCGCCCCGGCGAGAAGCGCCAGGGCGAACAGGGCGGACGCGAGCGCGAGCCGGCGATGGCGCATCAGAACTCCTTCTGCTCGAACAGCTGGAAGGACAGCGCCAGGCAGGCGGCCGTGTAGGCGAGCGCGTATACGCCGGCCCACAGCAGCCACTCGGCGCCGGGCGCGGCCTGGTGCCAGAAGTCGCGGTAATTGAAGTGCGCGAAATCCGGGGCCGCGTGGGAGAACGCGACCAGCGCGGTCTTCATGAAGGCGCTGCCGGAGCGGTCCGCGAGGAAGCGCATCTCGGCGGAGAAATGGCCGAGCATCCAGAGGAACACCGCGAAGGCCATGGCCGCGGCCTCGCTCGTCAGCGCGAGAGACAGGAGCAGGGAGAGCGCGCCCATCACCGAGATCTTGCCGAGCATGCAGCCCAGCGCGGCCAGGTAGCGCAGCGGCTCCCACCAGCCGTACAGGCTCAGCAGGGCCAGGTGCATCGCGGCCATGGCGGCCATGCCGAGGGCCACCGCCGCGAGGGTGCCGAGGAAGCGCCCGAGCAGATAGTCCGCCCGCCGCACCGGATGCGTGAGGATCAGGTAGATCGCGCGCGACTCGATCTCGGCCAGGATCAGGTGCACGGTCAGGAACACGACCGACACGAGGGAGATCAGCTCGACGGCGGCCAGGCCCAGGTCGAGCAGGAGGCGAGCGCGCTCGTCGGCGCCGAGGGCGGAGACGATGATGGCGCCCCCGAGCAGGACGAGGCCGAACAGGGCGGCGGACAGCCAGGCCTTGTGCCGGAGGTGCTCCTTGAACGTGTACGAGAAGACGGCCGAGATGGTCTGCATATCACTCCATGCGGATGGGGCCGACGCCGTCGGTCCGGACGACGGCCGCGGTGAAGGCGGTCTCGAGGGCGTCGGTCTTGCCGCGCCACTCGTCCTGCGCCATGACCTTCACGAGGCGTCCGCCGCTGAGGATGCCGATGCGGTCGCAGACGCGCTCGACCTCCGAGATGTCGTGCGAGGAGAAGAGCACGGTCTTCCCCTTGGACTTCAGCCAGAGGATCAGGACGCGCACCTCCTTGATCGCCAGCGGGTCGAGGCCGGTCACGGGCTCGTCGAGGATCACCAGCTCGGGGTCGTGGACGAGCGCCTGGGCCAGGCTCGCGCGCTGCAGCATGCCCTTCGAGTATTCCGACAGCCTCTGATCCAGCGCCTTCCCGAGGCCGACCTTCGCGAGAATATCCGCCGTGCGCTCCTCGATCTCCGCGCGCGGGATGCCCGACAGCGAGGCGAACAGGCGCAGGTTCTCCCGGCCCGTCAGGGTCTTGTTGAGGTACGCCGCCTCGGGAGCGTAGCCGATGCGCCCGAGCACCGACACGTCGGCGGCCCGGCGGCCCAAGGTCTCGACCTCGCCCTTGGTGGGGTGGTGAAGGCCCATCAGGAGCTTGATCGCGGTGGTCTTCCCGGATCCGTTGAGGCCGAGAAGGCCGAACACCTCGCCCCGGGCGATGTCGAGGGTCAGCCCGGCGAGGCCCGTGGATTCGGTGACGCGCCCTAGGTGCGAGCGGCGGTAGATCTTCGAGACGTTCTGGAAGCGGATGGCGTTCAAGCGTTCACCTCTGAATGGACTGCCAAAGACCGTAGGCTGCGGCCATGGCCAAGGCCGTGGCGGTCAGGCGCACGCGCCGCGCGAACAGCTCCTCGACGCGCGACTCGGAAACGCCGGCGAGGCGGCGGTGCTCCGCGCGCACGCCGAGGCGGGCGGCCAGCAGCAGCCCGGCTCCCGCGCCGAGCGCGCCCGCGGCGGAGAACGGCGCCGCGAGCGGCGAATGCGGGAGCAGGGGAAAAGCGGCGGCGCGCCATGACAGCGCGACGGCGGCCGCGGCCGCGGCGCTCATGAAGAAGGCGGGCTTCCCCCGGCCGGCGGCGAGGGACGCGGCGAGGATCGCCGACCAGAGCAGCCAGGACGGAGCGGCGAGGAGCCAGCCGGCGGCGAAGCCGCACAGCGCCGACGCGAATAGGATCGCGAGCTTCGACCTTCCCGGAGGGTCCGCCCCGAGGCACAGCGCGATCGCGAGCACGGCGGGAAAGCCGCTCGCCGCGGCGAGCGCGGCTTCCGCGCCCCGCCGCAGGCTTTCGAGCGCCATCGCGAGCGGGGTCCGGCGCGCCTCGTCGGCCGAGACGCTGAAGGAGGGGGCGTCGGGCGCCAGCGTGAACGCCATGCGGCGGCGCCCCGGGATGTCCACGAAAGTGCGGTAGCCCTCCGGATTCGGAAACGGGCGGCCCTCGAGCTCTCCCGCGATCTCCAGGCGGTTCTCCGCGTAGAAATCGGCGCTCCCCGAGATGGCCGCCCCCCCGGCCGGCGGGTAAACGAGGCGCAGGAAGAAGACGCCTTCCTCGTTGACCTCCCAGGGGAGCTGCCGGTAGCGCGCCTCGACGAGCCTTCCTTCCAGCGGCCGCCCATCGGAGGCGAGGCGAAAATGGGAATTAACGTAGGCTTCGACCTTGGCGAGGGCCCCGGCGGGCCAGTCCCTCGCCGGCATCGGGTGCAGCCCCGTCACCTCCTCGATCCAGAAGACGGAATCGGCCCGCAGGTCCGCGACGATGCGGTCCGGCTCGACGCGCAGCGTCGCCCTGACCGGGCGGATCGGGTAGATATGTTGGGCGGAGGCGCTCAAGGCCGCGCCCAGCAGCCAAGCGAAGATCGGCACGCCGCCAATATACGAAATTCGAGGGCCAGCCGATGTGGTGCTGCTTAGGCGAGGCGCCGCATCAGGAGCATCGCGGCCAGGCCGGCCCCGAAACTTATGAGAGAGGAGAGGTCCCCATGCTCGCGCCGGTGCAGGCGGGGGAGCACCTCGGCGGCGCCGATATAAAGGAAAGAGCCGCCCGCGAACGCGAGGAGCAAGGCGAAGGCCCGGGGCTCGAGGCGCGCGGCGGCGGCGGTGCTCGACAGCGCCCCGATGGGCGTGGCGAGCGCCACGACGGCCAGCGCCGCGCGGCGCAGGCCCGGAGAGCCGCCGTTGAGCATGGTCGAGATCGTAAAGCCGTCTGCGAGCTTATGCAGGATCACGGCCGCGCCGACCGCGAGGAGGATGGGCGCGCCGGCGAACGCGGCCGCGCCGAGGTTGACGCCGTCGAAAAACGAGTGCAGGAACAGGCCGGCGACGGCGGCCTTGCCCAGCGGATGGGCCGAGCAGTCCTCGGAGGCCTCATGGCACGGATCGAGTGGAGCGATGCTCTCCGCGGCGTAGCAGAACACGAAGGCCGCCAGCGCGCCCCAGCCGGCGTAGGCCGGGGCCAGCCTCCAGGCCTCGGGCAGGACGTCGGCGAAAGCGACGGCGATCAGGATGCCCGCGCGGAACGCCTGGACGCGCCACAGGCCGGCCCGGGCGACGACGCGGTCCACGACGGGCGCGGCGCCGCCGGCGATCGTCGCGGCGACGGCCAGGATCAGGACGCCCGAGAGAACCATCATGACGCCCTCGGCACGGCGAGCCGGAGGGAGGAGGACAGGAGGTAAGCGCCGCAGGAGATGCCGATGACGACCGGCCCGAGCGGCAGGTCGAGCGTGTAGGAAAGATAGAAGCCGGCGAATGCGCTGAGGCCTCCCAACGCGGAGGAGAGCAGGGAAAGCGACGCCATGCCTCGGGCCCACGGCAGGGCCGCCAGAACGGGAACGACCAGAAAACCGAAGGTCACCAGGGGGCCGACCGTCATCACGCCGAGCGAGACGGCCAGGCCGATGATCAGATACAGCAGCAGGTCCCAAGCGAGGACGTTTCGGCCCAAGGTCACGGCCATGTCCCGGTCATAGGAGACGAACGTGAACTCGCGGTGGAACAGGAGCATGCAGGCCGCCAGGGCCGCGAAGATGTTGAGCATCGCGTGAAAATCCGATTCGGAGATCGCGACGATCTCGCCCTTGAGCAGGCCGAACATCTCGGTCTCCCCGGCCGCGTTCCACGCCACGAACAGGATCGACGAGGCCCAGGCGGCCGCGTACAAGGCGCCGAGCCGCCCCTCGGAGAGCCCCCCGCCGCGGCGCTCGAGCGCGGCGAGGATGAGAATGGTCCCCACGGTGAAGGCGACCGCGCCGGCGATGGCCAGGTGCCTCTCTCCCGACTCGTCGCCCGCCAGAATGTCGAGGCCGAGGCCCTGGAGCATGAACGCGAAGGCGATGCCGGAGGCGGAGACCTGGGGCAGGGCCACGCCCCAGAACACGAGCCGTCTCAGGACGAGGTACACGCCGACGAGGGGGCAGACGAACCCCACGACCACGCTGCCCCATAGCGCGTGATGCAGCAGGAAGTCGGGCTTGAGCATCTCGAGGAGCAAGGTCATAGCTCGGACTTGAAGACCTCGCTGAGCCGGCCCGCGGAGAACATTTCCGCGGCGGGGCCCGTCGTCACGCGGCCTTCGTCGACCCAGGCGACGTCGGAGAAAAGGCCCTTTTCCGCGCTGACGCGGTGGCTGACCATGAGGATGGTGAGATCCCGGCGCTCCTTCAACTCCTTGAGCAGCTTCAGCAGGGCCTGCTGGGTCGTGATGTCGATGCCGGCCAGGGGCTCGTCGAGCACGAGGATCTCCGGCTCCGCGGCGAGCGCGCGCGCGATGATGACGCGCTGCTTCTGCCCGCCGGACAGGTCGCTGAAGCGCTTGTCGGCCAGATTCGCCGCCCCGCAGTCGGCCAGGCAGCGGTCCACGAGGCCGCCGTGGCCGGCCCCGCGCAGGCGCTGGAGCAGCTCCAGCTTCCGGTAGGTCCCCATCGCGGCCACCGCGCGGGCCGTCAGCGGAAAGAGGGGATCGAGGCTTTCCTTTTGGGGAACGTACCCGTAACGCGGGCGTCCGAACAGGCGGCCGCGCGCGGCGAACTCCCCGCGCAGGCAGGGGGTGAGCCCGAGGATCGTCTTCAGGATCGTCGTCTTGCCCGAGCCGTTGTGCCCGAGGATCCCCCAGAAAGACCCCGGCCGCACTTCGAAAGCGACCTTCGTCAGCAGCGGCGACTTGCCGTAGCCGAGGGAGGCGTTCTTGAAGCGGATCAGCGGTTCGACCGCAGATTTCGGCATCGGCGTATTTTACTTGTCTTTGCCGAGCGCCTTCAGGATATTCCGGATGTTGGCCTCGGAGAGCTTGATGAAGGTCCCGGTGCCGGGCAGAGAGTTCGCCATCGTGCCGATGACGGCGACCTTGGCGCCGGTCCGCTCGGCGAGCCAGGCGGGCGTCTTGGCGTCGTACTGCTGCTCGCGCACGATGAGGGCGACGCCCTGCTCCTTCATTTTCTTGACGAGTTGGGCGAGATGGGTCGGGGTGGGCGCGATGCCGGGCTTCAGCTCGATGGTGTCCACGAAGACGATGCCCGTGAAGGCGCCGAGGTAGGGAACGTCCTTGTGATAGGAAACGGCCTTGACTCCTTTCAGGGGCGCCGCCAGCGTCCTCCACTCGGCGAGCTTGGCGTCGAGCTCGGCCAGATACGACTTCAAGTTCCGCTCGTAGTCCGCGGCATGCTCCGGGTCGAGGCGGGCCAGCCCCGCGGCGATGTTGCGCGCGATGATCCTTCCGTTCTCGGGGTTCAAGTTGTAATGGGGATTGCCCTGAGGGTGTATGTCGCCCTGGGCGCGGCTCAAGGTCGCCGGCTTGTCGAGCAGGGAGACCCCCTCCGAGCAGTCGATGCAGCCGGGTCCCGCGCAGTCGAACCCGTCCGGGTCGGGACGGATCTTGGGGTTCCTCGCGACGTCGAGCAGGCCGGGCAGGAAGACGTGCTCCACGGTGAGGCCGAGGTAGACGACGGCGTCGGCCCGATTGAGCTTGGTCACGAAGCTCGGCTTCATGACGACCTGGTGGATGTCCTCCTTGCCCCGGGCCAGCCCGTCCACCGAAACGCGCTCGCCGCCCACGCGCGCGGTGATATCCACGAGCTCGGGGATGGTCGCCACGACGCGAAGCTTGGCGGCTTGCGCCTCCGGCGCGGCGGCGAGGAGGCAGGCGGCGAGCAGCAGGTTGCGCATATCAGCGGTCCCGGAAGCCGTGGACGTGGCGGCCGAGCACTCCGGTCCACTGCACGCCGACGGTGTTTCGTCCGAGCCCGGTGGGGAGGTTGTCGGTCGTGCGGGCGAAGGTCAGGCGCAGCCGCTGGAACTCGGTCACGTCGTACGTGACGAAACCCGTGAACGTCCGGGTCAAGGTCTTCGCCGCGTCGAGGTCCTCGGTCAGATCGACCATGACGCCGGGCCGCCACTTCCGTCCGAGCTTGAACTGGACATAGGAGAAGCCCGCGTAGGCGCGCACTCGGTCGGTCGGCAGGTTGGCGGCGTCGAAGCGGCGCTCGTTGTTCTGCATGACTTCCGTGGCCCAGACGAGGCCCTTGTACAGGCCGCCCTCGGCCGGCTGCCACCGGTAGATCAGGTCCGCGCCGGCGAGGCTGCGCCACGTGTTCCTGCGCGTCCGGACGTTGGGCGCGGCGGTCTCGGTGACGAAGCGCTTCGGGGTCCACGCTTCGCTGATTCCCAGCTCCACGCTGTGGTCGCCGCCCAGGTCCGTGTACGCGGCGAGGCGTCCGAGGTAGGTGAAGTTGTCCATCGGCCGCGCGGTGTCGTTGGCGACGCGCGCGTTCTCGCCGCCGATCTTGTTGTAGGCGCCCGCGGTCGCCGTCAGGTAGAACGGAGTGGGGAACAAGTACGAGACCTCCAGGCCGTCGGCCTGGGTCTCGCCGCCGATGTAGGTGTCGAGCGAATTGGGGCGGTCGATGACGGGTAGCTCGTGCGTGTGGAAGTGGGCCAGGCGGCCGAAGGAGGCGAACATGCGCCCGCCCGTGACGGTCAGGTTGTGCGGAAGCGCGGTGGTCTGCAGCGCGGCTTCCTCGACCGCGACTCCGCCCTCGGAGCCCACGATGATGGCCCAGGCCTTGAGGAAGGGGTCGACCGGCGCCGAGAGGTTGAGCTCGGCGGCGCGAAAGTTGAAGTTCGACGCGCCGTTCGTATGGCCGTAAGCCGTATCGAGGGCGATGCCCATGGCCGGGTTGAAGGCCGACAGCGAGGTCTTCGCGGGGGCCTCGAGCTTGAGCAGGCGCTCCTCGAGCGCCTTGAGGCGGGCTTCGGACGGCGGAGGCGGCTCTTGAGCGGCGGCGGAAGGTCCGAGAGAGAGCAGCGCGGCGAGCAGGAGGAGGGGTTTCATAATGATAATGATAATACACTATCATGAAGGCGTCAAGCTCTTTTGCTATCATCGCCGCATGCAGCGAGACACCTCCCAACGGCGCGCCATCCGCCGCGCGCTCGAGGATGCCGGGCGTCCCCTCGGCGCCCTCGAGGTCCTCGAGGCGTCGAAGGGCTTCGCTCCGGGGCTCGGGATCGCCACCGTGTACCGCAACCTCAAGGCCCTGCTCAAGGAGGGGGAGATATCGGAGGTGGCGCTGCCCGGCGAGCCGCCGCGCTACGAGGCGGCGGGCAAGGACCATCATCATCACTTCCGCTGCGAGCGCTGCGAGAAGGTCTACGAGTTGGGCGGCGCCTGCCTGCCCGACCTCAAGAACGCCCTGCCTCGCGGCTTTCGCGTGACCTCCCATGAGGTCCTCGTCCACGGCGTGTGCGCGGCCTGCGCCCATAGGAAATGAACGTGCCCTGGGGCTTCGGCTCCTTCGATCGCGCCGCCTTCGGCCTGGTCAACGGGGTCTGGACCCATCCCGTCCTCGACAAGGTCATGCCGCTGGTCACCGATCTGCATAAGATCCCGTGGGTCGCCTACGGCGTGTTCCCCGCGGCCCTCGCCTTCTGGCTCTATAAAGGACGCAAGCACGCCCTGCGCGTGCTCGTCGTCGCGGCGATCGCGGTCGGCGCCTGCGACCTGCTCGCCTACCGCGTGCTCAAGCCGTGGGCCGCGCGTCCGCGCCCGGAGTACGCGGGCATCGGCGCGGTGATGCGCGTGCCCGCGGGCGGACGCCTGGGCTTCCCGTCCAACCACGCGATGAACGCCGCCGCCGCGGCCTCGGTCCTGAGCGTCGCCTATCCGGGAGCGGGCATCGTCTTCTGGAGCGGCGCGGGCCTCATCGCGTACAGCCGCGTGTACGTCGGCGCGCATTACCCGTTCGACGTGCTCGGGGGCATGGCGTTCGGCGGCCTGGTGAGCTGGCCGTGGGCGCTGCTGATGCTCGGCGGGGGGCTGGGCGGCGGCTCCGGCGGGAAGAAGAAAAAGAAGCGCTAGCGGCGGGCGGGGACGAGCGACTCGTAGTACAGCGCCGCGTCGCGCATCTCGCCGGGCCGCATGGCCCGCGCCACGGGCTGCATCAGATGGACGTAGGCCGAGCCGCCGCGCCGGCCCTCGGCGAACAGCTCGAGTTGAAGGCGGAGGTAGCCGGCGGACAGCCCCGCCAGCGCCGGGTACGCGCCCTTCGTCGTCTTGCGCTCGAGTCCGTGGCAGCCGGCGCAGGCGGGCACCCTTCGCGACGGGACCCCGCGGCGCGCGAGCTCGGCTCCTCGGGCGATCGAGGCCGCGTCGGTCTCCCTAGGCGCGGCGCGCGCCGCCGGCAGAGACGCGTAATAATCGGACAGCTCCCGAACCGACTCCGGCGAGAGCCCGGCGGCGATGGGCTCCATCATGCCGCTGCGCCGCGCGCCGCGCGCGTACGCCTCGAGCGCGGCGGCGAGATACTCCGCGCTTTGGCCGGCGAGGCGCGGGAAGGCGCCGGGGCCGCGTCCCAGCCCCTCGGCGCCGTGGCAGCGCGCGCAGGTCTGCGACACGGCGGCCGGGATCTGCTGGGACATCGCGACGGCGCGCCCGGGCTCCCCGCGCACGAGGCGCCGGTAGCCTTCCTTGTCGAGCGCCGGGAGCTTGAGCAGGAACGCGACCATCGCCCACACCTCGTCGTCGCGGCCCTCCGCGGTCCAGGCCGGCATGCCCGTGAACTTCAAGCCGTGCTTGATCACGAAGAAAAGCTCCTCGGGGCTTCGCTCCCGGACGCGCGGGCCGAGCTGCGGAGGGCGCGGCAGCATGGCGCGCGCGATCCGGGACTGCGGAAGATCCGGCGCCCCGTGACAGGAGCGGCAGCTCGTCTCGAAGTGCCCGGCGCCCCGGAGCGCGAGGACGGGGTCGTCGAGGCCGGGCGGGGCGCGCAGAGGGAGGCTGTGCGTGGCGATGGAGCGCCTCATCGAGAAGGTCAGGAACCATTGGGTCGGCGGCCAATGCCCGGAGCTGGCCTTCACGGGGACGAGCCCGCTCACGGCGAGCAACAGGCCGCCGGCTCCCAGCACGGCGAGCAGCGCGGCGGCGTCCAGCAGGCGGCGCCTCATCCGCGCGCCTCACGCCTGGCTCGGAGCAGGACCCCGGTCAGCCACAGCCCGCCGGCCAGATAAGAGACGCCGCCGATCAGCAGCATCACGGCTCCGCCGAGCTGCTGGTCGTCCAGCGGAGTTCCCGCGAAGGCCGCGCCGTGGTGGGCATACAGCGCGCGCGGCGTCAGCGCCAGCAGCGCGCCGAGCAAGGTCATGTGCATCGAGGTGAGCAGCAGGGCGGTCACGCCGCCGAGCGCGCGGCTCTCGCGCAGACGCGCTCCCCCGCCGAGCGCGGCGAGCCAGACGAGCAGGGCCGAGGCCAGGAACGTCCCCTGCTCCGCGGCGAAGGCCCACGCGCCGCTTCGCGCGGCGTGATGCAGCGCGGGCGCGTGCCAGGCCCAGACGACCGCGAGCTCGAGCCCGGACAGCGGCACCGCGGGAAACAGCTCCGGAGCCCGGCGCACCGGATCGTGGCGGGTTCCGGCGACGCCGAGCGCGAGCAGCGGGGCGGCGACGGCCACCACCGCCATATGAAGGAACATATGCCCCGCGAACGACGTCTTCGCGAGGGCGGGCAGCGGCCCCAGCCACGCGGCCGCGAGCGTGAGCGCGCCGGCGAGCAGGGAGGTCGAGCGCCTCACCGGCATTCTCCGAAGGCCAGCGCGGCGCCGGCGACGTAGAGCGTCGCGCCGGCGCTGAGCGCCGCGAGCAGCAAGGTCGCGAAGCCAAGGAAGCGGTGGCGGTCCTCATCGGTGTCGAACCCGAGCGACAGCCGGCCGGAGCCGAAGCGGCTGCGGCGCCGGCCGTCCCAGCCGTTATACGCGATGCCGGCCAGCGCCGCGACGGTGTACAGCGCGATGGCCGTCCGGGCGGGCCCGAGCGCGGCGGACGGCCCGGCGAACTTCTCGCACCACACCGCCGCGGTGGCGTAGGAGAGCGTGAAATGCGCCATCCAGATCGTCGGGGAGATCGCCAGGCGCCACAGGCTCTCGCGCGACTCCGGAGGGGCGCTCATCGTGCCGCCAGCGGGAAGCCCGCGATGACCGCGACGGTCGCTAAG
This sequence comes from Elusimicrobiota bacterium, assembly GCA_036676805.1. Lineage (GTDB taxonomy): Bacteria > Elusimicrobiota > Elusimicrobia > UBA1565 > UBA9628 > GWA2-66-18. The sequence continues at coordinate 47,453 of JAKFCD010000024.1, forward strand.
GCCGTCAGCGCGGCGAAATGCCAGAAGAGCTCGGTGTTGGCCAGGTCCATGTCGTGGCGCGCCGTCATGCGTCCCGCCAGGCGGCTCGCCAGGCAATAGGCCTGCATAATGAGGCCCGTGAGGACGTGCAGGCCGGCCCAGCAGGCGAGCAGCCAGACGATCGCGGGGTAGACGCCGTTCGTCGGCTCGAGGCCGGTCAGCCAAGGGCCGGCCAGCAAAGCGGCGGCGCCCGCGATGCCGAGGGCCATGGCGCCTGTGAGGGCGGCGTAGAAGCCCCGGGCGTCGTCGCGTCGGTTGAGCCGTCGCGACAGCATGGTCGACGCCCACGCGCCGAGCAGCAGCGCCGCCGCGAGGCACGGCCAGAACACGCCGGGCCCGGCGGCGCCGCGCGGCGGGAAGTCGTCGTTCACGGTCCAATAGAAGAAATAGCCGAACAGCAGCGAGACGGTCGCCGTCGCGACGGCCAGCATGGTGATGAACACCGCCCACCAGCCGACCGAATCCGGCCCGGAGACGTAAAGAGGAAGCGAGAGCCCGAGGCCGACGTCCTTCTCGGCGCGGGCCGGAATATGCGCGGAACCCGTCCAAAGCCAGCGCGCGACCACGCCGATGCCGATGGCGCCGCTGAGCAAAGCCGTCTTCCACAGGCCGAAGGTGCCGAAGATGAAGAAGCCCCCGATCGTCAGCGCCGCCCAATGCGTGATGAAGCTCGGGCCGGGCAGCTGCAGGCACTGCACGGGACGCGCGTCGATGACGGTGGTGACGATGGTCTCGCGCCGCACCTCGTCGGCGTCCGGCAGGTAGAACCGGCCCTCGTCGACGTGCCGCTCGAAGTCCGGCTGGTCCCACAGCGGATAGCGGGAATCGATCTCGGGGATCGAGCGCACGCCCCACGTCGCCGGCGGCAGCGGGGGCAGCCACTCGAGCGTGCCGGCGCCCCAGGGGTTGCGCTCCGAGACGTCCTCGGAGCGCTTCGGGCGAAGCACGTCCCAGGTGATCACCGCGATCCCGGCGGCGAGTATGAAGGCCCCGACGCTCGACGCGAGGTTGAGCTCGTCGAAGCCCAGCCCCGCCGGATAGGTGAACACGCGCCTCGGCATCCCGCGCATGCCGGAGAGGTGCATCGGCAGGAAGGCGACGTTGAAGCCGGCGAACATCAGCCAGAAGGCGATCCGGCCCAGCCGGTCGGAGAGCTTCTTGCCGTCGATGAGCGGGAAGTAATAATAGAGCCCCGCCATGATCGGAAACAGGGCGCCGCCGATGAGCACGTAATGGAAGTGGCCGACGACGAAGAAGGTGTCGTGCGCCTGGAAGTCGAACGGCGCCAGGGCCAGCATGACGCCGGTGAGGCCGCCCACGACGAAGACGGCCAGCCCGCCCGCCGTGAACAGCATGGGCACCGAGCCGCCCGGACGGCGGCCCGCGGCGACCGTCGCTATGAGGCAGAAGATCTGGACGCCGGTCGGGATCGCGACCGCCTCCGACGCGGCCGAGAACAGCGCCAGAGACACGCCCGGCAGCCCCGTCGTGTACATGTGGTGCACCCACAGGCCGAAGCTCAGGAAGCCCGTCCCGACGGCCGAGAGCACGATCCAGGTGTAGCCCACGATGGGCCGGCGGGCGAAAGTCGGCACGATCATCGCGAGCAGCGCCACCGACGGCAGGAAGATGATGTAGACCTCGGGGTGGCCGAACAGCCAGAACAGGTGCTGCCACAGCAGCGGGTCTCCGCCGCGCGCGGGGTCGAAGAACGGCCAGCCGAAGGCCCGCTCGACCTCGAGCAGCATGCTGCCCGCGATCAAGGGGGGGAAGGCGAAGAGGACCATCGCGGCGGCCACGAGGACGTACCAGGCGTAGAGCGGGATCAGGTTGATCCTCATGCCCGGCGGACGGCACTTGAGCGTGCCCACGATCAGCTCGACGGCGGCGGCGATCGCCGCGATCTCGATGAAGGAGAAGCCCAGCAGCCAGATGTCCGCGCCGATCCCGTCCTGATACGACGAGGTCAGCGGCGGGTACATGAACCAGCCCCCGCGCGGCGCGGCGTCGAAGAAGAGCGAGCCGCAGAGGAAGATCCCGCCCAGCAGGAAGCACCAGTAGCCGAACGCGGAGAGCCGCGGGAACGGGAGATCTCGGGCCCCCAGCATCTGAGGGAGGAAGATCACCGCGATCGACTCGAAGATCGGGATCGCGAAGAGGAACATCATCACCGAGCCGTGGACGGTGAAGATCTGGTTGTAGGTCTCGGCGTCAAGGAACTGCCCGTCGGGCCGCGCGAGCTGGATGCGCATCAGCAGCGCGAGGACGCCGGCGTAGAGCAGGAAAAAGAGGGACGTCGCCGTGTACCAGACCCCGACCTCGGTGTTGTTGACCTCCGACCAGTAGCGCCAGCCCTTGGGCGTCTCCCAGGCCTTCAGCAGCCGCTTCTCCTGCGCCTCGCGAAGCTCGTTCATTTGAGGGACTCCAGGTACGCCGCGAGCGCGTCGAGCTCCTCTGGGGGCAGCATCGCGAAATGCGGCATCAGCGCCCCGGGCTTGACCTCATGGGTCTTCGCGATCCAGCGCTTCAGGGAATCGGCTCCCGGCGGCAAGGCCCCGGCGGCGAGGCTGAGGCGCCCGCCGACGTGCGTGAGGTCGGGGCCGATCACGCCGGCCGCCTCCGTTCCCCGGATCGCGTGGCAGGCGGCGCAGCCGTTGGCGAGGAACAGGTCGCGGCCCTCGGCCGCCGTCCCCGACGGCTCGACGGCCGGCCGCCGCTGAGCCGCGAGCCAGCGTTCGAACTCGGGCTTCTCCAGCACGAGGACGTCGAAGGCCATCAGCGCGTGTGAGGCCCCGCAGTACTCGGCGCAGACCCCCCGGAAGCGGCCCGTTCTCGTCGGCTTGAGAACGAGCCGCGTCGGCCGGCCCGGGAACATGTCCATCTTGCCGCCCAGCGACGGGATCCAGAACGAGTGGATCACGTCGGCGCTGCGAAGCTCGAAGTCGACGGGCTCTCCGACCGGGAGCCTGATCTCGTTGGCCGTCTCCACCGGAGCGCCTTGGGCTGGGAGGTAGCGCACGCGCCACCACCACTGTTCGCCGACGACCGAGACCTTCAGCGTTCCCGGCGGCGCGGCGGCGAGCAGGCCGGGCAGCAGCGAGAGGCCGTAGGCCAGCAAAGCGCCCAGCGCGACGGTGGGCGCGACGGCGCCGCCCCACACGATCATCGCCCGCTGCGCCGCGGGACGGGCCTTGGCGGGGCCCCCGACCACGGCCCAGACCGCGAGCGCGGCGACGACGAGCCAGATCACGGAGGCCGCTCCGGTCATCCGCCAGAACAGCTCCGCGATCTCCTCGGCGCCGCGGCCCGCCGGCGACAGCGCCGACTGGGACAGCCAGGGATGCAAGCGGCCCGATCCTACCACTCGGGGATGATCGGGCCGTGGAGGCCCTGCAACGGTTTTAAGACTCTAAGGCCCTTCCCTCCACTGCGGGTCCTGGTCGGCGTTGTATTCGCGCCGCGCCGTGCGGGCGACCTCGGGCTTCAAGTAGTCGAACGCCGCCTTGAAATCCCCCGCCCGTTCCTTGAGCCCTTTCAACAGGTAATAAGTGAACAAGCCGTGGCCTTGCTGGTGATAGGTGTTGGAGATCTGGTCGCCGGCCGAGGCCGAGATCACCGTGATCTTGTCGGGCACCGCCCCGCTCCGCACGGAGACGAGAGGACGCGCGCCCTTGGCGATGACCGAGCGCCCGCCGGCGCCCGAGAAGCAGGAGTCCATGGCGACGACGACCCTTTTCGCCGGGAGCTTGGCCAGCGCGGAGTAGAGCCGCTTGATCGGGTAGCCGGTCTCCTCGATATAGGTCGGGTCGGCGTCCCACGGCACGAGGTAGGCCTCGCCGGTCTTGGGGTTCGGAGCGCCGTGGCCCGAGAAATAGACGAAGACCTCGTCGCCCGCTTCGACGCGGTTCGGGAGCCAGCGCTCGAAGTACTTCTCGAAGTCGCTCTTGGCCGCGCGCTCGTTCCAGAGCACGGCCACGTTCTCCTCGGGCACGCCCAACGCGCGCTTGGCGTACTCGGCGAAGAGCTTGGCGTCGGACGCGGCGAAGTCGGCCTTGGGCAGGGCCTCGCGGTAGCTCTCGACCCCGATCGCCACCGCGTGCGCCTTGCGGCGCGCCGCCGCCGGCGGCAGGTCGTCCACGTCGGATCGCGGCGCCTGGGCGACGGCGGGCGCGGGGGCGGGGCTCGCGAAAGCCGGAGCCGCCTGTCCGCCGCCCTTGATCAGGGCCAGGCGCTCGAAAGGCGGCTGGCCGCGCACGAACTGCTGCTGCAGCATCGGGGCGACCACCTGGATGCCGTCGACGCCGAGGCTGCCCTTGCTGGCGACTTTCCACAGAAGCTCGCCGTTGGCCGCCGCGCTGGCCTCGATCGAGACCGTCGCGAAGGCCGAGGCGCCGGTGCCGTGGATCTTGAGAAGCACCTCGCAGCCCGCCGTCGTGAGGCCGCCGCCGATGACCCGCAGGTCGCGGAACCTCGTGTTCTGAAGCAGCCGCAGCCGCCCGCTCCTGGCCGGGCCGCTGATCGCGGTCACGCAGAAGACGGGCTCGTCGGCCGGCGCTCCATTGTCCGGGAGCGGCGCTCCGGCGAGCGGCATGCCCGAGCACCCCGCGAGCAGAGGAAGCGCGGCGAGAACTCCGGCCGTCGCGAGCTTGTTCGTCGTCGAATGGAAATCCATCATCGCATTGTAGCCCCTCTCGAGAGATTCATCCAGGGGGCGAGTTAAGGCGCCGCAGGGCGGAGATTATCCCGTCATCCGGGCCGTTATTGACTCACTATTCTCAAGGATAGCGGCGCGTCCTTCAGGCGCTGGTGGGGGAGGCTTCGGAGCGGCCGTGGTCGCGGCCGTCGCCGTGCGAGTGGTGGTCGCCGTCCTTGTAGCCGAGCTTCTCGACGAGCTTGCGCAGCTCGTCCTCGTCGCCGTTGGTGGAGACCACGTCGGAGAGGTGCTCGAGGTAGACGATCGCCTCGTTGAGGGCCTGCTTGACGCGCTTGTCGGACTCGCTCTTCCGCCAGAGCTTGAGCTGGCTGTGCAAGGTCAGCATGCGCTCGCCGCGGGGATCCATCAGCTTGAGCCAGTGGTACTGGGTCCGGAAGGCGCTGATCTCGCCGGCGATCTCGGCCTCGGGCGTCAGGCGGCCGGCGGCGCGGTCGAGGGAGTGCCGGGCCTCGTGGGCGACGGTCGCGTAGGTGAAGGCGTCGCCGACGAGTATGCCCAGCGAGCGCATGCGGATGTTGAGCTTGACGAGGCCGCCGTCGAAGCGGTCGCGCATATACTTGAAGATGCCCATCTGGTTGGGGGCGAGCTCGTCCTGCGTGTCGTAGGTGAGATCCTTGGCGTCGGCGAGGGCGCGGGCCTGGGCGGCGGCGGCCTCGAGGGCGGGCGGCGGCGGCTCGACACGGGTGCGCTTCCACTCGGCGATTCGCGCGTCGGCCTCCTCCATCATGCCTTCGACCGAGCCGGGCTTGCCGGTGACCGGCTCGCGCTCCATCCGCCGATAAGGGCCGACGGGGACGACGAGGCTCTGCTGCGGCAGCTTGTCGAAGAAGCCGTACGCGCGCGACTTGACCGAGACGTCGGTCACCGACATGTCCGCGACGGCGTCGCGCAGGGCGTCGGCTCGGGCCTTGAGCGTGGCGGGATCGACGTATTCCTTCCGGGCGGGATCCTCGACGGGGGAGGGCTGGTCCGCGAGGACCGGGGCCGCCAGGAGGAGCAAAATGAGCGCCGATAAAGCCATGCGGCAGTATATAGGAAACCGGCCGTCGAGGCTCGGGCCTGAGGGCCCACGGATCATGGCCCGAAGGGCCCGGGTGAAATTAGGCCTTAAGGCCTAGATCGGCTTCGTATGGCAACGTCTCGTAATGCGCTTGGAGCGACTTGACCCCCATGCTGGCGCCCTGCAGGACCGCGATCGCGTGGACGGCCGCGCCGGCGCTGTGCAGGTTCGTGATGCAGGGGATATTGAGCTCGAGGGCGGTGCGGCGGATGGAGAACCCGTCGGCGCGGGAGCGCTTGCCGGAGGGGGTGTTGATCACCAAGGACAAGGTCCGCTGCTTCATGAGGTCGACGACGTCGGGCTTGCCCTCCCCGACCTTCGCGACGCGGGAGGTCTCGAGGCCGTGGCGTGTCAGGAAATCGGCGGTGCTGCGCGTGGCCACCAAGGTGAAGCCGAGCTGGCGCAGGGAGCGGGCCATGGGCACCACCAGCGGCTTGTCCTCGTCGCGCACGCTGACGAACACCGAGCCGGACGTCGGCAGCAGCATGCCGGCCGCTTCTTGGGATTTCGCGAACGAACGGGGAAAGTCCGTGTCGAGGCCCATGACCTCGCCCGTGGACTTCATCTCCGGCCCGAGCTTGGGGTCCACGCCGGGGAACTTGATGAACGGCATCACGGCTTCCTTGGTCGCGGTGTAGGGCGGCTCGGCGCCGCCCTTGAGCACGGCGGGCGCGAGGAGCTTCTTGAGCGGCTTGCCCATCATGACCCAGGTCGCGATGCGCGCGACGGGCAGGCCGGTGGCCTTGCTGACGAACGGCACCGTGCGCGAGGCGCGCGGGTTCGCCTCGAGGATGTACACCGCGCCGTCCTTGACCGCGTACTGCACGTTCATCAGGCCGCGGACCTTGAGGTGCAGCGCGAGCTTGCGGGTGTTCTCCCGGATCGTGAGCAGCACGGCGGGCGAGAGCGAATGGGGGGGCAAGGTGCACGCCGAGTCCCCGGAGTGGATGCCGGCCTCCTCTATGTGCTCCATGATGCCGGCGACCCAGACGTCCTTGCCGTCGCAGATCGCGTCGACGTCCACCTCGGTCGCGTCGGCGAGGAAGCGGTCGATGAGCAAAGACGGGTGCGTGGCGGCCTTGAGCGCGCGGCCGACGTAGTCGATCAGCGAGTCGTCGTCGTAAACGATCTCCATCATGCGCCCGCCCAGCACGTAGCTCGGGCGGACCATGACGGGATAGCCGATGCGCCGCGCGATCTTGAGCGCCTGCTCCGCCGAGGCCGCGATGCCGGATTCCGGGGAGAGGATCTTCAGCTTCTTGAGGGCCGCGCCGAACAGGCGGCGGTCCTCGGCCATGTCGATGGCGGCGGGCAAAGTGCCGAGGATCGGGACGCCCGCCTTCTCGAGCTGGACGGCGAGGTTCAGCGGGGTCTGGCCGCCGAACTGGACTATCACTCCCGTCGGCCTTTCATTGGAGATGATCTCGAGGGTGTCCTCCAGCGTGAGCGGCTCGAAGTAAAGCCGGTCGGAGGAGTCGTAGTCGGTCGATACGGTCTCCGGGTTGCAGTTGACCATCACCGACTGCCAGCCGTGCGCGCGCAGGGCCTTCGAGGCCTGGACGCAGCAGTAGTCGAACTCGATGCCCTGGCCGATGCGGTTGGGGCCGGAGCCGAGGATGACCACCTTCTTTCCGCTTTTGGACGGCAGCAGGTCGCCGGTCTCTTCGTAAGTGGAGTAGAAGTACGGCGTCGCGGACGGGAATTCGCCGGCGCACGTGTCGACGAGCTTGTAGGAAGGGCGGACCTTGAGGGCCCAACGGCGTTCGCGAATCTTCTGTTCCTTGACGCCCTTGGCCGTCGCGATCTGGGCGTCGGAGAAGCCCATGCGCTTCGCGGCGAGCAGATGCTCGGCGTCCAACGGCATCGTTATTAATGTCTTCTCGAAATCGGAGATGTCCTTGAGTTGATGGAGGAACCACGGGTCCACGCGGGACACCTCGTGGATGCGCTCGACGGAAACGCCCTCGTCGAGCGCGGACTTGACGTGGTAGAGCCGGCTCGAGGTGGGCGTGGCCACGGCCTGAAGCCTCGTCTCCGGGTCGAGCGGCTGCGCGCCGCTCAAGCCCTTTCGGCCGCTTTCCAGGCCGCGCAGGGACTTCTGCAGAGCCTCCTTGAAAGTGCGGCCGATCGCCATCGCCTCGCCGACGGACTTCATCGCGGTGTCGAGCGTGAACTCGCCGAATTTCTCGGTCGCGAAGCGAGGGGCCTTCACGACTATATAGTCGATCGAGGGCTCAAAACACGCGAGCGTAGCCCGCGTGATGTCGTTGGGCAGCTCGTCGAGAGCGTAGCCGACCGCGAGCTTCGCGGCCAGGCGCGCGATCGGGAAGCCCGTGGCCTTCGAGGCGAGCGCCGAGGAGCGCGACACGCGCGGGTTGATCTCGACGCAGATGCGGCGGCCGGTCTGGGGATGGACGGCGAACTGGATATTGCAGCCGCCGGTCTCGACCCCGACCTCGGAGATGATGCGCTTGGCGTCCTCCCGCATCTCCTGGTACTGCCGGTCGCTCAAGGTCTGCGCGGGCGCGACCGTTATCGAGTCGCCGGTGTGCACGCCCATCGGGTCGAAGTTCTCGATGGTGCAGACGACCACGAAGTTGTCCTTGCAGTCCCGCATGACCTCCAGCTCGTACTCCTTCCAGCCGAGCACCGACTCCTCGAGCATGACCTTCTTGACCGGGCTCATCTCGAAGGCGGCATGGACGCGCGAGCGCAGCTCCTCGTAGTGGTACGCGATGCCGCCGCCGGTGCCGCCGAGCGTGAACGAGGCGCGCACGATGATCGGAAAGCCGAGGTCCCGGGAGATCGACTTCAGGTCGCTCTCGTCGGTGACGACGACGGAGCGGGGCAGGTCGATGCCGATCTTCTGCATCGCGGCCTTGAACAGCTGGCGGTCCTCCGCCTTGCGGATGGTCTCCAGGCGCGCCCCGATGATCTCCACGTTGTGCCGTTTGAGTATTCCCTTCTCCGCGGCGGCGACGGTGAGATTTAGGGCAGTTTGCCCGCCAAGGGTGGGCAAAATGGCCTGGGGCTTCTCGATGGCGATGACCTTCTCGAGGTACTCCGGGGTGAGCGGCTCGATGTAGGTGCGGTCGGCGAGCTCGGGGTCCGTCATGATGGTGGCGGGGTTCGAGTTGATCAGGCAGACTTCATAGCCTTCCTCCCGGAGAGCCTTGATGCCCTGCGTGCCGGAGTAGTCGAACTCGCAGCCCTGGCCGATGACGATCGACCCGGAGCCGACGACGAGGATTTTCTTAAGATCGCTTCGCTTGGGCATCGGGCATCGCTCCGCTCTTGGGAAAGCTCTCGAGGCCGTCGGCGATCGCGCACAGCGCGCCGAGGAGGGCCTCCGTTTCGTTGACGTCGCGGACGACGGGGACCTTCCACACGACGCGGAACTGCTCGCCGACGAAATCCACCGCCGGCAGGTCCGCGAGACGCTGCTGCATCGTCGCGTCGAAGACGATGGGGCCGGCGTTGCGGTCGGAGCAGCGCGCGAGGAGCTTGTCGCGGAAGGCGGTCACGCCGGGCGCGAGCGCGTCGGGCACGACCATCCCGGCGCGCTTGGTCACGACGTCCTTCGGCCCGCATTCGACGCGCAGGCTCGTCTCGGCGTTGAGCCACGCCGTCACGGTGACGCCGTCCGGGGCGGATTCGATGGCCACCTTGCGCCCGTTCCAGGCGCCGCCGAGGCGCGGCGGGTCCGCCTCGTACTGGAGGCCGAGCACCGACCGCATGGCCGGCCACTGCAGGGAGGGGGTGTTGAGCTTGTGGTCGCGCCAGAAGTACCAGGCGGCGGGGAGCGCGAATGCGAGGAGGATCAGCAGCAGGGTCATCGGGAGCGGGCCTCCTGGCGGTCGAGCATCAAGTTCCGGAATCGTTCGAACAGGTAGCGGCTGTCATGCGGTCCGGCCGACGCCTCGGGATGGTATTGGACCGAGAAGGCGGGAAGCTCGGTGTGGGCCATGCCCTCGGAGGTTCCGTCGTTGAGATTCACATGCGTCGTCTTGACCGTGGAGGGCAATGTCTTGAGGTCCACGCAGAAGCCGTGGTTTTGCGAGGTGATCTCGATCTTGCCGGTCTCGAGATCCTTGACCGGATGGTTCGAGCCGTGGTGGCCGAACTTGAGCTTGTACGTCCTGCCCCCCAGGGCGAGGCCCAGGAGCTGGTGGCCCAGGCAGATGCCGAACAGCGGGATCCTCTCGGCGAGCAGGTTCTTGATAGTCTCGATCGCGTCGGTCACCGGCTCGGGGTCTCCGGGGCCGTTGCTGAGCAGGACGCCGTCGGGCTTGAGCTTTAATATGCGTCCTGCGTCGGTGCCGGCGGGCACCACGGTGACCTTGCAGCCCATGGCCGCGAGGCAGCGCAGGATGCCGTGCTTGACGCCGAAGTCCATGACGACCACGTGCAGGGATTTATCCGCGGGCTCGAAGCCTTCCTCCCAAGAGTAGGACTCCTCGCAGGTGACGACCTTCGCGAGATTGAGCCCGGTCATGGAGGGAAGCGCCCGCGCCTTCGCGACCAGGCGCTTCTTGTCCCCGTCCAACGTCGAGATGATCCCCCGCAGCGCGCCCTTGTCGCGCAGCTTCAGCGTGAGCGCGCGCGTGTCGACCTCCTCGATCCCGACGATCCCGTGCTTCTTCAGGAAGTCGCCGACCGGCTGCACCGATTCATGATTGGAGGGGTTCCGGCACATCTCGCGCACGACGAAGCCGGACAGGCGGGGGCGGCTCGACTCGTTGTCGCCCGCGGTGATGCCGTAGTTGCCGATGAGCGGGTAGGTCATGACCACGCACTGGCCCGCGTAGGAAGGATCGGTCAGGATCTCCTGGTAGCCGGTCATCGCGGTGTTGAACACGAACTCCCCGCCCGCCTCTCCGGCGGCGCCGCACGCGCGTCCCGCGTAAACCGTTCCGTCCTCGAGCGCCAGCCAGGCTTTATCGTTCATGGATGTGTTATTTTACCATTCCTCGACGACAAACGGTTTCTAGTGCCGGAAATGCCTCATGCCCGTCATGACCATCGCGAGGTTGTGCTCGTCGGCGGCGGCGATCACCTCGGCGTCCTTGATGGAGCCGCCGGGATGGATGATCGCGGAGATGCCCAGGTTGAAGGCCGCGTCGATGCCGTCGCGGAAGGGGAAGAACGCGTCGGAGGCCAGCACGAGCGCGGCGGGCCCCTCGTTGTCGCGCAGCCAGAGCTTGAACTTGACGCCCGCCATGTGGACCGAGTCCACCCGCGACATCTGCCCCGCGCCGATGCCGACGGTGCGGTCGGGGCCGGCGAGGACGATCGCGTTGGACTTCACGTGCTTGGCGGCGGTCCAGGCGAAGCGTAAGGCCGCTTCCTCCGCGGCGGTGGGCCCTCGCTTCGAGACGACCTTCCAGTCGGGCCCGGCGATCGCGCGGTCCGGCTCCGTGACGAGCACCTCGTCGCCGATCGAGCGCAGCTGCAGCGCGGCGGTCGGAGGCCTCGTGCGCAGGAGGATGCGGACGTTGGGCTTCTTGGTCAGGATCTCAAGGGCCTCGGGCTCGTAGGCGGGGGCGACGAGCACCTCGACGAAGCGCTTGCTCAGCAGCTCGGCGATCGCGCGCGTGACCGGGCGGTTGAAGGCCAGAGCGCCTCCGAAGGCGGAGAGCGGGTCGGTGGCCCACGCTTTGTCGAAGGCCTCCTCGATGGTCGAGCCCGCGCCGATGCCGGCGGGGGTGACGTGCTTGAAGACGACGGCGGCGGGGCCCTCGAAGTCCGAGACCGCGTCCCACGTGCCGGCGGCGTCGAGGAGGTTGTTGTAGGAGAGCTCCTTGCCGTGGATCTTCGAGAAAGACATGCCCGTCTCGGACGCGTACAGAGCGGCCTTCTGGTGGGGATTCTCGCCGTAGCGCAGGTCCTGGACCTTGATCAGGCGGCCCTCGAGCGCGGCCGGGAAGCTTCCCGGCTCCTTCGCGGCGGCGGAGCCGCCGCTCCAGGCTCCGGCGATCATCGTGTCGTACTCCGCGGTGTGGCGGAAGCCCGTCAGGGCCAGGCGCCGGCGCGTCTCGAGGGAGAGGCGGCACTGGGCGGCGTTGAGCTCGGCGAGCACGCCCGCGTAGTCGGAAGGAGCCGTGAGCACGGCCACGTCCTCGAAATTCTTGCTCGCGGCGCGGATCAGGGCGACGCCGCCGATATCTATTTGTTCTATGACGGCTTGCTCGTACGGATCCCCGGCTTCGGCGGCGGTCTTGGCAAACGGATAAAGGTTCACCGCGACGAGGTCGATGGGCTCGAGTCCGAACAACTCGGCCTCCCGGACCTGCTTGGGATCCTTGCGGCGCAGGAGGATGGCCCCATGGACGTGCGGGTGCAAGGTCTTGACCCGGCCGTCGAGTATCTCGGGGAAGCCCGTCATGGTCTCGAGCGGCCTCACGGGAAGACCGGCCTGCACGAGGGCCTTGAAGGTCCCCGAGGTGGAGACGATCTCCACCCCCAATTCGTGCAGTCCTTTGGCGAATTCGACGACGCCGGTCTTGTCCGAAACCGAGATCAGCGCGCGCTTGAGGCGAGGGGAGGCTTCGTGGGGGGACGGCTTGACCGTGAATTTCCCGTCCTCGATCTTGGCGCGGCCTTCGGCGAACAGCGCCACGGCGCGCGGATAGATCCAATGCTCCTGCGCCAGCACGCGCGCGGCCAGGGTCCCCGGCGTGTCGGTGGCGAGAACGGGCACGGTCGCCTGCAGGACGATCGGTCCGTGGTCGTATTCCTCGTCGACGACGTGGATCGTGGCGCCGCTGACCTTGGCGCCCGCGGCGACGACGGCCTCGTGGACCTTCCTGCCGTACATGCCCTGGCCGCCGAAGGCGGGCAGCAAAGCGGGGTGGACGTTGAGGATGCGGCCGGGGTAGGCCTTGATGAGCGGGCCGGCGATCTTGAGCATGAAGCCGGCGAGACAGATCAGCTCGATGCCCCGCTTTTTGCATTCCTGGACCAGGAAGGCGTTATACTCGTCGGCCGTGGGGTGCTCGTTCTGCGGGCAGACCAACGTCTCGATGCCCAGGCGCTGGGCGCGGCGCACCGCGCCCGCGTCCTCCTTGTTCGAGACGACGAGGACGATCGATCCGCGCACGCGCCCGTCGGAGCAGGCGTCGAGCAGGGCCTGGAGGTTGGTGCCTTCCCCGGAGGCGAAGACCGCGATCTTCATCAGATGATCTCGACCTCATGCTTGCCCTCGACGATCTCGCCGACCACCTTCGCCTCGGGCAGCGCCTTCAGCGCGGCCTTGAGGCTCTCGGGGCGGATCACGATGACGAGGCCCAGGCCCATGTTGAACGTGCGCCACATCTCCTTCTCGGGCACGCTGCCGCGGCGCTGGATTTCGCGAAACAGGGGATTCATCTTCCACGAGTCCTTGCGGAAGATCGCCTTCCGCCCCCGCGGCAGAATGCGGGGCACGTTCTCGACCAGGCCCCCGCCGGTGATGTGCGAGAGTCCCATGATGATGCCGTCCTCGGCGCGCAAGGCCTTCGTGAGGGCGTTGACCTCGTCGACGTAGATGCGGGTCGGGGCGAGCAGCGCCTTGCCGAATTTGGCGAGGTCCTTGCCCTTGAACACCCGGCGCGCCAGCGAGTAGCCGTTGCTGTGCAGGCCGGAGGACGGCAGGCCGAGCATCAAGTCTCCGGGAAATATCTTGGAGCCGTCGATGACGTCCTTGCGCTTGACGATGCCGACGGCGAACCCCGCGAGGTCGTACTCGTCCTCTGGATACATGCCCGGCATCTCCGCGGTCTCGCCGCCGAGCAGGACGCAGCGGCCGAGGCGGCAGCCTTCCATGATCCCGCCGATGATCTTCTTGGAGGTCTTGAGCTTCAGCTTGCCCGTGGCGTAGTAGTCGAGGAAGATCAGGGGCTTGGCGCCGCAGCAGATGAGGTCGTTGACCGACATCGCGACGAGGTCGATGCCGATGGTGTCGTGGCGGTCGAGCGCGAAGGCGAGCTTGAGCTTGGTGCCGACTCCGTCCGTGCAGGCGACGAGGTCCCAGGGGCCGCTGCCGTCGAGGTCGAGGGGGAAAAGGCCGGCGAAGCCGCCGATGGCCGGGGCCTTGCTCTGGATATGATCCACGAGTTTGTCGGCAAGATCGATGTTCACGCCGGATTTGCGGTAGGTCAGAGTCGTGCTACCCATTTTTCTTCTCCATGCGGCTTCCGGGCTTTACGACGGGAACGCCCGTTTTGCACAAAGGGCACTCTCCGGGCTTCCAGGCCGTTATCGTAACTTTCCAGAGGGCGGCGTAAGGCGCTTGTAGGTCGAGCGCTCCATCCGTTCGGTCGATGATGGATAGCGCCCCTATAACGTTCGCGCCGGAGGCGCGAACAACCTCGAACACCTCCCTCGTCGATTTGCCCGTCGTCACGACATCCTCGACCACGATGACCTTCTCCCCCGGCTTGAGGGCGAATCCGCGGCGCAGCTGAACCACGCCGTCGACGCGCTCCGTGAAATAGTGCCTCACGCCGAGCGCCCGCGCGACCTCGTGGCCGATCATCAGTCCGCCCATGGCGGGGGAGAGGATGAGATCGGGCTTCGAGGGGGCCTTCGCGGCGAGGGCCTTTCCGAGCGTCTCCGCGGCCCCGGGCTGAGCCAGCACGAGGGCGCATTGGAGGTACCGGTCGCTGTGCAGCCCCGATGACAGCAGGTAATGGCCTTTCAGGAGGGCGCCGTGGTCGACGAAGAGCTGTTCGACGTTCATTCTTTATCCAGGGACCTCGGCGCGGCCGCCGTCATCTCCGCCAGGATGTCCAGCGCCGCCTTCCGGGGATCGCTCGCATGCGTGATCGGGCGGCCGATCACGACGAAATCGATGCCGAGCGCCGCCGCCTCGCCGGGCGTCATGACCCTGTTTTGATCGTTGAGCGCCGAGCCCTTGGGGCGGATGCCCGGCGTCACGAACTTCATGTCGAGATGCGGAAAGGCCTTCTTCAGCATGCCGACCTCCCGGGGGGAGCAGATCGTCGCGTCGGCCCCCCCGACCCAGCCCTGCTTGGCGAGCGACTTCACCAGGGAAGGAATCCGGGCCGAGGCGGAAAGGATCTTCACGTCCTTGGGCCCCATGCTCGTCAGCACCGTGACGCCCCACAGCTTCGGTCGCGGCATCACCTCGGCCGCCGCGCGCAGCATGCCGGCGCCGCCCATCAGGTGCAGGGAGACCGCGTCCACGCCGAGCCGCTGCGCTTCGCGCACCGCGTGCGCCACGGTCTGCGGGATGTCGTGGAGCTTGAGGTCGAGGAAGACCTTGCCCCCGTGGCGCCGGACGATGTCGACGGCGCGCTTGCCGTGGGCCGTGAACAGCTGGAGGCCGACCTTGTACCAGACGATCGCGCCGTGCAGGGATTTGAGTAGGTCTTCCTGTTTTTTGATTGAGTCCACATCCAAGGCGACGATAATCTGGGTCACGACAGGCCTCGGGTGATTCTCTTCACCGTTGCGGGGCCGCCGTAGATCAGGCCGGTGTAGAGCTGGACGAGGTCCGCGCCGGCTTCGAGGTGCGCCTGGGCATCTTCCGAGGTGAAGATGCCGCCGACACCTATGATGGGAAGGGTCGTCATCGAGCGGACCTTGCGAACAAGCTCGGTCGCGCGGGCCTTAAGCGGTCGTCCTGACAGGCCCCCGGCTTCGGACTTGAACGGCTCCGGGACGTCTTCCCGTGATATCGTGGTGTTCGAAACGACGAGGCCCTGCGCGAAGCGGCCGGCGATGTCAACGCAGGCGGCGAGATCATCGCCGGCCAAATCGGGGGATAGTTTCACCAGCACGGGTTTGCGCCCCGCATTGGCGTCTTGTAAGGTGCTTAATATATCCGCCAGATTCGTTGCCGTTTGCAGGTCGCGAAGGCCGGGCGTATTCGGGGAAGAGACGTTGATGACGAAGTAGTCGCCGTGCTTCGCGAGGAGTTTGAACGTCTGGGTGTACCTCGCCGGCGCCAGATTCGCGGGGGTGCCTTTGTTCAGGCCCAGATTGATGCCGAGCGGAACGGATGGTCGAGGACTCATGGACAAGCGCAGCGCGACGGCCCGCGCGCCTTCCGAATTGAAGCCCATGCGGTTCAGGATCGCGCCCTGTTCGACGAGCCTGAATAGGCGCGGTTTTGGATTTCCGGGCTGAGGCTCCAACGTCACCGAGCCGATCTCCAGGAACCCGAAACCCAACCCGGGGAGGATTGAAATTAATTTTCCATCCTTATCAAAACCCGCGGCCAGGCCGACCGGATTGGAAAATTTTACGCCGAACACCGTCTTCTCGAGATTCTTACCGCCGACGCCCGTCAATATCGAGAGAACCTTGTCGGCGCCTGGAATAACGGCCGCCAAGCTCATTATGCCGGACACCTCTTCGTGAACGCGCTCCGCGTCGAGGGTGAACAAGAACGGCTTGAGCGCTTCATAAAGCATGAACCACGCGCCCGCCCGATAACGTCGTCACCGCGCGTCCCTTGAGCCGTCGTCCCGCGAACGGCGTGTTCCGGCTTTTCGATGCGAATGGCGCCTCGGGCGTCCAAATTGCATCGGGATCCACGACAACGAGATCCGCGTCAGCGCCGGGCGCCAAAGTCCCCTTGCCCTTGAGCCCGAGCAAAGCGGCCGGGCCCGAGGATAGCCTCTCCACGAGCTTGCGGCGGGTGAGGAGCTTTTTGTGATACAGCTCGGTGAGCGCGACGGCCAGGGAGGTCTCGAGGCCGATCACCCCGAAGGGGGCCTGGTCCATGCCCAGGGACTTGGCCGCGCACCCGTGGGGCGCGTGGTCGGTGGCGATCGCGTCCAGGGTGCCGTCCGCGAGCCCCGCCAGCAGCGCCAGGCGGTCCTCGGCGCCGCGAAGGGGCGGGTTCATCTTCCAGTCGGCGTCGTAGCCAGGCAATTCTTTGTCGTTGAGGGCGAAATGATGCGGGGCCGATTCCGCGCTGATCTGAATCCCTTTTCTCTTCGCCGTTCTTATGGCTTCGACCGAGGCGGCGCACGACACATGGGCTATGTGAAGCCGCGCTCCCGTGAGCTCCGCCAAGGCGATATCCCTGACGACCTGGACGGTCTCGGCCGCCCACGGGGCCCCCTTCAGCCCTTTGCGAAGCGCCGAGGGCCCTTCATGCACGCAGGCTCCGTTGGAGAGGGTGAGATCCTCGCAATGGTCGATGACGAGCAGCCCCAGGTCCTTGGCGTACTCGAGGGCGCGCCGCAGGAGGCCGGCGTTCATCAGCGGCCGGCCGTCGTCGGACAAGGCGGCGGCGCCCGCCGCGCGGAGCTTGGCGAACTCGGTCAGCTTCTCGCCTTTCTGGCCGAGCGTGACCGCGCCCGCGAAGAGCACGGTGATCGCCGCGTCGGTCCGGGCCTTCGCGCGCAGGAAGGCGAGCTGGGAGGGGCTGTCGCAGACGGGCTCGGTGTTGGCCATGGCCAGCACGGTGGTCACGCCGCCGCGCGCCGCGGCCTTTGCGCCGGTCTCGATCGTCTCGTCGCCTTCGCGCCCGGGCTCGCGCAGGTGGACGTGCATGTCCACGAGTCCGGGGACGACCCACTTGCCTCTCGCGTCGATCGCGGGCACGCCTTTGAGGCCGGGCTTGCGATGCAGACCGGCGGCGACCGCGGATATGCGCCCATCCTCGATGAGGACGTCGCGCACCGCCTCGAGCCTGCGCGCCGGGTCGACGACCAGTCCGCCCGTGAGGATCAAGCGCTCAGGCAAGGGACCTCCCCTGCTCGCACAGCGCGAGCACGGCCATGCGCGCGAGCACCCCGTTGGCGACCTGCTCGAGGATTACGGAGCGGGGGCCGTCGGCGACCTCGGAGGCGATCTCCACGCCGCGGTTGATGGGGCCGGGGTGCAGGACGAGCGCCTCGGGCTTCATCAGCTCGGCGCGCGCCGGGGTCAGCTGATAGGACAGCGCGTAGTCGGCGAGCGAGGGCACGAAGCCCTGATCCATGCGCTCGATCTGCAGGCGCAGGACGTTGACGGCGTCGGCGCCCTTGAGCGCCTTCTCGACGTCGTGCTCGACGGACGCGCCCAGAGCCGAAAAATCGTCGGGGCACAGCGGGGTCGGGCCGCAGAAGACGACCTTCGCGCCGAGCTTCTTGAGCGCGAACAGGTTCGAGCGGGCGACGCGGCTGTGGCGGATGTCCCCGAGGACGACGATCTTCTTCCCCTTGAAGCCGCCCCAGCGGTCGCGCAAAGTGAGCAGGTCGAGCAGGGCCTGCGTCGGGTGCTCGTGCCAGCCGTCTCCGGCGTTGATCACGGAGGCCTTGAGCAGCGGCGCCAGGTCCTCGAGCACGCCGGAACGCTCGTGACGCACCACGAAATGCGTGACCCCGACGGCCTGAAGATTGAGAAAGGTGTCGAGAAGCGTCTCGCCTTTGGATAGAGAGGACCCTACGGGCGAAAAGCTCAATACGTCGGCGCCGAGCCGCCTGGCCGCCATCTCGAAGGAGGAGCGCGTGCGCGTCGAGGCTTCGGTGAAGATGAAGGCGACGGTGCGGCCCTTGAGGCCGTCCGCCGCGGCGGCGGACTTGAATGAGGCGGCCGAATCGAGGAGCGTCTCGATCTCGGAGGCGCTCAGCCCTTCCAGGCCGAGCAGGTCCTTTCTTTCCCAGGTAGTCGGCGCCAATTTTCCCCGGCGATGAAGTCCGCCTGAGCGATTAGACTATTTTGGGAAGCGCGCGTCCATCCAAGCGGCGACGCGGCAACCCGGGGGCAGACCCCTCCTGTCGCGTTGTTTGCTAAAATGTCCGCCTATGAGCCTCCACATCGAGCTGTCCAACGTGCGCCTCTTCGACGTGCTGCGCAACGCGCTGAACGGAGAGCACGGCCTCGTCCTCGGCGTGGAGGGCGACAAGATCGCCCTCAAGCTCAAGACCGGCGAGATCGCGCGCTTCAAGCACGGCGAGCACTTCTTCCGCGTCTCCGAGGACGAGGCGATCGCCTTCCGCGCGGTGATCGCGGAGCTGCGCCGCCGGGCGTCTTTGCTCAAGCCCCGCCGGCGCGGCTCGCTGCGCAAGGCGCCCGCCAAGAAGAAGGCCGTGAAGAAGAAGGCCTAGTCCGGGCTCTCCGGATCCACGGCTGCGCCCGCAGGCACGAACAGCAGCCTTTCGAGGTAGGGAGAGGTCTTGCCGGCGTCCATGAGGCGCAGCTGCTTGCGGCGGAAATCCTTCGCGCTCTTCGGTGACCGGCGTCCCCGGATGACCTCGTCGGCGAGATTGAGGGTGAGGAAGTTCTCGCTTTCGGAGTCGGAGATCACGGTGAGGCGCCCCGCCTCCTTGTCGGCCTCGACGTCCATGTTGAAGCGCCCCAGGTCCGCGAGGCGGTCGGGCGGCACCCGGTAGGCGACGCTTTGCTCGAGGCGGCCCCCGTCGCCCGCGAGCATCCTCTCTTTGGGCGCCTTGCGATAGACGACGGTCCTTTTCCAGGGTCCGTTGTCGATCCAGGTGAGGCGGTGATCGGAGGACTCGACCGGCTGTCCGTACTCGGAAAGCATCAGCCGGGCCAGGCGGTAGGAGAACGTCGGCCAGTGCAGGATGATCGACTCCGGGGTCTGGCCGGACAGCCCGATTCCAGAGAGGTCCGCCTCCTCCCGGAACTGCGCCCGGCCGGACGGCGCGGCCGAGGCGAGCAGAAGCAGCCCCAAGGCGATGCGTCGAACGAGTTCGTTCATGGGAGCCTCCCGTGACCGGCTGAGGCCATTATACGGCGTCCGCGCGCGCGTCCCCATGGACGCGCGGTGAAGTTAATTCAACGGTTCGACCGCGAGCGCGTGAGGGCTGCGTCGGCGCAATAGAGCGCGACCGCGGCCCAGATCAGCGCGAAGCTGAGGAGGCGCTCGAGCGGCAGGGGCTCGCCGAAGGCGAACACCGCGATCAGGAACTGCAAGGTCGGCGAGGAGAACTGAAGGAAGCCCATGGTCTTGAGGTCGAGGCGGCGGGCGGCTTCGACGAACCACAGGAGGGGGACGGCGGTCACGGCGGCGCCTCCCGCGAGGAGCAGCCAGGTGCGGGCGTCGGGCGGGACGCGTCCGTTCGCGGCGAGCCAGAGCAGGGCCGCCAGCGAGGGGACGGCGAGCACGAAGGTCTCGAGGGTCAGCCCGACGAGGGCGTCGACGGGCGCGGTCTTGCGCAGCAGCCCGTACGACGCGAAGGTGCCCGCCAGGGCGAGCGAAAGCCACGGGAGGTGCCCGTGGGCCTTCACGAGCCACAGCACCCCGGCCAGCGCGAGCAGGGCGGCGGCGGCCTGCAGGCGGCGCATGCGCTCTCCGAGCACGACGACGCCTAGCGCCACGCTCACGAGGGGGTTGATGTAATAGCCGAGGCTCGAGTCGAGCACGCGGCGGTCCTCGATGGCCCTGATGTAGAGGTACCAGTTCACGCCGATGAGGACGGTCGTCGCGAGCAAGGTCGCCGCCGTCCTCGGCCGGAGGACCGCCGCGCGCAGCTCGCCCCAGCGGCCGCGCGTGACGAAGGCGAGAAAGAGGGCCGACCAGGCCACGCGATGCAGGAGGATCTCGTGCGCCGGGACATGGGAGAGCAGGCGCCAGTAGACCGGGCTCACGCCCCAAAGGCCGAACGCGCCGAGCGCGTAGAGCAGGCCGCGCGTCGTCTGCGTCATCCGCGCAGTTCTAAGAGACGTATGTCGGCCTGGTCAAACTCCGTCTCGGCGGCGGCGCCGACGACGGTGTAGTGGCCCATCTTGCGCCCCGGGCGCGCGCCGGTCTTGCCGTACAGGTGCAAGGTCGCGCCGGGGATCGCCTCGAGCGGGGCCCAATCCGGCTCGCCCTTCTCCCAAAGGTCGCCAAGCAGGTTGACCATCGCCGCGCGGCCCTCGCGGAGCTCCGTGCTCCCGAGAGGAAGCCCGCACACGGCGCGCACGTGCTGCTCGAACTGCGACACGGCGCAGCCGCCCAAGGTGTAGTGTCCGCTGTTGTGCACGCGCGGGGCGATCTCGTTGACGAGCAGGGATTCGTCGTGGAGGAGAAACAGCTCGACGGCCATCACCCCGACATGCCCGAGGGCTTCGGAGATTTTCACGGCCAAAGCCACCGCCGAGGCCTCTACGTCCCGGGGTATTCGGGCGGGCGCGCGAGTGGCGTGGAGGATCCCGCCGCGATGCACGTTCTCGGCGACGGGATAGACCGCGGTCGTGCCGTCGCGGCCGCGGGCGAGTATGACTGAAAGTTCCGCTTTGAAATCGACCAGCTTCTCCCACACGCACGGCGCCTTCAGTACCTCGGCGGCCTTCGGCGCGTCCGCCTCGCTTCCCAGGCGGCACTGGCCCTTGCCGTCGTAGCCGTGCGAGCGCCGCTTGAGGATGACCGGGTATTTCCAGCCCGTCGCCGTCGCCGCCTCGCCGTAGGGAGTCTGAGGAAAGCCGTGCTTGCGCAGGAAATTCTTCTGCGTCAGGCGGTCCTGGATCACGCCGAGGACCGACGGCGCGGGGAAAAGCGGACGGGCCGCCGCGACGACCTCCAGGACCTTGACCGGGATGAGCTCCCACTCGAGCGTCAGGAGGTCGGACGCCCGCGCGAGCTCCAACGCGGCGGACGCGTCGTCGACGGCCCCGACGATCGGGCGATCCACGACCTGAAGGGCGGGCGCGGACGGCGAGGAGTCGAGCGCGGCGGTGCGGTAGCCGAGGGACTTGGCCGCCTCGGCGAGCAGGCGGCCGAGCTGGCCGCCGCCGAGTATGCCCAGGGTCTTCCCCGGCGCCAACGGGTCCACTACAGCGCGTCCCGCAGGACCTTGCGCGTCTGGGCGTCGCGGAACGTCATCACGCGCGCCGACAGGGCCGGGTCGTTGAGCGCCAAGATCTGCGCGGCGAGATGGCCGGCGTTGGCCGCGCCCGCCTCGCCGATCGCGAGCGTGGCGACGGCGACGCCGCGCGGCATTTGGTTGATCGACAGCAGCGAGTCGAGGCCCTTGAGCGCGCGCGATTCGACGGGCACGCCGAGCACGGGCAGCCAGGTCATCGCCGCGGTCATCCCGGGCAGGTGCGCGGCACCCCCGGCCCCGGCGATGATCACGCGCAGGCCCTTCTTCTCGGCGGACGCCGCGTAGCGGAACAGCTTCATCGGCGTGCGATGGGCGGAGACGACCTGCGCCTCGAAGGCGATCCCGTAATCGCGCAGGACGTCCGCGGCGGCCTTCATCGTCTTCCAGTCCGACTTGCTTCCCATGATGATGCCGACGAGGGGTCGATTCTTTTTCACGCGAGGCTCCTTCCGAGCATCTTGGCGGCGACGTCCTTTCTCCAGCGCAGCTGCGGCCCGGCGACACGGGGCAGGGCGCCGTACGCGCGCTCGCGCGCCGCGGCGAGATCCGGGCCGAGGCCGACGACGGCGAGCACGCGGCCGCCCGCCGCGACCCAGCCCGAGCCGTCCTTTTTCGTGCCCGCGTGGAACACCAGCACGCCCTCGAGCCCGGCGGCGGCCTCGGGGGTCAGAGGAGCGCCGGGCTTGGGCGCCTCCGGATAGCCCTCGGCGGCGATGACCACGGAAACGCAGGCCCCCGCGCGGGCGGGGACGCGGTCCGCGCGCAGCTCGCCCTTCGCGCAGGCGAGGCACAGCTCGAGGAAGTCGGCGTCGAGCAGGGGAAGCACGGCCTGGGCCTCCGGGTCGCCGAGGCGCGCGTTGAACTCGAGCACCTTGGGACCGTCCGGGGTGAGCATGAGTCCCGCGTAAAGGACCCCGCGGAAGTCGAGGCCGTCCTTCGCCAGGCCCGCGAGCGCGCGGTCGAACACCGACGCGCGGATCGCCGCGAGCAGGTCCGCGCCGAGAGGCACGGGGCACAGGGCCCCCATGCCGCCGGTGTTGGGGCCGAGTTCGCCGTCGAGCAGGCGCTTGTGGTCCTGGCTCGCGGGCAGGAGGGCGTACCGCTCTCCGTCCAGCACGGCCATCATCGAGATCTCGGGGCCGGTCAGGAGCTCCTCGACGAGCAAGGTGCTCCCGGCGCCCGTGGCCGCGAGCGCGGCGACCGCCTTCTCGGCCTCGGGCAGCGCCGCGCAGACGATCACGCCCTTGCCGGCGGCGAGGCCGTCGGCCTTCACCGCGCAGCGCCCTTCGAACTCGCGGACCGCGGCGAGGGCCTCCGCGGCGCCGCCGACGCGCGCGCGCGCGGTGGGCAGGCCGTGGCGGAGCATGAAATCCTTGGCGAAGGCCTTCGAGGACTCGAGGCGCGCGCCGTCCTTGCCCGGGCCGAACACGGGAACGCCGGCGGCGCGGACCGCGTCGGCGACGCCGGCCGCGAGCGGGGCCTCCGGTCCCACGACGAGAAGCTCGACGCCCTTTTCCGCGCAAAACGCGCTCACGGCCTTCGGGTCGAGGGGGTCGAGGGGGACGCGCTCGGCCAAGGCGCCCATCCCGTCGGAGCCCGGCGCGGCCCACAGCTTCGTGAGGCGCGGGCTCTTGGCCAACGCCCACGCCATCGCGTGTTCCCTGCCGCCGGAGCCGAGAAGGAGGACCTTCACGGCCTGATGATACCTAAATCGTCTTAGTCCGTCGAATCGACGACGCGGAACACCTCGGAGATCGAGATGACCCCGGCGGCGGCCTTGCGCAGGCCGTCGGCGATCAAGGGGTCGCTGCCGTCCTTGAGGGCCGCCGCGCGAAGGTCGTCGAGGCCGGCCTTTTTCAGGATCAGCGCCCGCAAGGCCGGGCTGACGGCGACGTATTCGAAGAGCAGGGCGCGGCCGAGGTAGCCGCTCGAGCGGCAGGCGCCGCAGCCGGCGCCGCGCTTGAGGCTCTTGAGCAGGCCGTCGGGCATGCGGATTCCGCCGCTTTTCACCCGGTGCTCGACCTCGGCGACCTCGGCGGCGGTCGGCTCGTAAGGCTCGGCGCAGGCCGCGCAGACCCGGCGCGCGAGGCGCTGCGCCGAGACGGCGGTCAGGGCCGAGGCGATCAGGAAGGGCTCCAGGCCCATGTCGAAGAGGCGCGTGATCGAGCCGAGCGCGCTGTTGGTGTGCAAGGTCGTGAAGATCATATGGCCGGTCAGGGAGGCCGACACGGCGATCTCGGCCGTCTCGAGGTCGCGGATCTCGCCGACCATGATCACGTTCGGGTCCTGGCGCAGGATCGCGCGCAGGCCCTCCGCGAAGCCGAAGCCCGCCTTGGGCTGGATCATCCCCTGGTTGATCCCCGGGATCTTCTTCTCGATCGGGTCCTCGAGCGTGACGATGTTGCGCGAAGGAGAATTTATCTGCTGCAGCAAAGTGTACAGCGTCGTCGACTTTCCGCTTCCGGTGGGTCCGGTCACGATGAACATGCCCTGGGGGCGGGTGCTCACCGCGCGCAGGGCGTCGGTGGTCTTCGGGTCGAGGCCGATCTCCTCCAGGGGCGGGACCTTCGAGTTGCGCGGGATCAGACGGAGCACGGCCTTGTCCCCGTTCGTCGTCGGGAAGGTCGACAGGCGCAGGTCCACCTCGACGCCGTCCTGCGAGAGGGACATGCGCGCGTCCTCGGGCCGGCTCGTGCCGATGCCGCGCTCGGGGTCGAGGCCGCAGTTCACCCGTATGTGCGAGACCACCCGCAGGTTCAGCGCGGCCGGGATCTGCATCATCTCCTCGAGGATCCCGTCGAGCCGGAAGCGCACGCGCAGGGCGCTCTCGAGCGGCTCGAGATGCACGTCCGAGGCGCGAAGCTTCACCGCCTCCCTTAGGATCCTCTGCACCGCGTCGGACACGAGCTTTTCTTCTTCGGGATTGGCCTTGCCGCCGCCGCCGAACATTCCGCCCCGCGTCGTCTCCTTGGCCCTGCGCACCATCTCGACGAACTCGGCTTGAAGCGGCAGGCGCTGAGGCTCGACGGCCGGGGCCGGAGTCTTGACCGGGGGAAGAGAAGGAGGAGGAGGTGGAGGAGCCGCGACGACGGGATCCGGTGCGTGTCGAGAGGGCGGCGCCGCGTCGGGCGCGGTCAGGTCCTGAAACAGCTGTCCCGGGGGGGCTCCCGCGTCGGAAGCGGCCGCGCCGGGACGTCCGGGAAGGTTCACCTCGACGGGCAGCGAATCCGGGATGCGGTTGGGGACCCTCGGCCGCAGGTTCTCCAGGAGCCAGCGCTCGACGCCTTTGCACACGACGGGATCCACCTTCGCCCACGTGACGAGCAATGATTGCCCGCGCAGGGCCATGAGCTCCGGCTGGGCCCGGCGCTCGGCGAGCTGATCCCGGATCAGCCCCGAGCCGGCGCAGATCGCGGCGGGCTTGCTGCCGCCGAGCCAGACCATGTACACGCCTTGGAGCCTGTCGAAGTGCGGGTCGTCGAGGTTGATCGCGTACAGCTCGCCCCAGACGTCTCCCTCGCAGCGGTTCCAGTAGATCGGAAGTGAAGCCATGCCTCCCTTATATAGCCTCTCCCGCCGAAAAAAACAAGTCCCGGCGGGTCAGGGGGCTGTGCGGGCCGCCTCGCGCTGCCCGGTCACCCGGCGGTGCGCGTCCGTGCCCGGCTCGAGCGCGATCTTGACGAGCTGAGGGGCGAGGTCCACCGGGCCGTGGATCTCGGCGAGCACCTCGCCGTCGTAGGCCGAGCGCACGGTGACCTTCCCGGCGTGCAGCTTCGCGGCCCGGACCGAGACGTCGCACTCGCGCACGTCGTGGGGAGCCGCGGCGACCGCCGACTTGAAGTGCCGGCGGTACGCCTCGACGTCGGCCTCGTTCTCGACGCACACGCGCAGGTCGACGAAGGGCGGGATGTCACGGACCGGCGGAGCACAGGCGGCGAGGACGGCGGCCAGCGCGGCGAAGGCGCTTGGCGGCAAGAAAAAATCCCGCGTTTTTTGAAAAATAACCATTATGTTATCTACTTTATTCACATCGCGCGCGCGATGTGAATAAAGCTTATTTTTTATGAATGTTTTTTTTAAAAAGTGAGGAACTCGGCGGGGGTGGTCAGCACGGAGACAAGCCGCAGCCCTGCCGCCGCGGGGTCATTTGACCGCTTCGGTGATCTGATAGTCGGGGATCGGGGTCGGATACCGGCGGGTGAAGCAGGCGGTGCACCAGCCGCTCTCGTCGCCCTTGCCCACCGCGCGCTGCATGCCCGCGAGGCTCAGGTAGTGCAGGCTGTCGACGCCGAGGTACTTGCGGATCTCCTCGATGCTGTTCTGGTTGGCGACGAGCTCGGAGGCGTAGGGCGTGTCGATGCCGTAGTAGCAGGGCGAGACGATGGGCGGGGAGGTGATCGCCATGTGGATCTCGCGCGCGCCGGCCTGGCGCAGCAGCTTGCAGATGCGCTTGCTGGTCGTGCCGCGCACGATGGAGTCGTCGACGAGGACGACGCGCTTGCCGCGCAGCGTCTCGGGAACGGGCGCCAGCTTCAGCATCGCCGCCTTCTCGCGCAGCTCCTGGGTGGGCTTGATGAAGGTGCGGCTGACGTAGTGGGAGCGCATCAGGCCGATCTCGAAGGGCACGCCGCTTTCCTCGGAGAAGCCGAGCGCGGCCGGGATGCCGGAGTCGGGCACGGGCACGACGATGTCGGCCTTGAGGCCGTTCATTTCTCGCGCGAGCGCCTTGCCGAGGTCGCGGCGCGCGGCCTGCACGCCGCGGTTGAAGATCATCGAGTCGGGGCGGGCGAAGTAGACCTGCTCGAAGATGCAGCGCGCGGGCGCGGGCACCGGCGCGAAGGGCTTGAGCGACTTGACCGTGGTGCCCTCGACGATGACCATCTCGCCGGGCTCGATCTCGCGCACGAGCTCGGCGCCGATCAGGTTGAGCGCCGTGGTCTCCGAGGCGAAGATATGGGCGTCGCCGATGCGCCCCAGGACGAGGGGACGGAAGCCGTAGGGATCGCGCACCGCGATGAGCTTGTCGATCGTCAGCAGGAGCAGGGAGTAGGCGCCCTCGACCTGGCGGAGCGAGGCGATCAAAGCGTCCTCGACCGGGCCCTCCTGGCGGGCGAGCAGGTGGATGATGACCTCGGAGTCGGTCGTGGACTGGAAGATGGCCCCGCGCCCCTCGAGCTTGTGCTTGAGCTGGATCGCGTTGGTCAGGTTGCCGTTGTGCGCGATGGCGAGCATGCCGTGGCCGGTCTTGTAGACCAGCGGCTGGGCGTTGCGCAGGTGGCTGCCGCCGGTGGTCGCGTAGCGCACGTGGCCGATCGCGACGCGCCCGGGAAGAGCGGCGACGCCGTCGGCGAAGACCTCGGAGACGAGGCCCATGCCGATGCGCGTCTGGAAGTCGCCGTTCTTGACGGTCACGATGCCCGCGCTCTCCTGGCCGCGGTGCTGTAAAGAGAAAAGGCCGAGCTGGGTCAGCTCGGCCGCGTCGGGACGCCCGGAGACGGCGAATATTCCGCACATGCTTTAAGTATACCTGTTGAAAACGGCGAAGTCAGCCGGTTGCACGCCGCCGGGACCCCTCTTTATCGGAGCCCGACCCGCATCCGGTAACATGGCCGGTCTGGTCCCATTACCCCAGACTTTTCGCGCCGAAGGGCCCTGGGTGCCCGATCCGTTCCGCGGTATTCTTGCCGCATGACCAAGAAGATACTTCTCGTCGTTCTCGCCTCGGCCGTGATGTCCGTCGCCCCGGCGCTCGCCGCGGGCCCTTTGGCCGAAGCCTCCGCTTCCGCGCAGGCCGCCGCGCGGGGCTCCCGGGCCGCCTCGAGCCGCGCCGCAGCCGTCGCGGCGATTTCCCGGTTGATCGGGATTTATAAAGGCGAGGGAGGCCGATCGGCCTTTCCCACGCGCTGCCTGGGCGAAAGAAACCTCCCGATTTATCACCGCGAGGTCGCGAACCTCGCGATCGCCGCCCTGCGCGTCGAGCAGGGGTACTATCCCGACGCCGCCGGGCTCGAGGCCGTCGAGGAGCAGCTCGAGTTCCCGGCCTCGAAGCTGCTGGAGTTCGGCCGGTCGAAGTGCATGGAATTCTCCGACGAGCGGACGCGAGCGGCCTGGATCGGCGCCCTCGAGGAGCTTCGCCGGCTGAATTAACGGGCCCATAGCCGTTAAATACCCGTTGCGCCTCCGGCATGAGGGGGCAATGTGAGCCGCCTATAATGGAGCCATGGCCACTAAAGCAGAAAGCTCCCTCTACCAGGAACAGCGCTCGGGACCGAAGAAGGCGAAGCGGGCCCCGCGGCGCCGGCGCGACAGCGAGATCGACACCTCCTTGCCGGGCGTCAGCCAGACGAACCGCAAGGTCGGGGGAGGCTGGACGATCCAGCGCAACTTCTCGAAGCGCCAGGACAAGCAGGGGCTGTACATGCTCGAGAACTCCAATACGGGCAGGCCGTCCCGCGTGACCTCGCGCAAGGGCGCGAAGCACATGAAGCCGGGGCACCCTTTGCGCACGGCTAAAGTCGCGGCGAGGCTGAGGGCCGGACTCGTCGGACGGCGTCGCGCCCGCGTCTAGCGCGCGTAGTCGACGGCGTTCTTGAACATCTCGAGCCCGATGGGCGCCTTGCGGTAGGTCTGGCGCGTCCAGTTCGGGTGGTGATGCAGCGACACGAAGCGCTCGGGATGGGGCATCAGCCCGAGGACGTTGCCCTCGGGATTGGTGAGGCCGGCGATGTTGAAGATCGATCCGTTCGGATTGTGAGGATAGCCCATCAGCTTTCCGTCTTCCGTGACGTATTGGAGGGCGATCGACTTCGTTTTCTTCAAGTCCTCGAGGTGGCGCGGGGATTTCAGGACTAATTTGCCTTCCCCATGCGCTACGGGCAGCTCGATCATCTCGGGCAGTCCCTTGAAGAACAGGCAGGAGGACTGCGTGTTGATGCGCAGGTGGGTCCAGCGCGTCTCGAACTTGCCGGAGTCGTTGACGGTGAAGGAGGCGCTCTGGTCGCAGGCGTTGGAGTGGGGTAGGATTCCGGCCTTCACGAGAACCTGGAAGCCGTTGCAGATGCCGATGACGGGACGGCCGAGGCGGACGAACTGCCGCAGATCCGTCAACGTGTGGCGGACCTGGTTGGCGAGGACTTTCCCGGCGCCGACGTCGTCCCCGTAGGAGAATCCCCCCGGGATCGACAGGATCGCGAAATCCATCAGCTTCTTCTTGCCCGTGCGCAGCTCGGAGATGTGGACGAGCTCGGGTTCCCCGCCGACCGCCTTGAACGCGTTGGCGGTCTCGAGCTCGCAGTTGGTGCCGGCGGCGCGCAGGATCAGGACCTTGGGCTTTTTCATCCGAGCACCTTGGGCAGGGCCGCCTGCCACGCTTCCTTGAGCTCCTTGAGCGGCTCCTCGAGGATCGTGGAGCCTTCGAGGCCCGTCACCTTCAGGATCGGATTGGCCGTCGTCTGGCCCATGCGCCGCACCATCGCGGACTTGGCGCTCTTGCCGAACTGGCGCAGGAAGGCGGACTCGTTCTCGGGCTTGACCTCGACGAGTATGCGGGAGGGGCTCTCGGAGAACAGCAAAGTCTCGTTTGAATAGATGCGGGGGTCGCGCGGGACCTCGTCGAGGTCCAGCAGGCAGCCGAATTCGCCGGTAAAGCCCATCTCCGCGGCGCATAGCGCCAGGCCGCCCTCGGAGAGGTCGTGCGCGGAGAGGACGTGTCCGCGGGCCATCGCCGCGTGCAGGGACTTGAAGCCGTCGATCGCGGAGGCGGGGTTGACCTTGGGCGGCTCACCGCCCGCGCGGCCGAGCACGCGGTGATAGAGGGAGCCGCCGAGCTCGTCGTTGGTGCGGCCGATGAGATACAGCGCGTTTCCGGGGCCTTTAAAGTCCATCGTGACGGCCTTCCGGCCGTCCGGCACCGGCGCCATGGCGGAGATGAGCAAGGTGCCGGGGATCGGCAGCTCCTTGCCCTTCTCGTCCTTGGACTGGTTGAACATGCTGTCCTTGCCGGAAATGAAGGGGGCGCCGAAGCCTTTCGCGGCGGCCGCGCAGCCCTCGGCCGCGCGCACGAGCGCGCCGAGCTGCCTGGGGTCCTCGGGGCTCGCCCAGCAGAAGTTGTCGAGCAGGGCCGCGCGCGCCGGATCGGCGCCGACACAGGTCAGGTTGCGCAGGGCCTCGTCGACGGCCGCGAGCGCCATGTAATAAGGATCGATCCGGCCGTAATCGGGGTTGAGCCCGTGGCCGACGGCGAAGCAGGAGAAGTCCTCCATGTCGCCGGTGGCGGCGTGGGGCCAGATCACGCAGGCGTCGCCGGGGCCGTCGTGGCGCACGCCCTGCAGCGGCTTGACGACCGTGCCGCCCTGGACCTCGTGGTCGTACTGGCGGATGACCCACTCCCGGGAGCAGACGTTGAGGTGGCCGACCATTTCGCGCAGCGCGTCGCCGGCTTTTTTAGCCGCGCCGCCCGCCGCCTTTCCGGCGGGCGGCGCGGTCCACACGGCTTCGCGCTCGACGCGCGGCAGGCCTTTGTGGAGGAACTTCATGTCGAGATCGACGATCGTCCGCTCGTGATGCATGACGACGAGCCTGCCGGTCTTGGTGAACTCGCCAAGGACGGCGAGCTCGCAGCCCTCGGAGGCGAACACCGCCTCGAGCGCCTTGAGGCTCTTGGGCGGGACGGCTAGAACCATGCGCTCCTGCGACTCGGAGAGCCAGATCTCCCAGCTGTCGAGGTCGGTCGCCTTCAGGGGAACGTTCTCCAGGCGCACGAGCGCGCCGCAGTCCGCGCCGAGCTCGCCGATGGCCGAGGAGAACCCGCCGGCGCCGCAGTCCGTGACCGAGCCGTAGAGCTTCTTGTCGCGCGCCGCGAGGAGCGCGTCGAGGACGCGCTTCTCCTGGATCGCGTGGCCGATCTGGACGGCGGAAGAGGGAGCGTCCGCTCCGAGGTTGGCCGAGGAAAACGTGGCCCCATGAAGCCCGTCGCGTCCCGTTCTGCCCCCGACCGCGACGATCAGGTCGCCGGGCTTGACCTCCTTCTTGACGGCCCACTGGGGCATGATGCCGACGGTGCCGCAGAACACGAGTGGGTTGAGGCGGTAGTCGTCGTCGAACCAGATGCCGCCGCCGGCCGTGGGGATGCCCATGCGGTTGCCGTAGTCGCGCACGCCGGCCACGACGCCGCGCAAGGTGCGCGTCGGGTGGTGGGCGCCCTCGGGGAGCGCGCCCTTGTAGTCCGGCCGGCCGAAGCAGAAGGTGTCGGTGTTGAGTATGGGCTTCGCCCCGAGGCCCACTCCGAGGATGTCGCGCACGACGCCGCCGACCCCCGTGGCCGCGCCGCCGTAGGGCTCGAGGGCCGACGGGTGGTTGTGGGTCTCGACCTTGAAGGCGAGCGCCCATTTCTTGCCGAAGGCGACGACGCCGGCGTTGTCCTTGAACAACGAGAGGCACCAGGGCTTCTTGACCGCCTCGGTGGCCGCGACGATGGTCTCGGCGAAGAGGTTCTTGATCGTGCGCGTCTTCCTGCCCTCGGTGTAGCGGATGGGGCTCGTGAAGGTCTTGTGCTTGCAGTGCTCCGACCACGTCTGCGCGATCGTCTCCACCTCGGCGAGCGAGGGCTCTCTTTTCAGGGCCTTGAAATGCGCCTGGATGGCGGCCCACTCGGGATCGGAGAGCGAGAGATGGCGCGCGTCGCCGAGCGCGCGCAGCTCCTTGGCGGGCTTGCCCAGGATCGGGAAGAGGTCTTCGGAGGTCTCGGCGAGCTGGCTCACGGGTGGGCCTCGGTGACGACGACGCGGTGGATGAGCGGATTGGCCAGCGAGCGGGCCACGGCCTTCTCGACCTGCGCCTTCACGGCGCGGCCGTTGAGGAGATAGAGCATGCCGCAGCGGGCGGCGGCGGGCCGGGGCAGGCCGCCCTCGGCGATCGCCTCGGCGACCGTGGCGCCGACGGCGTCGGAAACGGTGGGCTTGAGCCAGACCTCGACGCGCCAGAAGTTCATGCCGTTCATCGGCGACGGCGCGGCCGGGACCAGGCGGAACTCCTGGGTCACCGCGTCGCAGAGCAGGTCCTTTCCGGCCTGATGAGCCTGGTTCGCGGAGAGCGAGCCGGCGACCTCGTAGAGCCGGCCGGTCCGGACCTCCTTGAGCGCCGTCAGGCCCTGCTCCTTCAGCAAAGCGAAGGCCGCCGCGCCCTCGGCGTCGTTGAACTCGCCGCGGAGCTTGACCTCGATGACGTGAACATTGGCCGCCTGGATTTTAACGCTCACTTGGTCACCTTGATTAAGAAATCGCGATAGCGAGACAGCGTGCCTTCGACGACGCTCCGGGGCAAAGCGGGGGCGGGGGGGACTTTGTTCCAGCCCGTCTTCTCGAGATAATCGCGGACGAATTGCTTGTCGAACCCGTCGGGGGTCTTCCCGGGCTTCCAATCGCGCTTTTCCCAGACGCGGGAGGAGTCGGGGGTCAATATCTCGTCGATCAGACAGAGTTTGTCGTTGATAAATCCGAACTCGAATTTGGTGTCCGCAAGTATCAAATCCCGCTCAGCCAAGTGCTCGCTCGCCAGCTTGAACACGCGAAGCGTAAGTTCTTCCAGCTTCAACGCCAATTCCGTTCCGATCATCTCGGCCAGCTTCTCTCGCGAGATGTTCTCATCGTGGCCTTCATCAGCCTTCGTCGCGGGCGTAAAAATGGGCGAAGGCAATTTGTCGGCCTCTTTGAGGCCGGCCGGAAGGGAGTGACCAACGACGTTGCCGTTCATTTTATATTCTTTCCAGCCTGAACCGGCCAGGTACGCCCGCGCCACGCATTCCGCGTCGATCCGCTTGGCCTTGTGCACCAGCATCATCCGCCCGTCGAACCAATTCTTATCCAGCTTGATCCCGGCGGGCAGCGCTTTCTGAATAGCCTCGAAATCGGCGGTGATCAAGTGGTTCGGAACCACGTCCTTGGTCAGGTCGAACCAGAACAACGCGGCCGTGGTCAATATCTTGCCTTTGTCGGGGATCGGCGTGGGCAGGACCACGTCGAACGCGGACAGGCGGTCCGAGGCGACGATCAGGAGCTTTTCGCCCAGATCATAGACATCCCGGACCTTGCCCCGGCGCAGAAGCGGGAGGCCGGCGATATCAACGGAGGATGGCAAGGCGGTCGTTACTCCCATTCGATCGTCGCCGGCGGCTTGGAGGAGATGTCGTACGCCACGCGATTGACTCCCTTGACCTCGGACACGATGCGGCTCGAGATCTTCTGCAGGAGGTCGTAGGGCAGGCGCGACCAGTCGGCCGTCATGCCGTCGCGGGAATCCACGGACCGCACGACGACCGTGTTCTCGTAGGTCCGCCCGTCGCCCATCACGCCGACGGAGCGCACGGAGGGGAGGATCACCACGAAGGCCTGCCAGACCCTGTCGTACCAGCCGGCGGCCTTGAGCTCCTGGCGCATGATCAGGTCCGCGTCGCGCAAAGTCTTGAGCAGCTCGGGGGTCACGGCGCCGAGCACGCGGATGGCGAGGCCCGGCCCGGGAAAGGGGTGGAGGCCGAGAAGCTCGGGAGATATCCCCATCTCCTTGCCCAGGAGGCGCACCTCGTCCTTGAAGAGCATGCGCAGGGGCTCCACCAGCTGCAGCTTCATTTTTTTCGGCAAGCCGCCCACGTTGTGGTGGCTCTTGATCACGACCGACGGGCCGTGCACCGACACGGACTCGATGACGTCGGGATACAAGGTCCCTTGGGCCAGGAAGGCCACCCCTTTGATCCGTTTCGCTTCCCTGTCAAAAACTTCGATAAAAGTCTTTCCGATGATCTTTCTTTTACGCTCCGGATCCGAGACGCCCGCCAATCGGCCGAGGAAAAGCTTCGACGCGTCCACTACCTTCAGATTCAGCTTCAATTCCCGCCCGAGCACCTTCTCCGCGCGTTCCCGGTCCCCGTGGCGGCCAAGGCCCGTGTCGACGTAGATGCAATAGAGACGGCTGCCGATCGCCTTGGAGATGAGGGTCGCCGCCACGGTCGAATCCACGCCGCCCGACAGCGCGCACACGACCTTGCCGTCGCCGACCCGCGCCTTGATCGCCGCGACTTGCGATTCGAGCATGCCGGCCATGGTGTGGCGCCGCTCGAATCGGCAGATGCGCCGCGCGAAGTTCTCGAGGAGCTTGGAGCCGAGCGGCGTGTGCACGACCTCGGGGTGGAACTGGATGCCGTACAGCAGCTTCGTTTCATCGGAAATCGCGGCGTAGGGGGCCGACTCGGTGCGCGCGTCCACGCGGAAGCCGTTGTGCAGGCGCGAGGCGCTGTCGCCGTGGCTCATCCAGACCTGCAGACGGCGGGGCAGGTCGGCGAACAGCGGGCTCTGGGCCACGACCTCCAGGTCGGCATGGCCGTACTCGCGCGTCTTCGAGGGGACGACCTTGCCGCCGTGCAGCTCGACGAGCAGCTGCATCCCGTAGCAGATGCCGAGCACGGGCACGCCGGCCTCATAGACGAACTTGTCGGGGCGCGGCGAGCCCTTCTCGTGCACCGACGCGGGACCGCCCGAGAGGATGATGCCCGCGGGTCTCGCGGCGATGATCGCCTCTTTGGAGGCTTTGTACGGGAGAATCTCGCAGTACACCTGGAGTTCGCGCAGGCGCCGCGCGATCAGCTGGGTGTACTGGCTCCCGAAGTCGAGGATGAGGATCTTCTCGCCTTCGAGAGCCGCGACGCTCATTATTTGCCCATCCCGATGCGCTGGGCCTTCTGGAAGATCTTGCCCTCCGTCTTGATCGACGGCGCGATGATGATCTCGGTGGTCTGCATCTCGCGCATCGTCGAGGCGCCGACCGAGCCCATGCAGGTGCGCAGGGCGCCGACCAGGTTCTGCGAGCCGTCGTCGAGGCGGGACGGGCCGTAGAGAATCTCCTCTAAAGAACCGGTAATCCCCACTTGAATGCGCGTGCCGCGCGGCAGGTTCGCGTGCGGCGTCGCCATGCCCCAGTGGAAGCCCTGGCCGGGCGCTTCCTTGGCGCGCGCGAAGGCCGAGCCGACCATGACGCCGTCGGAGCCGCAGGCGATCGCCTTGCAGATGTCGCCGCCGGTGGACATGCCGCCGTCGGTGATGATCGGCACGTACTTGCCGGTGCGCTTGAAGTGGAAGTCGCGCGCCGCGGCGCAGTCGACCGTGCCCGTCACCTGGGGCACGCCGAGGCCGAGGACGCCGCGCGTCGTGCAGGCCGCTCCGGGCCCGACGCCGATGAGCAGCCCGGAGACGCCCGCGTCCATCAGTTCGGTGGCGACCGAGTAGGTGACGCAGTTGCCGACGACGACGGGGATCTTCATCGATTTGCAGAACTTGGCGATGTCGAAGGGCGTGTACTTCGTGGCTTTATGGCGGACCGTCGTCACGGTGGACTGCACGACGAAGATGTCCGCGCCCGCCTCCATCGCGATGCGGCCGTACTTCTCCGCGTTCTGCGGGATGGTCGAGATCGCGCAGGGCACGCCCGCGGCCTTAATCTGCTTGATGCGCTCGGCGATCAGCTCCTGCTTGACGGCCGGCCGGTACATCTCCTGCACGAGGCGGGTCGCCTCGTCGGGCGTGGCGCCGGCGATCTGGGAGACGACCTCGCGGGGCTTGTCGTAGCGCGTGCTGATGCCGTCGAGGTTCAGGACCCCGAGGCCGCCGAGCTTGCCCATCGCGATCGCGAACTCCGCGTCCACGACGCCGTCCATCGCCGAGGCGAGGAAGGGAATCTCGAGCTTGACGTGCCCGAGCTGAAGGGTCGTGTCGACCTCGTCGGGGTTGACGGTCATGTCTCCGGGGACCAGCGCGATCTCGTCGAATCCGTAGGCCCTGCGGGCTTCACGGTCGCGTCCGATGAAAAAAGCCATCGTCATCCTCCGTCGGGAATGGGGTTGCGACGGGGATATGTTAACAAATTCCCCGGACGAGCGTCCATCGCGGGAAGGGCCGCGTCAGCGGCTGGCGGCGGGGAGGAGCTCGGCGACCATCCCGTTGAGCGTGTCGAAGTCGAGCGGCTTCTCGATGAAGCGCACGAGCGGATCAGGCGAGAGGCGGCGGGTCGCCCATTCCTTGTCGGCGGCGCTCATCAGGATGACGGGCGTGTCCGCCGTGAGCTCGTTGCCGCGCAGGATCTCGATGACGCGAATCCCGTCCACGCTCGGCATGCGCAGGTCGAGGACGATGAGATCGGGACGCTCCCAGGAGGCGAGCTCGAGCGCGTCCGGCCCGTCCTTGGCGCCCACGACGACGTGGCCGCGGCGCAGAAGGTGGATCGTGAGCAATTCCACGCAGTCGGGGTCGTCGTCGACGATAAGAACCTTGGCCATCGCTAACTATGGTAAGTTAGCTGGGGCGATTCGTCAAGCGCATTCTGGTCGCACTCAGTCCAGATCGAGGACTTCCCCGCCCCCGGCGCTGTTCGGATCGTCGGGGTCGTAAGGCGCGGCGGGAGCCGCGGCGGGGGCGGCGGGAGCGACCGACGAGGCGGCGGGAGCCGCGCCCGGCAGGAAGGCGGTCATTATTTTGGCGAGGAGGGCGAAGTCGACGGGCTTCTGCAGGAAGCGCGTTATGTTGTCGTCTTTGACCTGGGGCATGACCTGCCCGATCGGGGACGCCGTCAGGAAGATGATCGGCGTGGCGGCCGTGAAGGTGTTGCCGCGCAGGCGTTCGTGCACCTTCGCGCCGTTGGCCGCGGGCATGTTGAAGTCGAGGATGACCAGGTCCGGCTTCTCGCGCGAGGCGATCATCGGCGCCGACAAGCCGTCCATGGCGACGACCACCTGATGCCCCGCTTCGGTCAGGCGCAGGCTGAGCAGCTCCACGATGGGCTGCTCGTCGTCGATCACGAGGATTTTCGCCATTGGACTAGTGTAAGCTCCGGGCCCGGATTCGTCAAGACGGGGATTATAGGACCTTTGCCCGAGCCGGGGGGGCCCGAGGGCCCAAGCGCTTCCTTTCATAGAGGTTTATCCTCATGGGGATGCGAATGCGATTGCTGCTGTCGGCGCTCCTGGCCTTCGGAACCGCCGCTCCCGCCGCGGCCCAGGTCCGCGCCGTCGTCCCCGGCCCGGTCTCCGTCGTCCCTTCGTTCTCGCCCGCGCTCTCTCCCGCCCTGGCGCCCTCCTTCTCCATCCCGGGGCTGAATCCTCTGCTCCCGCCCGGCCTCGCGGCGCCGTCGCTCGCGCCCGCGCTCGCCCCGGCGCTCTCGCCCGCGGCTCTCGCCCCGGTCCCCGCGCTCGCCGCTTCTGCGATCCCCGCCGCCGCCGCGGCCGTTCCGGCCGCGCTTTCATACCCCGGCTCGGCGCCCGCCAAGGACGCGGGCCGCCCGCTGCGGGGCGCGAGCCTCAAGGATCTCGGCCGGCTCGTCGGCATGTCCGACGCCGGCGCCGCGTCGGCCGCCTTCGACGGCGCCGTCGCCCGGGCCGCGCTCGACAACGCGGAGCCGGCCGCCCTTCCGCTTCCGCTCGGCGCGAAGAGCGTCTCCGTCGTCCGGCTCAACAGCGCGCACGAGGCGAGCGGCGTCATCCCTCACACTCCGAACACCGAGCATTTCATCAAGGAGCTCGCGGCCAAGTGGGACAAGATCGAGCGTCTCGACCTGCGCGTCTACCGCGACGCCAAGGGCGACGCCTTCCGCGCCGTCGACCTGACCGGCCGCCCCGGCCTGGCCGAGCACCTCCCCGAGGTGCAGCCTCACGAGGCCGCGCTGATCCGCAAGATCTCGCTGCACTCGAAGGACCTTCAGCTCGTCATCCGCGAGGCGGGCAAGACCCCCGACCTCATCGTCGACGGCGTCGTCACCGAGATGAAGAGCCTGTTCCCGGGCGGCGAGTTCGCCGTCCAGCTCGCGCACGCCAACGAGCAGGTCCTCGCCCACGCGGCGCGCCACCGCCTGGCTCCCGGCGCCGCCGCGATCGACCTGACCGCGGTCGAAGCCGTCCCCGTCGAGGAGGTGCGCGCGATCATCAACGATTACGTCCGCACCGGCGTCCCGCTCGGGCTGGCCAGCGTGTCGGTGTACGCGGGCAAGGACCGCAAGGTCTTCGTCCGCGGCAAGGACGGCCTGTTCAACGTCGAGGGCCCGCGCCTGCGCGCCAAGTCGGCGGGCAAGGCGGCCCCGACGCTCTCCAAGCCCCGCGCCCGTTTCCTCGTCCCCGACGCCCTGAACCTGGCCGCCGTCCCCGACCCGGCGGCCATCGTGCGCGAGGTGACCGAGCCCGCGCGACGCCTGCGCGCCGCCGGCATCAAGGCCACCGTCACCGCCTACGGCTCGGCGCGCATACTGCAGCCCGAAGTCGCCCGCGCGCGGTACGACGCCCTCGTCCAGAAATTCGGCCGCAAACCCAAGCGCCCGGAGGAGCGCAAGGCCGTGTACGCCGCGCTGCAGGCCGTCGAGATGTCGAAGTACTATGAGATCGCCCGCGAGTTCGGGGCCATCGTCGCGCGGGAGGGCGGCGGGGAGATCGCCGTCGTCTCCGGCGGCGGCCCCGGCATCATGGAGGCCGCCAACCGCGGCGCCTTCGAGGCGGGCGGGCCGAGCGTGGGCTACAACATCATCCTCGACCACGAGCAGGGGTTAAACAAGTACGCGACGCCCGGCCTCGAGTTCGAGTTCGAGAATTTCTCCACCCGCAAGATGGCCCTGCGCCACGGCTCGATGGGCCTGGTCTACTTCCCGGGCGGCTTCGGCACGATGGACGAGCTTTTTGAGGTCCTCACTCTGATGCAGACCGGCAAGATGCCGCGCGTGCCGATCGTGCTCGTCGGCCAGAAGGAGTACTGGAAGAAAATCCTCGACTTCGAGGAGTTCGCGCGCATGGGGCTGATCTCCCCGGGCGACCTGTCGATGTTCCACTTCGCCGACACCGCGCGCGCCGCCTGGACCGCGATCGTCGCCGTCCCCGCCGCGCCTTGACGCGGGGGCCCGGCCCTGGCATACTGGACCCATGACCAATGACAAGCCTTTGACATCGGACCATCACATCTCGATCGCCGTCGGCATCATCCTGTCGATCGTCACCTGCGGGCTGTACAACATCTACTGGAACTACCGGCAGTTCCTCGCGATGAACGCGCTGCTCGGGCGGGAGGAGTACAAGTTCTGGCCCTGGCTGCTGCTGTCGATAGTCACCTGCGGCATCTACCACATCTACTACGAGTATAAGATGGGCTCCGACCTCTACACCTGGCTCAAGGAGCAGGGCAAGGATCCGAACCCGAACCTGCCGGTCATCGGCCTGGTGCTCGCCTGCCTCGGGCTGACCGTCCTCTCCGACGCCGTCTATCAGAACGAGTTCAACAAACTGGCATGAAGATAAGGCATCCGATCCCGTTCGCCGCCGTCGCCTCCGTCGCGTGGCTTCTCTGCGCGGCGCAGGCGGCCACGGGGGCGGGGGGGGAGCTCGTGATCTGCCCGTTCCGCCTGGCCACCGGGCATCATTGCCCGGGCTGCGGGATGGGGCGCGCGGTCGTCGCGGCGATGCGCGCCGATTGGCTCGCATCCTTTCAGCTGCACCCGCTCGGGATTCCGCTGCTGGCCGTCTGGACCGCGTGGCTCGCCGCCGAGGCGGTCAAGGCCGCCCGGTCTGGCGCGAGGGGCCGGTCAGTGCTATAATATCGGCATAATTGCGGGATGGTGAAATGGTATCACAGCGGACTCTGAATCCGCTTTTCTAGGTTCGAGTCCTAGTCCCGCAGCCAATTCAGACGCTCATCAAAACTGACCTTGTCGCCGACGACCTGGAAGCCTAAGTCCGGGAGCGGCCGCAGGGTCAGTTTCATTTTGGACGC
>JAKFCD010000025.1:0-55890 GCA_036676805.1 Elusimicrobiota bacterium
CAGCCACTTGCCGACGCGCGTCACGCGCGGGTCGCTCTTCGCCTTGAAGAAGGCGCCTTTCTGGTCATTGAGGCCCTTCATCGAATCGATCTTCTTCTCGGCGTCGACGACCATGGTGCGGAACTTGAACGCGTCGAAGACCTGGCGCTTGAAGCCGTAGCGCTTCTGCGTGAAGAGGATCGGGCCCGGGGAGTCGAGCTTGATGAGGGCGCAGATGACGAGCCACAGCGGTGCCGTGGCGGCGAGCAGCGCCGCCGAGA
Organism: Elusimicrobiota bacterium; assembly: GCA_036676805.1. GTDB lineage: Bacteria > Elusimicrobiota > Elusimicrobia > UBA1565 > UBA9628 > GWA2-66-18. The sequence goes on from JAKFCD010000025.1 coordinate 261, forward strand.
AGACGACGTCGAAGAACCGCTTCGCCAGGAAGTTGGCGCGCGTCAGCGAGGCGTGCTTGATGCGGTAGGCGGGTATGCCCAGGTGGTGGTCCATCTGCACCTCGCCCATGCGGATCTCGAGCAGGTCGGGCACCAAGGCGAAGCGGATGCCGCGTGCGTCGCAGGCCTCGGCGGCGGCGAGTATGCGCTCGTGCGCGTCGCGAGTGCGCAGGACGATGACCTCGTACCAGTTCTTCTCGTCGAGCAGGCGGTCGAACTCGGCCTCGCCGCCGAGCTGCGGGGTCTCGCGCACCTCCGCGCCGGGATGGCGGGCGAGTATGCGCTCCTTGAGCACGCCCGCGACCGAGCCGCCGCCGACGAGCAGGACGGGGCGCGCGGCCTCGAGGCCGGCGAGCCACTCATCGAGCCGCAGCGCCAGGGTCTGCGACGCGCAGAGCAGGGCGACCCCGATCGGGAACACCCCCGCCAGCATGACGCGCGAGTAGGCCAGCCTCTCGTAGAGGAAGGCGGCGGCTAAGGTGGTCAAGGTCCCGAGCGCGGCCGCCTTGGCGACCTGGAGGAACCGGTCGGAGGAGCTCATGTACGAGGCCGAGTAGACGCGATTGGAGCGCAGCAGCAGCAGCCAGATCGGCACCGCGGCGTAGAGCAGGCCCTGATAATTATCCCAGCCCACAGCCCCGCCCGAGAGCGGAACGCGCGTCACGAGCCAGTCCCACTCGAAGCGCGCCCAGAACGCCAGGCGGTAGGCGGCGGCGACCGCGAGCGCGTCGAGGGAGAGGTGGCCGGCCGTGCGCAGGCCGTGCCTCAGCCAGGGAGGCAGCCCCGCGGCCGGAACGCGGCGGGGCGCCGGGGCGGGCGCTTTGCGAGCGCGGTTCTGAAGGGCCATGCTGGGAGGCATTGTATCAATTCCTCCGGCGGGAGGAATCAGCGTTCGAGCGCGACGGGGGCGGAGACCGTCCCGAGGGGAACGGCGCCGCCGGAGGGCGCGATCTCGAAGGCGTCGAGCTCGAGGAAGGCGCCGGGCGCCAAGCCTTTCACGGCGCGCCGGAGCACGAAGGTTTGTCGCAGGGTCCGGCCGGGCTTCAGGCCGAGCCCGGGCGCCAGGTCGTCGACCAGCGGCCAGATCATCGGGTAGGGCCGCTTGACGCCGCGCGAGGGGAACACGGAGTCGAGCAGCATGGCCCCGCCGGCGTCCCTGAGCTGGGGGATGAATGCCAGGACAGCGCGCGGGGCCGCCTCGACTCGCCACTCGAGCGTGACGCGGGTCCGCTCCTCTTCGATGCCGACGGTCGCGCCGAGCAAGGCCAGGCCTCCGGCGCGGGGCGCGCCGTCGCGCCCGCGAGCCGGTTCGCCGGCGACCGATGAGAGAAGGGAGACCTCCGCGGTCACGGGAAGAATCATGGTGCAAGCCGGGTTGGGACGAAGGAGCAGGTTCCGCCTCGCCCCGTCGGGGCTTTCCACGCGCAGGGCGGACGCGCATGGGAAGGACCGCGTCCGCGCGTCATAGGCCAGCAGGTTGGCCTCGCCGGCCGGCAGCCAGCGGAAAACTCCGGCGGGCGCGATCGAGAGATCGTTGCGATAGACGCCGCCACGCCGGGTCGGCGAGAACTGATAGTCCCCGTTTTCGAGCGGAGGCCGTCCCAGCGCGCGGCCCGCGGCCATGACCACGTCGTGAGGGAGGTTGAACGCCGGGGCGTGGACAAGGTAGCGGGGCGCGCCTATAACGAACACGGAATCCACCGGCGCGGGCAAGCGTGCGACCGCGGATGAAAACTCGTCGCGCAGGAGCCGCGAGTCGATCCATTGCGTGCCCTCGTGGACGTCGGAGACCGCGGCGGCCGCGAAGAAGATCCCCGCCAGCCAGGGCAGGGCCGCGGCCACCCGCCGGGAGTGGGCGGCCGCGAAGGCCCCGCCGGCGGCCAAAGCGAGCGCCCAGCCGATCGACGGGAGCAGGCTGTGTCGAGGGCTCAGATACCAGAATAGGTTCGGCCCATAGGCCAGGATGGTCCACGCGCCACCCCCCGCTGCGGCGGCGAACCAGGCCTCGCCTGCGGTCCAGGCGGCGAGCGGGCCGGCCTCATCCCGGGCCCGGTCCCGGACCGCGCGGACCAGCCAATACGCGCCGGCCAGCGCGAGCGCGGCGGCGAGCAAGGTCCAGGCCCAATGCGCGTGGGAGCTCGTCGGCCAGGGCAGGACGCCCTTGCCCAAGGCGACAGCCGCGTCGCGTCCGCGATCGAGCACGTCCGACCAGCGGATCAAGGGGCGCCCGCCGGACGCGTAAGGCGAGAGGTAGCGCAGCGCGATATGCGCCGCGTTCAGCGCGATGAGGCTGGCCGCCGCGGCCGCGTACGGCGCCCGGCGCGGCGCGGGGTCGTGGCTCCACGCGACGGCCAGCAGCAGCGGCCAGAGGAAGAATACCTGGTCGTAGGTGAACAGCGCAACGGTGTAGACCGCGCAGGCCGCCGCCAAGCCGCGGGGATGGGCGGCCAGTAGAAAGGCGGCCAAGGTCAGGGTCGCGGGAATCTGGACTTGGGGGATCAGGGTGATCCAGAAATGAGTCTCGCCGTGGTTCGGCGCAATGGCGAAGATCGCGGCTGAGGCGAGCGCCACGGAGCTCAGGCCGGTCACGCGGCGGACCAGCAGGAAAAGCAAAGCCGCGTTCAGGGCGTCGAAGCCGACTCCGATCAGGTGCATCGCGGCCACGGAGCCGCCCGTCAGCTCGAGGAGGCCGTAGAAGAAAGGGATGTGGAGGTTTCGCCCAGGCACGTAGTGGAGAAACTCGATCCAAAGCGCACCCGGCGAGACGCCCTCGAGCATGCCGAGAAAGGAGTAATCATCGAGATAGAGCCCGCAGAAGGGGACGGTAAAAATGAACGGGGCGGCGCCAAGCAAGGCGGCGGCGAGGACGAGACGCCGGTCCTTCATCGGCTGACGGCGTACAGGCGCGACAACTCTGAGATCATCCGATCGCGCGAAAACTCGCGACGGACGCGCTCGCGCCCCGCCACGCCGAGCTTCAGGCGCAGCGCCTTGTCGTCGATGAGGCGCTGGCAGCGCTCGAGCAGCTCGACCTCGTCGCGGGCGATGAAGCCGGTGACGCCGTCGACGACGGCGTCACGATTCCCGGAATTATTCGAGGCGACGACGGGAAGGCCCGCGGCCATGGCCTCGAGCACGGCGTTGGGCAGAGCGTCCCAGCGCGAGTAATGGACGAAAAGGTCGAGCGAGCGCAGCCGCTCGCGAGCCTGTTCCGAAGTCCCCCAGCCGGTGAGTTCGACGCGGGCGGACAGGTTCATGTTCTCGAGTTGGGTGCGGATTCGCGCCTCGTCTTCGCCGCCGCCGATCCAGAGGCACTTGAGGCCGTTGCGCGAGTCGGTAAGCCGCTGCGCGAGGAGCACCCACGCGTCGGGATTGCGCGCGTAGGTCAGGCGCCCGCAGGAGCCGACGGCGAGGCCCTCGTGAGGCAGGGGCTCGCGGAACTCCCCGAGGTAGGCGTCGCAGACGGTATGGACGGGCCCGCCGCCCAGCGCCGCGGCCGCGGCGGCCTCGCCGGGCGCGCAGGCGATGGTCGCGCCGAGGCGGGCGGCGGCCTTCTCGATGGTCTTGTAGAGAAGGCGCGAGGCCGTGGAGCGGTCCTGCTGGAGGAACCCGTAGCCATGGGGGGTGTAGAACACCGTCTCGATCCCCGCGGCCTTGGCCGCGGCGCGCGCGAGCACCCCGGCCTTCGAGGAATGAGCGTGGACCACGTCGGGCCGGTGCTCGGCGAAGAGCGCGCGGAGCTTGCGCAGGGCCTCGAGGTCGCTCGGCAAGGAGATCTCGCGCGTCATCTCGGGAACGTAAAACGCCATCTTGGCCCCGGCGCATTTGGCGCGATACTCCTCGGGCGAACCGCCGCGGACGGCATAGATCAAGGAGACCTCGAAGCGCGCGGGATCGAGGCCGTTGCAGATCGCGGCCACCTGCTCCCCGGTCCCGCCCGGTCCGCCGCACTCGACGACCTCGAAGACCTTGATCATGCGGGCGCTCCGGGGCGGAGCCGGCGCAGGGCTTCCTCGGCGGCGAACGGGAAAAGCATCGACAGGTAGAGGAGCTTGTGGCGGCCGGCGCTGCCCAGGTCGAATTCGAACAGGGCCGCCGCGACGGTCATCCCGGCGAAGAAGGCCAGCGGGACGAGGCGGGCGGGCATCTTGGGGCCGCGGGCCGCGCCGAAAATCCCCAGCCCCGCGACCAGCAGCAGAACGAGATTCTCGCCGGCCGACGCGAAGCGGCCGATCTTTCCGTCCAACGCGGAGAGGACCGGCAGGGGCATGAACAGCGCGGTGAACGCTCCCTTGGGCAGGTAGAGCAGGACGTCGAGCCAGGTCTTGAACTCCGTATCGGGATAGATCTGCGTGCCGATGGCCCGGCCCGCGTGGACCTCGGCCCAGTTCCGGTCCGCCCATTGGCGCGCGGCGCGGAAGCGGCTGATGCCTTCGGGGGAGGTCGGGCGGTAGGTCATGTTCGAGCCGGCGTTGTCGTAGGTGACCGGGATCAGCGGGGATTGGGTACGGCCCCGGTCGGCTTCGCTCATTTCCGAGGAGCGAAACACGCCGAGGAGGGCGCGGGATACGGACGGATAAATCGCGAAGCCCGCGAGGAGGAGCGCGGCGGTGATCAAGGCGTTCGTTCTCGGCCGGCGAACGACCGTCAGGACGAGGCCGGCCAAGAGCGCCCCTCCTAAGAAGACCAGGACGTAGGACCGGAAGAAACCGGCGCCGAGCATGGCTGTCGCCGCGGCGAGGCCTAAGGCCGCGGCCCGGCGGCGGGAGGCGTCCGCATCGAAACCGGCGGCGAGCGCGGCGCCGAGCGCGGCATAAGCCAGCAGGGCGACGGGCGCTTCCTTGAGGTTCTGGGACGTGTAGAAGATATGCGACGGCCATACGGCCATGAGGACGCCGGCGGCCAAAGCGGCCGGGGCGGGAAAGGCCCGGGATAGCGCCGAGGCGAACGCCGCGACGGCCAACGCGCCCAGGAGCGCGTTGAACAGCTTGATCGTGAAGGGGTTCGGCCCGAACGCCCGGTAAAAGACGAGGGAGATGACGGTCTGCGCGCGCTCGCCGAGCGTGCCGTTGATGAGCGGGACGCGTCCGGCTCGGACGTCCTCGAGAGCTTGCAGCGCGTAAGAGTGCGTCATGGCGGCGTCGGTGTAGTAGTAGGCCGGAAAGATCGGGTGGACCTCGGTGGCGACCGCGGCGGAGACGCGCAGGATCAAGGCGAGCGCCGCGAGGGCGGCTAGGGGATGACGTCTAATCCAGGACACGGTAGCGCAGGAGGCAGAACAGGTAGGAGAAGCCGTCCTTCCAGGTGATCTTCTTTCCCTCCGCGTACGTGCGGCCGGAGTAGGAGATGGGAACTTCATAGATTCGCAGGTGGCGCTTGCAGATTTTCGCCGTGATTTCGGCCTCGATGCCGAAGCGTTCGCTGCGCAGGGGGATGGCATTGATCTTGTCCGCCAGGAAGACCTTGTAGCAGGTGCCCATGTCGGTGAGGTTGATGTTATAGAGGACGTTGGTGATTAAAGTGAAGATCATGTTCCCGAAGTAGTGCCAGAAGAAGAGGACGCGGTGCGGCCCGCCGAGGAATCGCGAGCCATACACCGCGTCGGCGCGGCCGTCGAGGATCGGGACGAGCAGGCCGGGGTAGTCGGCCGGGTCGTACTCGAGGTCGGCGTCCTGGATGAGCACGATATCGCCGGTCGCGCGGGCAAGGGCCGTTCTCAGGGCTGCGCCCTTGCCGCGGTTGCGCTCGTGCAGGACCACGAGCGCGCGCTCGCCCAGGCCCTGGAGCAGTTCGCGCGTGCCGTCGGTCGAGCCGTCGTCGACGATGACGATCTGCTTGCCGACCGTCAGCTTCACCGCCTCGACGCGGCGCAGGAGCTCGAGCACAGTGTCCTTCTCGTTGTAGACGGGGATGAGCACGGAGAGGGTCTTGGCCACGGGGGACATTATAGATTTTCACGGCCCCGGCGCAGGGAAGCCGTGCCCCAGGCCCAGACGAGGAGCAATAAGGTGGAAAACTGCTCGTTTTGAAACGAAGTCTCGGTCAGCGAGAGCACGAGAAGAGCGCAGACCGTCCCCGCGGCCCACAGCGCGCGGGCGTCCGGCGTCGTCCGCGAGGCGCGGACGGCGCGCGCGGCCAAGGTCGCGAGAAGGACCAGCAAGGCGGCGGCGCCCGCCACGCCGCGCTCGGCGAGTTGATGGAAATAGAGACTGTGGGCCGAGCCCCAACTCAGCTCGCCATCGAGCGGTCCCGCGTGATAGCTCGTGAAGCGGCGATGGAAGCCTCCGGGACCGACGCCGGTCCACGGCCGGTCGAGGAACATGCGCCAGGCCGCGTCCCAAAGCGTCCAGCGCGTCTGGTGCGGGCTCGCCGGATCGTAGTGAAACAGCGAGCTCAACGTGCGTCCTCCGGTGGGCAGGACCTCCCAGGCGAAAGCCGCGGCGGCGACCACGGCGAGGGCGGGCAAGGACCAGCGCCGCGCGCGCGGCTCGAGCAAAGCCACGGCGGCGAAGCCGGCGGCCGCGGCGAACAGAGCCATGCGCGTCTGGCTCAGGACCAAAGCCACCGCCGCCAGGGCGGTGAAGCTCACGACGAGGACGCGCTCGCGGGCGTCGCGCTCGCCGGGACGCAGGAGCACGCAGGCTCCGCCGAGCGCCGCGAGAGCCATCTGTTGTCCGTAGACCACGGGATGGACGAAGGCATGGGCCCGGACCATCAGGCCTTCCTTGATTCCTCCGAGCAGGACCTGTCCCGCGCCGACGAGCGCGGCGGCCCCCAAGGACAGCCCGAAGGCCGGTAGCAGAGGAGCGGCGGGCTCCACGGCGAGCGCGGCGACGAAGAGTCCCATCGCCCACAGGCGATGGAGGTCCTTGACCGCGTCGCGCAGCGACGGCCCCGGCGCGGAGGAAAACGCCGCGGCCAGCAGGCCGGCGGCCGCGTAGGCGGCCAGCGCGGCCAGGACGGGCTCGGCGCGCCAGGCTACGACCATCGCGCGCCCGTCGGTCCGAGCGCGTCCGAGAAGCGCGAGCGCCAGAAAGGCCAAAGCGATGTTCGTTCCGGCGATCGACAGGGGCAGGACGAGCGCGGTCAAGGCCAGGGCCGAGGCGACGGGCGTCAGGAGGCGCATCGCGGAGAGTTTACCAGATGAGCCGGAGCACGGCGGCCGAGACTTCGGGGGCCAGCGCGACGCGCGCCGCGAGCTCCGTCCTCAGTCGTCCCGACTCGGTCATCGCGCGTATTCCGGCGTTGGCCCGATTCAGGAATGCGGGAAGCTCAGTCTCCGGCACACCTTCGACCAAAACGAGAGCGTCGCAGGACTTGTCCTTGAGGCGGATCAACGCGCCCTCCGCCGAGGCCTGCGCGTAGCCCAGGCTGACGAACCTCAGGCTCAGGCCGCGCGACGCCGCGAGCGAGGAGAGGTTGTTCGCGTTGAGGCGCGGGTCCTCGAGGGCGACGGCCGCGACGCTCGCGCCTGACGCGGCGACGGCGTCCACCACGGCGCCGCGGTCCCAACCCTTGTCGGCGCTTGGGGGGGCGGTCCGGAACGTCCGCTGGGCGCAGACGGCGAGGCCGGCGCCGAGAAGTACTGCGGTCGCGGCTGCGCGGACCCGAGGGCGGTCGAAGGAAACCGCGGCGCGTCCAGCGAGCAACGCGACGCCGGGTAGCAGAGGCGCGATGAGGCGCGGTTCACGGTTGACGCCGGCGGCGTAGACGAGCAGCGGGGCCAGCCCCCAGAGGGCGGCGCGCAGGCCGGCGCCGAATTTCTTCCCGCTCAGGGCCGCCGCCGCGCCGGTCGCGGCCATGGCCGAGGTCAGCGGCCATGACAGCCCGTCGCGTATGATAGCGGTCAGCCAGTCCAGGCGCGCGGCCAATCCGCCCGCGCCGGCGTAGTCCTTGGCCACCGAGCCGAAGCCCGCGCTCCAGGCGAAGCCGAGCACGTAGGGAAGATTCGCCGCGTACCACGTCGCGGCGAGAAGCCCTCCGACGAGCAAGGCGGTTCCGGCGTGGGGCCGCAGGCGCGCGCGCGCCGGCCAGACGAAGCCGGCGGCCAGCAGCGGAAACGTCGATTTCGCCAGCAACCCCAGGCCGAGGATGAGGCCGAGGCGAAGCCCCTCGCGCCGGTCGCCGGGGAGGGCGGCCGCGCAGCGCCAGGCCCACAGGCCGAGCAAGGCGGAGACCATAGTCTCGACGAAGAACAGCCGTGACAGGCCGTAGGCGAGCGGGGTCAGCGCGACGAGGGCGCCGCCGAGCGCGGCCGCGTCCCTGCCGCGGGGATGGTCATGCCACCAGAGAGCGGCGGCGCGCGACCAGGACCACGCCGCGAGCGCGGCGAGAGGGAGGTTAGCCCAGACCGCGACGCGCTCTCCCATGCCGAACAGCGCGTACAGGGGCAGGGGGACGAGGCTGATTAGGGGAGCCTTGATGCGGAAGGCCTCGAGATAGGCGTGAACGAACGGGCCCGGCCCGGCCTTGAGCGCGGAGAAGAGCCGGAAGCTCGTCTCGAGATACCAGGCGTCGTCGAACGTCGGCGGCGCAGCGTTGCGCGCGATGTGCCAGGCCGTGGCGGCCAGGGCCGCGGCGGCGGATATCAGGCTCAGCGTCGTCGTCGACGCGAAGGTGCGCCTCACGCGCGCCCCCGCTCCCGGAGGGCGGCGAGGCCGTAGAAGGCGAGGCCGCCCGTGAAGGAGAGCATGAGCGCCAGGGCCGCGCCGAGAACGCCGTACGGCGGCACGAGCCAGGAGGTCAAGGCCAGGTTGGCGAGACCGGCAGTGAGCGCGCCGGCCACCGACAGGCGCAGGCCGGAGAGGTCGCGGGCCGCGTAAAGCGTGGAGATCGCTCCGTGGAGGAGGATGAGCGCCGCCGCTCCGGCGAACGCCGCCGCCCAGCGCAGGTCCAGATTGTAGCGGCGGCCGAACAGAGCGAGGCCCGCGACCGCGGTCGCCGCGAAGAACACCCAAGCCGCGGCCGCCGCGGGCGCGCCGACGCGGCGGAACAGCGACCAGAGGTCCCGCTGGCCCTCGGCCCCGCTCGCCATAGGCACCAGCACGGCCTGCAGCATGTAAAGGAGCGCGAGTGCCACCTGCACGGTCGCTGTGAAGTAGGCGCTGAACAGGCCGACCTCATGGGCGCTGCCGTATTGATTTAGGAAGAGGCGCGCGGGTGCCAGCACGCAGGCCGTCGAGAGCAAGGTGGGCGCGGCCGTCGCGGCGTAGCGCGCGACGGCCGCGACGAAGCTCCAATCGAAGGCGGGGCGCAGGTAGTGCCGCAGGATCCAGAGCGCGTACGCGGAACTGGCGAGAAGGCTGCCGATGAAGGCTATGATCATCGCGCGGTGGTCGGCCCCGAAGAAGACGACGAGCCCGGCCAGGAGGAGCGGCGCGGCGATGCCGTAGACGGTCTCCACGAGACCGCGGTGGGCGAAGCGCTTGAGGCCGAGCAAGGGGCTCGACAGGACCTGGCTCAGGGCTGTGGCGGCGGCCAGGAGTGCGGACAGGGCGAACAGCTCCGAGGGCAGGCGCATCGCGCGCTCGAGCCAATGGTGCGCCGCGGCCATTAGAGGAAGGCTCAGCACGGCCCAGGCGAGGAACGAGGCGAGCGCGGTGCTGACCAGGCGCGCGCGCCGGTTTTCGTCGCGTTCCTCGGCGATGAGCTTGCTCGTCGCCAGGGGGAATCCCAGCATCGGGATGATCTGCAGGTAGGCCGCCGCGGCGATCACGAGGTTGGCACGGCCGTACTCGACGGGCCCGAGCAGGCGCCCGGCCAGCAATTGGGCGAGGAATGTCGAGACGCGCGCCGTCCCGTACAGCACTCCGATCCAACCGAGGCCCGACAGCAGAGCCCGGTGACGGGACGTCTCCGGCGCGGCGCGCGAAGCGGGCGCCCGCCCTCGCGCGGCGTCGACGAGGGCGACCAGGCGGGCGAAGACGAGCTCCTCGGCGTGCGCTCGCGCCGTTTCGACACGCTCGCCCCTGCCCCCGTCCTTGCCGAGGGCGCGGGCCGCGGCGACCCAGTCGCCGGGGCTTCGGCAGATCGTCAGGATGCGGGACAGCCCCGCGAGCGCGGGCAGGGGGCTCGACAGCACCGGGCGGCCGGTCGCCAGGCACTCGAAGATCTTGGCCGGGATCACGCCGCGGTTGTACTCGTCGTCCACGTACGGGAGGAGCAAAGCGTCGCAGTCGGCCAGCATCGCCGGCAGTTCCTCGTGGGGAAATATGCCTCGGAAGACCACGGAGGGCGGCAGCGGGGGCGGAGCTTCCTTCACCGGGCCGATCATCTCGATCTCGAAGCCGGCCTCGGCTAACGCGCGGATCGGCGCGTAATCGAGCGCGCGCCACACCGTGCCGAAGTAGCACAGGCGGCGGCGCGGATGGTCCGGAGGCGGGGGAAGGAAGAAGGCCCGGCTCACCCCGTGATGGAGCTCGACCACGTTCGGATGCAGCGGCCTCTTGTCCTCGTACAGCGTGCGCGAGGTCGTCAGCACCAGCCCGGCCCGCGCGAGCAAGGCCGTCTCGGTATCGGCGAGGTTCGGCGGCGGCGAGGGCAGGCCGTAGAAGTTGTCGACGCAGTCGTATACCGTAAGCGAGGGTGCCAGGCGGTCGAGCAGGGCCAAGGTCGTCGCCGTCGGCAGATAGGCGAAGACGATGGGGCCGCGGCGCAGGCCCCGGTCGTGCAGGATGTCGGCCAGGCGCGGGGCCAGCAAAGCGGCGTTCGCCTCGCGAAAGAGACGCCGCGTCGGCGGCAAGACCAGGGGGCTGACGACGGTGATGCCCTTGGGCGCGCGCGCGTGCTTGGCGTGACGTCCGTGCCACGCGCGGCTGAGGCGCTCCGTGACGCGGCCGAGGTCGCGCATGCCCGGCTCGCGGAAGCCCGTGTTCTCGACGAAGAAGACGCGGTGCCCGGCGCGGGCCCACTGCTCGGCGAAGGAGTGGTGGCGCTGGCGGGTCGCGCCCCAGTCGACGCTGGAGAGGATGACCACGTCGAAAGGCCGCGTGGTCACCGGACCGCCGGGTCGCCCTGGCGCAAGGCGAACCAATCCCAGGTCCCCGAGGCCTTGCCGGAGAAGTCCCGCTCGTCGTCGAAGGAGACGATCTCGGTGCGCTTGAGCAGGAGCGGGTCGCGGTCGGGGCCGCTGACGCCGTACAGCGAGCAGCCCGCCCGCGCGTAGCCCGCCGCGCGCGCGGCGTCCGCGGTCCGGCGCGAGGCCGCGCCGTGGGGCCAGGTCATGACGGCGACGGCGCGGCCGAGCGCGTCCTCGAGGCGGCGGCGGGACTCCGACAGCTCGCGCGCCAGGTCCTCCGCGCCGAGGGCGTCGAGACGGATGTGGGTGAGGCCGTGGGCGCCGACCTCGCAGCCGGGGACGAGCGCCAGTTCCTTGAGCTCCGTCCAGGAGAGGTAGGGGCGGCCGGAGTCGAGCAGGCCGGGCGTCACGCAGACGGAGAACGGCAGGGACAGCCGGGCGAGGATCGGAGCCGCCGTCGTCAGCGAGTCGAGATAGCCGTCGTCGAACGTCACCGAGATCTCGCCGCTCCCGTCGAGCCTCGCTCTGCCGAGGGCGGCGGGCGCGCCGAAGAGCCCCGAGGCGACCGCTTCCATCTGCCGCGCGAAGGCCGCGGCCGGGGTGCTTAGGCCGTAGGGATCGCCGGGGAAAGTCGAGCCGACGGAGTGATAGCCGAGCACGCGCAGGCCCTCCGCCGCGGGCGCCCCGAACGCCTCCCGGCCGCGCGCCAATGCCCGCCAGATGGAGTGAGTCAAGCTCACTGCAGGGAGTCTCGACGCGCGAAGATGGCGGCGTCGAAGGCGCGCTCGAGCCACGGCGAAGTGGCCCACTGCCATTCGCCCAAGGTCTCCACCGGCGGCAGGCCCAGCCCCCTCTTGAAATTATAAACGCCGGGGTTCTCGGCGGGGTCGATGCCCGTCAGGTCGAATTGGGCGACGCCCATTCCTTTGAGGCGGCTCAGGGCCTGCCAGTACATCGCGTTGGGAAGGTTGAGGCGAAGCCCGTGCTCGTTGGCCGCGGACAGCGCGAACCAGGCGCGGTCGCCGTGAATCCAGATCGCCCCGCCGCAGCCGTCGGCTCCGGCGGCGGAGACGACGAAGAAGAGGATCGACTCGCCGAGGACATCCGCCATGCGCTCGAGGTCGGCGACCGACAGACCCTGGCCGTGGAGGCCCTTGCGCGCGCACAACGCGTCGTGCAGGGGCTGGTAGCGGCGCAGCAGCTCCGGGCCGCAGCCGAACTCCACGACGGCGCCGGTCTTTTCGGCGCGGTTGAGCTGGTTGCGCCAGTTCCTCTCGAAGTTCCCGCGAATTTCCTCCAGAGGCTTCGTGAGATCGGCGCGGTAGGTCAAACCGGTACCGAGAGGGGAGAGCGGCCGGGAGAAGCCCGACGCCCGCACGATAAGCTGCGCATCGAGATCCATCGCGACGTCGAAGTTGAGGCGGATGATCGTGCGCCCGCGGGAACGCGCGCGCTCCTTGAGGCCCTCGAGAAAGTCTTTCAGCGAGACCAGGTCCTGTCCGCGCGTGAGCCCTTTGCGATAGAGCGGACCGCCGTTGACCCAAAGAAGAGATCCGGCGCCGAGCGGGAGGCGGCGTTCGAGGATCAGCGCGGCGGCCAGAGGCGTCGGCCCGTTGAACAGCGCAGCGTGCGCGGGGCTCCAGGAGCCGGACTTGAGGCGGCCCCACGCGTACGTTTGGCGGATGTGGCGGTCCTCGAACGACGACACTACGCCGTCCCAGTCGCGCTCGGCGGCGTCCGGCGGGACGACCTCCCAACGGATTCCGTTCACCATAGGAAGTGCGCGAGATAAACGTCGCGGTAGTGCGCGGGCGCGCTCGCGCGCACGGCCTTGGGCAGGTCCGGCCACGGCAGGACGCTGAGCCCCAGGCGGCGGTAGGCCGCGTAAGCCGCCTCGGCCGGGCCCGGCGCCGCGCGGAAAGGGAACGCGTAAGGGACGACGCCGACCGGCAAGGAGGGAAAGACTGGAGAGATATCCAGCCCGCGCGCGGCGTCCGCGCACAGGTCGTACAGCGCTCGGCGGCGAGACCGCTCGCCCGCCTCGTCCGCGCAGGCGATGGGGCCGGACAGTTCGGCGCTGGGGCCGGCGTCGCCGAGTGCCTCGTCTTCGCCGTCCTCCCGGCCGAGACGGTCGCGCCAATCGAAGCCGCGCGCGGCGCGCAGGGCCTCGAGCAGCGCACGGGCCGTTTTCGCTCCGGCCGCCGCCAGCAGGGGCCGCGCGGTGGCCTTCAGTCGCGACCGGGCCGTCCCCCTTCCGAGGGCCTCGGGGGCGGGCGCAAGCGCGCCGGCGCGCGCCGGATCGGATACGAGCAGGACGCCGCCGTCGGCGAGGGGCAAGCTCTTGCGCGGGCTCAGCACGCCGAAATCCGCGCGCGTACCCAGGAGGCGGCCGTCCCCGTCGCGCGAGAACAGGGCGTGGCTGGCGTCCTCGACGATCGCGGCGCCGGTGCGGAGCGCGTAGGCGCGAAACGGCGCCAGATCGCAGGGAAAGCCGAAAAAGTCGACGGCCAGGACCGCGCGCGCCTCCGGCCAGTCCGCGCAGTCCGGGTCCGGTTGGAGGTCCGCTCCGACCGAGTAAAAAATCTCTCGCGCTCCGGCCGCGGGCACGGCGGACAGCACGTCCCGGCAGAAAAATCCGGGAATAAGCATCGGGCCGCCTCCGGCGGCGCGAAAGGCGTCGGCGAGCGCGTGGCGACCGTAGCGGTAGAAGCGCGCGAAGACGGGGGCGTACAGCTCCGTGAGCCGCCACGGCGCCGCGGCCGGCGGCGGCGCATAGATCGTGCGAGCGAGCTCGGCGGGGCTCATCGCGCGGCCCCGCTCGGCAGCAGGCAGAGCGCGGCGACCGCCAGGTTCTTGGGATCCCACGGACATTCGGCGACGGCGCGCGCGGCGTAGCGTCGCGCGCCGTCGAAATCTCCCTGCGCCCGCAGCCGCTGGGCGGCCGAGCGGCACATCACGCCGAGGCGGCGGCGCATGCGCGCGCGCGTGCGCATGCTCGGGCGCACGAAGCCGCGGAAGTGGTCGCGCAGGAGGTGCTCGAGGTTTTGGTTGTGATAGACGATGCGATTCGAGGCGGCTGACTCGACGAGCTGATACTCGCCCAGGACCGCGTCCAGAAATCGGATGCGGCAGACCTTGGCCAGGCGCATCCACAGGTCGTAGTCCTCGACGGTGTTGAACTCCGGGTTTTCCCGGAACAGACCGGCCTCGACTAGCTTGGATTTGCGGACCGTCACGGCCGAGGGCGACAGGGCGTTGCCCTCGAACAGCAGGCGTTCGTACATGTTCTGGACCAGCGGACCATTCCTCGCGACGCGCACGAGCGCGCCGTCCTTGACGATGTTCTCGTTGTGGCACACGAGGTCGGCGTCTGGATGCGCGTCGAACTCGGCCAAAGTCTTCTCGAGCTTGTCCGGGAACCACAGGTCGTCGTGGTCCAGGAACGCGATCAGGTCCGCCGCGGCCGCGCGGATGCCGGTGTTGCGCGCCCCGGCGATCTTCATGTTCTCCTGCCGGATGCAGAGGCCGCGCAGCCCCTTGTCCTTCAGGAACCGGTCCACGACCAGTTTCGTGTCATCAGAGGAGCCATCGTCGACGACGATGATCTCGTAGTCCTCGAACGTCTGCGCGGCCACCGTCTCGAGCGTCTTCCTGATGAAGGCGGCCGCGTTCCATGCCGGAACGACGATGGAGACGCGGGGGGCGGCCATCAGCGGGGCGCTCGCGCCGCGCGCATCGCGGCCAGGCCCTCGCCCACCGTCATCGGGGCCACGCCCAGCACGCGCGCCATGCGCTCGACGACGAAGGTCGTGTCGGGAGGGCGCCGGGCGATGCACGGGAAGGCGCCGCTCGTCACGGGCTTGATCAGGCCGGCGTCGAGGCCGAAGGCCTCGGCGAGGGCCAGGCCGAACTGGTAGCGGTCCACTCGGTCGGCTCCGGCGAGGTGAAAGATCCCTTCGGGGCTCTTCTCGAGGACGGCCCACAGCGCGCGTCCGCACTGCAGGTTGAACAGCGGGTTCTCGTGCACGTCGGTCACGAGGGAGACCGGCTCGCGCTTCTCGAGCTTCTCGAGGATCCAGGTTGAGGGGTTGGCGCGGGTCTCGGCGTGGTTCCAGCCGTACATCAGGATGGGCCGCACGATGGTCCAATGCTTCAGCGTCTCCTGGACGAGCCTCTCGCACTCGACCTTGAGCCGGCCGTACTTGTTGACCGGGTCGACCGGGTCGGTCTCGCGGTAGGGGGCCTTGGCGCCGTCGAAGACGGCGTTCGTCGAGACGTAGACGAGGTGGATGCCGGCGCGGCGGCAGGCGGCGGTGACGTTGAGCGTCGAGACGATGTTGGACTCGAGGCTCTCGGCGTAGTGGGTCTCGACGAAGTCGACGCTCGCGATGCCGGCCGCGTGGACGACGGCGTCGAAGCGGCGCTCCGCGAAAAGCGCGTCGACGGCGCGCTTGTCTCGCAGGTCGAGCACGAGCTGCGCGGCGCGCGAGCCGGGGAGGCGGTAGTCCCGCTGATGGACGCTGACGATGTCCCAGCCCGCGGGCGCGGTCTCCTCCATGCCCTTGCCGAGGAGGCCCGTGCCGCCGGTGACGAGGACGGTCTTGGCCATCCTAGACGTTGTAGCGCCCCGGCTTGTAGTCGGCGAGATGCGCCAGGACGTGGGCGGCGAGCTGCTCCAGGCCCTTTTCGAGCGTCCAGCGAGGCCGCCAGCCGAGCAGGCGCCGGGCCTTGGCGTTGCCGCAGAGCAGGCGCATGACCTCGCTTTTCGCGGGGCGCACGCGCCGACGGTCGGTGGAGAAGGGGACGCGGCGGCCGGTGATCTTCATGAGCAGGCGCGCCGCCGTCCCGATGGACACGCCGCGCCCCGAGCCGAGGTTGAAGTCCTCTCCGATGGCGCGCGGGGAGCGCGCGACGGCGAGGAAGCCCTCGACGGTGTCGGCGACGTAATTGAAGTCGCGGACCGGATCGAGCGCGCCGATCTCGAGCTTGGGGGCTCCCGAGAGCAGTTGGGCCGCAATCGAGGGCAGGACGGCGCGCGCCGACTGGCGCGGGCCGTAGGTGTTGAACGGGCGGGCGATCGCGGCCGGCAGACCGAAGGAGCGGTGGAAGCTCTCGACGAGGGCGTCGGCGCCGATCTTCGTCGCCGAGTAGGGCGACTGGCCCTGGCGCGGATGGGCCTCGTCGATCGGCACGTAGCGCGCCGTGCCGAAGACCTCGGACGTCGAGGTGTGCACGACCTTGCGCGTCTTGGACCGCAGGCAGGCTTCGAGCACGTTCAGCGTGCCGTGGATGTTGGTCTCGACGTATTGCGCGGGCGCCTCGTAGGAATAGGGGATCGCGATCAGCGCGCCCAGGTGGAAGACGACCTCCTGGCCCGCGACGAACTCGCGGACGAAGAACGGATCGGCCAGGTCGCCGGCGCGCACGTCGATGCGCTTCAACAGCGCGGCCGGCGTGCGGTCGAGGAAGCCCCAGCGCGAGGCCGAGTTGTAGCGCACCATCGCGCGGACCTTGGCGCCCCGCCGGGCGAGCTCCTCGGCGAGATGGCTGCCGATGAAGCCGCCCGCGCCCGTCACCCCGACCTTGACCCCGCGCCAGAACGAGTCCTTCATCGCAGCCTCCGCTCCGCATCCAGGAAATCGACTAAAGAAACCACGCGCACGGTCAGGGCCGCCGGCGGTGCGTCCTGCGTCGCCGCCAGGACGAGCTCGGCGCGCGCCGGGACCTCCGCGAAGGTCCGCGCGAAGGAGAACGCCGTCCCGGGAAGCTCCAGCGTCCCCGCAGTCTCGCGCAGGGCTCCCTCCAGCTCGTCCTGCGCGACGATCCAGAACTCCCGCCTCCCCTCGGCGTGCTCGCGGCGCAGGACCGTCGTCACGTTGTCCTGCAGCTGTCGGAACAGGCGCACGGTGTAGAGGGCGTAATCGTAGGTCTTGCTCGCCTTCTCGAGGGCGCCCTTCGGCGTGAGCAGGTACTGCGTGCGCTTCCAGTCGAGGCGGCCGACCTTGATCAGGCCCTTGCGCGCCAGGCGCTTGAGCAGCAGGTTGGTCATGCCCAGCGACAGCCCCGCGCCGCGGGAAAGGCCGCGCTGGGTTTGGATCGGCGCGCGCGAGATCTCGCGCATCAGCGCCAGCTCGCCGATCGACGCGCTCATCGCAGGATCGCGGTCACCGCGTCGATGACGTCGGCGACGTCCTCGTCGGTGAGCTTGGCGGAGAGGGGTAGCGACAAGGTGCGCTCGCCGATGAACTCGGCGTCGGGGAAGTCTCCCGCCTTGTGGCCGAGGAGCTTGCGGTAGAAGGGCTGCAGGTGCAGCGCGAGATAATGCACGCCCGTGCCGATGTTGCGGGCGTTGAGCTCCGCGAGCACCTGGTCGCGCGTCTTGCCCCGCTTGTCGGAGTCGATGAGCAGGGTGTAGAGATGATAGCCGTGGCGCGTGTCCGCCTCCGGGGCGGCCGGCGTGAAGCACGGCAGGCCCGCGAAGGCGTCGTCGTAGCGCTTCCAGATCTCCTGGCGGCGGCGCCAATAGACGTCGATCTTCGGCATCTGGTGCAGGCCCAGCGCGGCCTGCATGTCGGTCATGTTGTACTTGAAGCCGGCGTAGAGCACCTCGTAGTGCTTGTAGCCGTCATCGGAGAAGCGCTTCCAGGCGTCCTTGCTCATGCCGTGCAGGGCGAGGATCTTGATCTTGTCGGCGAGCTCGGCGTTGTCGGTCAGGACCATTCCGCCCTCGGCGGTGGTGATGTTCTTGGTCACGTAGAAGCTCAGGGTCCCGAACTCCCCGAAGGTCCCGGCCTTGCGGCCGCGGTACTCGGTCTCGATGGCGTGGGCGCAGTCCTCGACCATGGCGAGCTTATGCTTGCGCGCGAGCTCCCCGAGCGCGTCCATGTCGCAGGGGCGCCCGGCGAAGTGCACGGGCAGAATCGCGCGGGTCCTCTTGGTGATCTTCGCCGCGATCTTCTTCGCGTCGATGTTCTGTGTGCCCCGCTCGCAGTCCACAAGGACCGGCTTGGCTCCGGCGTGGATGATCGCGTTGAGGGTGGCGCAGAACGTCATCGGGGTCGTGATGACCTCGTCGCCGGGCTTGAGGTCGAGGGCGGCCAAGGACAGGTGCAGGGCCGCCGTGCAGGAGCTGACCGCGATGGCGTGCTTGGAGCCTTTGTAGTCGCGGACCTGGTCCTCGAACTTCTTGACCTTGGGGCCGGTGCCGACCCAGCCCGAGCGCAGGGTGGCGACGACCTCCTGGATCGCGGCTTCCTCGATGAGCGGGCTGCCGAAAACGAGGAAATCCTTGCGTATCTTGGAGGAGGTTTCCTTCATATTGTTCAATGAGTGAACATTATACCATTCGCGGCGAAAGGAGAGACCGGTACAGCGCCGCGTAGCGCTCGACCGAGGCCCGGGCCGTGAAGCGCTCCTGGAAGCGGACGGCGGCGGCCTTCCCCAGCCGCTCCCGCAGCGCCGCGTCCTCGCAGGCTCGCCCCAGGGCCGCCGTCAGCCCGGCGACGTCTCCCGGCCGGACCAGGAGCCCGCTGACCTCGTGCTCGAACTGCTCCGCGACGCCGCCCACCGCCGTGACCACCACGGTCTTGCCCAGGCCCATGGCCTCGAGGGTCACGTTGGGGAAGTCCTCGTAGCCCGTCGAAGGGAGGGCCACGAGGTCGGCCGCGCTGAACAGGTTGAAGTGCCGCGACTCCCAGCCGAGGAAGAGCACGTCACGCTCGAGCCCCAGCTCCCGGCTATACGCCTCGAGCTCGCCGCGCAGGATGCCGTCGCCGCCGAGCGCGGTCATGGGAAATGGGGAGAGCCCCGCGTTCTTGAGCCGGGCCAGGGCCTCTAAGAGGACGCGGTGGCCCTTGCGCGGCTCGAGCACGGCGACGACCGCGATCAGGGGCCTTCCCTTGGGGACGCCGAGTCGCCGTCGGACCTGCTCCGGGGTCTCGGTGACCTCGCGCGCGGCGATGCCGTTGGGCGCGGAGACCGCCGCGTTCTCGTCGAGCCCCAGCACGGAGGCCAGCGCCCGGCGGCCGTGCTCGGAGGCGGTCACGAACAGCGAGGTGCAGCGGACCGCGAGCCGGTCGAGCGGCCAGTCGAGCCAGCGGTCGGGACCCGCGTACGGCACGGGAAGGTTGTTGACCACATGCACGATCTTCTTGACGTTCCTGAGGCGCGCGGCGATCCCCGCCGCGAGGCAGGAGGCCGCGCCTGGAAAACCTCCGTTGTTGATGTGGAGTATGTCTATTGGTTCCGCGCCCAAGGACCGGTAAAGCAGCCGTACATTCCAGAGCATGAGCCAGTATTTGACGAGGAAGACCCGCATGAGGGCCTTGTACAGGCCGCGAAACGCGATGGGCCATCCGTTCGCGAGCCCCGAGATCTGGTGGAAGTCCAGGAGCGGCAGCGGGATCAGGCGGGGAGGCTTGGGGACCCGGGCCTTGAAGCCCTCCTCGTATTCCGGAGAGGCCCGGTAGCTGAAGCTGACCTCGTGTTCGCGCAGGAACTCCTCGTCGGAAAAGAAGTTGGCGAGCATGTTCTCGCAGCCGGCGAAATAGTCGCAGTCCGAATGGAACCGGACGCGGATCATGCGGCCGGCGCGTCCGCCCGGAGGACGACCTTCGCGGGGCTGCCGAAGGCCATCCCGTAGTCGGGGACGTCCTTATGGAGCACGGTGTTGGGACCCACCACCGCGTTGCGCCCGACGGTCACCCCGGGAAGGATGACGGCGCCGGTGCCGATCCAGCAGCCTTTTTTGAGAAGCACGGGGCCCTTGATCTGGTCGCCCTGGTGCATGATGGGGACCGCGGGATCCTTGTAGAAGTGATCTGTGTCGGCGATGTAGACGCGGTCGGCGATCATGACGTCGTTCTCGAGGCGGATGTCGCTGAACGCGTTGATGTGCACGAAGCGCCCGAGGTAGCAGCCGTCGCCGATGACCAAAGAGGGCTTGCCGTCCTCGCGCGGCAGGCAGTTGAACCAGGCGAACTCCCGGATCTCCACGCGCTCGCCGACCTCGATCGAGTCGGGGTTGCTCATCGAGCAGGTCGGCTCGACGGTCGAGCCCGCCCCGAAGCGGCGGAATCGGCCGCGCACCACGGCGGTCCAGAGGCCGACCTTGAGGCGGCGCGTGAGGCCGGCGGCGTACTCGAGCAGTCTCTGTGGGGTCATGTCACTTGATCCAGTAGCGGGATTCGCCGTCGATGTGGTGGAGATACGCCGTGATGCCCTTCTTCCTTCGGAACTCGTCGACGGCCTTGCGGCAGCCCTCGTAGGCCCC
Organism: Elusimicrobiota bacterium; assembly: GCA_036676805.1. Taxonomy (GTDB): domain Bacteria; phylum Elusimicrobiota; class Elusimicrobia; order UBA1565; family UBA9628; genus GWA2-66-18. The sequence continues at coordinate 20,588 of JAKFCD010000025.1, forward strand.
GTAGTCATCGATGATCACGAAGCCGCCGGGGACGACCTTGTCGTAGAGGTGCTCGAGGCAGACCTTGGTCGAGGCGTACCAGTCCCCGTCGAGACGCAGGATCGCGATCTCGGGGATCACGGCCTTGGGCAAGGTGTCCTGGAACCAACCGACATGATAGTGGATCGTCCCCGCGGGATAGCCGACGGTCTTCTCGAGGAGCGCCTTGTTGCCGGCGAGCGTGCCGGCCCCGCCCATCGAGTCGTAGAACCCCGTGACGGGGGCGAGCTTGCCGGACGTGCCGCCGCCCTTGCCCCAGGCCTTCACCTCCCGCACCGCGCGCTCGCCGTCGACGGCCTGATCCGGCTCGCAGATGTCGGTGAAGGAATCGAAGAGGTGGAGGTCTCGCCGCGCGGCGCCCCGGTCCAGGTTCGCGAGGGCCATCAGGGCCACGCTGCCGCCCTTCCAAACCCCGCACTCGACGAAGGCGCCCGGAAGCCCGACCTTCTCGCAGTGGGCCGCCTGCTGATACAGCGTGATCAGCCGCTCCACGGGCAGCATCGTGAAGGGCCGGATTCTGCTGATGGCCGCGACCGCGCGCTCCTCATGATCGTAGCCGAGGACGCGAGCCTCCTTCTTCCGGAGCTCGTAGCCGAGACGTCCGATCAACTCTTTCAGAAGAGGCTTCAGCATCGCGGGTCCAGGCATGTGTTCATGGAATGAACAATGATAGCAATATGGGATAATGAGGCGGCCAGACATGGACAACTCCGAGCCCGCTTCTCGTTCGTATTGGTCGCCCACCAAGATCGCCGACGAATTGGCGCTGCGGTGCTTGTCGGAGGCCGCGCCCAAGCACGCGCGGGGCCGCCTCATCGATCTCGGTTGCGGCGAAAAGCCTTTCGAAGCCCTTTTCGCTCCGCACGTCGCGTCCCACTTCGGCGTCGATTTCGGGGCGACCTCCCTCCTTCACTACGGCGCGGCGACGAAGGCCGACCTTCTCGTCGACGGCGCGGAGACGAAGCTTCCCGCGGGCTCCTTCGACACCTTGCTCTGCACCCAGGTGCTCGAGCACGTGTTCGACACCGAAGCGTTCATCGCCGAATGCCACCGCCTTCTCGCGAAAGGCGGCAAGGGGATATTCACGGTCCCTTTCCTCTGGCAGTGCCATGCCGAGCCGAACGACTTCTACCGCTTCACGCGCCACGGGCTCGAGAGGCTCTTCGTCGAACGAGGATTCCGCGTCGTGGAGCTGCGCCCGATCGGCGGCGCATACGCGGCCCTCATCCAGACGCGCATCGTCTCGATTCACTGCCGCGAGATCAGGAGCCTGCCTTATCGCATCGTCCGCAAGGCGTGGAACCTTCTGCTCCTCCCGGTGCTGAACTGGAAGGCCCTCCATCTCGACCGTTTTTTCTGGAACGACAAGCTCTGCCTTAACTATCTGCTCGTCGTCGCCAAGGACTAGCCGAACAGGTCTTCGAAGTCCTTTTCGGCGCGGCGGAAGTCCTGAGGCCCGCCGATGTCGAGCCAGTATTCCGGGATGGGAAAGCACGCGACGCCGCCTCGGCTGCGCGCTCGGATCCGTTCGAGGAATTCGGGCATGTCGCACGCTCGGCGCTTCGGCAGCCAAGCGAGCGCGCGGGGGTCGAGAACGTAGATGCCCGCGTTGACGAGGAAGCGCTGGGTCGGTTTCTCGACGAATCGCGTCAGGCGGCGGCCGGAGTGCTTGACCACCCCGAACGGGACCTGGACCTCGTGGTGCTTGACGCATATCGTCGCGAGCCCATTTTCGGAACGGTGAAAGTCGATCAGGGATTGAAAGTCCACCTTCGTCAGGATGTCGCCGTTGAGGACCAGCAGGGGCTCCGTTCCGGGGCTCTTGATCAAGCCGAGGGCTCCAGCCGTGCCGAGCGGCTTCGGTTCGCGCACGTAATCGATCTCGGCCCCCCAGCGTGAGCCGTCGCCGAAATGCCGCTCGATCTTCTCGGCGAGGTAGTTGACCGTGAACGTGAAGCGCGTGAAGCCGGCGGCGAGCATCTGCTCGAGCACGTGCTCGAGGATCGGCTTGTCTCCGAGCCGGAGCATCGGCTTGGGGGTGTTCGCGGTCAGCGGGCCCAGACGCTTGCCGAGCCCCCCGGCCATCACCACGACGCGGTTCGGATAGCGGGCCGGGATCGACATGTAGTCCGTCAGAGCGGCGAGCCCCTTGAGTCGGCCGCGTTTGTCGACGACCGGAAGATGGGACTTCTTGTGCGCGGCGAAGAGAGCGGCTATCTTCTCACGGCCGGCTCCGTCGGGCACGATGATCGGCTTCCTATTCAGAGCCTTCGCGATGTTAGAGCGGATATCCGCGCCCCGCAGGAGCGCGCGCCGGATGTCGATGTCGGTGATCACGCCGAGCAGCTTGTTGGAACGATCCGAGACGACGGCGAAGCCGACCCGGCTCTTCGTCATCGCCTCCATGGCGTCCCATATCGTCGCGGCCGGCCGAAGCAGGACCTCCGGGTAGCGCTTCAGGAAATCCTTCATGCCGTGCTCCCGTCGTGCAGCGCCCGGGCCCAATCGGCGAGCCAACCTGGAGAGGATCTCGCATGGCGTTCCACGAACGCCGCGCGCGCGCTGCGTGCTTCCGGGCGCCCCCACCAGGAAGCGGCGTCGGCCAGGGCGGCCGGGAATTCACGCGCCGCCTCGCCGGGAGAATCGAAGAGGATCCGGGCGCGGCGCAGGCCGTCGAGGACCGCCGACGCTTCCGGCCGCATGCGCCAGAGGCTGGGATTCCAGAAGAAGAGCGCGGGCGTGTCCCGGGCGAGACACTCCACGATCGAGGTCTGAGGATGGTCGATGACCACGAGGTCGAAGTCGGCGCGGCTCGTCCACGGCGCGGGATCTTCGTCGAAGCCGAGCGCGGGGAATTCCTCGGCGAGGCGGGCGCGGTGCCCCCAGCCGAGATCCGCGGGATGAAGACGCACCCGGGCGGACGAGAGGGCCTGCTGTTCGAGGCCTCGCAGGAAGCGAGCCCGATCCTCGAGCTGTTCCTCGAAGCGATGGGCGGCGGGAGCGCTCGCGAAATAACAGGAATACGGATACCGGTACAGGGTGGTGGAGATCATCAGCCAATTCCCCGTGCGAGGCTTCGGCCGTGCGGGCTTGAACGTCATCTTGGGGTTGGGCAGGGGGACGAGCTCCGCACCCGGATATTTCCTGTCGGTCCAGCCCCACGTGAAGTAGCGGTCCGCGACGCGCCGCTCGTGCGCCTCGGACAGGATCGCGCCCATCATCCCGTAGCCGCCGCCGTGCTGGCTGATGACGAGCTCCGCGCCGGCCTCCGTCGCTTCCGCGGCGAGGAGCTTGAAGGCCTCATTCGAGTACCAGCCCACGGAAGTCAGGAGCTGGCGCGGCAGGCGCGGCCACCGCGAGACGACCTCGCGGCGGAAATCGGCGTGCCCCTCGAGAAAGAGGACCGGAAGCTGGCGCGGCAGCAGGGCCGCCGCCTCGGAGGCGTACGGGACCGAGGCGCTGAAGCCGGCGAGGCTCGCGCGACGAGCGATGTCGAGCGGCGCGCGCGGCGAGGCGACGCCGGGGCCTAGGGGCGCCATGGACGCGGCGCTCATGAGCGCGAGAGTCTGGCGGGGGCTCGCGTAGAGGTCTGAGAAGATCCTCTCGGAGCCGATCGCCGCTCGGGCCGCGCGCGCCAGCGCTCCGCGGATCGCGGCCTTCGGCCGAACCGGCGCGGGCGCCGGCGTCTCGGCCGCCGGCCCGCGCCGGGATTGTCCGGAAAAGCCGCGGGACTCGATCATCTCGGAATAGAGCTGCAGCTGGAACGGGTCGGCGCTCAGCTTGGCCGCGAAATCGGCGGTATCGAGCGGAGTGCGCCGGTCCCGCGGGTCGAGGGTCCAGGTCTCCAGCCGCGGGTCCAGGGAGAACGCGAGGTCGAGATGCATGCCGTGGTCGACGATCGCCGCGGTGTAGCCGAGCAGCCAAGGCCCGATGATGATCCGCCAATAGCGCTCGCTGCGGCGAACGCCGTGCGCCTCGTTGAGGTAGGCGGTCAGGAAGCCGAGCAAGGCTTCGTGAAGGGCCGAGATGCTCTCGACGCCGCGGTCGAGCGCGCCCGGGGCCTCCCATGGGCTGTCCATGGTCCTTCCGCGAAGCGCTTCCCAGTCCTTGCGACGCTCGTGAAGCCGGCACCACTGGCCGAGGAACAGCAGCTCCTGGCTCTTATCCCAGAATCCGTCGAGCGCCGTCGTCGCGAGGAACATCAGCGATCGCCGCGGCCCTTGGCCGATTCCTCGGCGAGCGTCCAGTCATCCGCCGTATCGATGTCCGCGGATTCATCCGAAGGCGTCAAGAAGCCCAAGGTGCCGGGCGCCATGAAGGCACGCCGTTCCCGCAGGAGTCGCGGGGTCGCCATGTAGATGGAGCCGTCCGGCGCATAGGCCGGCGGCAGATCCTGGCGGCGGAGGACCTCCGGGGCGTCGGGAACGGCGCGGCGCATCATCCCCGCGTCGTCCATGAAGTAGCAGGACCACGGATGTTCGATGACGGGGGATACGGACACCAGGCTTTCGGCGTCGGACGCGCCGAAGGCCGCCGCGGCGCGGCGGATCGATTCCGCGCTGCGGAACGGCGAGGTCGGCTGCAGCAGCATGAGGACGTCCGGCTCGAAACCTTCGTCCGCCTTCAGCCGCTCGAGCGCGTGCAGGACGAAATCGATCGACGGAGAGAGGTCTCCCGCCAGCTCCGCGGGGCGCAGCCACGGCACGGGGGAGCCCAGCGATCGCGCGACGGCGGCGATCTCGGGCGAGTCGGTGGAGACGACGATCCGCTCGAAGGCGCCGGAGTCCGAGGCCGCCCGCAGCGTCCAGCCGATCAGCGGCAGGCCGGCCAAAGGCCGGATGTTCTTGCCGGGAAGGCCTTTGGAACCGCCGCGCGCGGGGATGAGGCCCATCAGCCGCTTGTATCTCATCGATATCCCTCCCCGGTCAGAACGGCGGCCATGCGCTCCTGGACGCGCCCGTCGAAGAAGGCGTGGCGTTCACGCGCCGCGGCCGGAGGCGAATCGAGATCCAGCGAGAGAAGATAATCGACGTGGGCCAGGAAGGAGACGGCCGAGCCCGATTCGTCGTAGAGCTGGAAGCGCGGGTCCTCGGAGTAGATCTCATACGCGTTTCCGGCGAAGTTGGCGAACAAGACCCGCGTGCCGCGCCCGAGGAAGAACGACTCGTATCCGAGCGTCGAGTTGAAGTTGATCACGACCTTGGAACGGATCACGTTCCTGTAGCTCTCGCCGTTCCCCGTGTTCTCGGCGAATTCGATGGGCTCCGAAAAGTGAGGCTTCACTCGCGCGAGGACCTCCTCCCGCAGCGAGGGATCCGAGTAGTGCCGCAGCTGGAAGACGATCTTGAGCTCGGGCCGTGTCCGTTTGAGCTCGTTGAGGCAGCGGAATGCGGTTTCGAACGAACGCCCGGTCTTCTCGTCGAAGCCGTTGAAGGGCCAGACGAGCTGGTCGACGAACAGCACATCGATGTCCTTGGCCGCCGGAGCCTGGTCGGCGAGGGCGCGCCAGGAGTTGAGGTAAAGCGCTCCGATAGGAAGCACTCGCCCGATCCGCAACCGGAGTTCCGGCACCAGGCGCTCGACGGCTGTCCCGAAGCTGAGGTAGTCGTCCATCCTCCCGAACGCATAGACAGGGTGGTGGGTCCGCTCACCGTTCTGCACCACGGCCATGCGCCCCGCGCAGTTTTGTCGGAAGGCGAGGTGGCGGCAGGGATGGTTGTGGTCGTCGTTGTACGCGAGATAGTGACGCGTCGGATAGCGTCTGAAATGGCCCTCGAAGGCCGCGTAATGTCCGAGGGCGAGCCGGAAGGGTTCCATGAGGTTGCGCCTATAGAGGCGCGAAAGCCGCGCGACGAAAGGCACGGCCAGAGGGAAGAGGAACATCAGCGCGAGCGTGCGCGGCGTGACGCTTCCGAGCACGGGGTCGGCCGCGTCGGGGTGCGTCATCCTGACGGAGCCCGACGGCGTGACGCGCTTGCGCCCGGGAAGACGCTCGTATACCGGGAGGTACCAGCGTTCGAAGTAGGCGTCGTCGACGGTCTCGAAGTCGTAGTCGACCGGCTCCTCCCGCCGCCAGAGGAAGCTCTTGCGGGCGAGCCAGACCAACGGCAAAGCCAGCGACTTCAGGCAAGAGATCGCGAGGCTTTCCCGGCCCTCGGGCGGCCGGTAGATCGCCGGGTGCGAATCGCACCAGATCTTCCCTAGGAGGTCGTCGAGGTCGCGCTCGTCGCCGCGGACGACGAGCCGCAGGAAACGGGCCGCGGGGCCGCCGCGATGGAGGGACGCGAAGCGCTCGGCCTCGGCGACGAAGTCGATCCTCCGGGCGAGGGGAGGCAGGCTGTAGGATGGCGGAGCGTCGGGCACGACGTTCATGCGCGCGCGGCGATCTGAGCGATCCTTTCCGCGGTCTTGCGCGCGAGGTCGGCGCTTGATGGTATGCAGACTGTCGTCCGCCACAGACGGTCCGTCACATCGAGAGCCCCTCGCGGGCAGGACCGCAGATGCGGCTGGCGATGGCACGGAGCCCACAGCGGGCGCGCCTGGAAGCCGGCCGCGTCGAGCGCCCTCAGCGCGCGGGCCGCGCGGTTGGGCTCGTCATAGACTATCGCGTTCAGCCAAAGATTGCTCCTCGCGTCCTTCGGCTCGCCGACGAGCCGCAGGCCCGGCGTCCCCTCAAGCGCCTGGCGATACCAGCCGGCCAGCCGCCGCTTGGCGGCCAGCAGGTCGTCGAGCCGCTCGAGCTGGGCGACCCCGACGGCCGCGTTGAGGTTCGGAAGGCGGAAGTTATAGCCGACGGCGTCGTGCCAGAAGGCGCGCGCGTCCGACTTCGCCTGGGTGGAGAGATGCCTCGCCCGCGCCGCCAAGCGCGCGTTCGAGGTGACGACCATGCCGCCGCCGCCGGTGGTCACGATCTTGTTGCCGTTGAAGCTGAGCACGCCGATCGCGCCGAAGGAGCCGGCGGCCCTGCCCCGGTAGGTCGTGCCGAGCGCCTCCGCGGCGTCCTCGACGAGCGGGACGCCCGCGCGCTTGCACAGAGAGGCGATCCGGTCGACGCGGGCGGGGTGGCCCAGAGCGTGCATCGGCATGCAGGCGGCCACGCGCCGGCCCGTGTCGCGGGCGTAAAGCGACTTGCCGCGACGACGGCACCCTTCGTCAAGGAACGCCTCGACGCGCGCGGGGTCCAGGCCGAACGTCGCCTCTTCGATGTCGAGGAAGCGGGGGGCCGCGCCGCGGTAGACGACGGCGTGTGCCGTGGCGATGAACGAGAGGCTCGGGACGATGACCTCGTCGCCCGGCTCGACGCCGACGAGCTCGAGGGCGAGCTGGAGGGCTGCGGTGCCGTTGACGATCGCGACCGCGTGCGACGCTCCCATCCGGCGCGCGACGATGCGCTCGAAGGCGTCGACATAAGAGCCGGCGCTGGACACCCAGCGCGTGTCGATGCAGTCTTTGACGTAGCGCCATTCATTGCCCGCGAAGACGGGCTCATGGAGTCCGACGATCTTGCGGGCGCTCATGGGCGGAAGATTCCGTCGAAATCGCTGGCGGCGCGCTTGAATTCGCTCGGCCCCCCGATATCCAGCCAGTACTCCTCGACCGGGAAGCAGGCCACGCCGTCCTTGCTGCGCCGGCGCACGGCGGCGAGAAGCTCGGGCATGTCGCAGGCGCGTCCCTTCGGGATCATCGGCAGGACGGCGGGGGAGAGGACGTAGATGCCGGCGTTGACCAGGAAGCGGTGGGTCGGCTTCTCGGCGAAGCCTTGCAGGCGGTGGCCCGAGAGCTCGACGACGCCGTACGGAACCTGGATCTCGTGCCGCTTGATGCAGACCGTCGCCAGCCCCTTCTCGGTCTCATGGAAATCCAGGAGGGCGCTGAAATTGACCTTCGTGAGGACGTCGCCGTTCATGACCAGGATCGGCTCTTTGGGCTTTTTCTTGAGAAGCCCCAGGGCTCCGGCCGTGCCCAGCGGCTTGCGCTCCTGCAGGTACTCGATCTCGATCCCCCAGCGGGAGCCGTCGCCGAAATGCGCCTTGATCTGTTCGCCCAGATAGTTCACGGCGATCACGAAGTGGACGAAGCCCGCGGCCGCGAGCTGCTCGATCTGGTGCTCGAGGATGGGCTTGCCGCCGAGCTTGAGCATCGGCTTCGGGGTGTTCGAGGTCAGGGGCCGCAGGCGGCGGCCCTCGCCGCCGGCCATGAGCAGGACGCGGTTCGAGTAGCGCTTGGGAATGGCGGCGAACTCGGAGATCGCCGCCAGCTCGACGAGGCGTCCGCCGGCGTCGACGACGGGGATGTACGCCTTCCCGGTCCGGCGGAACAGCTCGGAGACCTCCTCGCGCGGGCAGCCCTCGCGGACCACGATCGGGCGGGGGTTCATCGCGCGCGTGACCGGATCGGAGATGTCGCCGCCGGAGAGCAGATGCTTGCGGATGTCGATGTCGGCCAGGACGCCGAGCAGGCGCCGGTCGCGCCCGCACACCATGACCAGGCCGTACTGACTGTCGGTCATCACGCGCATCGCGTCGCGGAGCGTTGAATCCGCGCGAAGCACGATCTCCCGGTGCTGCTTGAGAAGGGGCTTCATCAGGAGATCTGGTGCTTCAGTTTCCACTCGCCGCCGTCCTTCGTCCACAGATGCGGCGAACGGAAGCCGTCCGCGAGGGACAGGAAGCCCTCCTTAGTCATCTTCCATTCCCCGAGTCTCTTCGCGGCGACGGGGAAATTCTTCGGCTCGAGGCTGATGTAGTCGAGGATCTGTTGGGCGAACCGCTCCGGCCATTCTCCGTCGAAGCGCTTGACCAGGGCGACGCCTTCCTCGCGGTTGATGTCGCCGGAGCGGATCTCCTGGGAGGCGTCGTAGGTCGCGCGGCCGATGCCGAACTTGACAAAGGTCGTCCAGTAATGGAAATCATCGATGCGATCGTCGATGCTGTTGTATTTGCTGTAGGTGCCCGGCGTGCGCTCCGGCGAGGCCTCGAAATCGCCGTTCATGACGGCGTAGTAATAGCAGCTTTGAGGATGCCACTTGAGGTAGTAGCCGAGGTAATGGACCTCGACCCCGACCTTCTCGAGGCGGGCGGGGTCGGCGGGGAGATAGGGCTCCAGGTCGTTGGCGTCGAGCCCGAACTCCTCGCGAAGCTCGAGGAGGGACGCCCCGCCGAGGAACACCTTCGACGCGTCCGTCGACGTGAAGTAGGCGTGATCGCGCTTGGAGGACTCGTTGTCCATGATGGCGTTGCCGTATTCGGCCTCGTTCTCGCCGAAGAACACGAGCGGGATGTTGAAGAGGGCCGCCATCTTGGGCGCCAACGCCTTCTGTCCGATCATGAACGGCTGGAACGGATGGAAAAGCCGCTGAACCGCGAGGCGCGTCACTAGCCGGTGCACCCGGCCGTTGGGCGTGCAGAGGTAGTTGTCGAAGCCCGCGTGGATCCAGCGCTGATGGTTGCGCCAGCCCCAGTCCGTGTAGATGTGGGGGGCCCACGTGACGGTCAGCGGGTGCATGCCGTACTTGTACTTGAGCATGTGCGCGGCGTAGAAGCTGTCCTTGCCTCCGGAGCCCGGCACGAGCACGTCATAGGAGCCGTCGGTCTTGCGATGCTTGTCGCACAGCTCGCGCAGCTCCTTGTCGCGCTGGTCCCAGTCGATCGTCGAGCGCTTGCGCTCCGTGTAGCGGCAGGCGTCGCAGACGCCTTCGGCGTCGAATCCGATCGTCTTCTTGACGCTCTCGCGCGTGTGGGCGTACTCGACCGCGGAATTCGGGCGCTGATTGGTGATCACGCAGCGCGAGCAGAACTTCACCTCGCTGGGGAGGCCGAACAGCGTCTTGGCGGGGGATTTGGGGTCAGCGGACGGTTTCATCGACGGGATCCTCTTGATGGATGAAGTTGCGGAGGATGGCCAGGCCGTAGGGCCCGCTTTTCTCCGGATGGAACTGGCAGCCGACGACGCGTCCAGCGGCGACGACGGCGCAGAAGCGGACGCCCCCGTAATCGCACTCGGCGAGCGAATGCTCGGGCCGGTCGGGACGCGCCGCGAACGAGTGCACGAAATAGACCTCTCCCGCCTCGGGCAGGCCCGCGAGAGGCGTGCCGGACCATGACCGGCCCGATGGAACGAGCGCGCTCCAGCCGATGTGGGGGATCTTCGCCGGCCGGCGGGCCTCGAGCGGAACGACCTTCCCCGGGATGATCCCGAGGCCTTCGTGCTCACCGAACTCGGTGCTGCGTCCCAGAAGAAGCTGCGTGCCGAGGCAGATTCCGATCAGCGGGCGCCCAGAAGCCGCGTAGCGCCGCAAGGGCTCGACGAGGCCGCGCTCGGTCAAGCCCCGCATGCCGTCTCCGAAGGCCCCGACCCCGGGCAGGACCACGAGCTCGGCCGTCTCGAGGTCGGCCGGGTCGGCGCTCACCACGGGCGTCGCCTCGGCCGCCGTCAGCGCGCGGCAGACGCTGTGCAGGTTCCCGAGGCCGTAGTCGACGACGAGGACTCGGGGGACGCTCATGCGGGAGAGGGGACGGCGCCGCGGACGGGCACGCCGCGGGCGGCGAGAGCGTCCTTGATCTGGACGATCGAGTTCCGGCCGCTGTGCAGGATCGCCGCGAGCGCGACGGCGTCGGCGGATGCGTCAGCCGCCGCGGCGGCGGCATCCTCGGGCGAGCCGGCGCCGCCGCAGGCGATGAGCGGGACCGGCAGGGATCCGGCGAGGCCGGCGATCAACTCCATGTCGTAGCCCTTCAGCGTGCCTTCCTGGTCCACGGACGTGAGCAGGATCTCGCCGGCGCCGAGCTCCGTGGCCTTGTGCGCCCACGCGACGGCGTCGACGCCGGTCCTTTCACGGCCGTTGTCGGTCAGCGCTTCCCATCGGCCCGGAGCCTGCCGCTTGGCTTCGATCGAGACCACGATGCATTGCGAGCCGAACTTTCGCGCCGCGTCCGAGATGAATCGAGGGGTCTTGATCGCGGCCGTGTTGATGGCGACCTTGTCGGCGCCGGCTCGCAGGGCCTTGCCTATGTCCTCCAAGGTCCGCAGGCCGCCGCCGACGGTCAGCGGGATGAAGATCGAGCGGGCCGCGCGCTCTATGATCTCGAGCACGCTATTGCGTCCGTAGAGGCTCGCGACGATGTCCATGTAGAGCAGCTCGTCGGCGCCGCCGGCATAGTAGCGCGCGGCAAGCTCCTGCGGGTCGCCCACGACGCGAAGGCCCTCCAGCCGGACGCCCTTGACCACGTTCGGACCCTTGATGTCGAGCCGCGGGATCACGCGCGTCGTTTGGGCCGACGGCATCAGGGCCTCGCGGACCGCGATCGCGCGAGCTCGTCGCGGTATTGGAACCAGATCGCCCCGTAGGGATGGTCCTTGCAGCGGTCGAACCACGGACCGCCTTCCGTGTAGTGCACGAGGTCGGTCGAGTCGTCGTACCAGTCGAGCGTGTTCCACGTATTGGGCAGCTCGCCGATCTTGTCATCGGGCACGGACTCGAAACGATGAAGCCAGGCGGCGGGCTTGGTCTCCACGTTCTCCTTCGTCCACGACGTGAGCTTCGCGCAGTTCAGGAGCATGAGGCTCGACCAGTTCTTGCGCGGATAGCTCGTCTGCGCCCGCCCGTCCATCTTGAGCGCGGACGTGGTCTTCTGGTCGTGCTTGACGCAGCGCAGCCAGACGTCTTTCATGTCGAGATGGAAGAGCTCCGACACGTCGCTGAAGGCGAGCATGTCGTTGTCCATGAAAAGTGCGGTACCCTGGAAGCCGCACAGGTGGGGGACCAAAAAGCGGCTATAGGTGAATTCGGTGGACTGCAGGGGGTCGTGCGGACGCTTGAGGTCGAGCTCCGGAAGCTTCAGCAGCCGGATGTCCAGGGGTTCGGTCGCGTGCTTGCGCAGCGAGTACTCCAGGACCTCCGAGGCGATGGGCATGCGCGCGTCGAAGCCGATGAAAATGCGGTGGGGCGTCAAGGGATTCTCCGGTGGCTGTTCAATGAGTGAACATTGTACCATTCTTGAGGTCGGGGACCGTCATTTCGAGCCTTTTCGAACGCGGGCTCGACCGTCCACGAGGATCGCGTCGTCGGGAAGGTCCCGCCGCACGACGGCGCCGGCGGGCACGACGGCGCGCCGGCCGACGTTGACCCCCGGGAGCACGATCGCTCCCGCGCCGATGAACGCGAGCTCGCCGACCGTCGCGGCGCCGCAGATGACCGCGCGCGGCGAGAGGAACGCGTGGTCGCCGACCGTCGCGTCGTGCTCCACGATCGCCGCGGTGTTCACCACGGCGCCCGAGCCGACCTTGGCGCCCGCGTGGACGACGGCGTTCGTCAGGATCTGCGCGCCCGAGCCGAGAACGGCGGTCGGGCTCACCCAGGCTCCCGGGGCGACGACGAGGCAGAACGAGGCGCCTTTCGACGCGGCGAGCTCGTGGAGGTGCTTGCGCGCGGCGGTGCCGGGATTGGCTCCGACGCCGACGGCGATCTCGACCCCGCGCGCGTCCGCGGAATCGAGCCAGTCGTCGCCGCCGAGGACCGGCGCGCCGGGAAGCGGATCGGCCCCGCCGCGCGGATCGAGGCAGCCGGCGACGTCCCGGCCGACGGCGCGCAGCGCCTCGATGATGACCTTGGCGTGGCCGCCGGCGCCGAGCACGACGACAGGGGGCTTGTGCGTCATGGGTTCCTCCGGTCGAGGCGCGCGACGCTCTTCGTTTCCAGAAGACGCTGCCCGAGGGGGATCGACGCGAGAAAACGGGCCGACCGCTCGGAAAAGCGCCCGTCTCCGTAGGCGTTCGCGCCTCGGCAGCGGTCCCGACGGAACGCCGGCGAAGCCGCGAGGCGCAAGGCCGCCGCGATCGCGGCGCGCTTCGGAGGACAGTCGATCACGGACGGTGAACGCAGGCGCCCTTTCTGGCGGGTCCCGATGTTGACGGTCGGCACGCGCAGGCTCGGCGCCTCGATGATCCCGCTCGACGAGTTCCCGACGACGGCGCCGCAGAGGCGCGCGAGGCTCAGGTACGCGTGGTTGCCCAGCGAGGCGACGAACGACGCCCTCTCCGAGCGCGCCGCGCACCAGCGTGCGGCGCGCGCGTTGATGACGGCGCCCCCGACATCCGCGCCCGCCGCGGTGACGACGACGCGCAGGCCCGCCGCATCGAGCGCGCCGAGAGCCTCCTCGAGGCCCGCCGCTCCTGAGTCGTCGGGGTGCCAGGTGAAGACGACGGTCCTGCGGTCGACGGGCAGGCCGACGCGCCGCTCGAGCTCGGCGCGCGGGACCGGCTCGAGCAGGCGGATGGACTCCAGGCCGGGCGCGCCGAAGCAGCGCACGAAGCGCGGATCCTCGCCGAGAGCGAGCACGCGCCGCCGGTAGGGCTCGGCCGCCGGAAGATGCACGTGGCTCAGCTTCGTGACCGCGTGCCGCACCTGCTCGTCGATGACGCCTTCGGTCGATTCGCCGCCGTGGATATGGGCGATCGGGATCCGGAGCATGACGGCCGCGGAGGCTGCCGCGAGGAGCTCGTAGCGGTCGCCGAGGACGACGAGGAGCTCGGGCTTCAGACGCGCGAAAGCCCCGGCGAAGCCGGCGAGACCGCGGCCGAGGGCGCGCGCGGCCTCGAGGGGGGAATCGGCCCTCGCCCCGGTCCGGACGCGGGCCGCGATGCGCAAGCCGTCCGCCTCGAGCTCGCGCGTGGTGTGCCCGTGCGCGGCGGATAGATGCGAGCCGCAGACGACCGAGAGAAGCTCGAAGCGGCGGTCGGAGCCGAGGCGCTTCATGAGGCACGACAGCAGCCCGTAGTCGGCGCGGGAGGTGGTCAGCACGGCGACCCGGCGCGGGTTCAGATGCTCTCCCGAGTGAGCGGCTCGTCGCGGCGCAGCGCCCGGCGAAGTCGGCGGCCGATCATCGCTTCGAGCTCGTAAGGGGGGATCCCGGTGCCGGGACGCTTGGCGCGAAGATCATCCTTCTCGAGGACTCTTCCTTCTTCCAAATCGCGCGCGGCGACGAGGCTGCGGCGGGCCGCGGCGCGATTGCCGGCCTCGCAGGGCATGGGGACCTTGATCCCGTCGCCGAGGGACCTCTCGACATCCCGGATCGCGGAGACCATCGCGGCGAACTCGCCCGGCTCGAGCGACGCGGCATGGTCGGGGCCCGGCATGGTCCGGTCCAGCGTGATGTGCTTCTCGATCACGGCGGCGCCGAGCGCCGCGGCGGCGATCGCGGCCGTCGTGCCGAGCGTGTGGTCCGAATAGCCTACGGGCGTCCCAAAGGCCTCCCGCAGCGTCGCCATCGCGCGCAGGTTCGACTGCTCGATCGGGGCCGGGTAGTCGGTCACGCAATGGAGCAAGGTGAGGGGCGGCGACCCCGCGCCCCGGATCCAGTCGACGGCCCGACGGACGTCCTCCAGATCGCAGAGGCCCGTCGAGAGGATGACCGGCCGTCCTTTACGCGCGACGTGCTCGACGAGCGCCTTGTTCGTCGCTTCGCCGGAGGGCAGCTTGAACAGCGGCACGCCGAGACGCTCGAGGAGGTCCGCGCTCTCCTCGTCGAACGGCGTCGACAGGAAAGCGATGCCGGCCTTCTCCGCGCGAGCCTGCAGGCGGCGGTGGGCGGCCTCGTCGAGCTCGAGGCGCCGGAGCATCCCGGCCTGGCCGCCGGACTCGCCGGCGCGCGACTGGTAGGGCGCGAGGGCCGCATCCGTTCCCGCGAGAAGCTCCGCCTTGAACGTCTGGAACTTGACCGCGTCGGCGCCGGCTTCCCTCGCGGCGTCGATGAGGCGCTCGGCGAGGGCGATGTCGCCGTTATGGTTGACGCCGGCCTCGCAGATCACGAAGACTCGGCCGGATTCCGGGAGGGGGCTCTTCATTTTCTGTTCAAGCGTTGAACATCCTACCATTCCACCTGGGTCAGAGTGAATCGAGGAACTCGCGCCAAGGCTGCGCCCATCCGTCGTCGGCCCACGCGACCTCCCGGCAAGCCTCGGCGATCAGCGCCGCGCGTCGGGGGTCCCGGAGCCAGCCGGCCGGATTCTTGCCGACGGAGGCGGCGGCCTCGGCGAGGCTTTCAGGGCAGCGGTGCATGATGCCCGCCTCCTCGAGCGCCTTGAACGGAGCCTCGGCGCGAGGCGATCGGGCATAGCGCGCGGGCGTCCACAGGAGCAGCGTCGGTATGCCCGAGACGAGGCACTCGAAGATGCCTCCGCCCGGCTCGTCCCAGACCACCATGCCTACCGACGCCAGAAGCTCCGCGTAAAGCCCCTTGTCGGGGCGGTCATGGGTCGCGTAGCCGCCGCCGGCCGCCCGCAGCGCCGCTATCGCCCCTCCCTGGGCCTCGGCCGATGCCGCGTTGAAAGGCTTATGCAGGACTCGGAGCTTCCTCGCCGTCAGACCTTTGACGAGCCCCGTCAACTCCGCGTCGAGCGACTCCAGCGCGTCGAGCCGGTTGAGGCGCACGGTCGTCAGGGTCGCCGGATATCGGGCGATCCGCTCCGTCATCAGCAGGACGTCCCACTCCCGGCCCGCCGACGGAGGAGGCAGCTCGCGGCGCCACCGGCGGGCGCGCTCGCTGAGCCATGGGCTCGGAAGCGGGATCGTCTCGACACGGCGGGCGAGCGGATGGTCCGGCATCCGGGTCCAGCCCCAGGTCACGAAGCGGTCCAGCTGCGCGTATTCGAACTCGGTATAGCAGGCCGCGTCGACGAACCCGTACGCGGCGCCGTGCTGGATGCCGATGACCGGCATCCCGAGCGTCCTCGCCGCGGCGAGCATGAAGGCGGTCCGGTCGTCGCCGACCTCGCTGAGCAGGAGCGGGCGCCCGGCGAACCGCGCCAGGACGGCCTCGGCTCCGCGCAGGCGGCGCGGCAGGTCCTCGAGGCGCGCCCGGGGAAACAGCTCCGCGCAAAGCTCCGCATGCGCGCGGACCGCCGCGGCCCTCTCGGCGGCGTCGAAGCCCCATGAGGCGAGCAGCGCCTCCAGCGCGGGCCGCGCGCCGGCGCAGCCGTCGAGGATGACATCGCGCCTCAGCTGAAGGTCCGCCGGAGGCGCCTGTCCGTCCTGCGGGCCGTTCAGGTCCGCCATCCTCAGCGGACCGATGAGCCCCGCGTCGAGAAAACAGGACTCGGCGTACGCCAGCCCCAGCGTGGGGAGCCGGCCCGCGATGCGGGAGGACACGCGCGCCGCCTTCCACGCGATGCGTCGCCCGATCCCGGGAGCCGCGAAGTTGAGGTTGCCCACACTCGCGGTTCGAGGGGCGGCGGGAGCGGGGGGGGGCGCGGAGGTTCCGAGCCGCCAGACCTCGGCGACGCGTCCGAGGACGGCCTCGTTGAACTCGCGCGACGCGGTCGCCGACGTCACGAGGGAAGTCCATAGGGCAGGGGATTCCAGGAGGCCGCGCGGCGCACTCCAGGCGCCGGCGCCGTCCCGGTCCACGAGCCTCTTGAGCCGAAGCAGGCGGTCCAGGTATACATGCGTGATCAGAACGAGAGGATCGCGCGCGACGACGAGCGCGGCCTTGGGATCGATGCCGAGGCGGGCGGCGAGCGCGGCGGCCGTGCTTTCGGTCGCCGCCGCGTAAACGGCCGAAACGCCGTCCGTGAGGCTGGCGACGTCCTCCGTTGAAAGCGCGGAGGAACGGTCCGCCTCATCCGGGAAGAAGCGCGCGAAGCCGTCCGGCGGCCGCTCACCGGGGGCCGCGACGGCCAACGCGCGCATCAAGGCCGGGGCGCGCTGAGGCTGAGCGCGTGATCCGCGAGTCGCTTGAGCGCGGGGCGGTGCGTGACCGCGATGATGGTCATGCGCCCCTTGAGGAGCTCGAGCGTCGCCACAAGACGGTCCTCGGTCTCGGTGTCGAGGTTCGAGGTCGCCTCGTCCAGGACGAGGACCGAGGGCCGCCTCAGCAGGGCGCGCGCCAGGCACAGGCGCTGTTTTTGCCCCGCGGAGAGTCCTTGACCCTGCTCGGTGAGCCAGTGCGAGACGCCTATCGGCATCTCCGCGACGAAGCCGCATTCGGCCTGCGCGAGCGCCGACGCGATCTCCTCGGAGGAAGGCGCGCGATCGATCCCGTAAAGGAGGTTTTCGCGGATGGTGCCTTCGATCAGGAAGCTGTCCGGCCCGACGTAACCGATCCGCGGCAGCAGCCGGCCGCGGTTCTCCGCGAGAGGCACCGCCGCCCCGTCCAGGAGCAGCTCGGCCCTGCCCGCCCGGGGCGTGAGATTCCCGAGAAGGAGGCCCAGGAGCGTACTCTTCCCCGCCCCTGAAGGCCCCGTGACGACGAGCGCCTGTCCGGCGGGCAGCTCGAGGTCCAGCCGGTCGAGGATGGGCCCGGGGCTTCCGGGATACGCGAAGCTCACTCCCTGGAGTCGCCAGCCGATGCGTTCGGGAAGGGGCAGTCTCGAAGGCGGCGGCGGCAGCGGCCGCGCGCGCAACTCGGCCTCGCGTTCGGCCCACCAGTCGGCGAGGAGATTGAACTGGGGCCAATTGAGGGTCAGGGCGGAGAAAGCCAGCCCAAGTCCGGAGAGCGACTGCAGCAGGCGCAGCATGAGGTACAGGTAGGTCACCAGCAGGCCCGGCTTGGCGGTCTGGAAAACCGGCGTCAGGCTGAGCCCGTAGACCAGCGCGAGGCCGAGGAGCTGCGGCGCCGCGACCTTCGCCCCGGAGAGAGCGAAATACACCAGGATATGCTTGCGGTAGGACGAGAGATCCGCCTGAGCCTTCTTCTCCTCTTCACGCTGCGTGCCGAGGATCTGCAGAAGGAGGAGGTTTCGCAGGCTAACGATCAGCCGGCTGTTGGTGCGATGCCACTGCGCGACGAGCATGTCCCCGATGGTCTTGATGCGCCGGTCCGCCAGGAGCAGCGGGATGCTGAGCGCGACGGTGGCTGCGGCGACGACCGCGGTCGTCTGGGGGGAAAGCACGACGAGCTGCAGGCCGAGCAAACCTGCGCCCGCCGCGAGAGCCGCGCAATTCTGCAGGTTCGAGGCGAAGCCGCCGACAGCCTCGGTGCGCAACGCGAAATGAGACATCACCACGCTCGTGCTCGCCGACTCGGCGTTCATCGCCCAGTCGAGCAGGCGCGAGCGGATGAGGAACTTCAGCTCCTCGCTCGCCGCCCCCGTGAAATAAGTCTGCGCTCCCGCCATGGCCGCCCGCAGCGAACCGAAGACGGCGAGGGCGAGGAACGCGTGGTGCTGCAGACCTGGAAGCCAGGCCGGGAGGGACGCCGCCTCGGGCGAGAAGGCTTTCACCTGGACCAGGAAGGCCTGGAGCGAATAGGCGAAGGCGAGTTCGACGGCGGAGAGCGCGAGGCCCAGGACGGCGCCTCCGATCAGCATAGCTCCGACGCGCGGGCCGAGAAAGGACGCCGCGTTCTTCCATCTCATGGCTGGACGCTCAATCATCGGATTGTATCACACGGTCCGAGATCGAGGCAGTCGATGGCGCGGCCGCCAGCAGGGCGGACGCGACGCGCTCGGAATAGGCAAGAGCGGCCTCTCCGACGACATGATCCGCGTTCTCCATCTGATCCGGCGAGAAGAGCGGCGGCGCGCGCATCAGGACGCGCACGCGCGGGTGACGCCGGGACAGCGCGTCTAGCTCGGCGAGCAGGGCGCCGTAATAGGTCTGAAAATCAGGCTCGCGGTAAAGCCCCTCGTACATAGGGCTCGGCGTGAGCCAAAGGTCGAAGCCTTTCTCTTCGGCGAGCCGTATCATCTCCTCGAGGCCGCTCCGGTTCGCCGCCGACATCTTGAAGGGCGCCGACCGCACGAACTCCAGGTGGCCCGTCTTCTGCTCTAGGACGCGCGCGGGATTCGCCTGGGTCACCGCCATGAAGCCGTCGGGGGCGGAAGAGGGCAGGTCGGGGCGACGGAGCGTCGGGCGGCGCATCAATTCTTTCAGGCTGTGGCTTTCCGAGTATATCGGAAGCAGCCGCGTCGCCAGGCGCTCGATCAGGGCGGAGGAGTCGAGCGGAGGCCGCGGCTTCAGCCGCACCCAGGCGGCGAGGCCCATGGGAGCCTGGGCGAGTACGGAGACGTTGGGCGACCTTCGCCAGACGTCGTACACATGGACGACGACGACGGCACGCGGCGGGGGAAAGCGCGACAGATACTCCCGCAGCATCCATGCGTCGTTGAGCGTCAAGGTGTCGGCGATCGTGCACAGGTTGAGGGCGCGCCCTCCCAGCGCGCGCTCCAAGACGTCCGGGCGCAACCCTTGATTGCCGCTGGAGTCTCCCAGGATGAGCCAGTCGACCGGCGCCTCGAGAGTGCGAAGGGCATGCCACTTCGCGCGGATCAGGCGGTAGCCGAGGTTGGGCGAACTGCGTTCGAGCCACAGGCCGGCGAGGAGGTTGAGGAGCGCGACGAGTGCGATGGTCCCGAAGAGCGAAATGACGGTCGCCCGTCGCGATCTCGCGCCGGTCGAGCCCGTCGGGTCTCTCATGACCTTAGAACTGGAAATAAATGAACTCCGATGACTTCCTCGCCCCATAGAGGAGCAGCACGATGATCAGCCCCGCGTATGCGGGAACGCGATTCCAGGGGGACAGCTTCGTCGCCACCAGATGATCATGCTCCCGGAGGAAGAATTGCAGTATCTCGATCGCGGCCAGCGGCACCGCGCAGGCGAGGAGTCCCGCCAGGAGGCGGCGGGTGTCCGGTGTGGGGCTCAGGCTGAGACCGGCGACCATCTGCCATAGCTGCGAGGCGGAGTGGACTCGGAAGATCAGCCAGCCGAAGACGGTGAAGCCGAACATGAGAGGCAGACGCCACCAAATCCCCGGCAGGCCGGGGCGCGCGGATTCCTCATGCCTGGAATCCAGCAGCCGGTATAGGATGAGGATCGCGCCGTGGTACGCGCCCCAGATGATGAAGTTCCACGCCGCGCCGTGCCATAATCCGCCCAACAGCATGGTGATCATGAGATTCCGGTAGGTTCCGGCCGTCCCGCGACGGTTGCCTCCGAGCGGGATGTAGAGATAGTCCCGCAGCCAGGAGGAGAGGGATATGTGCCAGCGGCGCCAAAAGTCGCTGGGGTTGACCGCGAAATAGGGCTGGTTGAAATTGAGGCGCAACTCGAAGCCCATCAGCTTCGAAAGCCCGCGGGCGATATCGCTGTACGCGGAGAAATCGCAATAGATCTGGACGGTGAAAGCCAGGGTCCCGATCAGCGTGTCGGCGCCGAGGTGCGATAGATGCTGGTTGAAGACTTCGTCGGCGACCAAGGCCACGTTGTCGGCGAAGACCAGTTTTTTGAAGAACCCCCAGAGGATCAGGGGGATGGCGGCCTCGACCTGCTCGGGGAGGATCTTGCGCGGATGAATGACCTGAGGCGCGAGGACGGTGGCGCGTTCGATCGGCCCCGCGACGAGTTGAGGGAAGAAGACCACGAACAGAAGATAGTCGTCGAAGCGCTCGATCGCCCGGAGTTCTCGGCGATAAACGTCGATGACGTAGCACATCGCCTGGAACGTATAGAACGAGATGCCGATCGGGAGGAGGATGCTCAGCGTACGGGGCGACACTGGGATGCTGAGCGAGGCGAGGAGCGCCTGCAGGTTCTGATCGAAGAAGTTGAAGTATTTGAAGAAGCCGAGAACGATGAGATTGGTCGACATGGATAAGATCAGCAGCCGCCGCCGCACCGCCGGATCATCGCTGCTCTGGATCCAGCGCGCCGCGAAATAATCGATCGAGGCCGCGGCGACCATAAGGAATAAGAAACGCCAATCCCAATAGCCGTAGAACGTCAGGCTCGCCGCGAGGAGCGCCGTGTTCTGCAGGCGGTGCCTTCCCATCAGCAGCAGGTACGCGGGGTAGAATGCGGCGAAGAACGCGACGAAAACGAACGAAGTGAAGGTCACCGCTTGATCAGATGGGCCAGGGAGCCTTTGGGCTGAAGCCAGTGACGTCCCGGGATCAAGGGGGACACGACGACCTCGTCGCGGTGGGTCTTGAGGAACTCGATCAGGACATCTTGGACCGGGCTGCCGAAATAGCAGTCATGGAAAAGGATGTGCCCGCCGGGCGAGACCTTGTCGTACCAGTTGGTGAGGTCGCTCATGCAGCCCTCGAAGGAGTGGTCGCCGTCGATCCAGAGGAGGTCGATCTCCTTGATGTCGTCGTAGCGTCCTTTCTGCGAGTCTCCCACGATGAGGCGCACGTTCTTCCCGACATCGTGGGCGCTGAAGAAGCCCTTCAAACGCTCGTCGTTCTGCGGCGCGATGTCGATCGAGTGGATCGGGACGCGGGGATTCGAATATGACAGCATGAACGCGCTGCCCCCGTTGAAGCGCCCGATCTCGACGATCGCTTTGGTCGAGAGAGCGGCGATCGTGAACAGATATTCCATTTCCCAAGGATCGAGCCGTATGTATTCGTTCGGCAGGCCCGATTCCCGCGGAAGATGGTAGGGGCGTTTGTCGGGGGCCGGCTCGATCCCCCTGAACGGGGCCGCGAGGTTCCAAATCCTCTGCCGGAGATCGGTCCGGGTATGGCGTACATGCTTCGTGCGGCATGAGCCCCCGAAGCGGTCGAAAAACCGCTCATAATGGCCCGCATTCTCAGTCAATTCGGGTCGCGACATATATCGATTATGCCATATCCTGTCGCCGCTACAGGCGCGCGCTCCGGATTTCGTGGAGGCGGATCATCCCGACGGGGCGGCGGCTTCTCGACTCGAGCACCGGCAGCACGAGAAAAGGCTTGAGGGGATTGCCCATGATCAGCGCCGCGTCCGCGGCGAGCATGTCGGGGAAGGCGACGGTCGGCTTGCGGTTCATCATGTCGTCGACCTTGCAGTCGAGCGGCGATGCGCGCGTCTCGAAGGCGACGCGAACGTCGTAATCGGTCACGAGGCCGATGAACTTGCCGCGGTAATCGACCACGCTGGCCGCTCCGCAATGCTTCGATGTCATCACCGGCAGGAGCCGGCTCATCGGGATGCCCGAACGGACCACCGGATTGTCCTCGCCCCTCATCATCAGATCGCTCACGAGCAAGGTGAGGCGCTTGCCCAGGCTTCCGCCCGGATGAGAGAGGGCGAAATGATGCTCCTTGAAGGCCCGCCGCTTCATCAAGGCGACGGCGATGGCGTCGCCGACGGCCAACGCCGCCGTCGTGCTCGAGGTGGGCGCGAGGTCGAGCGGGCAGGCTTCACGGTCCACCGGCACGAGGAGGGAAATGTCCGCGGCACGGCTCAATGTCGAGCGGGGCTTGGAGACCACCGCGATGAGCTTCGAGCCGATCCGCCGGAGCGCGGGGAGGAGATCGTTGAGCTCGCTCGACTCTCCGGATTTTCCGAAGGCGAGGACCACGTCCTGTTTTTGGACCGTGCCCAGATCGCCATGCAGGGCGTCGGCCGCGTGCATGAAGAAAGCGGGCGTACCGGTCGACGTGAGGGTCGCCGCCACCTTCTGCGCGATGAGGCCGGATTTCCCGACGCCCGTCACCGCGACCTTGCCTCGGCAGCGAAGGATGAGCTCGACAGCGTCGACGAACCGGCCGTCGACGCCGGCCGCGACCTTGAGGAGGGTGCGGGCTTCCATGCCGATGACCTCGCGTATGTCCCGGAGAACGGCCTTGCGGGAGCCTGGTCGGATGTTCACGCCGCCTATATTAGCAATTCAGCGCGACCGCGAGCTTAGCGGCCTTCGCGCAGCGGCTGCATCGATCGTTGGGTCGGCGTCATCGTCGGCGGCGTCAGCTTCGCCATCAACTGGCGAAGGGACTCGGCCTCGGAGCGCCCCATTTTCGGCGGCGAAAGTCTGCAGCGGACCCAGTCGGCAATGTGCCGCAGGAAGACCGGGAAGGTCGTCTTTTGGAACTCGTTCTGAAGCAGCCAGGCGGCGAGGATGAGGCTGCGGAACGGGTAGAAGTAGGCCACGATGAGGTCGTAGGAGAGATCGCGCTGAAGGTTGAAGTAGCCGCCCTTGTTGTATTCCGCGGCGGCACCCTTGCGGACCTCCTCGACATCGCCGCTGTAGTGGTTTGCGGTCTTGGTGATGCCGTTCGTCGCGAGGCGCTTGAGGAACGCGGCGAAGGACGGGATGGGCGTCCGGTTGCGCTCGTGATAGTGCTTGAGCACCTCCATTACGATGCGACGGCGCCATGAGCGCAAGGTCAGGTTGTCGTAGTCCGTGTAGTTCGGCATCTTCGTGTCGTCTTCGGCGTCGATGTCCGAGATCTTGACGAGGTACCGCTCCTCGTCGGCCAACGACTTCCCGATAAGGCCCTTGTGGCGCGCGTACTCGTAGACGGGCGTTCCGGGAAGCGCCTGGATGTAGTTCAGGCTGATGAGGGAGCGCGGGGATTGGTAGCGGTCCTGCGTGACGGTCTTCAGGAACTCTATCGTCTCGCCGATCGTGTTCTCGTCCTCGCCCGGCATGCCGAGGATCATCTGATAGATCGTGAACAGCCCGGCCTCCCGCGTCCACTTCGCGGCGTTGAGGTTGTCCGCGAGGGTGGCCTTCTTCTCCATCACCTCGAGGATCTTGGGGCTGCCGGTCTCCATGCCGTAGAAGACCGAGACGCAGCCGGCGTCCTTCATGCGCTTGAGCAGGTCGAGGTTGACCGTGCGGACGCGCACGCCGGCGATGGCCCAGAGGATGTCGAGCGGCTTGAGCTTCTCGATGAGCTCGTTGACGTGGCGCTTGTCCGAGCCGAAGTTCTCGTCGCCGAAGGCCACGAATCCCACGTTGTAGCGCTTCATCAGGAACTTCACGTGGTCGATGATCTGATCCACGGGGATCGCGCGATAGCCCTTGTCCCAGCGGTGGCAGAAGGTGCAACGCGCGACGCAGCCCTTCTCGGTCAGGACCGTGGCGACCATCTTGCCCGCGCGCTGCGGATCGTTGTAGCGCGAGTCCATCGTGAACTCGACGCGCGTCGCGGAGGTCGTCATGAAGTTCTCGATGCGGGAGTACTTCTCGAGCAGCTCGAAGTCGGGCCGGAAGATCTCCTCGGGCGGCAGGCGGGTCTCGTAGCCCGTGAACGCCATCGTGCCGTCGGGTTTGAGGAAGGTGAGCCCGGGAATCCGTTCGAGCGCGGCGTGATCGAGGTCGCCGCCCCTCATCGTGTCGAGCGCGGGAAAAAGGTTGGCGGAGATGAGCTCGCCCTCGCCGATCACGCAGATGTCGACCCCGGCGAGCCGGTGGAGGATCTCGGCGCTGGCGGCGAGGTTGCCGCCGAGCACGATGCGCGTGCGCGGAGAAACCCTCTTCACCATGCGGACGAGTTTCTTCGTGTACGCGTACGCGGTCGAAACGACGGCGCTGATGCCGAGCACGTCGGGCTGCCGTTTCAGGAAGAACGCCTCAACCTCCTCGAATCCCGGGCGAAGTCCGTCGATGTCGTAGAAATAGGGATCGAAGCCGACCTTGCGCAGGGAGTGGATCACCGACATGGACCCGAACGGGGGGTAAGAGGTCGGCACGGGCCGGATCGGGGTGGTGCAGATGACGATATTCATGCCGGGAGGATGATTGTAGCAATTTCCCCCGACGGAGTCCTCCTCCGGCGATCCGCGAATCAGGTCTGGGCGGGGTTCAATAGGCGAGGCAATTCTCGCAGACCGTTCCTTTCACGTCTTTTTTCAGGTGGGCTTCGCGCAGCTTGACGAAATCCTCGGAGTTCCAGGCTTCCATGAAGGAGAGCTTGTTGAGGTCGCCCATCGTCCAGTTCGCCGTGGCGTCGAAGCAGCACGCCGAGAGCTTGCCTTCGGCGGTGACGTGGCCTTCGGTGAAGGCCGACCAACAAGGAAGAGGCTCGCGCAGGGCGCCGATGCGGCCCTGGTTGCCGGCGGTCGGCCGGTAGCCGAGCTCGGCCTCGCGCTGCGTGGCGAAGGCGCCCATCGAGTAGAGCGGGAGCCAGTAGTGCTGGTCGACGTAGGGCCGCACGTGCTCGTCGAGCAGCTTCTCCATCTTCACCTGCTGGGAGCCGTCGTACTTGATCGAGGACGCGTATAGGCCGGTCTTGTAGCCCTTGGCCTCGCGCATCTCGAAGGCGGCCTTGACGTTCTCCAGCGCGATGTGGAAGTTCTTCGCGGCCACGCCCATGATCTTGACGAACTGCTCGTCGTCGGCGGCGTTGATCGACCACTTTAGCGAGTCGAGGCCGGCCTTCATGCACGCCTCGACGTCGGCCACCTTCGACAGCGACGCGTTCGAGGTGAGGAAGACGTAGGGCATCTTCAGCTCGCTCTTGAGGTAGGTGATGCACTCGATGAGCAGTTTGGGGTTCATGAACGATTCGCCCAGGTAGAAGCAGCCGATCTCCTCGACGCCGGCTTCCCGCATCTCTCTCGTGACGCGTTTGAAGAAATGGAGGTCCATGTCGTTCTTGGGCTGGACCTCGCGAGTCCGCAGACCGCAGAAGCCGCACCGATAATTGCAGCGGGGAGAGATCTCGATCTTGACGCTCTTGGGCCCCGGGAGCTTCGCGTGCAAGAATTTGGCGGGGATCTTGGTGACTTCGTCGATGCGGTCGGTGATGTTTGCCACTGGGTCTTTTCTCCTTCGAAATGGGGCTTAATTCGGGTTAAAGAATATCCCATGCAACGGAACGTCCATGATCCGGCTCAGCGTGAAGCTGATCTTTTCGAGGAGCCTTTCACGAGGGAGGATACGTGGTCGAAGGCGCTCGGATCGAAGAGCCAAATGGTCCGTTCGTATCCGGAATAGAGCTCGCGCTCGCCGCGGGAGTCGCGTCGGCGTGCCGTCGCCTCGAGCTCTGATCGCGCCTCCTGGATGCGGCCGAGGCGGGCCAGGGCTTCGGCGCGGAGCAAGCGAGCGCTCATGAAGCCCGGCTCGAGCTCGACGGCGCGCGCGGCCAGCGGCTCTGCGCGCTCCCAGCGGCCCAGCGCGCCGGCGATCTGCGCGCGGCGCCAAGGGGGGATCGCGTTGAAGGGCTCGAGCATCTGGGCCGCCGCCCAGTGCGCGTCCGCCGCGGCGGCCCGGCCCGCGCGCATGGCCGCGTAGGCCAGGTCCTCGCGCGGGCTGGGCTCGGCGGGGAAGATCGCAGCGGCGCGCGCGGGCGAGGAGGAGGCGACCGCCGCGGGGATCCAGGAGACGGCGGCGAGGGCCGCGCCGGCGACGATGGCCGCGCCCGGCCATTGACCGCCAGCCGCGCGCGGGGCGGCCGTCGCCAGGGCGGTGAGCCACAGGGCGGCCAGCGCGGGGATCTGGAGCATGTTGTCGACGGCGAGCTGAGCCGTCATCGCGGCGGCCGCGGCGGCGGCGGCCTCCCGGACGGGCTCGCCGCTCGCTCGCCCCCATAGCGTGCGCAGGGCCGCGCCGGCGCCGAGCAGCCACAGGGCCAGCCCCGCCCAGCCGGTCTCGGCCGCGGCCTGCAGCGGCTCGCTGTGGGCGTAGTCGGTGCTCATCGCCCAGCGAGCGGCGCCGTCCTCGAGCGGCACGGGATGCCGCCGGAAGCCGACGGCGAAGCTTCCGGGTCCTGCGCCGAGCCACGGCTCGTCGGATGCGACGGCGGCCGCCGCGCGCCACAGGCGCGGCCGCGCCTCGGCATGCATCCTGTAATTCTTGAAGAGAACCTCCTCGACCGAGACCGGAAACAGCCCGCCCGCCAGAGCGCCCGCGAAGAGGGCGGTCGAGACGACGAAGGCCGCCGCGGCTCGGGCGCCGAAGCGGCGGGCGGACCACACGGCCGCGGCCGCGCCCAAGCCGAGCCACGCGCCGCGCGAGCGCGCGAGCGCGAGACAGGCCAACGCGAGCGCGCAGAAGGCCGAGGCCCATGCCCGATCTCCGCCTTTCAAGCCGCGCGGATGAACGGCCCACGCGGCGGCGGCGGCGGCCGACGCCGCGAGCACGAACATCGTGTAGTTGTAGTAGGGCGGCATGAGCCCGGTCATGCCGTTGCGAAAATAGGCGTTCCGCGCGCCGGTCGCAAGCGCCGCGGCGGCGAGGCCGGTCGCGACGATCAGCAGCGACCTTAGCCAGTCCTCTCGCTCGCGCGCGCTCCAGGCGGCGGCGAGCGACGCGCATGCGAGCGCGGCCGACCAGCGCGCGACGACGGGCAGCCCCGCGAGCGGCTGCGCGGAGACCGCGGTTGAGAGCAGCGCCCAGCCGAGCCATGGAAGCCATTGCGCCGTGGGGCCGAGCGCGGGGCGCCGGAGCCAAACGGCCGTAAATGCGGCTGCGGCCGCCAGAGCGAACAGGCGCGGATCGCGCAGGCCGCCGAGCGCCAGGCTGAAGACGATGAGGCGAGGGACCAAGGTCATTTAACGGCGATCAGGCTTGGGCGCGGGGAGGGGCTTGGGCTGGGGCTCGGGGCGCGGGGAGTCGCGCACGCCCTGCTTCTTGAGCCAGTACTCCATCTTGGGGACCTGCCAGCTGTAGTCGACGGGGCCGCCGCCGACCTGCTTGAGGGGCATGATCTTGTCGCCGAGCCAGGACAATTCGGGGGCCTCGGGCTTGAGGGCGTCGAGGACGCGCGGGCGCAGGACGGCGGCGCCCCAGTCGGGGAACCAGGGCGTGCCGGCCTCGGGCAGGCATTCGGCGTAAGGGGTCAGGCGCCCGTCGGCTTCGCGGAAGGCGCGGCGCGGGTTCCAGCGGTCGTAGGGGGAGACCGTCGCCGCGGAGTCGAGGGACGGGTCATCGAGGAGGGCCTGCACGCCCGCGTCGATCAAGGCGGTGTTGACGGCGCCGGTGTTGGCGAACAGGAGCACGAGGAGCTCGAGCTCGCCTTTCTCCGCCTTGAGGTCGTCGACGATCTGATGGTAGCCGGTCAGCACGCGCGCGGTCTCGGTCGGGTGGGGACCGTCCTCGGGGGAAGGGGGCGGATCGATGATGATCGCGCCGAGCTGCACGGCGATGCGGCGGACGGGATCGGAAGACGTCTGCGCGTACAGGCGGCGGGCCTGCGCCGAGCCTTTCGCCGCGAGCAGGGGATAGGCGGCGAGCGGGCGGCCGAGGACCTCGGCCTCGTTGCCGGGGAAGTCGATGCTGTCGTTGGGGTCGATGAGGAGAGCGCAGATCACGACGCCGAGACCTCCAGCGTCTCGACGGCCTCGAGCGCGGCGGCGGCGGTGGCGTCCCAGGAGTGCCTCTCGACGGTGCGCACGCCCTCGGCGATCAGGCGCAGGGAGAGCCCCGGGGTGGTGTTCAAGGTGATGATGTGCTCGGCCAGGCCGGCGGCGTCGCCGGGCGCGAAGAGCAGGCCGTTCTCGCCGTCGCGGATGAACTCGGGCAGCGCGCCGGCGCGCGCGCCGAGGACGGGGCAGCCCTCCGACAGGGCGTGCAGCGCCAGCGAGGGGAAGCCCTGCCGGCCGGTGGGCTCCACGAACGCTTTGGCGGCGCGGAAATATTCCATCTTCTTCGGGTGCGGCAGCTCCCCGAGGAAGGTCACGCGCTCCCCGAGCATCAGGCCCTGGGCCTTTTCCTGGAGCGCGGGCAGCGCCGGGCCGTCGCCGATCACGGTGAGGTGGACGTCCATGCGCAGGCGGGCCACGCCGGAGAGCACGGTTTCAAAGCCCGGAAGCGAGGCATCATCGATCACCCCGGCGGTGACGACGGTGAACCCGCGAGCGCGCGAGGAGCGCACCGTCACGAGCGCGATCTGCTGGGCGAAGATCTGGTCGTAGGCGTAGGGGATGACGCGCAGGCGCTCCTCGGGTATGCCCCACGCGGCGACGATGCCGGCCATGTGGCGGCTGGGCAGCAGCAGAAGGCTCGCCTCCTCCGCCAGGCGCTTGACCTCGGCGAGAGCCTCGGGCGACGCGCCGGCGTAGGACTCGATCAGTCGCAGGACGGTCGGCCGGCTCTTGGCCCGCGCCGCGAGCAGCGCGGCCGGCTGTAGGCTGTTGATGACGACGGCGTCGCAGTCGTCGGCGAAACCCTGGGAGGCGAGAAGGTCGGCGGCCGCCTTCGCGGGCCCGTTGGGCACCATCCGCATCGTCGCGGAGTGGCCGCGAGCCGGCGCGCGCTTGACGATCTCCCGGCAGAAGGCGTCCTCGCCGTTGGGTGAGGTCGGGTCGGGCACCAGGAGGAGCCTCACGTCAGGGCCTTGCCGCCGCCGCCGAAGTGGCGCGCAGGATCGTCGGCGGCAGTTGTCCCATCGAGTGCTCGAAGCGTTGGGCCGGGCGCCCGGCGTTGAAGGGGATCCGGAGGGCCTTGCGCACGTCGCGTTCGACCTGGTCGCGCAAGGTCACGAGCTTGGCGGCGCTGAGGTGATCGGTGTAAACGTAGGCCTTGTAGCCGCCGTCGGGATCGCCCTTGTAGTAGTCGGAGACCATGGTGTAGTCCACCTCATAGCCGTAGAGGCGGTCGCCCGTCTCCGGATAGGTGTAGACCCAGACGTTCTTCATCGTCGGATGCTGGACGGCGCGGTCGTAGTACGGCGTGCCGGGATAAGTGGTGATGATCGTGACGTCGAAATCGTCCGGCTTGGCCTCGAGCAGCCAGTCGCGGGTCTCGAGTATGGTCCGCTCGGATTCGCCGGGGTGGCCGATCGACATCAGCGCCTTCACCTTGAGGCCGTGGCGCTTGGCGATCTCGACGCAGCGCGTGTTCTCGTCGCGCGTGGCGCGCTTGTTGATGTTCTGGAGTATGCGGGGCGAGCCGGACTCGAAGCCGGTCAGGATCCAGCGGAAGCCCGCCCGGTACATCGCCTCGGCCTGCTCATCCGTGAACAGCTGGGACTTGATAAAGCCGCGAAGGCGCCACTCCACCCCCCGCCGCTTCTGCTCCGCGGCGATCGCGTTCATCAGCTCGACCATCTTCGGGTTGACGTTGAGCTCGTCGTCGTAGAGCATGAAGCCCTTCGTCCCATATTTGTCGGCGAGGTGGGAGATTTCCTTGACCACGTTCTCGGTGCTGCGGGTGCGCACGCGGCGCAGCATCGGCGACTCGCGGCCGCCGCAGAAGCCGCAGGCGAACGGGCAGCCGAGCTGTGCGATCAGGCTCATCGCGGGCACGTCGTCGATCGAATAGTGGTAGCTGCCGGCGTCCACCAGATGGCGCGCGGGAAACGGAAGCTCGTTGAGCTTTTGATTGGTGAGGAACAGCGCGGACTTGGGATCGTCGCCGTCGACGAGCTTGGGGGCGTCGGGCTTGATCGCCTCGAAGATGGCCTCCTCGCCGTCGCCCGGGACCAGGACGTCGTAGGTCGCGAGCATCTTCTCCATCGCCTTGGCGGCGCGGCCCGGGGCCTTTCGCGACAGCTCTCCTTTATAGGCCGCGTTGATGAGGGTGATGTGGGGGCCGCCGAGGATGATCCTGGCCTCGGGTTTGGCCGCGCGCAGGGCCTGCGTGACCCGGAACGCGGCCGGCATCTGCGGCGTCGTGGAGGTCAGCCCATAGATGGTCGCCCGGCTCGTCTTCACATGGAGGCGGATGACCTCCTCGTAGTTCTCGATGCCCGATAGGTCGAGCATCTCGACCTCGTGGCCGGCCTGCTCCAGTGCCGCGGCCACCCGCAGTATGCCGAGGGTCATGAAGACCCGCTCATCCAGCAGGAAGATCGACGGCGGCGTGATCAGGCAAACGCGCATCTGGCTCATTGTAACAGGGGTGTCCTGGGGCGTCAATGTCGGTCCGGTTACGTCTATCGAGGCTCCCGATTGGTGTCAGTCCTTGCGGTATTTTCACTATTGGCCCCGAAAAGTGAAAATACCGCAAGGACTGACACCAATTTCAGTCGCCGAAGTGCTTTTTGGCGCATTCGGGGCACACGCCGTGGGAAAACTGCGTCGGGGTCTTGTCGGAGACGTAGTCCTCGAGGCTTTGATAGCCGCCGCGGGCGTCGCGGATGCGGCGGCAGTAGGCGCACATGGGAAGGATGCCCTCAAGCGTCTGCACGCGCTCGGTCAGCATGACGATGCGCTCGGCCACGCGCAGGCGGATGCGCAGGGCGTCCACGTCGAGGGGCTTGGTCAGGAAGTCGTCGACGCCTTCCTCCATCGCCTTGGCGTAGTGCCCCGCCCCGAGCATCTTGCCCGTCAGGAGGATAAAATAGACGTAGGGCGCGCCCTTGCGCGCGCGCACCCTGCGGCACAGCTCCAGGCCGTCGAAGTCGGGCATGACCCAGTCGCTGACCACGATGCGCGCGTTGGTCCGGCCGACCGCGTCCCAGGCAGCGTCGCCGCTGGCCGTCTCGACGACCTCGTAGCCGAGCTTGAGCAGGGAGCCCTGCAGGAGGGCGCGGCTGGTGCGGTCGTCTTCCGCGATCAGGACCTTCATGGCTTTGATTTTAGCAAAAGCAGGAACTCATGGTTGCCTTTGGGACCGACGACCGGCGACTCGAGCAGCCCCGCGCCGATCAGGCCGAGCGCGCCGGCGGCGTCGCGGATCTTGTCCACGGCCTGAAGCCGGACGGCGGGATCGCGCACGACGCCTTGGGGGGCGAGCTTCGGGCCGACCTCGAACTGCGGCTTGACGAGCACGATGATCTGGAACGGAACGGCGAGGCAGGGAATCACGAAGGGCAGGACCTGGGCGGAGGAGATGAAGGACACGTCCATGACGGCCAGATCCGGCTTGGGGTCGAACCATTCGGGCCGCAGGAGCTTGGCGTGGGTCCGCTCGCGGCTGACCACGCGGGGGTCTGTCTTGAGACGGCTGTCGAGCTGGGCGGTGCCGACGTCGATCGCGTATACCTTAGACGCGCCGGCCTGCAGCAGGCAATCGGTGAAGCCTCCGGTGGAGGCCCCGACGTCGAGACAGACGCGGCCTTCGGCCGCGACGGAGAACTCGTCCAAGGCGGCCTTCAATTTCAAGCCCCCGCGGGACACGTAAGGACACGGATTCGCCTTCAAACTGAGAACGGAATGCTCGCCGATCATTTCGCCGGCTTTGCCGGCGGAACGGCCGTCGACTAAAATCAAACCGGCCATGATCGCCGCTTGGGCTTTTGTCCGGGACTCGAACAGGCCCCTTTCGACGAGCAATATGTCCAAGCGTTCGCGTTTGGCCATGACTTGTGTCCGTATGATAGTATAACCGCCCCGATGACACGCTTTCTCGACTGCCGCGGCACCGCCGCCCGCTACTTCGACTGGGTCGAGCGCGAGGTGGCGGCGATGCGCAAGAAGCCGCACCTGGCGACGGTCCTGTTCCGGCCCAAGCAGAATCCCGCCTCCCTTCAATACCGCGACCTGATGCTGCGCGACGCCGCGCGCCTGGGCATCCCCGTCGACGGCCACGAGGCCGAGGACGAGGAGTCCCTGCTGGCGCTCGTGCGCCGGCTCAACGCCGACCGGGCCGCCTCGGGGCTCATGCTGCTGTATCCGCTGCAGTGCGCGCTCAAGGACGAGGACGTGATGGATTTGGTCTCGCCGGCCAAGGACGTCGAGGGCCTCAACTCCACGAACCTCGGCTACCTGATCAAGTACAAGCGCTTCCTCGACGAGGCGCGCGGCATCAAGTGCGTCGTGCCCGCGACGGCCAAGGCGGTCGTCAAGATCCTGCAGGCCTACCCCGAGATCCCGGTCGAGGGCGCCTTCGCCGTCGTCGTCAACAACTCGATGCGCGTGGGCAAGCCGCTGGGCCTGATGCTCGAGAACCTGGGCGCCACGGTCGTGAAGTGCTACGACAAGACCCCGCGAGCCTTGCTCGAGGAGCAGGCGCGCCGCGCCGACATCCTCGTCACCGCCGTGCCCGACCCCTCCTTCAAGCTCGACCCGTCGTGGGTCAAAAAGGGCGCGGTGGTCGTCGACGTCTCCTATCAGGGAAACGTCGACGCCAAGGCCCTCGACGGCGTCGCGTCCTTCCTGACCGCTCCCGACAACCGCATCGGCGCGATGACCCGCGCGATGACGTTCGTCAACCTCGTCTACTGCGCCAAGAACACCCCCGCGCGCTCGCGTGTCTCCGCTCTTCGCTGACCTCGGTCTCGTCTACTGCGCCGCCGTATGGGGGGCGACGTTCTATATGGTCAAGGACGCATTATCGGGAGTCGATCCGGTGGCGATGGTCTGTCATCGATTTTTACTTTCGGCCCTTCTGTTGGCGCCGTGGGCGCTCGTCCGCCCCGCAAGAAGCCGTCATTTGAAAGAGTCCCTGATCCTCTCCGTTTTATTGTTTTTGCTGTATACGACGCAGACCATAGGATTGGGTTTTACGTCTGCGTCGAATTCGGGGTTCATCACCGGTTTATTCGTCATCTTCGTCCCGATTTTCTTGTTTTTTTTCCTCCGCAAGTCCCCGACCGCCGTTCAATGGATATCGTCTCTGCTCGCTTTGTTGGGGTTGTGGATGCTGACCGGGGGCGTCTCGTCGATTAATTTCGGGGATGTGATCACGCTCGTCGCCGCGGCCACCTACGCCGGCCACCTCCTCGCCACCGACAAGTACGTGCGCGCCGACGCCGACGTCATCGTCCTCGCCTTCCATCAATTCTGGATGACCGGGTTGATGGCGCTCGCGTACTGCCTGATTTCGGGCCGTTCCTTGGCGGTGACGGGGGACAGCGCCGCCGGCACCATCGCCTTCCTCGCCGTCGTGCCGACCTTGTCGGCCTTTTTCATACAGATGTGGGCCCAGAAGGTGACCTTGCCGATCAAGGTGAGCTTGATTTTCTCGCTCGAGCCCGTCTTCGCCGCGCTGTTCGCCTGGACGATCGGCGGCGAGGGCTTCGTGCCCGGGCGCGCGGCCGGCGGCGGCCTCATCGTCGCCGCGATGATCGCGGGAGAGCTCTCCAAACTCGACCTGCTCAAGGGCCGCAGGAAGGAGATCCTGCCGACCTGAGCTCGCGCCGGTGCGAGTCGGGATAACTGTTTCCGGAAACAGTCGCGCGCCGCCCCGGACTAGGTCGGCCCGATCGCCTTCAGGAAGAGCTTCTCGAGCGCGTAATTCGTTTCATAAGCCCAGGGCGCCCAGACGCTTCTTCAAATCACTCGCGCCGCGGTAGCGGATCGCGTGCAGCCCGGCCTTGCGCGCGCCCTCGCAGTTCTCCTCGAGGTCGTCGATGAACACGCTCTCCTGCGGCGCGGTGCCCGAGAGCCTGAGCGCGGCCTCGTAAATCTCGCGCTGGGGCTTGCGCAGCCTGAGCTCGTGCGAGAGAATGGCGCCCTTGACCAGTCCCGGGAACGCGTAGCGCGCGCGGATGTGCTCGATGTGCAGGGCGTTGGTGTTGGAGAGTAGGTAGGTCGGCAGGCGGCCCGAGAGGCTCTTGAGGATCGCGAAGGAGCCCCGGTCGAGCGTGAAATGGTCGCACCACAACGCCTTGAACCGGGCGAAGTCGCCCTCGTAGCCGAGCTCGGCGACGAACAGGGCGTGGATCTCCTCGCCCGTCATCTCGCCGCGCTCGATGCGGTCGACGATGCGCCCCTTCCACACCAGGCGCGCGACCTTGACGGGATGGCGTCCGACGGCCCACGCGAACTTGCGCAGGATGCGCTTGTTGGAGAAGCGCAGGAGCACGTTGCCGATGTCGAAGAAGACCGCCTTGATCGCCATGCGGTCCTGATTATAGCGTTTCGTGTTCAGCGCTTTCCCGGGAAGAACGGCATGATGACCTCGATGGCGATGAGGATGATGACGATCCACTCGAGGAACTCGAGGCGGGCGGTGGAGAGCGCGGACTCCATCTTGTCGTAGATGCTCTCGAGCGTCTCGAGCTTGCGCCGGATGCTCTTGTCCCAGGAGTTCAGGTGATAGCGGCGCGCGGCCTCCCGGTAGAGGCGCGCGAGGTACTGGTCGCCGAGGAGCTTGAGCGTGTTGTTGACGTTCTCGTAGAGGACCGCGCTCTCGACCTGGAGCTGGCCGATCTCGCGCAGCTTGTCGTCGGCTTTCGTGAACAGGCTGAGCGGCCCCTGCGGGCGCAGGGAGAGGGCGTCGTAGTAGCGCTCGAGGGCGTTGTCGAGCTGATGGTCGAGGTGGCGCAGCTCGAGGAGCTGGACGGTGGCGAACTCGAGGACCGCGCGCGTGTCGTCGGCCGCGGGATCGAAGATGAGCGCGGCGACCCAGTCCACGAGGGTCAGGTCGTCGGAGCCGTAGGAGACCTGGACCGAGAGGGCATCCCGGACCTCCTGCTCGGAGCGCAGGTCCACGTCGGCGCGCAGGACCTGTGCTACCATGGTCGGGGCCTCCGCGAGCAGGCGCGCGTGCGCGCCGTGGTCGTCGAAAGCGCGGATCTGGAAGACGACGTAGTCCTCGTAGAACCCGGAGATCTGCGGGCGGGTCACGGACGGGCGGATGGTCTCGAGGAGCTCCTCGACGAGACGGCGGCTGTCCTGGAGCAAAGCCTCGTTGTCGTAAAGCAGCTCGGAGAGGCGCGCGAGCGAGGAGAACGGCCCGGCGAGGGGGATTTGGTAGGTCACGCTGACCGCGCCGAAGTCGTAGACC
>JAKFCD010000026.1:0-9713 GCA_036676805.1 Elusimicrobiota bacterium
CTCGCGCGCCTTCCTCCCGAGCAGCGCCTCGCGCTGACCTTGCGCGAGGCGGACGGAATGACCTACGAGGAGATCGCGGCGGCCATGTCCTGCTCCCTCGACTCGGTCAAGGCCCGCATCAAGCGCTCACGCGCTTATTTGCTCGAGATGTCGCGACACTTTCCCGGCCCGGATGACGTCTAATGAAGGAGAAGCCATGACACACGAGAACTTCCAGGAGAAGCTGAGCGAGTGGCTCGACGACGAGCTCGACGCGTCCATGAGCGCCGCCGTCGCGGCGCACGTCGGCGCCTGCCCCTCCTGCGGGCGCGAGGCGGAGCTCCTTCGCCGGCTCGGCCCCGCGCTCTTCGTCTCCCCCGCTCCCGCCGATCCGCGCGCGACGGAGGCTTTCGTCGCCCGCGTGATGGCGCGCGTCGAGGAGGGCGAGGTCTCATTCTGGGAGAGGTTCGCCGCTCGCGTGCTGGCTCCGGCCTTGGGTCTGGCCTTGGCCGGACTGGTGTTCACCATCGTCCTGCCGGGGCCGGACGAGGACGCCCCGCTCGGCGTCGCGGCGGCGTCGATCGACGTCGACGCCGCCTTCGAGGCCGCGCCGTGACCCGCGCCTGGCGTTACGTCGTGCCCGCTCTCCTGGCGGGACTGCTCGCGGGCGTCTGGGGCGGCGCCCGGCTCGAGCGCTCGGCCTCCCGCCGCATGCGCCGGGAAGGCCCCCGGCCGGCGCGCGTGGTGAAGATGCTCGAGCGCAAGCTCGACCTCCGACCCGATCAGACCGAGGAGCTGCGCGCCATCCTCGCGGCCAAGCGTCCCGCGTTCCAGGCCATCCGCCGCGAGGAGGAGGCCCGGATGGCCGCCGTGCGCGCCGAGATCGACCGGGATCTGGCCCCGTTCCTCGATGACGCCCAGAAGAAGAAGCTTGACGCCCTGCGCGCGCGGTGGCAAAAGCGTCACAAGGGTCCGCCGCCCCCGCCCGATGCGCGCTAGCCTCGCTTTCCTCGCTTCGATGTCGCTCGCGGTCGCCGCCGGCGCGGCCGACGGAGGGACCTTGTCCTGGGAGGACAGCGTGGCGGAGGCGGCGCTCGCCAATCCTTCGCTCGCCTCCTCGCGCCTGTCGGTCGACGCGAACCGCGCCCTCTATTACTCCTCGTTCAACGGCTTCCTGCC
Organism: Elusimicrobiota bacterium; assembly: GCA_036676805.1. Classification (GTDB taxonomy): domain Bacteria; phylum Elusimicrobiota; class Elusimicrobia; order UBA1565; family UBA9628; genus GWA2-66-18. Next base: position 1,159 of record JAKFCD010000026.1, read on the forward strand.
GTCGCTCTCCCTGTCGAACTCGGTCTCGCAGTCGAACGCCTCGCGTTCGTCCTCCTACTCCGCGAGCGCCTCCGCGTCCTTGACCTTGTTCAGCGCCGCGCAGGCCGCCGGGATCCGCTCCGCGTCGGCCGCGCTCGGCTCGGCCGAGGCGTCGCTGCGCGCCGCGTCGGCCGCCCTGCGCTCGTCCTTGCGCCAGACCTTCTCCGCCCTGCTCTTCGCCCAAGCCTCCCTCGAAACCGCGCGCCGCATCGCCGGAATCCGCCGGCACGACTCGGAACTCGTGACGTTGCGCTACGAGGCCGGGCGCGAGTCAAAGGGAAACATGCTCCGCGCCAAGGCCCAGGCGATGCAGGCGGACTACGCGGTGGTCTCCGCCGAGCGCGACCTGCGCACCGCCCAGCGCGACATGGCCCGTCAGCTCGGCCGGGAAGGCTTCGAGGCCTTCGTCGCGACCGGAGCCTTCGCCTCCGCCCCCCCGCCCGCCCGTCCCGCCGACTTCCGCGCCCTTCTTCCCCTGCGCACCGACGTCGCGATCGCCGAGGCGGCGCTGCGCTCGTCGAAGGCCTCGCTCGACCGGGCGAAATCCGTCCTCTGGCCGACGCTGTCGGCGAGCTACAGCCGCACCCGCACCGGCCCGACGGAGTTCCCGTCCGCGAGGACGGGCTGGAGCGCGGGCGCGTCCTTGAGCTACGCGCTGTTCGGCGGCGGGCCCACGGCCGCCTATCTCGAGACCAAGGCCTCCCGCCTCGGCTACGAACGGGTGCAGTCCGACCTGTCGGCCTCGCGCCAGGCCGCCTTGTCCGACCTCGAGGGCGCCTGGGCGAATTACGCCGACGCCTCCGACCAGGTCGTCGTGCAGAACGCGCTGCTCGAGGCCGCCCGCCAGCGCAACGACGAGGCCGACATCCGCTACGGCTCGGGCCTGCTGAGCTTCGACAATTGGGAAGTCATCGTGTCCGACCGCGTGTCCACCGAGAGAAACGCCCTCTCGGCGAGGCGCGCCGCCATGGACGCGGAGACCGCGTGGCACCGCGCCCTGGGAAGGGCGCTTGGAGAATAGGATGAAGCGCGCCATTATCGCCGTCGTCGTCGCCGCCGCCGTCGGGGGCGCCGTCTGGAAATACAAGGGCACGAGCCGCAGAGGCGCCTCCGGCGGCCGCTCCCAGGCCGTCGCCGCGGCCGTCGGTACGATCGAGCAGTCGATCGACGCGACCGGCTCGGTCGCGCCGGAGAACCGCGTCGAGATCAAGCCGCCCGTCGCCGGCCGCGTCGAGAAGATTCTCGTCGACGAGGGCGACAGGGTGAAGATGGCCCAGGTCGTGGCCTGGATCAGCTCGACCGACCGAAACGCGATCCTCGACGCCGCTCGCGCGCAGGGCCCCGAGCAGGTCGCGAAGTGGGAGGACGCCTACAAGCCGACCGCCGTGTTCGCCTCGCTGCCCGGAGAGGTCATCCTGCGCAACGTCGTCGTCGGCCAGGCGGTCGACGCCGGGACCGTCCTATTCGCCGTCGCCGACACCCTCATCGTCAACGCGCAGGTCGACGAGTCCGACATCGGCAAGATCCGGCGCGGGCAGAAGGCCCGCATCCGCCTCGACTCCTATCCCGACCAGCCCGTCGACGGAAAGGTCTTCGACATACTGTACGAGGGCAAGAACGTCTCCAACGTGATCACCTACGGGGTGAAGATCCGCCCCGACAAGGTCCCCCCGTTCTTCCGATCGCAGATGACCGCGAACGTGAGCTTCCTGATCAGGCGCAAGGAGGACGCGCTGCTCGTCCCGGCCGCGGCGGTCAAGGACGGGCCGGGCGGCAAGCGCGTGGTCACGATCCCCGCCGCCGGGAAGGGCGAGCGCCCCGAGCAGCGCGAGGTCAAGACCGGCATCGAGACCGACGACCAGATCGAGATCCTGAGCGGCCTCTCCGAAGGCGACAAGGTGCTGATCGCGGCGGGGCGGTACGTCGCGCAGAAGGCTCCCGAGGCGAGCCCGCTGTCGGCGATCCCGGGCCGGCGCGGCGGCCAACAGAGCGGCGCGGCCCCCCGCCCGCGAAGGACGGGCGGCGGGCAATAGCCCATGGCTCCCCTGATCGAGCTGCGCGGCGTCACGAAGACCTACTTCGTGGGCGGCGGCCGCCTCGACGTGCTCAAGGGCATCGACCTGACCATCGAGGCGGGCGAATTCGTCGCGATCATGGGCCCGTCCGGCTCGGGCAAGTCCACCTTGACCCAGATCCTGGGCCTGCTCGACCGGCCGACCGCGGGAAGCTACAAGCTGCTCGGCCTGGACGTCTCGGCGCTGAGCGACGACGAGGGCGCGGCCCTGCGCTCGCGCACGATCGGGTTCGTATTCCAGATGTTCAACCTGCTGGCGAGGACCAGCGCGCTCGACAACGTGGGCCTGCCGATGCTCTACACCGGAGAGCCGGGCCGCGCCGAGCGCGCCGCCGAGGTCCTGCGCGAGATCGGCCTGGGCGACCGCCTGGACCACGCCCCCAACCAGCTCTCCGGCGGCCAGCAGCAGCGAGTGGCGATCGCCCGCGCCTTGGTCAACAAGCCGCGCCTGATCTTCGCCGACGAGCCCACCGGCAACCTGGCCTCGGACCAGGCCGAGGAGATCCTCGGGCGCCTCGTGGCGATGAACGACGCCGGCATCACGCTCGTGATGGTCACCCACGAGGCGGACATCGCCGCCCACGCCAAGCGCATCATCAGGATCAAGGACGGTGTCGTCGTGTCCGACCTGAAGAACGAGCAGCGGCGCGCCGCCCCCGCCCCGCCCGGGGCGCGAGCGGCCCGGGCCGGCGCCCTCGCGGCCGTTCCCCCTTCCCGCGAGCTGAGCCTCGAGGAGTTCACCGAGCACGTGCGCTCGGCCCTCGGGGCGATCCGGTCCAACAAGCTGCGCAGCGCGCTCTCCATGCTCGGCATCCTGATCGGCGTGACAGCGGTCATCGCGATGCTCGCGATCGGCAAAGGCGCGCAGAAGTCCGTCGAGACCCAGCTCTCGAGCCTGGGCTCGAACCTCGTGATGCTGTTCCCCCGCGCCCCCCGCGGCGGCCACGGCGGCGCCCGCGGCGCGGCGGGGTCCTTCAGCCGCCTCTCGATGGACGACGTCGCCGCGATCCGGCGGGCGCATCCCGGCGTCGTGCGCGCGGCCGGCGAGGTCAACGGCAGCGTGCAGGCGGTGTACGGGGACCAGAACGTGAGCACGAGCCTGACGGGCGCGGAGCCCGAATACGCCGAGATGAGAAACGCCCAGGCCTACCACGGGCGCTTCTTCACCGCCGAGGAGAACGAGCTGATGGCCCGCGTGGCGCTGCTCGGCCCGACCGTCGTCACGGCCCTGTTCGGCGACGCGGACCCGGTGGGGCGCACGATCAACGTGAACTCGGTCAAGTTCAAGGTGATCGGCGTGCTCCCGCGCAAGGGCTCCGGGGGCTTCCAGGACCAGGACGACAAGATCGTCGTGCCGTTGAAGACCGCGATGAAGAAGGTGCTCGGCCGTCAGTACCTCGGCATGGTCTCCATCGAGACCTCCGGCCCGGCCCAGACCGACGCCGTCATCGAGTCCGTGCGCTCGCTGATGCGCAAGCGGCACCGCCTGCCCGACTACAAGGACGACGACTTCACTTTGCGCAACATGGCCGAGATCCAGGCCGCCCTGACCGGCACCTCGAAGATCTTCTCGCTGCTGCTGGGCATCGTCGCGGCGATCTCGCTCGTCGTCGGCGGCATCGGCATCATGAACATCATGCTCGTCTCGGTCAGCGAGCGCACGCGCGAGATCGGCCTGCGCAAGGCCATCGGCGCCACGCGCCGCGCCGTGCTCATCCAGTTCCTCATCGAGGCCGTCGCCATGTCCACCTGCGGCGGCCTGCTCGGCATCGCGCTCGGGATGGCCATCGCCTTCGGCATGTCCTATTTCGCGGGCTGGGCGGCGATCGTCACGCCTCAGTCCGTCCTGCTGGCCTTCGTCTTCTCCGCGGGCACCGGCATCGTGTTCGGCTTCTGGCCGGCGCGCAAGGCCTCCTTGCTCTCGCCGATCGAAGCGCTCCGCTACGAGTGATATAATCCCCCCGTGGAGAGGATCACCGCGCTGTACATCGGACGCGTCGGCGACGTCATCGTCGCGACCCCCTTTCTGCGCGCGCTCCGCCGCCGCCGGCCCAAGGCCCGCATCCGCCTGATCGTGGGCTGGCGCTCGGCCCAGGTCCTGCCGCTGATCCCGTTCATCGACGAACACCTCATACTCGAGAGGCCCGGGAAGATCGGGGCGAACCTCGGCTTCGCCTGGAGCCTGCTGCGCGAGCCGTGCGACCTGCTTGTCGACCTCAACTCCTCCTACTCGAAGACCTCGACCATGATCGCCCGCGCCGCGCGGGCGCCGCGCCGCGTGGCCTTCGACAAGGGCCCCGGACGCAGCGGGGCCTTCAACGAGGTCCTCCCCGCCCCCGCGGAGCGCGAGCACATGTGGGACCGCTACGGCCGCCTGGCCGCGGCGCTCGACGCGCCCTACGACCAGGACCCGGAGCTGCGCCTGCCGATCGCGGACCTCGAGGAGGCCGACCGGCTGTTGGCCGGCCTGCCGCCCGCGGGCGGCGGCTCCTTCAAGGTCGCGATCCATCCCGGCAATTTCGACCGTTTCTCCTTCCGCTGGCCCGAGGAGAAATTCGCCGAGCTGGCGAACCGTCTGCTCGAAGACGCGCGCGTGAAGCTTTACTTCATGGGCGGCCCGGGCGAGCACGACAAGGTCGCCGCGATCGTGAAGGGCCTCAAGCGTCCCGTGCCGATCCTTCCCCCCGCCCGGCTCGGCGTCAGCGGCGCGATGCTCAAGCGCATGAACCTCTTCGTCTGCAACATCACCGGGACCACCCATCTCGCCGCCGCCCTCGGCGTGCCGACCTTCGGCTTCTACGCGGGCTACACGCAGGCGGTTTGGCGGCCTCGCGGGGCGCGGCATGGCGGGACTGTGTGCCCGGAGTGGGAGTCCTGCCGGGAGACGACGGTCGACGAGGCGCACGCCGCGCTCGCCGACCACATCAAGCGGCTCAGCCCTTTTTGATCCGTCGTTGGAGGAGCTAGTTCGAGGCCACCCGATGGGGCAACTGTTTCCAGAAACAGTTGCCGTAGTGTTACCCATGTACCCAGAACAATGTGTTACCTATCTCCCCGTTCACTCACCTGAATTCTCCATCATTCCAACAATGCTCTAGCATCAGCTGCCGTCAATGCGACGGCTTTCAGTGCAACTGGCCGGGACGTGAATGTTAACATGCGGTCGTAACGTTGAAAGAAATTGGCGACCTGAACACCTGTTTCAGCATCATAAATCCTGACTGTCGAGGTACAGTTCCGACCCATATTGCCGCCCTGACTCGTCACAGTGCCCAGAATGATGATATTGGCTGATTTTAGCCGCGCTTGCTCCCGTGCTCTTTCGATAAGAGGGGCGCGCTTATCCGCGGGGCCCCTTCGGAGCAATGACATTGGGAAACCTCGAGCTTCTTCCTTCATGATGTCCCATTGTTTTTTTAAGGGGTCCCAGATGGTTCCTGATTCAACTTTCTCAGGTTCAGGCCGTACAATCTCCAGCCTGGATTGGTCCGAGAGTAGCGCAATAAAATGATTGGTGCTGTCCTCGACCAAATCTTCGTTGCCCTCAAATTGCATGACAAGAATTCTTCGAGATTTGTGTTCAGAAAAGTAGGCGCGGTTTATTCCATGAAAGGATGGTGGGGCACATCCTGTCACAATTAGGGCGGCGGCTAGAATGGCTCGCATGGTATCTGGCATCTCTATGCTGCTCGATTGGAACACTAAGGCTGCCTAACGCCACGCTCTGCGGTGCGCGTATGAAGACATTCCTCGCTGGACGCGCGACCGCAGAAGCGTTTAGTTATGCCACGACAGGTGCTAAACTCCTTTTCTCTCGATTTGATCCCGTTTTCCCATCGCTCGGTATTCGTTGTATGCTTGCTATATGCCGCGAAGCCGTGGGTGAACCGAGGACCCTTTTGGCGGATCAGTAGCTGCTCCACTGTCTGCCCCTGGAATCAGTATGCGTGCAGTTGATGAAGACAGCGCCCTTGTTCGCCCCTTCGTTCACGTAAGCCCAGCCGCCCTCATCCTTAAGAGCACCGGACCGGTATTGCGCACTCGTCAGATAGAAGACCTCGTCGGTGCGTTTGTGGATGCAAGTCCGACATTCGGGGAGATCGGCCAGACGTTCGAATCGACCGCGGAATCGCGGGTCATTTAATGAATCGGGGTAGTTGCCTTCCGCGAGGTGGTAGAGTTGCAGATCGCCCCGGATCGAACCGAGATTGCCGTGCATCGCGCCCTCGTTCGGCGTCCTTGTGAATGAACAGAGGAAGTAGGTCGCACCGAGATCCGCGACGAACAGGAGTGCGATCACAAAAAGAGAGACGTACCCGCCCCACTTCATTATCCTTGTCCAACCGGGTATCTGTCTATTTCGCAGAAGATCGCGAATGCTCATAGGATGGCCCCATACCGGCTGCCGAAGAGGCGCGATGTCCCGTCGAGGGGAAAGGATTTAAACCGCGTCGTTGGCATAGAAAACGATTTATAACTTGGTGGCATAACGCCACGCTGTGCCGCGCGCGCTACAGGAACTCCATAAAGAAAGCGCGCGTCGGCACAAGCGCTTAGTTGTGCAGCCACAGCAGCTTCCAATATTTTTCGACGCTTTTGCAGTAATAAACCTTGTGGTCTTTTGGACGAATAGCTCCTCCGTTCAAGTGCTGCTGTCGCATGGCCGTAATACGAAAATTTGTACTGCCGTCAGGGTCTTCGGTGCTCAGAACAAGTTTGTGTAAATCGCCCACCTTAAATCGCTTCAACCCGGGGCGTGGAAGCTCCATGCAATCATGCACAACGTAAATTTGTGGATTAGTATAAACGCCACTCGAGAGCCGAATCACTTCGTATTCCGTCATACTTGACACCTTCGCCCACCCGCAATGTCCCAACACCGATGGCATCTTCGTCAACTTCCCGATTAGCGATATGTCTTCCGCCTGTGCTGCGAGCGATCCGATGATTAACAGGAGAATGGTTAAAATCATTCTAGGCTGCATAACGCAGACAATCTGCGGCGGCGGCTACATCAGTCCAACCAAACGAGGCCGCGGTCGGCAGAATCCGATGGTTAGGTGGTTTTCGACTTATCGTCTGAAACGACTTTAATCCAGAAATTTGGACCAAACTACCTCCGTCACCTTGCCGTCGAGGTGTTTGAATTCGACTTTCCCATATTCCTGGCCGGTATCATCATCCGTTGAACTATACTCCAAAGCTGTCGTGTGCTCACTGGTGGGTTTACCAAGCCGGCCCACTATGTTCGTCGTTGAAGATCCGACGCCCAAATCCCAAAGGACTGGTATCGAAGGAGTGCTTATTACAACGCTGGTCCAATGGCCACCGTCGCCGTCTTTGAACTGATAATACGTTGCTTCCATGCCTGAGTACGTCACGGTCCTCCATAAACCTGCATATTTCGCCTTTGCCCACTCCTTGTCAGGTGCTTCCGCAGTTTCCACGGGATCTATAATATTTTCCGTCAATGGCTTCCCATGTGAGGCTATGAAGACGTCCAGCGATTCCGGAAGTTGATGCCCCTCGTAGGTGAATGTTTCAGTAGGTTTAGGCTTGGAGTCTTCCGGGGTGCTTGCAATTAGTTTTCTTGATGAAGGAGTGACGGCGCTTTGAGACAGTACTTCATGCTGGGCTGCCTGCTTTGGCCCCTTTAGGATAATCAGGATTATTGCTAGCGCCGAAGCTACCCCAGCTACGATGAGGAATCGTTTCATTTCTTTGCGATCCACCTAACGCAGACGATCTGCTGCCGCGGCTATCTGAAATTCATCCCCATCTGAGGCCGCGGTCAGCAGAATCGAATGGTTAGCGTGCGACTGCTGCCTGCGACTTGTGAAGGCCATCCAGAATGAACATACGCATAAGAACCTGGTAGGGCACGCCGCGCCACTCAGCGAGTGCCTTCAACTCGTTGATGGTGCTTTCCTCGAGCGCGATGCTTGTGGGCATTTTGCGGCTCTTCTTCAGCCGTTTGGCGGCCGCAAGGATCTTCTTCCGCTCAAATACGGAAGTGCTCGCGTAGGCTTTCTCAGATTTCGCGTAGGTAGGCTTCATAGAGTTCTCTCTCTTTCTTGTGAGCAGTTCTAGTGCTGATGGGTCTGACTTTGCCGTCTCTAAGTGTGAAAACCACCTGAAGAATCCGGCCCGCCGAAGTCGTTCCAACGATACCAAGGCGTTCCTCGTGAACGGGAGGACTTACTTGGACGCCAAGGGGTACTGCCTGGCCCAAAGTAAAGACTTCCTCCGTCTCTTCCGTAAGTACCGAGTGCTTTGCGGCACTTTTCGTTCGGTTGCCATCGTCCCAATCGAATTCGAAGTGCGAATTCTCTTGGAGCCAAAGGAGAAGCCATTCGACAAATTTAAACTTAGCCATTCAGCTAGTATAGTGTAACACACTATATATGTTCTTTCCAGGGGCCATGCTTAGTGGCACGCTAAC
>JAKFCD010000027.1:0-26181 GCA_036676805.1 Elusimicrobiota bacterium
CTTCGCCTGGGCCAATCCCTTCTTCGAGAGGTAGCTGGTGATCGCGGCCGTCAAGGTGGTCTTGCCATGGTCGACGTGACCGATGGTCCCGATGTTGACGTGCGGCTTGGTGCGCTCGAATTTAGCCTTGGCCATGACGTGAGGTCTCCTTGTTTGCTGTTGTCTTTGAGAATCGGTGCGGCGACGAAAAAACAAGCTGGGAATGGGAATTGAACCCACGACCTTCCCCTTACCAAGGGGATGCTCTACCCCTGAGCTATCCCAGCAAAAAAACGCGATCTGAGCGGGCGATGGGAATCGAACCCACGTAACGAGTTTGGAAAACTCGTGTTCTACCATTGAACTACGCCCGCGACTGTCCCCGCCTCGCCGGGTCTCCGGGCGCGGCAACGCCAACGTCGCGTCGCAGCCGAGCCGAGTGAAAGACCAACGGATGGCGGGACCAAAATTATAGCCAAACGCCCGCGACGGTGTCAACCGAAGCCTGGACGGCGGCTTCTTTACCGGGTATCCTTAAGAACTTATGGCCCTGGTGAGATTTTTGAAGCTGTTCGCGATCGCCCTTGCGGTCGTACTGCCGCTCCGGTTCTGGGTGGCCGAGCCGATCTACGTGGCCAGCCCCTCCATGGAGCCCACCCTTAAGACCGGCACCTTGCTCATACTCGACAAGCTCACCTTGCGCGTTCGCCCGCCCCGGAGGGGGGAGGTCCTGTCCTTTCGCAGCCCGGTGGAGGACATTTCCATGGTCAAGCGCGTGATCGCCTTGCCCGGGGAAACCATCGAAATGCGGGAAAAGGCAGTATTTATAAACGGAAAAAAGATCGAGGAGCCGTATGCCTTCCATTCCCGGGCCGGCGAGCGCCTGGAGGGCGACAGCCTGCCGCCCATGGTCGTGCCCGAAAATAGCTACTTCATGCTCGGCGATAATCGCGACGAATCGAGCGACTCCTCGGTCTGGAAGGACCGGGAGGGCAAGCCCTTGCGCTTCCTGCGGCTGTCCTTGATCCAGGGCCTCGTGCGCCGCCTCCCTTGGGCATAGGAGTCAAAATGGGCCTTTAGGCCTAGGCGCTCCTGGGTCCGCCGCCCCTGACCAGGCGAGCCCCGCGGGGGTATTCTTTAGGCATGAAGACCTACCTCCTCCTCGCGGCGGCTTTCCTGGCTCCACTCGGCGCTTCCGCTCAGGTCGCGGTCAGCGAAGCTTCCCGCGCCGGGCTGGTCCGGGAGATCGAGGCCGCCCGCACCGCCCTTCTGCCTCAGGCGCAGCCGCTGCCGCAGGTGACCGTGCGCTTCCAGCCGCGCCTCAACGAGGTCAAGAAGGCGGCCGTCGCCGCGAAGACCCCCGCCGAGCTCGGCAAGGCCCGCAAGGATCTTGGGGATTGGAAGAGCGTTGTGCTGCGCCATCTGCACGCCGAGAATTCGCGCCAGCCTTTCGGCGGCGCGTCCTTCGAGAAATTCTCGGCGGACAAGGCCGCGGAGATCAATTTCGTGGCGGCCCTGCGCCAGCAGTTCGCCTCCCAGCGCGTCGAGTCCCAGGTGAGCCTGGTCCGCGCCGCCAGCCTCAAGCCCGACTATTCGTGGTCCGGGGCCTTCGACAACGCCTCCCCCGCGGCGAGCGGCTCGTTCGCCGCGCAGGGCGCGGCCGCCGTGGTCGTCCCGCCGGCGCTGCCGCTCAACGACCCCGCCCGGTACAACAAGATCCGCGCCCTGCTTCTCTCCCAGGGCGTGAGCGCCCAGATCGTCGATACCGCGATCGCCGAGGGCCGCCGCCAGAACGTCGACCCGATGATCGTCCTCTCCGTGATCAGCCAGGAGTCCAACTTCCGCCGGAACGCCCGCAACTCGGGCTCCGGCGCCACGGGGCTGATGCAGCTCCTGCCGGAGACCGCCGCCGACATGGGCGTGCGCGGCAGCCTCTACGACGTGTCCGCCAACATCAAGGCCGGCACGAAGTACATCGACTGGATCGCGAACTCCTTCTTCAAGATGGGCCAGGACCTGTCCGACATGTCCAAGGTCCCCGCCGACAAGCTTAAGATGATCCTGGCCTCCTACAACTGGGGCATCGGCAACGTCCGGCGCGTCGTGCGCAAGCACGGCGCGGCGGCCCTCGACCGCGTCGCCCCGAAGGAGACCCGCGACTACATCTCGGAGATTCCCTCGCGCATCTACGACTGGTTCGCGTCCTTCTAGACGTGCTATAATGTTCGTCGGTCGGCGCCGATCCCCGACGGGCAGTTAGCTCAGCGGTAGAGCATTGTCCTCACACGACAAGGGTCACAGGTTCAAATCCTGTACTGCCCACCAGATCTGGACTCGAGAACGCCCCGGAAGCCTATTCAGGCCTCCGGGGCTTTTTTCCGGGCCGGAGCTCGTAGACCGTGACGAGCCTCTTCTTGCCCTTCACCCGGATCCGCCTGCGCGCGGTGCAGGGCCACTTCTTCTTCACGCGCGCGTACACCGACGCCGAGACGAGCATGGCGCCCGGCGCCGCGTTCGATTCCAGGCGCTGGGCGAGGTTCACCGCGTCGCCGATATAGGTGTACTCGCGGCGGTCGCCCGAGCCGACGTTGGCGCGCACGGCGCGTCCGGCGTTGATGCCGACGCGCACCTCGAAGGGCCCTCCCGCCGCCGCCAGGCCCGCGACGAGGGCCAGGACGGCGCGCGCGGCCTCGACGGCCTTCTCCGGCGCGCGGAACGCGGCGAAGATGCAGTCGCCCACGAACTTGTCCACGAAGCCTCCGTGGGCGTGGATGAGGTCGGCGGCGGGGCCCAGGATCTCGTTGAGCGCGGCGACGACCTCGCGCGGCGCGTGCTTCTCGGAGAAGGACGTGAAGCCCTTCACGTCCATGAACAGGAAGGCGCCCTCGAAGGCGGCGTCGGGCAGCTCGTAGACGCCCTTGGCCGCGCGCGCGCCGACGGCGCTCCAGACGTTGTGCGGCGTATAGCGGCGGATGACCTCGGTCTGCAGACGCAGCTTGGCCGCGTCCGACACGCTCTTGCGGCTCAGGTTGGCCATGAAGGACTCGGTGTCGTCGATGGCCGTCTCGCTGCGCGCGAGCATCGCCTCGGGAGTCGAGGCGGCGCGGCACGCGGCGGGAAGGTCGCGCGGAAACGAGACCTTCGCGCGGCCCGGCGCCGCCAGGGCCATGAAGCCGACCGTCGTCGTGTGATAGTACGAGCCGCCGAACGGCAGCGAGGCGTCGGCGGCCTCCTCGAAGCCGCTCAGGAACGGCAGCAGCTCGCCGCCCGAATAGAAGCCGAAGAACGGCGTGCTCCGGCCGAAGACCTCTCTAGCGGCGTCCATCTCGAGGTCGATGCGGCTGTTGAGCCAGGAGGAGCGCGTGCAGCAGGAGACGGCGAGCACGAGGGAGGGCTTGCGCCCCTTGAGCGCCTCGAGCGCGCGGCGCGCGGCCTCGCGCGCGCCCTCGATGAGGCCCTTGCGGCTCGCGGCGATGAGCTGGACGCGACGGCCCCGCAGGTCCTCGGGCGGATAGTACTCGATCCAGCCCTTCTCGAAATCGATGCGCACGGGGAGCTTCATCAAGGTCTTGCCCGCGTGCTCCCCCTCGAGGTGCAGCGCGAAACCGAAGCGTTGAATGGAGCGGAGCATCACCTCGCGCGAGGCGTCGGCGCCGAAGAACTGCCGGTAGTAGTCGATCGCGGGAATGCCGTCGATCGCCAGGACGCGGGCGCCGTCGGCCTTGGTCACGCGCGCCAGGGGACCGACGGGCGACCAGCCGTGCTCGAAGCCGAAGCCCAGGCCGACTTCCGAGGGCAGGTCGATCATCGTCAGGCTCGCGGCCTCGTTCTCGAGCCTCGAGCCGACGTACTGCCAGCCTTTCGAGAACCGCGGGCTCTGCATCCCCGCGTCGTGATCCCCGGAGGGCACGCCCCCGAAGAAAGGGGCGCCCGGAAGCCGCGCGTGCAGGGCGCGCAGCAGGCGGTCGTCGCGGCCGTCGCTGACGCCCGAGAGGACGAGGCCCACCTGGCAGCGGTCCGGCGGCGGGCCCAGGGCGTCCGCCATTCGCTCGCCCGCCGCAGCCGGATCCCCGCCGATGCGGGAACCCGCGAAGGCGAAGCGCGCCTCGGGGTAGTCGAGCAGCAGCACCGCGACGGAGTTCTTGCTGACCCCGGCCGGCGTGATCTCGGCGTAGGAGGAGCCGCCGATCAGAATCGCGGGATCGAGGACCCGGCACAGCGCGGCGTGGATCTTCCGCTGGTCGAGCTTCACGCCCGCGAAGACGAGCGCGAGCGAGGGCCGCGGCACCGCCCTCCTCGCCTCGCGCACGGCGTCGCGCGCCGCCTTGGCGGGATCCTCGCCGGTGCCGAGCCCGATGCCGATCCTCACGCGGGCTTGCGTCCGGAGATCAGATACTGAAGGCCCGCTTGAACCGCGCTCAGGCGCTGCTCCTTCGCGGCCTGGAAGCTTCTGCGGCCGTAATCCATGGCGTTGGCCCACAGCTTCAGGAACTCCGCGGGCGCGCCGCCGCCCGCCCGGAAGTAGGATTCGGTCTCGGCCCTTTCCCAGATCCAAAAGTCCCGCGCGAGCCAATCCTCGGTCTGCGCCAGCCCGGCGGCCTGGGCGGGCGTGGATCGGTTCGGGAGAGTGAGCGTCGCCCTGTCGGAAAGATACACCTGAAGATCCTCGAGGCCGGCCTCATGAAGCAGGCCGGGGAGCAGGTCGCCGACCGAGTTGTTTCCCAGGCCCAGGGCCGCCTTGCCGCGCTCGCACAGCGCCTGCAGGCGGACGGCGGCCGTGAGCGCGTCGATGTCCCCGTCGAAGTTCTCGCTGTCGCGCACCAGCGACCCCGCCAGGTTGTTCGGCTCGCTCAAGGCCAGCAGTCCTCCGGGCTTCAAGACGCGCTTGAACTCCCGCAGGGTCGCGCGCGGGTCGGGGACGTGGATCAGAAGCGTTTGGCACGTCACCAGGTCGAACTGCGCGTCGTCGAACGGCAATGCGTTCGCGTCGCCCTGCCGGTAGCTGAAGCGGCGCAGGCCTTTCGCCTCGGCGATCGCGGCCGCCTTGCGGACCCACTCGTGCTCGCGGTCGATGCCCGTGAGCGCGGCCTCGGGAGAAAGGAACGGGGCCAGCACCCGCCCCCAATGGCCGATCCCGCAGCCCGCGTCCAATATCGAGCGGGCTTCGGACAGCCTCCAGCGCTCGGCCATCAGCGCCATGAAATCAGGGTTCCACCAGAAATCGCGCTGCTCGCCGAAGTATTCCGCCGAGTGAGGCTTTCCTTTGTCGGTCATGGTTAATTATACCCGGGCGGCGCCGTTTTTCGGCCGGTCGCGCCGCCGGCGAGCTTTTCGATTCCGGCGGTCCCGCCCGCGTCCGCGCCGCTGTCCCGGGTTCCCGTTTTAATTTTGAGCGCGGCGCCCTCGCTTTCGTTCGCGCCGCTTCCCGCAGCCGCCGTCGTCCTCGGCCCCTAGATCTCAGGGCGCCTCGGCCGTTTTCGGCGGCGGAGGGAGGGCGCTCCAGTTGAAATCCTCCTTCCCCTTCAGGCGCCGGTGGGAGAGGTATGCGGTCATGACGCCGAGGTAGATCAAGCCGGCGCCCACGCCGAAGGGACCGGCGGCGGGGAAGAGGATGGCGTAGGTCATGAGGCCTCCGCCGGCGACGGCGGTGCCCGCGCCCGCGGTGCGGGCCGTCTCCAGAACGTCTTTTTCCGATACGCGCGGCGCGGTGACGATCACGGGGGCGGTGAAGGGCTCCGTCGAGATCGAGACCGCGGGAGGCGCGGCGGCCGCGGCCTCCATGATGCCGGCGGCCGGGGCCGCCGGAGGCGAAGCGAGGAGAAGCGCAAGGAGCGCCGAGGCGGTTTTCATGGCGTATCCTCCTGCACGTCCGATCGCACCATTTCAGCCAGAGGGGCGAAATATCCTATACTGGTCCCAGCCCCTATGGCACTGACCAAAGAAGCCTTCCAAGCCCTGGTCGCCCTCCAGCTCAAGGACAACATCCTCGACGCCATTCAGAAAGAAATCGACGCGGTGCCTCCGCGCATCGCCGCGCTTCAAACCGATCTCGAGAACGAGAAGCGGCACATGAACGAGGCGAAGGCGAGGATAGTCGAACTCGAGAAGAAGAAGAAGACCAAGGAGCTCGACGTCGCCGCCAAGGAAGAGGCCGCGCGCAAGCACACCGCCCAGCTCAACGATCTCAAATCCAACGAGGCGTACAAGACGATGCAGGCCGAGATCGAGGCCGAGAAGGCCGCCGCCGGCGACATCGAGACCGAGATTCTGCAGATCATGGAGGACCTCGACAAGGCCAAGGCCGAGGAGAAGGCCGCGGCCGCCGAGTTCAAGAAGACCGAGGATTTTTCGAAGACGGACCTGGCCAAGCTCGAGGCGGAGATGTCGCACGCGAAGGGACGCTTCGAGACCGAGAAGGTCGGCCGGGACGCCGCCGCCGCCGCGGTGTCGCCCTCCGAGATGAAGGTCTACAACCACATCCGCGGCCGCGGCAAGCCCGACGCCGTCGTGCCCGTCGTCGCCGGCCACTGCGGCTCGTGCCAGATCAACCTCACGCCGGGGCTAATCCTCGAGATCTCCAAGCTCAAGAGCCTGGTCACGTGCGAGAGCTGCCAGCGCATCCTCTACAAGCCCGAGCTGCTCGTTCCGACGGCCGCGGTTCAATAGAAAAATTTCAGGGACGGCCGGAGGGCCGCTGAGCCGCGAGGCTTGGAGGAACTTCCGGACTCCGATGAGCGCGACGCCCGTCGAAAGGCGGGGAGGCGGGGACCAGAATCCCCGTCGACGGAAAGTACCACAGAAAACTACCGCCCTCAACGTGGGGGTAAGGGTGAAAAGGTGGGGTAAGAGCCCACCGGGGGAGCCGCGAGGCGCCCCGCATAGGTAAACCCCGTCGGGAGCAAGGCAGTTGGGCGGAGGACGCTGCTCGCGTCAGGGCTTGCGCAAGCGGGCCACGGCCGCCCGGTAGCCGCATAGAGAAATGGTCCTCGAGCCCGCAAGGGCGGACAGAATCCGGGGTACAGGCCGTCCCTGATTCAATAAATGAAGCGGGCCCGCGACGAGCGGGCCCGCTTCTCATTTGTTCAGTCGACTGTTTCCGGAAACAGTCGCCGCTCGCTACTCCCGGATCTTGGCGTACACGAACCTGTCCCGCGTTTCCCCGCGATGAACGAGGTAGCGGCGCAGATGCGCCTCCCGGACGAGGCCGGCCTTCTCCAGCACGCGCACGCTGGAAGATTTCTTGGCTCCGCCTGCGGACGCGCCGAGCCTCCGCCATCATCAACCTCTTCGGGGTATCTGATGCCGAGAAGCGGATTCGCGGCTATTCGCCGGCGGCGCAATTTGAAGAAATAACGGATCGATTGCGGGACGCCGTGAAGCGCCCAGCGGCTTGTCCTAGTCGAGGACTTCGACGCCGTCGAGGGGCGTCGCGTTCCAGCCCGGCAGGATACGAGTGGCGGCGCCGCGCAATAACGTCCCGGCGCGCGCTCGCCCGGCCGCGTCTTTGAGCTCGATGACGATCTTGAGCCGGGACAAGGCGCCCTGTTCGCGCCATAAGGTCGAGAGCTGGATCAACTCGAGGGCGGCGGGAACGTCCTCGGGGGCGGACACCGTGAAGACGAGCTCGCGCTTCCCGGCGGGCGCGGCGAACAGGCCGGCGAGCGTCGGCTCCCATTTGGCGTAGCTCGCCGCGGTCATCTCGCCCGTGTAGCGGATCAGGCGACCGGCGGCGAGCGCGGCGGCGGAGCGGGAGAGGCCGGCCGCGGGGCGGGCCTCGAAGCGCAGGCGCAGGCGGCGGGCGACGGCCGCGTCGGAGGCGAGGCCGGTGACGAGGCGGACCGTGCGCGTCTCGCCGGGCTTCAGGACGAGGTCGGGCGCGTCGCCGCCGCGGAAGACGGCCGGGCGGCGGGCGCCGCGAGGGCTGGTCATCTTAAAATCGTTGTTTAGGCTAAGTGCCCTTTGCGTGGAGCCCAGATTGGTCACCGTCAGCTCCAAGATCTCGACGGGGTACTCGGCGTCGACGGACAGCGCGCCGCTGACGCGGATGCCGTCGTGCTCGGAGCGAAGCGCCACCACGCCGGGCCGGTAGGCGGCTTCGGCGTCGGGGCCGGCGGGCCAGGACTCGCCGCTTCGGGTGTCCGTGACGCGGACGATCACGCGGCGGGACAAGGCCGCCTCGAGCGGCCCCCGGCCTCGGGACAGCATGGAGCCGTCCTCGCGGACGACGGCGCCGTAGGTCTTGTTGCCGAGGCCCAGGTGGCGGGACCTGGGTGCTGCGACCTCGGCCGCCGCGGCGGGCGCGCCGGCCTCGGGCATGAGCTCCTGGATCAGCGGCAGTATTTTGCTCTTGATCCGCTCGTCGCTCGTGTACGCCTTGCTGAACTCGCCGCCGGTCAAGGTGTTGGCGATGGCGAGCAGGATCATGCCCTGATGGTGCGCCATCGTCTGCTTGACGGGGGTGACGGCGCCGTCGGGGGCGACCGCCATCGCCTCCCAGAAGCCGTAAGGACCGGCGCCGCCCTTCGCCTCGAGCGCGCGCAGGTTCTTGACCACGTCGGAGGGAGAGGCGCCGGAGGAGAGTCCCATCACCGAGGCGTAGGGTGTTACGACGTCCTTGTCCGGCCGGCCGTGGCGGTAATGCCCCTGCGAGAGCTCGGGATCGCCGTGGGTCTTGTAGCCGAACCAGGGCTCGCCGTCGTCGTTCGCCTCGAGGCGTCCCGACTCGGAGAGGCCCCAGAACGGAAGGCCCCAGCGGCGCGAGAGACTGATCTGGTTCTTGAAGAAGCGGCGCAGGACGAGGCCCCAGGAGTGCGGGGCCAACTCCGCCTCGTTGAGATGCCCCAGCGGCGTGCTGAACTCCATCGCCGTGCCGCCGTAGTTCGCGAAGGACGTCCCGGCGGGGGTGCGCACGACGTCGTGGCGCAGGGCGAACCAGGCTTCGGCCGGGATGTCGCCCTTGGCGATGGCTTCCTGATAGGCGGTGCGCGCCTCGCTGACGCGCATGTCGTAGTAGGAGGAGGTCAGCTCGCGCGTGTCGGGGGAGTAGCCGATGTGCATGAGCTTCTTGGCGGGGTCGTAGAGCAAGGAGAAATCCATCGCGTCGCGCAGGCCGCGCGCCGAGGCGCCGACCTCCGGGTACAGGGCGGCGACGGTGGTCAAAGCCGCGGCCAGGTTGCCGTTGTCGACGGTGGAGACGAAGCGGGAGGTGGCGACCGTGGTGCGCGCGTGGTGGAAGTTGTAGAGGAGGCCGTTGAACTTGGGGTACGACTCCACGGTCTTGAGCGCCGCGCCCAGGCGCTCGACGGCCTGCTCGCGCGTGATGAGTCCGAAGCGGGCCGCGACGGCCGTCGCGATCAGGCCGTAGCCGATATTGGTCGGCGAGGTGGGGGCGTAGACGACGTCGCCGTTACGGCCGGGCTCGCGGCCTTCCTTGGCGTCGGGAACGTTCGTGCCGGCCGCGTCGACGTGGTCGGGGATGAGATGGCCGTACTCCGCGACGGCGTAGTCGTCGTAGTAGCGCCAGGTCTTCTTCAAGACCTCGAGGAGATAGTCCTTGTCCTCTTGGGAGACGTTCGCGGCCTGGCGCCGCTGGAGGAAGGACAGCCCCGCGCGCAGGCCGCGCTCGGTGAGCGGCGGGGCAAGGGCGTAGGCGGCGCGGACCCAGGCCGGATACAGCTCGAGCCAGTAGGGAAACTTCAGCGCCGAGCGCGCGGCGGCGTAGCCGCGGTCGTACAGCGTGAGGGCGCGGGCGGTAACGGACGCCTTGGTCTGGGACAGGAATTGCACGGCGCTCGTCAGCGCGCGGGGCACGGTCCCGCGCAGGAACGCTCGTACCCGGTTGTCCTTGACGACGTCGCGGCCGGAGGCGGACCGGCGCGGCGCGGCGGCGGTCCCGCCGAGGACGACCTCGATCTGGTGGAGTTTCCCGTCGTCGAGAAACGGAACGACGTTGGTGCCGAACGGCAACAATTCATTGTCGACGCGGATCGACCTGACGCCCGTGGAGACGTGGTCGGGATTGCGCACCGTGATCGCGTAGCGCGCCTCGCGCAGGCCCATGCCCGCGCCCTGGGGGACCGGGCGCTTGAGCGTCTTCTGGGCCGTGTAGCCGTCCCAGGCGCTCGGGATCGCCGGGTCGATGAGCAGGCCGCCGTCCTTGAAGCGCAGGCCGAGTATGCGCTCGACGTAGGCGCGGAACAGCCAGCCCGCGGAGCCCGTGTACTGGGTCCAGCCGGCGCGGCCGAGGAAGGGCTCGTCGGCGTTGCGGTCGGCGGCCACGGCGTAAGGCTCCTGCTGGTACTGCGCCAGGCGCTCGGGCGTCATGGTGCGGACCATCGGGTTGAGCATGGCCAGCAGCTCGAAGGCGCGGTCGCCGTCGCCCTTCATCGCGAAGGCGATGGCGAGCCAGATGGCGGCGTGGGTGTAGGAGCCGTGCTCGCGGCGCCCGGGGGGATAGCCGGCGAGCGAGCCCGGGTGATTTTTTCCCTTCGCCGGCGGCTCGGCGTAAAACGGCGTGCCGAGGCGGATGATGCCGTTCTTCTCATCGACGAGGTAGCGCCACGCCGACTCCAGGCCCTGGGCGTCGCGCGAGTCTTCTCCCGCGCCGGAGATCACGGCCCAGGCCTGGGGAAGGCTGTCGATCATCCATTGACTATCAGCAACGCTGCCAAGCGTTCCGCCGTCGTCGTAGTAGGCGCGCAGCCACCACTGTCCGTCCCAGGCGTGCTTGGCGATCGCGGACTTGAGTTCCGCCGCGCGCGCGCGGTACAGCTCGGCGCGCGCGAGATCGCCCTGCTTCTCGGCGACCGGCGCGAAGCGCTGAAGGACGTCGTAGAGGAAGAAGGCGAGCCAGACGCTCTCGCCCTTGCCCTCGGCGCCGACGTCGCCCATCCCGTCGTTCCAGTCGCCGG
Organism: Elusimicrobiota bacterium; assembly: GCA_036676805.1. Classification (GTDB taxonomy): domain Bacteria; phylum Elusimicrobiota; class Elusimicrobia; order UBA1565; family UBA9628; genus GWA2-66-18. The sequence goes on from JAKFCD010000027.1 coordinate 10,890, forward strand.
TGCCCATCAGCGGCAGGCCGTGCGCGCCCATCTTCGACAGCGAGCGGTCGATGGCGCGCGTCGCGTGCTCGTAGACGGTGCCGGTCTCGGGGGAGGCCTTCGGCACGGAGCCGCGGTCGCGCTCGTGCTCGCCCAGCTCGCGGCCCATCAGGTAGGGCTCCCGCTCGCTCAGGAGGGTCTCGTCGCCGGTCGCGTCGAGGTACTGCGCCAGCGCGTAGGGCATCCAAAGGAGGTCATCGCTGAATTTGGTCCGCACGCCGAAGCCGCTTTCCGCGCCGCGGAACTGGAACCACCAATGCTGGATGTCGCCCTCGCGGAACTGGCGGCGGGCCACGAGGCGGATCTGGTTGCGCGTGATGAGCGGGTCGAGGTGCAGGCCGATGAGGCTGTCCTGGACCTGGTCGCGGCCGCCGAAGGCGCCGCTGGCCTGATGGTAGCCGGAGCGGGCGTCCATGCGCGACTTGAGCGCCTGGCGCGGCAGCCAGCCGTTGACGAGCGGGTCCATCCCGGCGGCGGGGCTTAAGACCTGCATGGCCGCGCGCGTCTTCCTCCACGCGTCGCGGGTCTGCGCGAGCGCCGCGTCGACGCCGCCCGGCCCCGCCTTTCGGAAGCTCGCCACCAGCTCGAGCGCCTCGGCGCGGTCCTTGCCCTGGCCGAGCACGAGGACCACGCGCTTAACGTCGCCCTTCTTGGCCAGGTCGAGGATGGGAAGGCGCAGGGCCGCCATGGGATTGCCCGAGCTCGCCGAATCGCCCGGCAGCTCCGGCCGCGTCATCGCCGCGGCGTTGCTTAGGTCGCCGCCGAGGCCCAGCAAGGAGGCGCGGTCCGTGCCGAAAGAGGAGGCTCGGCCCTGCACGGCCGCGAAGAAGGCGGAGGCGCCGGGGAACTTGCCGTCGGGATTGCGCGCGAGCAAGGCGCCCGTCGCGCCGTCGCGCGAGACGATGACGGCGCGGTTGCTTTGCTTGGGCCCCTCGCCCAGCGCTAAGTCCACGAGGCCGGTCAGGTCGAGGCGGCGGGGGCCGTCATTTAAGTTCTCGACGTCGACGACGAGATAGGCGACGGGGGAGTCCGGCGGCACGAAGGCGGTCAGCGAGGCCTTCAGGCCCGCTTCCTTTTGCGCCGCCTCGAAGACGGCGTAGCCTTCCTGGCCGAAGCGGACCTTGTGCTCGGCCCCGCCCGCGGCGTCGGCGCCCGGGGTGAGCGAGAAGTGCTTGCCCGTCTCCAGATCGCGCAGATGAAACGCCAGCGAGGGGGCGTCGACGCTCGGATCGGCGGTAAAACCCGTCGTGCGGTTGCCCTGCGCGTCCCAGCGCGCCGCGAAGCCGCCGCCGTTCTGCGTGAGCAGGAGCGCGTACTGCGGCCCGCCGTCCGCGGGGACCTCGCCGTCCTTGAGCGTGCCGTAGCCGTTGGCGAGCACGTGCGACCAGACCCCGGGAACGTCCCGTGGGCGGGAGATCACGACCTCGTTGTTGACGGCATCGAACTCGAACAGCGGCCCGGTCCCCGGCGCCCGCTTCGACGCCTCCTCGCGGCGGGGAGCGTTCACGGCGTTCGGCCGCGCGGGCGCCGCGCCTATAATCACCGCCGCCTTGCTCTCCAGGCCCTCGCGCTGCGCCGCGGACATCGCCGCGGCGTCGAGCACGCTCACGCCGTCGAGGCGCGTCACGTTCCAGCCCGGCAGGACGCGCATCGCCGCCGCCTCGAGCGCGATCCTGGCCTCGGCCTTCTCGAGCGGGTCCTCGATGTCGAGCAGGAAGACCAGGTCGGCGCCGGGGCCTTTCTCGCGCCACGACGGCTGCAGGGAGATCAGCTCGAGCGCGTCGGGGATATCCCTCTCCGAGGTGACGCGCCAGGCGACCGAAGGCCGGCCGCCGCGCGGCGCGCTCTCTTGGGAAACGTTCCGCGATAGAGGATAGAGGAGCTGGGAGCGGACCGCGGCCCACTTCGCGCGGTTCTTCGGCGCGATGCCGGCCGCGAGGATGTCGTTCTCGGCCGCCTTCACCGCCTCCCGGCGGGAGCCCTCGAGGTCGCGCGCCGCGAGCTTCCGGTACTTCGCGATCGTCTCCCGCGCCGCCGCCTCGTCGTTCGCCAGGCCCGTGAAGAACCTCACCGTCTTGCTCTCTCCCGGCTCGAGCGTTACGCCGCGCTGGAGTATGGCCGCGGGCTCGAGCACCCCGCCCGTCATGCCCGTGAGCTTGCCGCCGGAGAGCGCGTCGGGGGCGCGGGCGCCGCCCTTGCCCAAAAACGCCTCGCGCGAGGTCTCGAAAGAAGCGCCGGGCCCGGCGGGCGCGTCGGAGAAGTAGAACGCCACCGGCCAGGTCTCCCCCGGCGCGTGGCCGCGGCGCAGGCCGTAGATCGCCTCCGCGGCCGCGTCGTACTTGGTCTCGATGAAGATCTTCTGGTAGGCGGGGTGCGCCCAGTACGCGCCGCCGTGCTGAAGGGCCATGTCCGAGAAGCTTGTCAGCGCCAAGGCCCGCGTCTCCTTGGACTCATTGGTGAGCGTGACCTCCTGCACCTGCACGCTCGCGTCCGCCCAGATTCGCGTCGTCGACTTCACGCCGCGCTGGGAGTTGCCCAAGGTCGCCCCGCCGGGCCAGAACTCCGCCTTGAGCTTCTCGGGCTCGGCGCTGCGCGTGGGCTGATACGTCGTCGACCAAGTCGAATCGTCCTCGGAGATATAAACGAACTGTCCCCAAGCCTCCTGTTCGACGGGGTCGGGACGGAAGGCATTAACGAGGTAATCGTTGACATGCCGCACCACTTCGCCGGTGACCTTCAAGAATCCGGAGCCGAGGTTCGTTATGGCGGAAAATAAATTGCCGGTCCCGAAGAAGTGGGCCTGCGGCACTCCGTCAATGCCGTCGATTGTTCTTGAGGGAGTACCCTTCCGTTCGCCGTTAGGTAATGTCTTTCCGTCAATCAGCCCCAGCGCCTTTCTGATCCGTTCGTCTCCCATAAACGCTTTCTGAATCAATCCGCCCTTCAAATAATTCGCCAACGCCGCCAACGACATCCCCTGATGATTGGCGAACACCTGCGCCACCGGCAGCGCCCTCCCGGTCGCCTCGTCCTTCTGCGCCGCGTCGAGGAACGCCCCGCCGCGCCCGCGCAGCCCCAGGCTCTCGAGCGCGCGCAGGTTGCGCGCCACCGCCCCGGCGTCCACGCCGGGAACGCCGAGGGCGAGAAAGCTGACGTGAGGGCTCACGACGGTCTCGCGCCGCGCGCCGCCGACGGGCTCGAGCCCGTCGAAGGGATCGGCGAGCTCGACGCGGTGGACCTCGGCGTCGCCCGCGCCCACGTAAAGGACCGCCCGCCCGTCCTTGCCGCGAACGAGGCCGCCGCTGAACAGGACGTCCTCGAGGTCGGGACGCTTGGAGGCGCCCGGGGTGAGCTCACCCCGCTCGAGCAGGATCTTCATCGGCGTCCGCCGTCCCGTGACCGGGTCGAGGGCGAAGGCCATCGGATAGTAATGGCGTTTGCCCTCCGCGTCGAACCGGGCGACGTGGCCCAGGACGCCGACGAGACCGTTGTCCAGAATATGCAGCTCGTTGGCGCCGCCCCACTCCTCGTCGGCGAACAGGTCGCCGTGGACCTTCGCCCGCGCGACGGCGGCGGGCCCGAGGTCCTCGAGGCGGTCGATCACGGTCGTGGCGATCATGCCGCGACCGCCGACCGCGCCCTGGGGGCGGGTCACGACGAGGATCTTTCCGCCGGGCAGCTTGGCCAGCCGTATGTCCTTCATGCCGTCGGGTCCTTGCGCGAAGCGCCGGAGCGACGAGAGGCTTTCGCCGCGATAGAACACCGTGCGATAGCCGAGGCCGCCGTCCTTGGGGAAGGTCTCCACGCCGCCGAAGACGAGCTCGCCGTCGATGGTCGTCACGAAGGGGTCCTGGAGCTTGAACACCTGCGCGCCCGCCAGCGGGCGCCAGCGGCCCAGGCGCTTCTCGAAGAACACGGCCTCGGAGGACTCGCTGTCGCGGGCCTCGACCCGGGCCGCCATGACGGTGACTTTTTTGCCGCGAAACGTCGTCTGGAAGGGCGCCGCGGGGTTGTAGACGTCGCGGCCCTGCACTCCCGTAAAGCGCAGCTTGGCGCCTTTGGCCGTCGCGGGCTTCGCCCGGAGGTCCGCCAGCAGGCGGGCGATGGGGCGGGCGCCGTACTTCCCGGCCGCGAGCGCGGCCGCGCCGAAGCGCCCGTAGCGGTGGCGCCAGCGCCCGGCCGCGTCCTTCTCCAGGTAGGCCGACTCGGACTTGCCCCACACCGTCACGCCGCCGAGCGTCTCGGCGTCTTTCGCCTGCGCGGCGACGGCCTTCTCGAGGCCGGGCTCCTTGAGGAAGGCGAGGGAGGCCAGGTGATCCATGGCGCCGCCGTCGAGGCTTCCGCCTTGGTCCAGGCGCGACCACGCCGACGCCGGCACGCTTCCTTGGCCGATGGCGACGAGATAAGCGATCCTCGCCTCGGACATGTAGTCGCCATAATGGTTCGCGTCCGGCGCCTTGTTGAGCGCGTCGTAGCCCACGCGCAGGAGGCCCTTCTCCTCGTCGTAGAGCGGGGCGAAGTCCATCGCGTCGGAGAGCTCTCGGGCTTGAGCTTGGATCTCGGGCAGGATATTGCCGACGGCGATCAGCCCCGCGGCCAGGTTGCCCGAGTCGACGGTCGAGACGAAGCGGCTCGTGGCCGCCAAGGTGCGCGCGTCGTAGAAGTTGTAGAGGTGCCCGTGCCATTTCTCCAGGCGGCCGAGCGTCTTCAAGGTCTTGCGTACTCGGGCGAGGGCTTCTCCCTCGGAGATCCAGCCGAAGGACTTCGCCGCCGCGACCGCCGTGAGGTAGTAGCCGATATTGGTCGGCGAGGTCGGCGCGTAGAGGATGGTGCCGTCGGGCATGGTCTGCAGGCCGGGGTTGCTCTTCTCCCCGGGGTCGTGAGTCTCGAGCCACTGGGCGTTGTCGTAGGGCAGGCCGTGCTCGCTGACGTGCTTCTCGAAGAATCCGCGCCAAGTTCCCCGCGCGGCGTCCTCGAAGAAGCGCCGCGAGGACTGGTCCAGGCCGCTGGGGCCGTCAGCGCCCGGAACACCGGCGGCGGCCCCGGAGTCGGCGGCCGCCTTGGCCTCGCCTCCCGTGTAAAGCGCGTCCAGGCGTCCGGGCATGTCCGCCGCCGGCGCCGGGGCCAGCGCTCTCTGCAGCGCCGCGACGGGCGAGGCCGGGAGGGGGGCGATGGTCGCCGGCCGCGCCGCCGCGACGGGAACGGGCGCGGGAACCGCCGCGGCCGGAAGACCGAGCGTCGGGGCGCTCAGCGGCGCGAGCGAAGGCGCTCCCGTCGGCGTTCCCAGCGCCGGCATGATTCTCAGGCCCGGGACCGCCGCCTCGCCCGCCCGGCTCGCCGCGCCGACGGTTTGTGCCGCGGCCTCATAGCAGGCCGGCCCCGGGATTGCGAGGAGTACGGAGGCCGAGGTGATCGCGGCCGAGCATCTTTTAAGGAAACCCATCTGAACTGATTGTAGCCCCGGCCCCGGAGGGCTGAATAGGGCCAATCAGCGCCCTCGCGGGCGCATAAGTCTGCCCAAAATTGGGCCCTTTGGCCCCCGCTTCGGTCAAGTCGCCGCAATTCCCGGCTCCATGAGAAGCAGGGCCTAGTCTGGCAACGCTATGTGCGATAATATGACTCCATCATGAGTGCCAAAACTTCGCCGCCAAAATCGTCGAATTCTCGGGAAGCCAGGCTGACAGATTTCGTGGCTTGGACGAAGAAGGACATCTCTGGCGATGAAAAAGGTCAGGCCCAGATATACTTAGATCGCCTCTTCCAGGCCTTCGGTACAGCAAGTGGAAGGATGGCCCGACAGACCTCGACTGGATGCCATTGTGAAGCGGCGGCGTAGTCAAGAACGATGACCTTCTCTCCAAAATTCACGATCACTAACGCCATCGCGGCCGGTCTGACTAAGATCGAGCGCGCGCGCGGCTTCCTGGATGCGGCCAAGCTCTCCGAAGACTGGATTTCGGAGATGCAGAACCGCGCTTTGATTCTCGAAGCGCATCACACCACCCATATCGAGGGGACGCATCTCACTTTGGAGCAGTCAGAGAAACTTCTTGCTGGCAAGAAGGTTTTTGGTGCGGACCCCGACGACACGCACGAGCTGCTGAACTATCGTTCGGCCTTCGATCTTGTGACCGAATATCTGGGAAGCGGCGAGGAAATTACCGAAGCCTTAGTCCGCGAAATCCATAAGCGTCTCGTCAAAGATGTTCGTGGCGATAAGGCTTTGCCCGGTGAGTACCGAAGGGGCCCAAACTACGTCGTGAACTCGAAGACGGGCAAGGTCATCTACACGCCCCCGCCCGCCGCCGAAGTGCCCGGCCTGATGGCGGAGCTCGTGGCCTGGCTTCGCACCGAGCACGGCATAAACCCGGTCCTCGAATCCGGCATCGCTCAGTTCCATCTCGTCCACGTCCATCCGTTCAGCGACGGGAACGGCCGGACCTCTCGGCTCCTTTCGACGCTCTGCCTCTATCGAAAGGGCTACGACTTCAAGCGCCTGTTCACGATCAGTGAATTCTACGACCGCGACCGCGCCAGCTTCTACAGGGCCATTCAGGAAGTGCGAGAGCGCGGTATGGACCTGACGGGCTGGCTCGAATACTTCACGGATGGGTTGGCGACGCAGATGCGCGAGGTCCAAGAGCGCGGTGAGAGGGTAATCCGGCTCGACCTGCTCGCGCGTAAGCATGACTTCAGCGACCGCCAGAAGCGGGCACTCCGACATGTCATGGAACATGACGCCATGACGATCCAGGAGTTCGCGGCCTTGTGCAAAGGGGTCACGCGTCGGACTCTCCAGCGAGAGCTCAAGGGACTTGTCATCGCGGGACTGCTAGTCGCGGAGGGTTCCACCAATCGGCTGCGCTACCGTCTCGGGAAGAGCCTCTGAACTTGCGACAAACTCGCGACAAAACTCGCGACAAACTCGCGCCATAGCTTGCGTCGGTGGGCCGGGCCTGACCATGGCGGCCGAAATTTTGAGGTTGCCTCGGTCAAGTCGTGAAAGCGCCGACATGATGTAAAATGCGGCCTATGAGCTTCCCTATCACGCGTCCGCGCCGCCTGCGCGCCACCCCGTCGCTTCGCGCCTTGGTCCGCGAGACCCAGCTGACCCCCAAGGACTTCGTCCTCCCGCTGTTCATCCGCCCGGGCAGGGGGGAGAAGCGCCCGATCTCGTCGATGCCGGGACACTACCAGTACTCGGTCGACATGGCGGTCAAGGCCGCCGACGCCGCCGTGCGCGAGGGCATCCCGGGCCTGATCCTCTTCGGCATCCCCGACAAGAAGGACGCCAAGGCCTCCGGCGCCTACGCCGACAACGGCATCGTGCAGAACGCGGTCAAGGCCATCAAGGACAAGCACCCCAACCTGCTGATGATCGCCGACCTGTGCTTCTGCGAATACACCGACCACGGCCACTGCGGCATCGTCAAGGGCGGCAAGGTGCTCAACGACCCGACCTTGGTCCTCGCGGCCAAGACCGCCGCCTCGCAGGCCAAGGCCGGCTTCGACGTGATCGCACCCTCGGGCATGATGGACGGCCAGGTCGGGGCGATCCGCAAGTCGCTCGATGCTCGCGGCTTCGGCGACACGCCCATACTCGCCTACGCCGCCAAGTACGCGAGCGCCTACTACGGCCCCTTCCGCGAGGCCGCGGAGTCCCCGCCCAGCTTCGGCGACCGCTCCGGCTATCAGATGGACCCGGCCAACTTCGACGAGGCGATGCGCGAGGTGGCGCTCGACGTCGAGGAGGGGGCGGACATGCTGATGGTCAAGCCCGCCTTGCCCTACCTCGACGTGCTCAAGGCGGTGAAGACCCGCTTCGGGCTGCCCACCTCGGCCTATCAGGTGTCGGGGGAGTTCGCGATGATCAAGGCTGCGGCCGCCAACGGCTGGATCGACGAGAAGAAGATGGCCCTCGAGTCCCTGACCTGCATTAAGCGCGCCGGCGCCGACTTCATCCTGACCTACTACGCCCTGGAGGCCGCCAAATGGCTCGCCTGAAGAAGAACCCCAAGCAGACCGACATGAAGAAGATCTTCGCCCGCGCGCGCCAGTCCCTCGTGGGCGGCGTCAACTCGCCCGTGCGCGCCTTCAAGTCGGTGGGCGGCTCTCCCCTGTTCGTGCACGGCGGCTCGGGCGCGTACCTCCACGCCGACGACGGACGGTCCTACGTGGACTTCTGCCTGTCCTGGGGACCCTTGATGTTCGGCCACGCCCGCCGCGAGCTCGTCCGCGCGGCGCAGGACGCGGTCGCGCGCGGCTCGACGTTCGGCGCGGCGACGCAGGCCGAGGTGAACCTGGCGGAGCGCATCAAGAAGGCCCTGCCGTCGATCGAGCTCATGCGCATGACCAGCTCGGGGACCGAGGCGGGCATGAGCGCGGCGCGCGCGGCGAGAGCGTTCACCAAGCGCGACCTGATCATCAAGTTCGCGGGCTGCTACCACGGCCACTTCGACAGCCTGCTCGTGGCCGCCGGCTCGGGCGCCACCACCTTGGGCGTGCCCGACTCGGCCGGCGTGCCGAAGAGCTTCGCGGCGACGACCATCGTTTTGCCGTTCAATGATTTAACGGCGGTCGAGAACGCGTTCAAGAAAAACAAAGGCAAAATCGCCGCGATCTTCGTCGAGCCGATACCCGCGAACATGGGAGTCGTGTTTCCGGCCAAAGGATTTTTGGAAGGACTTCGGCGCATCACCAAGCGCGAGAAATCCCTGTTGATATTCGACGAGGTCATCACCGGTTTCCGCGTCTGCTACGGCGGCGCGCAGACCATTTACAAGATCAAGCCCGACCTCACCGTGCTCGGCAAGATCATCGGCGGCGGCATGCCCATGGGCGCCTACGGCGGGCGGCGCGACGTCATGTCGGTGATCTCCCCCGAGGGCCCGGCCTACCAGGCGGGCACGCTCTCGGGCAACCCGGTGGCGGTCGCGGCCGGCACGGCGATGCTCGACCTGCTGGTGTCCGAGTCGCCGTACAAGCGCATGGCCCAGCTCGCCGACTACATGTGCGAGGGCCTGCGGCGCGTGTCTTTGCGCGCGGGCATCCCCTTGCGCATACAGTCGGTCGGCTCGATGTTCACGCCTTTCTTCCTCGAGGGCGAGGTGACCGATTACGACTCGGCGATGAAGGCCGACAAGGCCGCCTACGGGCGCTACTTCCACGGCATGCTCAAGCGGGGGATCTACCTGCCTCCGGCGCAGTGGGAGGCGGCCTTCGTCTCATACGCGCACACCGACCGAGAGCTCAACATCGCCATCGGCGCCGCCTCGGAGGCGTTCAGAGAGATATAGCCGGCGTCTGTTTTCCGCGAAACTGCTCCATGTTCACTGGGTTGCGGTCGCGCCTCGTTGAGCGCGAGCAGCCGGGGGTGGTATGACGAGGAGGATGTTATCCCCTTTGCCCGGCGCTGGAGGCAATCGGGACAACACCCCGGGGTAGCTGTCGAAACAGGCGTTGACAAGGTTGCGCCCTTCCTCAATACTATGGCGTCCCGGACGCCATTATGAGCGAACAGCCCTCTCCCGAGCCGCAGAAGTCGAAAGCCGAAGCCGCCCCCAAGGCCGCCTCCTCCCCTCATGGGGCCGATCCCTCACGGGCGCAGGCCTATATCCCGCTTCCGGGCCAACCCAAGCCGAGGGGGCGCGGCGTTTTGGCCCTCGCGGCCTTGATCGCGGCGGGGGCGCTGGCGGGGACCGCCCTGCATTTCCGGGAGCCTCCGCCGCCGCCGACGGTCGTCGCCGCCGCCGCCGAGGAGAAAGTCCTCACGGTCACCGACGCCGACATCAGCGCCGAGGCCACTCAGCGCGTGCGCGAGGGCGCCGCCGCGACGGCGGACGGCGGCGAGCCCGCCGCCCCGCCGGCCTCCGCGCCGCCCCCCGCCGAGGATCCCGCTTCGGCGGCGCCCGGAGCGCCTATTCCGGACGCTCCCGCGCCGGCGCCGCCCGAGACCCGGGCCTCCTCGCCCGCTCCGGTCGTCCCGCCGGAACTGGTCTCCCCGGCGCCGCAGGCGCCGCAGTCCGCCCTGACGCCGGCGGGCCGGGCCGCCGTCCGGTCCGACGGGTACTCGATCTTCTCGATGCGCCTCGTCGACGACGTCGCCCAGGACGGCGACGTGGTGCAGATCTCCATCGACGGCGTGCCCATGTCCTTCTTGTCCCTGAGCCACGCCGGGGCCACGCTCGAGATTCCGCTCAAGAAAGGCGAGTCCCACCGGATCACCGTCACGGCCGTGCGCGACGGCACCGGCGGCGTCACGCTCGGCCTGCAGACCTCGGCGGGCATGATCGTCTCGCGCGTCATGGCCGTCGGGGAAAGCGACAGTTGGACCATCGACTACAAGTGAAACCAAGCCAGCCCCATCCCTTGTTCATTCTGATGGCCGTCGTGGCCGTCGGAGGCGCTCTGATCGCGGTCAAGCAGCGCGCGCCCGAGCTCCTGCCCTGGATCTTCGCGCTGGCCGGGGTCGGGATGATCTACCGCTTCTGGGCCATACAAAAGGAGGACGCGGCCGCGCGCGGCGAGGGCCTCGTCGACCACGAGGCCCTGCGCAAGATGCGCCTGCGCGATTACGGCAGCTGGATCAAGGAGAACGTGCGCGGCCAGGACCCGGCGGTGGACCTGATCGTGCACAGCGTGCAGCGCGGCCTCGAACTGGCCCGCCCCGGGCGCAGCCTCGGCTCGTTTTTGCTCGTCGGCCCGACGGGCACGGGCAAGACCTTCCTCGCGCAGATGACGGCGATGGCGCTGTGGCCGCAGAAGGAGCCGGTCATCCTGCGCATGAACCAGTTCAAGGACCCCCACGACCTCCAGGGCCTGCTCGGGGCGGCGGGCGGCGCAGAGACGGGCTCCCTGACCGGGGCCCTGCTCGAGGACTCCTGCCGCGTCGTGCTCCTCGACGAGATCGACAAGTGCCATCCCGAGGTGCTCCACGGCCTCTTCGAGGCGCTCGACGGCGGGCGCGTGCGCGACCGCTCCACCTCGAAGATGGCGGACTTCAGCGGCTGCGTGTTCTTCGCGACCTGCAACGCGGGCGCCGAGCGCCTGCGCGCGCTCAAGAACGCCGACGCCTCCTCGTTCCAGGCGAAGGCGCGCGACGCCCTGATGAAGGACACCGCCTTCGACAAGGCCTTTCTCGCCCGCTTCAGCGAGATCATCCTGATGGACGCGCTGGCGCCGCTGCACATCGCCGAGATCGCCTGCCTGCAGATCGCCAAGCAGTGGCGCGAGCAGGGCATCGAGGTGAGCTACCTCTCCCCCGAGCTGCTCGCGCGCGCCGTCGCGCTCAACGCCGAGTTCGGGGAGTACGGGGTGCGCCAGCTCACGCGCTGCCTGCGCCGCCTCATGGACCCGCTGCTCGAGGAGGCCCGCACGGGCGGACGCAGCGCCGTCTCGCTGGGCCTCGACCCCGCCACCGGCGGCGCGGTACTGGGGCTCGCCAAGGAACGGCCGTGAAGAAAAGGCTGATGAAGGACGGCTGGTTCCAGATGTTCGCCGCCGTGGGGGGCATCGCCTGCGTCGTCTCGATTTTGGGAGGTGTCTCGGCGCGGCAGGCCGCGCCGCCGAGCCCCGCCCCCGCCGCGGTGCCCGCGGCCGCGGGGCCGATGGAGACCAAGATCGCCGCGCTTCTGGAGCCTCGCGCCGCCGCGAGCCCCGACGACGGGCCGATCACCCCGCCGGCCCCGGCTTCCTCCGACCTCGCCACCTACAGCGGCGTGAACTCCGCCTCCCGCTCTCCCCGGGCGCTGATCGCTCCCCCGGCCTCGCCGCCGCCTCCTCCTCAGCCCGCGCCGCAGATCACCTTGTCGGGCACGGGCGTGGGAAACACCGCGGGCATCGTGGCCGCGCCCGGAGGCGGGCTGGGCGGCCTGCTCAGCGGCCTGCTGGGTCCGCCGGCGCGGACGGCGTCCACGGCCGCCCGGGCGCGGCCGGCGCTGCCGCCGCTGTTCCGGATCTCCCCGGCCAAGCCCGGGGTCTTCACGGTCGGCCCGGCCGGGACGCCGGGCGCGGACACCTCGAGCCTGCGCGACGCCGTGTACAGCGCGTCGAACGGCGATCTCATCCTGGTCAAGCCGGGGACGTACGAAGGGCCCGTCGAGATCCGGAACAAGTCGGTGCGCATACGCGGCACCGGCGGCTATCCCGCCGCGGTCATCGTCCGCTGGACCGGTCCTGGTGCTACGATCAGCGTGCGCGGTGGTTCGCTCGATCTGGAAAAGCTCCGCCTCGAGCGCGGCGCCTATTCCGAGCCCCAGAAAACCGAGCCGGGCGGGGCCCTGTACGCCTCCGCCTCGGCCTTGACCATGCGCAAGGTGGAGCTCGACAGCGGCGACGGCGCGGCCCCTCCGCTGATCGTCGAGCACGGCGGCAAGCCGGCGCGCGTCGAGGCCGAGGACTCCCGGATCAGCACCATCGGGGCCGGCGCGCTCATCCGCGGGCCGGTCAAGGCGATCTTCACGCGCATGACGTTCCACGCGACCAGCCGGCCGCTCGCCGCCTGGATCGACGCGGTCGTTTCCATGCGGGACTGTGTTTTTCTCGATGCCGGCGCCCCGTCGGTGATCCACGCCTACGAGGGCGCGCGCGTGACCGTGAGCGGCAAGCAGAAGCCCTATATCAGCGCGATCCGCGGCAGCGAGGCGACCGCCTTCGAGGACAGCTTCGGCGGAACGCGGACCGCGGCCGCGGGCGGCGGCTTCGCGCGCGACATCTTCCGGCGCGGGCGCCGGCCGGGGACCTTCCCATGAGGAGAAAACGGTGAGCGATCTTTCCAAGATGACGGACTGGGACAAGCTTCAGGGCATGCTCAAGGCCTCGGCCTCGGAGAGCCAGCGCTTCACGATCGACGAGGCCAAGCTCGTCGCGCACCTGCGCTCGCGCGTGAAGGGGCAGGACGATATCATCGACGACGTGGCCCGCCTCATCCGCTTGAGCTGGATGAAGGACAAACGCACCCGGCCGGTGTGCAACCTGCTCTTTCTCGGTCCCACGGGCACGGGCAAGACCGAGCTCGCCAAGGCCATCTGCGAGCACCTCTTCGGCGACGAGCAGGCCCTGCTGCGCTTCGACTGCTCCGAGCTGGCCAGCCCCGAGATGGGCAAGACCCGCCTGACCGGCGCCTCCTCGGGCTATGTCGGCTCCGAGCAGGGCGGCCAGCTCACGCGCCCCATGTTCGCCAACCCCAAGCGCGTCGTGCTCTTCGACGAGATCGAGAAGGCCCACCCGGTCATCTTCGACCTTCTCCTCCAGGTGATGGGAGAAGGGCGCCTGACCGAGCAGGGCAGCGGCAAGACCGCGGACTTCACGCAGGCGGTGATCATCATGACGAGCAACTCGCTCGCGGACTCGATGGGCAAGGCCGTGCAGGGGCTGACCGACTACCCCCGCATCATGAACGCGATCAAGACCCTGCTGGCCGAGAGCGGGACCTTCCGCCCCGAGATCCTCGGGCGCGTGGACAAGGTCTATCTCTTTAAGCCGCTGTCGGGCATGCAGGTCGCCGAGATCTCGCTGCTCAAGATCTCCAAGCTCGGCCAGGAGTACGGCGTCGAGACCCATTTCGTGGCGCCCGAGCTCATCATCCAGGCCCTCGAGGCGAACATCCGCGTCAGCAAGTTCGGCATCCGCGAGCTCGAGCGAATCCTGTTCGATCGCTACGCGTCCTACTTCGTCGAGGCCCGCGCCGCCGACGCCAAGTCCGTCTCCTTCGAGGTCGCCGACGACGGGTCCATCGTCTGCAAGCGGGACCCGGCCGCCTAGGCCCGGCAGGGCTCGTCCCAATCCCGGCGGACGAAGCGGTGCTTCTTGGTCCCGGGGATGGTGACGTACAGGGCGGAGCGCGAGAGGATGAAGTTCGGAACCTTCGCGGCGTAGTCACCCGGGCCCGGCGTCCGCTCGGCGGCGTTCGGATGGGTGTGGACGATGGCGGCAGTCTTGGAGGGGTAGTACTTCACGGGGAGCTGATAGGGCTCGTGGGTCATCGGCATGAACTCGATGGCGTAGCCGTCCTCGGTCCGGTCCACGCGGAAGGCCGCCTCGTACTCCTCGCGGCCGGACCCGGCCAGGGTCCACGCCTCCTTGAACGCGGCGATGATCTCGGGGCGGCATTCCAGCGGCGCCTCGGCGGGGAAGGGTTCTCCGAGGGGAACGCCGGCGGGGGCGGCGACCTCGACGTCGGGAAGGCCGCCGGCCATCGGATTCCAGTCCTGCGCGGCGGCGGCGGCGGGGAAAGCGAGGGCGAGAAGCGTGATCGTGATTTTCTTCATCACGAGTTAGACGGCGCAGCGGGGCGGAAAGTGTCGCGCCCGCTAGCGCCGGCGCCCGGTCGCGCGCAGCAGCATCAGGAACAGGTTGATGAAGTCGAGGTACAAAGTCAGCGCGCCGAGGATCGACTCCTTGGCGTCCTCGTCGGTCCCCGAATTGCCGATGATGTTCATCCTCTTGATCTTCTGCGTGTCGTAGGCGGTGAGGCCGACGAAGACGAGTATGCCGATGTAGGAGACCGCCATCTCGACGGCGGAGCTTCGGACCCAAAAGTTGACGACCGAGGCGAGGATGATGCCGATCAGGCCCATCATGCAGAAATTCCCGATCGAGGTGAGGTCGGTCTTCGTCGTGTAGCCGTAGAGGCTCATCGCGCCGAACACGCCTCCGGTGATGAAGAACGTGGACGCGATCGAGGCGTTCGTGTAAATAAGGAAAATCACCGACATCGTAACGCCGGTCAGGGCCGCGTAAAAGAGGAAGACGAACCGCGCGGTGCCCACCTCCATCTTGTTGATCCAGCCGGACAGGCCGATCACGAGGCCGAGCTGGGCGATGAGCAGGCCGTAGAAGAGGAACTTGTTCTGCACGAGGGCCATGATCATGCGCGGGTCCGAGGCCATGTACAGGGCGCAGCCCCCGGTGACGGCGAGGCCGACGCTCATCCAGGCGTAGACCTTCTGGATGAACTCGCGCGACTCGATCTCGGCGGCGGACAGCAGGCCCGGAGGGGAATAGCTCATGGGGACAGTGTAGGACCCTGGACCCGCCCCGTCAAGGTGCGTCCGGACGCGCTTGCGGCAAGCACCGACTGTTTCCAGAAACAGTTGGCCGCGAGCGGCGAAATCCCCGGGGAGGGCCGCCTCTCCCAGTTCATAGGGTTTTGAAACAACGCCTGGACACGTGCTGACAAGGGTGCTTGAACGACATGGCGCCTTGCGGCGCCAGGGTTTTCGCTTCGCGAAAACCTGAAGGTTAAGCGGTAGAA
>JAKFCD010000028.1:0-4767 GCA_036676805.1 Elusimicrobiota bacterium
GCCGCGTTCCTCGGCGAGATCGGCAAGATCGTCATCCAGGCGATCAAGCTCGCCGCCGCGCCGCTGCTCGTGTTCACCATCATCGGGTCCGTCCTGACCACCGAGATCAACGCGAAGGACGGCGCGCGCATGACCTTCTTCTGCACCGTCAACGCCCTCCTCGCCCTGGCGCTCGGCCTGCTGCTCTCGAACGTCCTCAAACCCGGCCTGCACCTCGCGGCGAGCGGGGCCGACGGCGACGCGCTCACCGCCGCGGCGAGCCGCAAGCTCGGGCTGGCGGCCTTCCTCGAGAACTTCGTCCCCCCGAGCCTGGTCCAGCCGCTCGCCGACAATGCGATCTTCCCCCTCGTCGTGCTGTCTTTGGCCTTCGGCCTGGCGCTGCGGGCGCTCAAGAACAAGGGCGAGGACGTGGAGAGCGTGGAGAAGGGCGTGGCGACCGTCCGCCGCGCGATGGAGGTTCTGCTGTCCTGGATCATCCAGGCGGTGCCGCTGGCCGTGTTCGGCGTGGTCGCGAGCTCGATCGGCAGGTACGGCCTGGCCCCGATCAAGGGCCTCGCCGCCTACGTCGCGGTGGGCCTCGTCGGCCTGGTCCTGCAGCCGCTGCTCGTCTATCAAACCTGGCTCGTCCTGTACGTCCGCCTGCCGCTGGTCCGCTTCTGGCGGGAGGCGCGCGAGCCCGTGGTCTACGCCGTCGGCGCCAACTCGAGCCTGGCCACCTTGCCCATCACTTTGCGCGCGCTCGATCGCCTCGGGGTGTCGAAGTCCTCCTCGACCTTGGGCGCCTGCGTGGGCACCAACCTCAACAACGACGGGATCATCCTCTACGAGGCGATGGCCGTGCTGTTCATCGCCCAGGCCCACGGCCTGGACCTGACCTTGGGCCAGCAGCTCTCGGCGGCGTTCTCCTGCCTCATCGCCGCGATGGGCATCGCCGGCGTGCCCGAGGCGGGCTTCATCTCCCTATCTCTCGTGCTCGCCACGGTGGGCCTGCCCGTCGAGCTCCTGCCGCTGCTGCTGACCGTGGACTGGATCCTGGCGCGCATGCGCTCGGTCGTCAACGTGCTCAGCGACATGATGGTCTCGATCCTCATCGACCGTTCCGCCGGAAACTACGCAACAACGGGGTCAGACCCCGACAACGCAACAATCGGGGTCTGACCCCGGGTTGTTGCGTTGTTTACCAGTTGGCTTGCTTGTAGTCCTTGAGAAACTTGCCGGAGACGTGCTCGCCGGTGTTGAGGCCGACGAACCAGGGGTCGAGTATTCTGGCGGCGCCGTCGACGACGTCGAGCGGGGGCTGGAAGTCGTGGACGGCCTGCTTGCGCAGGGAGTGCACGACGGGATCCTCGTCGGTGACCCAGCCGGTGTCGACGGCGTTCATCCAGATGCCGTCGTTGACGTAGTCCCGGGCCGAGGTCAAGGTCATCATGTTGAGCGCGGCCTTGGCCATGTTGGTGTGCGGGTGCTTGTCGGTCTTGGTCCCGCGGGAGAAGATGCCCTCCATCGCCGTCACGTTGATGATGTGCTTGTCGCCGGTCTTGCGGCGCAGCATCAGGGGCTTGAGCTTGGAGGCAAGGATGAAAGGCGCCACGGAGTTGATGAGGATGACCTCGAGCAGCTCGGGGGTGGGCACCTCGGCCAAGGTCATGCGCCAGGTGTTCATCGTGCGCAGGTCGACCTGCTGAAGATCGCAGTCCAGGCGGCCCGCCGGAAAAATATCCTTTCCGGTGATCTTGTCGTCGTAGACCATGCGGACCTGGGATAAGGCCGCGGAGTTCTTGAGGCCGATGCCGACCGGGCCGGCGTCGAGGGAGACGAGGGCGCTGGTCTGCTCGTGGGGCAAAGCGGCGGTGACCTCGTAGTGGCCGGAGAGGATGCTCTTCTCGTTTTGGGATAAACCGGACCAGGACAAGGCCTCATAAGGCAGAAGATGCTCGTAGAAGCCGACGGGACGGCGCACGGTCTGCGCGGCGTTGTTGAGGAGCGCGTCGAGGCGGTCCTCGGTCTGGTTCAGGTAGCGGCAGAAGATCTCGACGCTGGGAGAGTGGCGCAGATCCAGACCATAGACCTTGACCCGGTGGCCCCAGTCCTTGAAATCCTCCTCGGCGGCGAAGCGCTTGGCGCCGTCATGCGGGAAGCGCGTCGAGACGATGACGCGGGCGCCGGCGCGGAGCATCTTGAGCGCGGCGTGGTAGCCGATCTTGAGGCGCGCGCCGGTGATGTAGGCGGTGCGGCCGTTCAGGTCGGCGGTCTGGAAGCGCTTGGCGTAGTTGAACTCGGCGCAGTCCGGGCACATGTTGTCGTAGAAGTGATGGAGCCTGGTGAAGTCCTGCTTGCAGCAGTAGCAGCCCTGGGGGCGCGAGAGGTGCCTCTCGGGGGCGTCGGGCGCGGGCAGCGCCGGCAGGGGGGCGGTGAACACGGGGGCCAGGCGGGCGGCGCGTATGCCGGAGGCGGCCCGGGCGGCGCGGTCGGCCTCGACGGCGGCGAGCTTGGCCTCCTGCCTCTCGAGGCGGGAGATGCGGGAGCGCTGCAGCCGGGTCGGCCGGGCGAGCTTGCCGGCGGCCTTCATGAGGCGGATGCGCTCGTCCTCGCTGAGGTCGCGAATCAGCTCGGGATTGGAAACGACGCTTTCCAGGATGGCGAGGCTGCGGCGGATTTCTTCGAGCTTGTCGACGGAAGGTCCCTTCACTTTATCATTGTACCACGGCGGGCTCGGCTTGGACCACGACGGTTCCGGCGATCATGTCGTGGATGCAGCGCCGGTCCTCACGGAAGATGAACAGGCAGTCCACGAGGAAGTAGCCGGGGATGAGGCTCAGCAGGCCGTTCAGGAAGCCGCGCTTGAGGACGTTGACGACGAACCCGCCGTTCTCCATCGTGTCCTTGAGCACGATCCGCACGCCCATGAGCCGCTTGCCGATCGTCTGGCCCCGCTTGGAGACCATGACGAGCTGGGTGATGATCACGCCCAGGGAGACGATGACGCCGAGGACGCGGACGGGCTCGGGCACGCCCTCGACGGTCCCCAGCAGGTACGGCACGGCGGTGATGATGCTGTCGGCGATCGCGGCGAGCAGGCGGCGCGTCTTGGTGGCGAGTTCCATGGAGGGGTTCCTTTTTAGGCCTTGATGACGCAGGTTCCGGCGATGTGGTCGTGGAGGCAGCGCCGGTCGTCGCGGAAGACGAACAGGGGATCGGCGAGGGCGAAAAGAGCGCCGAAGATCGGCACCAACGCGACCACGGTGGAGGCCAGGGCGCGCAGGAGAACATTGGTGACGAATCCTCCGTTGCTCATGTCCGAGACCTTCACGATGCGCAGGCCCATGAGCTTCTTGCCCAAGGTCTGGCCGCGGGTGGTCAGCAGCCAGACCTGATAGGCGAAGAACCCCAGGAGGCCGGCCGCGAGGAGGCCCAGAAACGGGATCAAAAGGCTCGAGTCCTTAAGCCCCGGGATCAGGATCGCGGCGACGATGCCGGACGTCGCGAAGAGGACGTTGTCGATGACCTTGGCCCAAAGCCGGTCGAGGCGCTCCGCGAGTTCCATGTCGGCGCAGTATAACAGGTCTAAGCTTTCTCCGCTATGGGCGGATGGTGGATGAACTGCAGGCCGTTGCCGTCCGGATCCTTGACGTAGAAGGACCGGGCGCCGTCGCGGTGGGTCTTGGGCGCCTTGGTCGCGTGGGCCTTGAGGTGCTCGTACCAGGCGTCGACGTCCTCGGCCTTCTTGAGCATGATGCCGAAGTGATCGAGGCGGGTCTCTTTGCCGGGAGCGCCTTTGTGGATGGCCAGATTGTCCAGCCCGTTCATGGTCAAATAGAGATTATCCGCGTCGGGACGCCACTCCACCTGGTAGCCCAGCATCCCGCAATAAAACGCTTCGGCCCGGGCTAAGTCCTCGGTGAACAGCGCAATATGACGTATGCCCAGCGTCGACGGTGGATTCATGGGGAAATGATATAATTTTCTCCCCATGCCCGAGACCCTCCTCCGGATGCCCAAATACGTCCCCGACATCTTCTCCTATCGCCGCCGCCGCGCGCGCGAGGTCATGGTGGGCAATGTCGGCGTGGGCGGCGACAACCCGATCCGGGTCCAGTCCATGACGACCACGGACACCTTGGACGTCGAGGCGACGTTCCTGCAGTCGGTCAAGATGATCGAGGCCGGCTGCGAGATCGTGCGCATCACCGCGCCGACCGTCGCCGACGCCCAGGCCATCGGCAAGATCAAGGAGAAGCTGGTCAAGGCCGGCTTCCACCAGCCGATCGTGGCGGACATCCATTTTTCCCCCAACGCCGCCGACGCCGCCGCCGAGTTCTGCGAGAAGGTGCGCATCAACCCGGGCAACTTCGTCGACAGCAAGCGCTTCGCGGTCAAGGAGTATACCGACGAGCAGTACGCGGCCGAGATCGACCGCATCGAGGAGCGCTTCACCCCCCTCGTCCTCAAGCTCAAGCGCCTCAAGCGCGCCTGCCGCATCGGCACCAACCACGGCTCCCTCTCCGACCGCATCATGAACCGCTACGGTGATTCGGCGCTCGGCATGGTCGAGAGCGCGCTCGAGTTCGCGCGCATCGCGGAGAAGAACGGCTACTACGACCTCATCTTCTCGATGAAGTCCTCCAACCCCAAGGTCATGATTGCGGCCTACCGCCTGCTCACCCAGCGCCTCGACGACCTGGGCATGAACTACCCCCTCCACCTCGGCGTGACCGAGGCCGGCGACGGCGAGGACGGCCGCATCAAGAGCGCCATCGGCATCGGCTC
>JAKFCD010000029.1:0-11173 GCA_036676805.1 Elusimicrobiota bacterium
CCTCGACGGGAGCCTCGACGGGCTCGGGCTTCCTCTTCGGCGGCGGGGCAGGCTCCTCGCCCGCCGGCTCGGCCGCGCGCTCGGGCTCGACGGAGAGCTTCGGCTTCGCGGCGGGCAGCGCCGTTTCCGGCTCCGGCTCCGGGTCCGGCGCGGGCTTGGGCTTCGCCTCCGGAAGCTTCGCCTCCGGCGCCGCCGGCGGAGGCGCGAACAGGCTTTCGCCCGGCTTCGGCCCCAGATTCCGGGCGACGGGGAGCGCGAAAGGATTCTCGTCCGCGGCGCCGGGGGCGGCGTCGAGCTTGGCCTTCGGCCCGTCCGCGGCGCCCGGCGGAGGCTGGGCGCCGCCGCGGGCCGGAGGGAGGGAAAAGCCCGCGGCGGGTGGAACGGCCGGCTTGGACGGGGCCTTCGGCGGGACGGAGGCCTTCGTGTCGCCCATTTTATTGGCGATGAAATCCCAACCGCAGCCCCGGCATTGCCGGGCTTCGTCGGGAGCTGGAGCGCCGCAACTCGGGCAACGAGAGATCATCTTGGACCGCCGTTCGATGGGCGGAGAGGTGATTCTACCTTTTTATACGCCGTACGTCCCGTCGCGGCGGCGGCGCGTGAGGCCGACGAGGTAGGGCAGGTCCGAATGATAGATCAGGTAGGCCACCGACAGCGCGGCGGCGCCGCGCAGGGCGAGTGCTAGCAGGCGCTGCCAGTCCTTCTCCTCCGCCGGACGATCCGACGGAAGCTCATACTTGTGCCGCGCCGGCGGCATGTAGGTATAGCTGAAATCCTCTTCCTCGGGCCGGGCGCCGGGCGCGCCCGCGGCGGCCGAGGGGACCGACGCGCCGCCCGAGGCCCGCGCGGCGGGGGCGTCCTCGGCGACGGCGGACGGCGCCGTCAACGCGGCGCGCGGCGTCAGCTTGGGCAGGGCGGGCGAGTCGCCCGCGCCGAGCCCCTTCATCGGCGTCGGAGACCAGACGTTGGCCGCCGCGGACTTCGGGCGCGAGCCGTCGAAGCGCGAGGCCAGGGAGGGAGCCGGAGAGTGGCCGCCGCGAGCGGCCGTCACGTTCGGCGCGGCCTTGGCGCCGCGATTGACGGGGATCACCGGGCCGCCCGCGAGAAGGTTCGGGGGGACCGCCGCGCTCACTGCGGGACCGCCGGTCGGCGGGCCGCCCGCGGGGCTCGACGGTTCATCCGCGCCGCCGCCGCCGCCGCCGTCCGCTCCTCCTCCTCCTCCTCCTCCTCCGCCGCCTCCGCCGCCGCCGAAGCCTCCGAACTTGGGCGCCTTAGGGCCCTTGCCTTCAGGGGGAGGGCCTCCTTCTCCGCCGCCTCCTCCTCCTCCTCCGCCGAGGGGGCCGCCCGCCGTCGAGACGTCGCCGGGGGGAGGCTCCCGGCGCGGCGCGTCCGGGACGGAGGTCCTGTCGGTCTCGTCGCCGGAGGGCTCGTCGGCCGGCGCCTCTTCGCCGGGAGCCTCTTCGCCGGGGACGGGCTCGAGCGGCTCCTCGACCGTCTCGAGCTCCTTCTTCTCGGGAGGCGGGGGATCCTTTTCGCCGCGCCGGTCGCGGCCGGCGTCGGGCTCGAGCATGTTGCGCTTCATGGCCGCGGTGATCGGAAGGGGCACGGTGCCGCGGGCAAGGCGCATGATCGGGCGCTTCTCGATCCAGCGCGAGCCGCGCTGCGCCCGTTCGCCGAGCGCGCGCCCCTTCTCGCCGAGCCAAGACTTGGCGCGGCTGAAGCGTCCCGCTTTCTCCTTCACGGCGACCTCGGCCTTGGCGGTCTCGCGGACCTCCTGGCGGGGCGACCGGGCTTCCTCGCGGACCTCGGCCCGGCGCTTGCCTTCCTCGCGGAACTTGCTGCGGCCGCGCTTGTCCTTCCGGGCGAACTCCTGCTTCAGATTGTCCTTCAGCTCGCTCTTGGCCTCGCTCTTTACCTCGGCCCGGGCCTCGCCCTTCGCCCTGGACTTGGATTTAGCCTCGGTTCGCGCCTCGGTCCGCGCCTCGATCGGCGCCTCGGTCTTGACCTCGGTCTTCGCCGCGTTCCGCAGCTCGGCCTTCGTCTTGGCGGTCTTCGATTCGACGGACTTGACGTCGGTCCTGGCCTTCGGGCCCTTCGTCTCCACGGCCTTGACTTCCACCGCCTTCGCCTCGGCCTTCACGACCGGGGCCTTGGCCTCGACGGCCTTAATCTTCGGCGCCTTGACGTCCGCCGCGGACCGGGCTTCGACGGCCTTCACGACCGGAGCCTTGGCGTCCACCGCCTTCACTTCCGCGGCCTTGACCTCGGCTTTCACGACGGGGGCCTTGGCGTCCGCGGCCTTCACGCTCTTCACGTCGACCTTCGCCTGGGCGGTGTTCGCCGCGGCCGAGGTCTTCGCCGGAGCCGGGGCCTTCGCCTCGGGCGCGACGGTCTGCGCGGCCTTCGCCTCGACGGCCTTCGGCGCGGTCCTCACCTCGGCGACCTTCAGCTCCGCGCTTTTCGCGTCGAGAGCCTTCGGGCCGGCGGAGTTGGCCTCGGCGCGGGTGGTCGGCTTCACGTCCGCGGCCTTCAGCTCGCCGCGGTTCGTTTCCTTGAAGGCGTCGCCGCCTCGGCGGAGCTCGCCCCAGAACGTCGAGGCGAGGCGGCTCGCCCGGGCCTTGAAGCCGACGGGCGGGGCTTTCACGGGCGCGGCCTCGACGACGGGGGCGCTCGGGGTCTGAGCCTTGACCTGGACCTGAGCCGCGCCCGCGGGCGCCTTGACCGGCGAGACCGCCTCGACGTTGACGGTTTGATGGGCCGCGGCCGCCTTGACCGACGCCTCGACGGCGGAGGCCTTGACGTCGAGCGGGCCGCCCTTGCCTTCCAAGGTCTTGAGCTCGGCGAGGCGGTCGCGCGTGCGCTGCTTGGCGAAGCCGTGGATCATCATGCCGCCGAACGCGAGGTCGGCCATCGCCTCGCCGCCCTTCACGTAGGCCTCGGGCGTGCCCCAATAGTCGGCGATCTTGCCGATGTTGTCGAGCGCGGAGAGGGAGAACGAGCCGACGACCGAGCCGAGCAAGGCGTACTGGAAGCCGCGCAGGCCGAACTCCGCGACCTTGGCGACGACCTGAACCGTCGGGCTCGTCGCGGCGAGGCCGGCCTTGCCGGCGGCGCCGGCGAGGCGCCCGATGCCGGGGATCACGTACATCAGGGGGTTGAGCAGCCCTTCGCCGAGGCCCTCGCCGAAGGACATCGCCGCGCCCAGGAAGCCGTGGCCGTCCTCGGCCAGGCGGCGGCCGTAGGTTCCGGCGCCGAAATCGCTGAGCGCGTCGTAGCGCTCGTCCTCGCTGACCGGAGCGTTCATCGCGTCGCGGTAGGCCTGCGGGGCGCGGCGCATCGTGATGCCCTGCTCGGCCAACGCCTTCTCGCGCCGCTCCTTGGCCTTGATGTCGAGGGTCTCGATGTTCCCGCTGCCGACGCGGGCGAGGTACTCCTCGTTCATCTTGTCCTTCCACGCCCTCCAGGCCTTCGGGTCCTTCTCGCGGTCGGGCTCCATGCCGCCCATCAGCAGCTTGACGCCCGGGTTGCGGCTGTACCCGGCCGTGGCCTCTAGCCGGTACTCCTCGATGCCGGTGACCTCGTAGGCGATCATCTGCCCGCCCGAGACGATGCCGGTGTAGAGCGTCGAGGCCACGTCGCCGGCGACGCCGAGCACCTGCTTGACGCCCGGCACGCTCGCGACCCAGCGGGCGCCGGTGCCGAACACCGAGGTGCCGCTGATCTCCCGGTCGATCGTGTCCTTCCGGGATATCCAGGTCCGGCCGTCGGGATTCCATTCGGCGCGGGAGGGATCGGGGGGGAGGTCGCGGCGGACCTTGAACTCGGTCTTCTCGTGCTCGTTGGTCCAGGGCATCTCCCACTTGCCGAACCAGCCGAGGCTCGTCTGCGGGGTGTACTTGACGGGCGAGGGCGGCAGCCAGACGAGGCGCGAGCCGTCGGCGAGATACTCGGTGACGATCTTGGGATCCAGCTGGCGCGCGCTGCCGGCCGCGTCGATCTCGATCTCGCCGGCCACGCCGAACGCCGTGCCGAGGCCGTGGTTGTCGTCGAACTCGGTGGACTGCTTGAAGGTGCCGCTGAGGATGCGCTTCGTGCCGTCGCGGCGGGTGAAGATCAGCAGGTAGTTCTTGTTCTCGTTGATGAAGAAGCGGACCGGGGCGCCGTTCTTGGGATCGATGAGGTCGCCGGTGTTCTTGGCCTCGGCGGCGAGGAAGGCGCCCATCGGCTTGCTCAGGCGCCCGTTGTCGTCGTTCATGCCCAGCGCGGCGACCGTCTCGTGGGCCAGCTGACGGCCGATCGTCAGCCGCTGCCTGCCGTCGGTCGCGTCCACCAGGGACTTGAGCGCGACCTCCCAGCCCAGGTTCTTGCGGCCGTTCTCGAGGAGCTGGGTGACGTGGGCGGACTTGGCGACGATGTGCGTGCCGTTCTGCAGGACGAGCTTCTCGAGCGTGAAGTTTCCGTAGGCGTCGACGCGCTCCACGCGCAGGGACACCGCCGGGGCGACGCCGTCCTTGCCCCGCAGGAATTTGATCTCGCGGCGGCCGTCGAGGGTCGTCGCCTCGAAGCGGTTGTCGTCTCCGGCGAGGTCGCGCACGAACTGCTCGCCGGTCTTCGTGTTGCGCCGCGTGCTCTTGAGCTCGGTGCCGTCGGCCTTGTATTCGACGACCCGGACGACGCCGGTGCCCATGTTCAGGCTCTCGCGGCGGGTCAGCCGGGCCCCGTCGTACATCTCGGTCAGCGCGGAAAGCATCTTGCCGTCGGCGTCGTAGCCGATCACGGACTCGGTGCGCTTATTCGCCCCGTCGAGCGCCACGATCAGGCCGCTGCGGCCGTTGCGCGCCTGGCCCTGGAAGCGGGAGGAGCCGTCGGGGTGGTCGAAGCGCAGGCCCACGAACTGGGACACGCCGCGGGACAGGCCGACGACCTGCGCGCCGGCCGTGCCCTGCCCGTCGGGGAAGGTCTCCCAGGGCTTGAACCTGGTGTCGAGGGGGACCTGGGCGCCGACGAGCTGCATTCGCAGGAATCCGCGGTATTCCCAGAGGCGGGCCATGAACGCGCCGAGCTCGCGGTTGACGGTCTTGATCGCCGAAACGCGGACCATGACCTCGTCCATCGAGGTGAAGTCGTTTCCCAGGCCCAGCGAGTCGGCCAGGCCCTGCTCCTGGCGGCTCAGGTGCAGGACGAGCGCGTCGATGCCGGAGAAGGTGTCGGGATCGCCGCCCATGGCGGAAACCGCGAGGCGCCCCGCGTCGAGCAGCTCCTTGAGCCGGTCCGACCGCTCCGCCGTGAAGCGGCGCTCGACCCCGTCGGGCAGGCCCTGCACGAACGTGTTCGCGGCCCGGCCGGCCGAGAGGCTCAGCATCGCGGCGTAGTCGACGGCCTCTCCGCGCGCCGCGACCGGCTCCGAGACGGGCGAGGGCGTCGCGCGGGCGAGGTCGCGGGCCTTGGCTGCGTTCGTGCCCGGCGCGCCGTCCGCCGTGTACTCCTGCTTGATGGTCTCGCGGATCGCGCCGAAGTTGACGGGCACCGCGGACGGGCCGGAGACGGAGGCGTAGCGCCGGGTCAGGTTGTCGAAGATGAGCTCGGCCTCCGCCGGGTTGGCGGCGGCGCGGTCGAGGTCGCCCAGGAGCACGTCGATCTGGAACAGCGGATCGGAGGCTCCGGCGGGAGAAGCGACGGCTCCGGCGCCGGCGACCGCCTTCGTCAGCTCGGAGCCGAGCTGGGGAGCCCCGCCGGTGAGACGCCGGCTGCGCATGATGACGCTCGCCGAACGGCCGAGGCGGCTGTCGAGCAGGGCCCGGTCGCCCGGGGTGAGGGAGGCCGCGTCGATGCGGGCCTTGAGCTCCACGCGCCTCTTGTCGAGCGCCTCGAACGTCGAGGGCTTCGTGCCCTTCATGTGCTCGATCAGCGCCTTCTCGAGCGCGCCGAGCTCCTCGGCCATGCGCCGCCCCTCCGGGGTGGCGGGCGAGCCGCTGACGACGGGCATCGTGCGCTGCGCGACGGGCGTCACCGCGACGGGCTGGGTGTCGCCGGCCGCCGCCGACAAGGAAGCGGCGAGCGCAAAGGCGCACGCGGCGAGGAGGGGTGCTCGGCGGCTCGGGGTCCTCATTGACTTCAAGCGTAACCCTGAAAGGCCCAACGCGTCAGGTCCCTCAGACCCACGCGCTCCTAGGTCCAAAGGCCCAGATGAGGGCGTGGCGCCGATAGTATACCCGGGACCCGCCGCGCGTCAAGACCTTCCTTTAGCGGCTCAGGACGGCTTCAACGTGGCCAGGCGCTCCTCGAGGCGGGCCTGCGCTTTCGCGGCGGGACCCTCGTCCTTGAGGAGGTGGTATTTGGACGCCTTCGGCGCGAGGATGACGAGGAACTTCGCGGGGACGCCGGCGCGCCGGTAAGCCGCGACCTTGTGGTGCCCGTCGAGAAGGAAGCCGGCCATGAAGGAATGCAGGCTCTTGATCGAGCCCTTCTTGACGGACTCCGGGATGCCGCGCTGGTACATGCCGAGCATGAGCACGCGCGGGCGGTCCCCGTTCTGAATCATCTGCTGGTAGATCTTGATGTATTCTTCCTTCAGCGCCGCGCGAGGAACCAGCGGGATGACGAAGTCGAACTGCTTCTCGACGACGCCCGTCTCGGGATGGCGGAACACGCGCGGGCGCGAGCCCTCGTAGTGCTCCCAGCCGGACAGCAGCCCCTCTTCCTTCGGATCCTCGATGTCCCAGAGCTCCATGAACTCGCTCTGGAAGAAATAGGAGGCCTCGTCTTCGGAATCGTACGGGCCGGTCAGGTTGACCGAGGTCTCGAACACGAGGTACTCGCCTTTCTCCATCAGCTCGAGCAGGGGGGCGAGCTCCTGGACGAGGGACTCGTCGACGGGTCGCGGGAGCTGGATCGTCTTGGGCAGGTTGGCGATCTTCTTGTTGGTCGGGAGATGCGGGTCCTGAAGCATCTTGAACCAGAAATGGCAGGTGTTGCAGTCGTTGCCGACCTCGAACTTGCGGGCGCCGTTGACCTCGAGGTAGAGGGAGTTGGACTCGCCGTGCCGCTTCTCGACGGCGATCTTGAAGAAGCCCTTGCCCTGGGGGACCTTGACCTTCACGACGCCTTCGGCGACGGTCGCGGTTTCAAGCTTCTGCGGCTCGGATTTAGTGGTCACCGTGTCCTCCCTAAAAAATGGGGCCTCTTGCGTTCATTGTAGCCGATTCCCGCCCTCTCGTCCAGACTCCCGGACGCGCGCAGGCAATAACCCCGTAACAGGGGTTCCCTATATTAGGGGGGTAATGGCCATGGACGAGCCGCCCGACAGCCAATGGGACGACCGCGCGCTGCGCGAGATCAACAGTCTCGACGCCGCGCGCCTGGCCATCCGCGGCGCGCTCGCCACCATCCGCGACCTCCAGGACCAGAACGCCGCGCTCAAGGGGCAGCTCCAGGACGACGCCTCGAAGAGAAAAGCGCTCGAGAGCCGCATCGCGGAAATGGACGCCCGCCTCGCCGAATGGCAGGAGCAGGCCGAGAAGTGGGAAGCCGAAGGCAAGCAGCGCGAAGCGATGATGCAGCGCTGGAAGACCGAGGCCCGCATGGAGGTCCGCGCCGAAGAGCGCTCGCGCGTCGACGCCGACCGGACGCGGACCGAGGAGGCCTTGGCGCGCCTGCGCTCCGACCTGGCCTCGATGTCCAAGGCGATCAAGGGCAAGGAGGAGGCGTGGGCCGAGCTGCGCCGCGTGCTCGACCTGCGCGACGCGGACATCATGGGCCTCAAGCGGGAGAAGCAGGATATCCTCGCGAAGGTCAAGCTCGACGCCGAGCAGAGCGAGATGCTGCGCGAGGCGCGGGACCGGGAGATGTCCGCGGCCAACCGCGCGCGCGAGCTCGAGATCGCGGACAACGACCGCGAGATCGCGTCGCTGAAGAGACATTTGGCCGAAGGCCAGATGGCGCTCGCCGCGCTCGCGCAGGACCGAGAGCTCGCCGTCAAGGCCCGCGAGGAAGAGCTCGTCAAGGCGTTCCAGCTCAAGGAGGCCGACCTCGTCGCGCGCTACCAGAAGCGCGAGTCCGAGCTCCAGGCCCGCTGGTCGGAGCTGGAGACCGGGCTCTGGGCCAAGACGAAGGAAAGCCGCGCCAAGCTCGACGAGGCCGTCCAGAAGCAGTTCGAGGAGCGCGGACGGCAGATCGCCGACCGCGCCGCGGAGGTCGAGGCCCTGCTCGCCCGGCGCACGCGCGAGCTCACCGAGGACCACGAGAAGCGCTGCGCCGAGGCCGAGGCGCATTACGCGGCCGACGAGCGCCGCCTGCTCGCCTCCTGGACCGAGAAGGAGCAGCGCCTGGTCGCGAAGCTCGCCGAGCAGCTCGACCAGGAGCGCGGCGTCATGCAGCAGACCTGGGCCGAACGGCAAGCGGCGCTCGACGCCGAGCACGCCGAGCGGCTGCGCCAGGTCGCGGCCAAGATCGAGGAGCTCGAGGCGACGGGCCGCCGCGACCGCTCCCGCCTGCTCGAGGAGGGCGCGCGCAAGGACGCCGAGCGCGTGCGCGCGCAGGACGACTTCATCTCGCGCAAGGAGGCCGAACTCGAGAAGGCCCATCAGGAGAGGCTCGTCGAGCTCGCCGGGCGCGGCCGAGCTCTCGAGGAAGAGGCCAAGCGCCGCGAGGAAGCCCGTCAGAACGAGTATCTGACGCGGGTCGCCGCGCTCGAGGCTCAGCACGAGCTGCGCCGCGGCGAGCTGCTCGAGGAGCACCGCCGGACGGTCGAGGCGGAGAAGTTCTCCCTGTCGGCGCAGTACGACCAGCGCCAGCGCGGCCTCGACGAGGCCTACCGCGCCAAGATCGCCGAGACCGAGCGCGCGGCGCGCGCCCTGGCGGACCAGCACCAGGCCTGGAAGGAGGCGCAGCGCGAGGAGTACCTGATAAAGGAAAAGGACCTCGATTCGCGCTGGGCCGTGCGCGAGGCGGAGTTCGTCAGCCGCTACGAGACGGCGCTGGAGGACCAGCGCCGCGCGTTCACGTCCGAGGCGATCGAGGCTCGCGCCCGCCTCGAGAAGCAGCGCGCCCGCATCGAGGGGGAGGCGCTCGCGCGCGAGCAGAGCCAGCGCGCCGAGACCGACCGCCGCGAGGCCGAGGCGCTCGCGCGGCACTCCCGGGAGCAGAGCCAGCGGCAGGCCGCCCACGAGGCGCGGCTCGCCGAGCTGCGCGTCGCGCACGACGAGGACCTGCGGATGGTGCGGGAGAAGGCCTTCGAGGACCTCGCGCGCGAGCGGGCCGGGCTGCAGACGGACCTCTCCGGACTCCAGGAGCGCCTCGCCCAGGCGCAGGCCGAGAGCGACCGGGCGCGCATCACCGACGCGACGCGCGCGAAGGACCTGGAATCAAGGATCAACGCCCTCGAGGCCGACCGGCGCGCGCTCGCCGGCACGCTCGCGACGGTGGAAAAGGAAGCGGCGTCCCTGCGCGCGGCCGTCGCCGAGCGCGACCGCCTGCGCGACGTCGAGCGCGCCCGCCTGGCCGAGGAGGCGAAGCTCGCCGCGGCCGCCGAGCTCGCCCGCCGCCTCGAGGAGGCGCAGCGCGACAACGCGCAGGCGCTCGAGGAGAAGCGCGCTGAGCTCGAGAAGGGGCACGCCGCGATGCGGCGCGCCCTTGAGAACGCCCTCGCCGAGCGCGGCCGCGCCCTCGACGCCAAGGAGCAGCGGCTCGAGGACGAGCTGCTGCGCCTGCAGGAAGGCGCGCATCAGGACGTCGCGCTGGAGAAAGCCCATCGGGCGAAGCTGGCCGCGCTGGCCGAGCGCGCCCTCGCGCTCGAGGCGGAGGCCGCGCGCCGCGAGGAAGCACGGCAGAAGGAGCACCAGGCGCGCGCCGCCGAGCTCGAGACCCGTCACGCGCTGCGGCGCGACGAGCTCCTCGAGGAGCACCGCAAGACGCTCGAGTCCGAGAAGGCCGCCCTGGCGGCGCAGCGAGAGGAGCTCCTGCGCAAGGAGGGCGAACTGCGCGGCGCGCTGGCGGCCGCCGAGGACGAGGCGGCTTCGCTGCGCGCCGCGGCCGCCGAGCGCGACCGCCTGCGCGAGGTCGAGGGACCGCGCCTGGCCGAGGAGGCCAAGCGGGCCGCCACCGCCGAGCTCGCCCGCGCCCTCAAGGACGCCGAACGCGATCACGCCAAAGCCCAAGAGGAGAGGCGCGCGGAGCTCGAGAAGACGTTCGCCTCGCGCCGGCGCGCGCTCGAGGACGCGCTCGCCGAGCGCGGCCGCGCCCTCGACGTCAAGGAGCAGCGCCTCGAGGAGGAGCTCCTGCGCCTGCAGGAAGGCGCCCAGGAGGGCGCCGCGCTCGAACGCGCCCACAAGCAGAAGCTCGCCGCTCTCGACCAGCGCGCGCTCGAACTCGAGGAAGAGGCCATACGCCGCGAGGAAGCCCGGCAGAAGGAGCATCAGGCGCGGGCCGACGCGCTCGAGGCCGACCGCCGCGCCCTCGCCGGGCCGCTCGCGGCCGCCGAGAACGAGGCGTCCTCGCTGCGCGCCGCCCTCGCCGAGCGCGACCGCCTGCGCGAGATCGAGCGCCCTCGCCTGGCCGAGGAGGCCAAGCTGGCGGCGACCGCGGAGCTAGCGCGCGCTCTCAAGGACGCCGAGCGCGACAACGCGAAGGCGCTCGACGACAGGCGCGTCGAGCTCGAGAAGGCGCACGCCGCGACGCGGCGCGCCCTAGAGAGCGCGCTCGCCGAGCGGGACCGCGCCCTCGACGTCAAGGAGCGGCGCCTCCAGGAGGAGCTGCTGCGTCTTCAGGGGGGCGAGGAGGAGGCCCGGGCGCGCGAGGAAGCCCGTCAGGCGGAGCACCTCGCGCGCGTCGCCGCCTTGGAGTCCCGGCAGGCCGAGGAGCTCGCTCGCGAACGGGCCGGCCTGCGCGAGCAGGAGGAGGCCCTGGCCCGCCGCTTCGCCGAGAAGGCCGCCGAGCTCGCCCGCGCGCACGACGAGGAGCTCGCGAGCGAGCGCGCCGCCCTCGAGGCGCGCCTGATCCAGGCCCGCTCCGAGAGCGACCGCGCGCGCGCCGCCGGCGCGTCCCATGTCAGGGAGTTCGAGGCGCGGGTCTCCGCGATCGAGGCCGACCGCCGCGCGCTGGCCGGCTCGCTGGCCGCCGCGGAGAAGAAGGCCGAGGAGGCGAAGCTGGCCGCCGCGGCCGAGCTCGCCCGCGGACT
>JAKFCD010000030.1:0-3578 GCA_036676805.1 Elusimicrobiota bacterium
TCGATGGACTCCTGCTTGGCGTTGTCGATGAATCCGCAGGTGTTGATGACGACGACCGCGGCGTCGTCGCTTGCGCTCTCGTGCTCGACGTCGATCTTGTTGGCTCGCAGCTGGCCCATCAGCACCTCGGAATCGTAGAGATTCTTCGAGCAGCCGAGCGTGACGACCTGGACCTTGTTCTTCTTGAGGGTTTTGGTGCGCATGAGCGGGGCGGGAGGCGGTTCCGACGAGGATTATACCACTTCGTCGGGCGTCACGAGGGCTGTAAAGAGCCGAAGTCCCGCCGGAACCTTCCCCTCAATTCCCGGAAGGGCGAATTTTATATTATCAGCCCATGACAAAGAGGCAACCGGCGTTGGCAATCCTCTGCGCTATCTTCTTAAGCCTTCCCGGTTCAGTCCAAGCGAATCCCTCCGAGATTTCCGATAAACTTGAAAACCTGACGCAAAGCCTCGTCTTGGGCTATCAAAAGACGGCGGCGGGAGGCAGGGAGCCAATCGCGGTCTTCCGCTTCAACACCACTGAGAGACTTGCGAAGGAGCGAACGGGCTTCGCCCTCGCGGAACTCCTGACCCATCATCTCATGACGGCCCCCGCATTCACCGTCGTCGAGAGGACCGAGCTCGAACGCGTCCTGACCGAACAGCGCCTGCAAACGACGGCGGCGATCGATCCCGACAGCGCGATCAAGGTCGGCAAGCTCCTCGGCGCGCGCCTCCTCGTCCTGGGAAGCGCCGAGAAAGTAGGCGGGAAGTACTCCGTGAACGCCCGCATCGTGGAGACGGAGACGGGCCGGGTCCTGAGCACCGGATATGAGGAACTTCCCGCGAGACTTTTCGAGGAGGAAGCCAAGCCTTACCTGACCTTGGTCCCGGAACGACAGGCGATCGGCATCTACCTCCTGTACAACTATCGGCGCAACTCAAACCGCCTTCCCAGCCAGCAGCACCAGCAATCCGTCGGCTGCGCAACGCCCGCCCCCTGTCCGGTCGCAATCGCGCCGCAAGCGTTCTCGATGGGGCTGATGGGCGGAGGAATCCGCTACAGTCCGATTCCGAGATGGTTGATTGACGCGAGCGTCTCGGCGCTCGCCAGCGGAGCGCGCTTCGCTTCGACCAGCAACGGCGCCGCGTTCTCCGGCGAACTTCAGAGCGGCAACGTCATTTTGGCTCGAGCCACGATCAATCGCCTCCTTCCCATTCACGGACCCATCCGAGGCATGGTCGGAGCGGGCCTCAGCAGTTATCAAATCTCATCGAACAACCTCGAATTCAAGGCCCCCGTCGTTCCCTCGATCCGAGGCGGGGTCGAATACAAACCTCAGGCGCGGCTCGGCCTCGGCTTCTTTGTGAATTATGATTTCCTCAATGAGAGAGGAATCGACCGGACGCTTCCCGGGTCCGGAGTGCTCGAAATGAACCGTCTATCGCTCGAGCCGACGGTCGCGGTCTATTTCTAACATGCCGAAACGAATCTTTCCCGCCGCCATCATTCTCGCGCTGACCGCCTGTCACGCCGCGAAGGCCCCCGAACAGGCCATCCTCAAACGCGCCGCCTTCCCGGCCGGGAAGATCCGAATTTCGACCATCGAAACGCCAGAGCCGCATCTATCCCCCATCATCCTCAGCGTCCTCCCGCTCCAGCACAACGGCTCGGAGAGGTCCCTGGACACGCGGGGCGTCGCCCTCGCGGAAGTGATCTCGGCTCAATTGGCGCCCAACCCCCACTTCAAGTTGGTGGAGCGCCAACGAATCGATGCCTTATTCAAAGAGCTTGAACTGGGGGACGTGGGTCCAGTGGACCAGAAAACCGCCGTCAGGATCGGCGGCATGCTGGGCGCCAACGTCATCGCCCTGGGGAGTTTCTCGGTCATCCGAGGTCGGCCCGTCGTCGCCATGCGCCTGGTCAACGTCGAGACGGGGGAAATCGTGGGCGGCGTCACGGAGCGCGGAAACGATGCCGATCAATTCGACCGCCTCGCGGAAAAAGCGGCGGCGAGCTTGGGCGACGCCCTGTCAAAGCCAAGTCCGCGGCCCTAGGATTCCCCGATTACCGGCGGCGGGCAGGGCCCACTGAGCCGCGCTCGGGCATCTCGGAGAAGGCGCGGTGATAGTAAAGGCCGAGGCCGAGCATCCAGGCCAGAACGACGACGACGGCGAGCGACCTTCCCATCCAGGGCTTAAACCGCGAAGCGGGCGTGGGCGACAGGCTTTCCAGCTTCTTCTTGAACTTGGCGAAGATGATCCCGCAGGCGGCGCAGTCGGCCGCGCCGGCCGGAGACTCGACGCCGCAATTAGGGCATTTCACGAAGGTCAGTATACAAAAAACATATATGGGCAATGGGTTTTCTTGGCTTGTCGCCTCTCGGGGCAGGTGTTATACTGGCGTCGATATGCCCGATGACTGGATCGAAGTTCCATTTCGCGCCCTCAAGGAGCATGAAGGCCTGCGTCTCGACACGTTCCTGGCCGCGCGCCTTGGCAAGAAATACTCGCGCATGGCCGTGCAGAAGCTCATCGACGACGGCCTCGTCTCCCGCGCCGCGCGCCCGGTCAAGGCCTCGGCGCGCGTCGGCGAGGGCGAGACCGTGCTGATCCGCTATCGCCGCGTCGCGGAGCCCCCCGTCCCGCATGAGACCATGCCAGTCCTCTATCAGGACGAGAAAATCGTCGTCATCTCCAAGCCCGGCGGGACCTTGAGCCACCCGACCGACAAGGTCCTGCACAACACGGTGACGCATCTATTGGCCAAGCAGCTCGGACGGAAGGTGCATCTCGCGCACCGCCTCGACCGGGAGACGAGCGGCGCGATGGTGCTCGCGCTCGACGCGGAGGCCGCGCGAGGCCTGTACGAGCAGTTCTTTTCCCACGGGGTGCGAAAGGAGTATCTCGCGGTCGTGTTCGGCGCGGTGGCTTGGACGTCGAAGGTCGTCGACGCGCCCCTGGGCGAGGAAGGCCGCGCGATCCGCGTGCGCCGCGCGGTGGGCGGCGCCAACGCCCAGAGCGCGGTCACCGAGTTCCGCCGCCTGGCGAGCGACGGCCGGCTCTCCCTGGTCTCGGCCCTGCCCCGGACCGGGCGCATGCACCAGATCCGCGCCCACCTCGCCTTCCTCGGGCATCCGCTCGTCGGCGACAAGCTGTACTGCGGCGACGGCGAGGCGTACATGAAGGCCGTGCGCAAGGAGGTCTCCCGCGCCGACCTCGACGCGCTCGGCGCCGACCGCCAGCTCCTGCACGCGTGGCGGCTGTCGTTGAAGCACCCCGGCGACGGCCGCGCGCTCTCCTTCGAGGCGCCGGTCCCCGCCGATTTCCCGTTGAGGCCCGCGTGAAGCGCTGCGACCCGGCCGTCAAGGACGGCGTCGCCTACGTTCAATACGCCTACGACGTGGGCCCTTCCATAGACCTCGACGCCGCCGAGAAAAGCGTCGCCGCCGGCACGGAGCGCGCCCCGATCCCCCACCAGCGCCGCGCCCCGAAGTACTTCGAGTTCCAGCCCTATCCGCTGCGCGTGACGCAGCTCAGCCCGCTCCAGGCGCTCGGGGACTGGAAGACCCTGCCGGCCGTGGAGACCGTGGTCTA
>JAKFCD010000031.1:0-5933 GCA_036676805.1 Elusimicrobiota bacterium
CAAGCCCGCCCCGCGCGAGGCGCTGCGCGTCGCGGCCGTTCAGGCCGCGAAGCTGACCCCGAAGATGAACGGAGCCGAGGCGAAGGAGCGGGCCGGCGCCGCGTTCGAAGGAAACCCGGAGCGCCGCGAAGTCGCGTCTTTCGTGAGCGCCCAAAGCGCCGCGCCCGCCGCGAGGCGCGCTCATCTCGAGCTGAACCGCCCCTCCGCCCCCGCCGCGAAGACCGCCCCGCCGATCCCCGCCGCGCGCGCCACCTTCGGCTCGCGCGTGAGGAGCCTGTGGCCCGCCGCCGCGGCGCTCGGGGCGGCCGCGCTGCTGTACGCGCTCGGACCCGAGACCGCCGCCGGCGTCCTGCCGCTGCTGGGCCTGGCGGGCACGCTCGCCTGGAGCCCCTCGCCCGGGGCCAAGGCGGCCTTCCTCGCCGGCATCCGCAACGCCGCCGCGCCCGGCACGGTCGTGTCCTACGCGAAGGTCGGAGAGATCGGCTCGCGCCTGGGCCTGGACGCCGACAAGGCCGGCGAGGTCTTCACCGGGCTCCTGCAGGAAGGCCACATCGCGATCCGCGACAACCGCGACGCCGTCTACCACAGCTTCCGCGCGCGCGCCGAGGCGCCCGGCGCGGACCCCGCCGACGTCCTGGCGAGCGAGGCCGTCGTGCTGATGAACGGCGGGTCCTCATCGGACCACGCCCGCGCCGTCGCCAAGGCCGAGCGCGCCGTGGAGGCGTTTACGGCCGCGGCCTCGCCCCGGCTCGAGGAGGCCAAGGTCCTGCGCGCCAACGCGGCGCTCGAGTTCGTCTCGGGCCTGCTGCTGGCCCATCAGAAGGACCTCGAGAGCCGCGATCCGCTTCCGCTCCCGCTGGCCAGGCGGGCCATGGACGTCGCCGAGGTCCGCGAGTGGCTCCAGACCGCCACCTACCAGGCCGGCAAGGTCCCGGCGATGCCCAAAGTCCTCCACGGCAAGCTCGTCGCCTTGGTCGGCTCGATCAACCCGCAGACCGAGGCGGGAAGCGCGCTCGCCGACGAGGCCGCCGACGGCTACATCGCCGCGCTCGACCTGCTCGAGAAGTACGATCCGAAGGATTATCTGTACGAAGGTCCCTCGTCGAAGGCGCCGGCGCCCGAGGGCTCCTGGAAGCCGTCCGAGAAGCAGACCGAGGCGTTCGCCGCCGAGATCCGTTCCCGCGTCGCCGCCGGAGAGACGGTCGCGCGCGAGACCATCATGCGCGCGGGACGCGCGCTCGACCTGGACACGGAGAAGATGGCCGCCGCGGTCGCCGCCATGGCCGAGCGCGGCGAGGTCTTGATCCTCTCCAACGGCAAGACCGTGTACCTCGACCTGCGCGACCAGGCCCGCACCGACCGCGACGGCCTGTGGGACCTGCACAACGAGGCCGTCGACGCGATCAGGCTCGTCAACGAGCCCGGCCTCGAGAACCACCTGCGCGCGGTGGCCCGCCTCGACGCCTTGCACCAGCGCTACTTCGACGCGCGCAAGCTGCTGAGCGTGGAGGCGAAGGCCTACCAGCAGGTGTTGATCGCGCTCGCCAACGCCAAAATCGAGGCCGCCGCGGATGTCGTCCGCCATCAGGCCGAGGCGAACAAGGGCGACGAGGCCCGGCTCGCCGGGATTCGCGCGGCCCAGTCCTGGCTCGACCACGCCTACTACTCCGCCGAGCGCCGCCAGCGCATCACCACCGCCTCGCGCAACGCCCTCAACGCCGCCGCCTCTCTGTCCGCCTTCCGCGACGCCCTCGGCGGCCATACCGAGCCCCTCGTCACCCAGGGCGTGATGAAAACGCGCCATTTCCTCGGCGACATGACCGCCGAGGACGACGAAAGCGCCGACCACGATGCCCCCGCCCCGCATCCGTCGGGCTGGCGACCGCTCTCCCAGGGAGACTATCCCGCGCTGAACAAGTACGGCCTCGACCTGACCGGCAAGGCGATCGACGGGAAGCTCCCCTCGATGATCGGCCGCAAGGCCGAGATGCGCCAGATCGTGAAGACCTTGCTGCGAGTGGAGAAGAACAACCCGCTGATCATCGGCGAGAAGGGCGTGGGCAAGACGGCGGTCGCCAACGGCCTGGCCTTGCTCATCGCCTCCGGGGAGCTGCCCGAGCTCGAGGGCAAGAGCGTCATCAAGCTCGACCTGACCAAGATCGTCGCCGGCACGACCTTGCGCGGTCAGTTCGAGGAGCGCATGGTCGCGATACTCGACGAGGCCAAGAAGTCCAACGGCCGGGTGCTGCTCTTCATCGACGAGATCCATAGGCTCGTGGGCGCCGGGGACTCCGAGGGCTCGACCGACGCCGCCAATATATTAAAGGAGTCGCTCGCCGACGGCTCGATCTCGGTGATGGGTGCCACGACGATGGAGGAGTACCGCAGGATCGAGAAGGACGGGGCGTTGGCGCGCCGTTTCAACGCAGTCAAGCTCAACCCGCCGACCAAGGACGAGGCCGAGGCCATCGTCGAAGGCGTCAAGAGCCGCTACGAGGAGAAGCACAAGGTCGCGATCGGCGCGGAGACGGTGAAGGCCGTCGTGGCCCTGGCCTCGCGCTACGTCACCGACCGCAACCTGCCCGACTCGGCCCTCGACCTGCTCGATGACGCGAGCGCCGAGGCCGAGCTCAACGGCCGCGCCGAGGTCACGCCCGGCGACATCGCCTCGGAGGTCGCTTTGCGCACCGGCATCCCCGCGGGCAAGGTCGGGGCGGCGGAGAAGGACCAGCTCAAGCTTCTTCCAGAGGAGCTGGGCTCTAAGGTCGTCGGCCAAGAGGAAGCCGTCTCCAAGGTCGCCAAGGGGGTGCAGCGCGGGCGCATGGGCCTGCGCAACGTCAAGCAGCCCATCGGCTCCTTCATCTTCCTCGGCCCCACCGGTGTCGGCAAGACCGAGATCGCCCGCCAGACGGCGAAGACCGTGTTCGGCTCGGAGAAGAACATGGTGCGCCTGGACATGTCGGAGTACATGGAGAAGCATTCCGTCAGCCGCATGATCGGAGCGCCCCCCGGCTACGTGGGCTTCGACCAGGCCGGACAGCTCACCGAGGCCGTGCGCCGCAACCCGTACGCGGTCATCCTGCTCGACGAGATCGAGAAGGCCCACCCCGAGGTGCTCGACGTCCTCCTGCAGGTCATCGAGGACGGGCGCCTGACCGACGGCCAGGGCCGCACGGTGGACTTCTCCAACACCATCATCATGATGACCTCGAACATCGGCGGATCCCTGGCCGGCGAGGAGGCCGAGCCCAAGCGCCGCCCGATGGGCTTCGTCACCCGCGAAGAAGCGCCCGAGGCGCCGGCCGCCGGGGCCGGCGCGCGCCGCGCCAAATACCTGGCCGCGCTCAAGTCCAAGCTGCGCCCGGAGTTCCTCAACCGCGTCGGCGAGGACGGCATCGTGATATTCAACGAGCTCGGCGCCGCCGAGCTCGAAGGCATTTTGACGCTTCGCGTCAAAGATCTCGAGGAGCAGCTCGCGGAGCGCGGCGTGACCGTCGCGCTCTCGGCGGCGGCGAAGGCCGAGATCCTCAAGCGCGCCGAGGCGCGGAAGGCGTACGGTGCGCGCCCGCTCAAGCAGATCGTCGAGCGCGAGCTCTCCGACGCCATCGTGGAGGCCGAGCTCGACGGGCGCATCGCCGAGGGCGACGCGGTCCTCATCGGCTGGAACGGCGTCGCCTTCACCGCGGACAAGAACAACTAGTCCGGACGATGGAGGCTCTCGAACTGTTTCCGGAAACAGTCGGCCCCGCAATGAACCTTCATAAGGGGTAAAATGTCACCGTGACCAGCAAGAAAGCCGGAGGAGTGCACCTGCGCGATTGGGGCGGGCCGGGCGTCCCCCTCCTCCTGACGCACGGCATGGCCGCGCACACGCACTGGTGGGACGCCGTCGTGCCGCGCTGGCAAGGCGTGTTCCACGCCGCCGCGCTCGACTTCCGCGGCCACGGCGACAGCGACTGGCTGCCGAGCGAGGAGGCGTACGATTCGCCCCGATGGGTCGAGGACATCGAGACCGCTAGAGCGGCCCTGGGCTGGGAGCGCTTCATCCTGGTGGGCCACTCCATGGGCGCGCGCATCGCCCTCGACTACGCCGAGCGCCACGGCGAGCGCCTGCGCGGCGTCTGCGCCATCGACTTCCTGCCCGAGTTCTACTCGTCGCGCGCGCGCACCCACGAGAAGGTCCGCACCCGCCCCCAGCCGGTGTACGCCGACGAGGAGACGATGCTCGCCAAGTTCCGCCTCCAGCCGCCCGGGACCCTGCTCGACGAGCGGAGCCTTCGGGAGCTGGGCCGCCACGGGGTCAAGAAGACCGGCGCGGGCTGGTCCTGGAAGTTCGACTGGCGCTCCTTCCTCTTCCCGTACGGCCCGGTCTGGGACCAGCTGCCGAGGATCGCCGTCGACGCCCTGCTCATGCGCGGCGAGCACAGCACGATCATGACCCCCGAGGCGCTGCAAAGGATGCTGACCCTGCTGCCGCGCGGCCGCGGCGCGGAGATAGCCGGCGCGCATCACCACATCCCCCTCGACAAGCCCGCCGAGCTCGCCGCCGCCGCGGCGGCCTGGGCGGCGGACCTGCCCGCGTGATGGAGATCGTCTCGCTCTGCGTCGGGCCCGCGCGCAGGCTCGTCTGGCGCGGCGAGCCCGTTTCCACGGCGATCTTCAAGACCCCGGTCGAGTCCGCCGCCGTCGGCGCGCTCGGCCTCGAGGGCGACCAGCAGGCCGACCCGGCCGTGCACGGCGGACCCGACAAGGCGGTCTACGCCTACTCCGCCGACCACTACCCGTGGTGGAAGGGGGAGCTTCCCGGCAAGGAGCTCGCCTACGGCGCCTTCGGGGAGAACCTCACCGTCTCCGGCTTCGACGAAGAGGAGGCCTGCCTCGGGGACTCCTACCTCGCGGGCGCCGCGCTGCTGACGGTCACGCAGCCGCGCCTGCCCTGCGCGAAGCTCGGCCTGCGCTTCGACGACCCGGGCATGGTCAAGCGCTTCGCGCGCAGCCTCAGGCTGGGCGTGTATTTCCGCGTCGCCAAGCCCGGACGGGTCAGGCGCGGCGACGCCTTCGAGAAGGTTTCCGAGCATAAGGTCCGCTTCCCCGTTTTGGACCTCGCCCGGCTTTACTTCGACCCCGCGCCGACCGCCGAGAAGATCCAGCCCGCCCTCGAGCATCCCGCGCTCAACGGGAACTGGCGCCGGATGCTGACCGGCCGCCTGCGGCCTTAGGAGCGGCGCCGGCCTTTATCGGACGCCGTCAAATAGCGTAGAGTTTCACCTCATGAGACAAATCGAGATCGGCGCGCGGCGCAAATTCGCGACGTCCCACGAAGCCTCCTCGTGACGGCGGGGCGCAAATACTGCTTCGTCGCCACGGGCTACGTGGTTCGCGGCGGCAAGACCCTCCTCCTCAAGCACAAGAAGCTCGGCATGTGGCTGCCGCCGGGCGGGCACATCGAGGAGGGCGAGACGACGGACGAGGGCGTCCTGCGCGAGGTGCTCGAGGAGACGGGCCTGACGGCCGAGTTCATCACCCCCCCGCGCGCGCCGGTCATGCGCGAGGGCCGCGTCGAGTCCCTGCACGAGCCTCACCGCGTGCAGATCGAGGAGATCCCCGGCCACAACCACCACATCGACTTCATTTATTACCTCCGCGCCCGGCCGGGGGCTCACGCGCACCGCGCGGACGAAAGCGACGGCAGCCGCTGGCACACGCACGAGGAGCTGGGCCTGCCCCACGTCCCCGACGAGGTGCGCGAGTCCGGCCGCGACGCGATAAAGGTCGTCGGTTCCCAGCCCCCCTTCGTTCGGAGCTAAACCCCTTCCAGTTCATGGGGTTTTAACGGATGAACCACTAAGTCACCAAGACACAAAGATAATCGGGTTTTAAAGAACAATTCTTCGAATGCCGTCCCGAATCAGAGGAACGTTGAAATTGATAAG
>JAKFCD010000032.1:0-27361 GCA_036676805.1 Elusimicrobiota bacterium
CGGGGTCGACGTAGGGCGCGGCGACGGGAGCGGCGGCCGGCGCGGCCGCGACGGGGGCCTCGGCCTCGGGGGGCCGGGCGCGCGGCGCGAAGGGGGAGGGCCGGCGCAGAGACGGCGGCGGGAGGAACGGGGTCAGGACCGAGCGCGGTATGAACTGACGAGGGGCGGCCGCGCGCCGGGGCTCCGGGGCGGGCTCGGCGTCGGGCACCGGCACGGGGGCGTAGGTCTGCGCCGGCGGAGGGGCGGTCACCGAGATCGGCGCCGCGGCCATGGTCCGGGACGGCGCCTTGTTGGGGTCGGGATCGCGCATCAGCAAAGCGGAGCCGCGGTCGAAGCGCGGCGGGATCTTGTCGAGCTCCTCGGTGAGCTCCTTGACGGAGAAGTAGGCGCGGAAGTCCTTGCGCGTGCCGACGCCGAACACGGCCCAGTGCTTGCGCAGGATGGCGCGCACGCGCTCCCGCTCCTCCTCGGTGAGCCTCTTCTCTCCCTTGGAGCGGTTCAGGATGAGGTTTAGCTCGAGCAGGGCCTTCAGGCGCCGCGCGCCGGCCAGGCGCGAGAGCAGGTAGGACATCTCGTCGTGACGCACCGCGTTGTCGGCGATGTTGTCCCAGATCTTGCCGTCCTCGCGGATGACGTAGCCGGTCTCGAGCAGAAGCTCGCGGGACAGGTCGTCGAGCGGCGTCGCCCGCGTGTCGTAGGCCTCGGTCGTGGGCGACTGGGCGGACGCGGGGATCGCGATGAAAGCCAGGAGAAAGGCGAGAAGAGGAGCGCGCATGCTCTGAGGAGAGTGTGACAGGGGGGTGATTATACTTTTATTGCCGGAAAGCGCCCGTAAAAGGCAGAATCGCCGAGTGGATCCCGCCCGCCTGGTCTTCCCCGGCTTCACCGTCGGCAAGCAGGACCCGCGCGAGGCCGAGGCGCTCGTCCGCCTCGGCGTCGGCGGCTTCTGCCTGTATCGCGGCACGCCGCGCGCCGTCTCCGCGCTGACGGCGCGCCTGCGCCGCGCGGCCCGGCGGCCGCTGCTGATCTGCGCCGATTACGAGGAAGGCGCCTGGGTGCACGTCCCCGGCGCCACCCCGTTGCCGACCAACCTGGGCGTCGGCGCGTCGGGCTCGGAGGCGGTCGCGCGCGAGAAAGGGCGGCTCACCGGGCGCGAGGCGCGCGCGCTGGGCGTGGATTGGGTGCTCGCACCCGTCCTCGACCTGCTCAGCGAGCCGAAGAACCCGATCGTCAATCTCCGGGCATTCTCCGCTGATCCGCGCGAGGCCGTTCGCTTGGGGCGGGCCTTCCTGACGGGCTTGCGCTCGGCGGGCGCGCTCGGCTGCCTCAAGCACTTCCCCGGCCACGGCTCGACGACCGAAGACAGCCACCTCGACCTGCCGACCGTGAACGCTCCGCGCGCGCTGCTCCGCAAGCGCGAGCTCGCGCCGTTCCAGGCCTTGGCCCGCGGCGCGGACGCGGTCATGCTCGGCCATCTGGCGGTCCCGGTCCTCGATGCGTCAAAGCGGCCGTTCTCCTTGTCCGCCGCGGGCCCCAAGCTCCTGCGCCGTTGGGGCTTCCGCGGCCTGATCACGACCGACGCGCTCGACATGGGCGCCGTCGCCAAGCATTGGGACGAGCGGGAGGCCGCCCTGCTGGCGCTGCGGGGCGGCGTCGACATCCTCCTCGTGCCCCGCGACCCTCGCGCCTTGATCGCCGAGCTGCGGGTCGAGTCAGGACGTGACGCTGCTTTTAGACGGGGCTGCGCCGCGTCCGAGCGCCGTCTCGATAAAGTCTTAGCGCGCGTCCGCGCGCCCCGGCCCGCCGCGTCCATCGTCGGAGGCGCGGCGCACCGGCGCGCGGCGGCGCCGCTGTTCGCCGCCTGCGCCGCGTGGACCCGCCCGCCCTTCGGGCCGCCGCCGCGTCGCGTCGCCTACTATGAGCCTCAAGGCGGGAAGCTTCAGGGCGCCGCCTTCATTTCGGCGCTCAAGCGCGCCCGCCTCCGCGTGCGCTTGTCGCGCGACGGCGGAGCCCGCAAGGGCGAGGCTCTCGTCGCCGGCGTCTTCGTCGGGCCGCGGGCCTACTCGGGGCGCATCCGCCTCGATGAGGCCTCCCGCGCCCGCCTCGTCGCCGCCTTGAAGCGCGCGCCCGGAGCGACGGCGATCAGCTTCGGCAGCCCGTTCGTCTTATTAAGGCTCCCGCCGAAGGCGGGAGCGCTGTGCGTGTACTCTCGCGCCGACGCGGCGCAGGCCGCCGCCGCCGCTCATTTCACAGGAGACATAAATGGATGAAGCCACTTCCTGGTTCACCGGCGGCTCCGCGCTGACCGCCGCCGACTTCACGGTCCTATTGGGCACGCTCACTTTGATGCTGTTCGTCGGCTGGTGGGGCGGGCGGGGCTCCAAGAGCACCGAGAGCTTCTTCCTGGGCGGCCGGCGCATCCCCTGGTGGGCCGCGATGCTCTCCTTCGTCGCCACCGAGATCAGCGCGATGACCATCATCGGCGTGCCGGCGACGACCTTCCGCGAGGACTGGGGCTACCTGCAGTTCTTCATCGGCTCCGCGGGCGCGCGCATCCTGATCGCGTTCCTCTTCATCCCCGCGTTCTATAAGTACAACAGCACGACGATCTACGAGTACCTGCGCCAGCGCTTCGGCCCGAGCAGCCAGT
This sequence comes from Elusimicrobiota bacterium, assembly GCA_036676805.1. Lineage (GTDB taxonomy): Bacteria > Elusimicrobiota > Elusimicrobia > UBA1565 > UBA9628 > GWA2-66-18. The sequence continues at coordinate 2,651 of JAKFCD010000032.1, forward strand.
ACATGGCCACCGGCTTCTTCTTCGTCACGCGCCTTCTCGCCTCCGGCGTTCGCCTCATGGCGGCGAGCGTCGCCGTCAGCGTCCTGCTCGGCTGGCACATCGTGCCCACCATCCTGCTGTTCACGATCGTCAGCGTCGCCTTCATCGCCTACGGCGGCATCGAATCGGTCGTCTGGACCAACGTCCTCCAGGCCGTCACCTTCCTCGGCGTCGGCGCGGTCACGATCGCCTTCCTGATCCACCGCATCGAGGGCGGCCTCCCGGCGGCCCTGCAGCTTGCGGGCGAGGCCGGCAAGATGAAGATCTTCAACTGGGGACCGAACGTGATGGAGGAGGGCTTCTTCGCCAAGTTCTTCGGCAACCCCAACATCGTGTGGATCGCGATCCTCAACGGGTTCGTGGGCTCGACGGCCGCCTTCGGCACCGACCACGAGATGACCCAGAAGCTGCTCACCGTGGAGACGCGGCGCGACAGCCAGAAGACCATCCTGCTCTCGATCGCGGGCTCCTTGCTGACCTTGTGCGTCTTCGTGTCGGTCGGGACCTTGCTGTTCGTCTTCTACAAGCAGAACCCCGGACTGGCGCTGCCGGTCCAGCTCGACAAGATCTACCCGCACTTCGCCTCGACCGTGATGCCGCAGTTCCTGCGCGGCGCGGTGCTGACCGCGATCGTGATGGCCTCCATCGACTCGCCGCTCGCGTCGCTCACCGCGGTGTTCGTCAACGACCTGTACAAGCCGCTCGTCGCCAAGGCGGCGTCGCAGGCCCACTACATGATGGTCTCGCGCGTCTGCGTGGCGCTGTTCGCCGTCGCGCTGGGCGGCATCGCCTACTTCTTCAGCTTCTTCGACAAGATGCTGTGGCTCGCCTTCAAGATCGGCGGCGTGACCTACGGCTCGATGCTCGGCGTCTTCCTGCTCGGCCTGGCCACCAAGCGCAAGGGCGACAAGGCCGTCGTCGTCGCGATGGGGACCATGGCCGTCGTCAACGCGGTCCTGCTCGGCCTCTCGGAGAAGGGCATCATCCCGCTCGGCTGGAGCTGGCTCGTCATCATCGGCACCGCCGGCACCTTCACCCTCGGCTGGCTCCTCGCCCCCGCCCTAGACGGAGAAGGCCGCTAGGATGGTGTCAGGCATTCCACTTTTTTTACTTTTCGTAGAAAAGTGAAAAAAGTGGAATGCCTGACACCTAATACAGGAGTACGGAGCGGCGGGAGGACTCGAAGTCGCGGGGGCCTTTGTCGAAGAGGGTGATGAAGTCCGCTTCGGGGGCGCCGGTCTCCCAGAGGCGGCGGAACTCGTCGACGCCGACCATACGCTTGACCTCGTCCCAGCGCCACTCGAATTCGCCGGGGTGAAGCTCGCGGATGGCGAGGGCGAGATGCCGGAACACCGCCAGCGGGCGCATCGCGTCGCGGTTCGTGACGGTGATCTTCACCCCGCGGCAGGCCTTGCCGGCGAAGACGCTTTTGCTCGGCGTGTAGTCCTGAGCGGAGAACTCGACGCCCTCGACGAGCCCGTGCAGGCGCGCGACGATCTCATCGGCCTTGAGCCATGGGGCGCCGATCCAGCTGAACGGGACCGGCGTGCCGCGTCCGACGGCGAGGTTGGAGGCCTCGAAGATGCCCACGCCCGGGTACAGGGCGGCCGCCTCGAGGTCGGGCATGTTCGGGGACGGCGGCACCCAGGGCAGGCCGGTCTGGTCGTGCCATTGGTCGCGCTTCCAGCCGCGCAGCTTTACGATCTTCAGGCGGCGGTGGCCGACGGACAGGTTGTGGAGCGCGGCCATCTCGCCGGCGGTCAGGCCGTGGCGGACGGGGACCTGGAAGTAGGCGGTCGGCGTGAGGAAGCGCAGGCTCGGATCCGCCAGGATCGGCCCTTCGACGATGTCGCCGCGAATCGGATTTGGGCGGTCGAGCACCATGAAGTCCGCGCCCGCCGTTTTCGCCGCTTCCAGCGCCATCGCCATTCCGGCGAGGAGAACGTCGAAGCGGGCGCCGGAGTCCTGCGCGTCGAAGACGAGGACGTCGATGCCCGCGAGCCGATCCGGGTCGAAGCGCATCTCCTCGATGCGTCCTCCAGCCGGAGCATAGACTCCGGCCAGGCGGACGTCAGGCGCCGCGGCGAGAAGGTCCGCGGCGCGGCGTCCGCGCCGGTCGAGGGAGGAGGCGTCGGCTATCAAAGCGACTCTCTTGCCGCGCAGGGGCTTGAATCCTTGCGTGACAAGGACGTCGAGCCCGGACATGGTGCCCGACGCCGGGGCGCGCCTTGCATCCGGGGCGGCGCACGCGCATGCCGAGACGGCAGTCAGGATGAGAAGCCGCCGCATGCGGATCAGTAAAGCAGCACGGCGCTGCGGGCGAGCGCGAACTGCGCCGGGCCCTCGTTGAAGTACTCGATGAGCGCCTTCGCGTCGGCCTTCGACTCGAAGAGCTCCTTGAACCGGTCCGTTCCGACCATGCGTCGAATCTCCGGCCAGCGCACCGCGAAATCCCCGGGATGCGCGTCGCGCACCGCGGTCACGAGATGGGCGAACACCTCGAGCGGGCGTATCTTCTTGCGGTCGGTGATCTTGATTCGGATGCCCGGCGAGCGCTTCCCCGCGTAAACGCTTTTCGTCGGCGTGAACTCCTCCCGCTCGAAAGAAACGCCCGCGAGCTTCGCCTTCTTGAGGCGCTTGAGGACTTTTCGGGAGTTGAACCAGGGCGCGCCGATCCACCGGAACGGGACCGGCGTCCCCCGTCCGACCGCGACGTTCGTCGCCTCGAAGCAGCCGACGCCGGGGTACAGGGCCGCGGCGTCGAGGTCGGGCATGTTCGGCGAGGGCGGGGTCCAAGGCAGGCCCGTCTCGTCGTACCAGAGCTCGCGCTTCCAGCCTTTGAGCGGGATGACTTCGAGCTTGGCGCCCGCCTTGCCGAGCAGGTTGTGCAGCCGCGCGAGCTCGCCCATCGTCAAGCCGTGGCGGACCGGGATCGAGAAGTACGCGGTGATGTGCCGGATGCTCGGGTCGAGCACGGGCCCCTCGACGACGGCGCCGGAGATCGGGTTAGGGCGATCGAGAACGACGAAGCGCAAGCCGCTCTTCGCGGCCGCCTCCATCGCGATGGCCATGCTGGCCGAGTAGGTGTAGAAGCGCGCGCCGATGTCCTGAATGTCGAATACGAGGACGTCCAGCTCCACGTCGGACAGAAGCTCGGGGGTAGGGGCTCGGGCCAAGTCGGGGCCGTAGAGAGAGTTGTAGAGAGGGAGGACGCGGCCGTCGCGCAAGGTGAAGGTGCCCGAGGAAACCTGACCCTCCTCCACCGTGCCCTGAAGCCCGTGCTCCGGCATGAATAGGGCGACGAGAGAGACGCCCGGCGCGTTCGCCAGCACCTCGATCGTCGAGCGGCCCCGCCGGTTCTTCCCGGTCTGGTTCGTGATGAGCCCGACCCGCTTGTTCCGGAGCGCCTTGAAGCCGTCTTCCTCGAGCACGTCGATGCCGGCGAGAACTTGGGCTTCGGCGCCCGCCGGACGGGGCAGCGCGGCGAGCAGAAGCAGGATGAGGCCGAGTGATTTTATCGTCATAGTGCTTTGTCGAGGCGCACCTTCACGCCCCGGTCGCCGGGGCGCGACGCGGACTTGGCCCGGCCCTCGAGGTCGCCCGGCTTCGGGGCGCCGAGGTTGCCGTGGGCGTTGAGCCGCGCTACGACGAAGAGCTGCTCGTTGCGGCGGATGCCGGGGACGAGCAGGTCTTTGGAGGACATGGAGAACGCGGCGGGGAAATCGGGATTGACGATGCGGTGCACGGCGACGGGCACGCCGCCGGCGTTCTTGGCGATCACGAACAGCACGGAGTTGGTCTTCGGCGCCCGCGCCTCGAGCGCGGGGGTGATCTCGACGACGCCGGCGAGGCGGAAGTCGCCCGTCAGCCACTCGCAGCCGCCGGCCAGGGCGGAAAGAAGCAGCAGCGCCGCGCCGGTCCTCAAATGGCGGAGGTCTCCGCGGCGACCGCGGCCGCGTTGGCCTTCACGGCCAGCCAGAGATAGACCGAGGTGATGACGATGGTCAGCAGTCCCGACAGGGGGACGACGAAGGGCAGGAAGGACATGACGATGCGGGCGAGCAGCGCCGTCGTCTGGGCGTGGATGGCGATCTGGTAGAGGGAGCCGAAGCCGAGGGCCCCGCCGCCGATCGCCTGCAGGAGCATGGCGACCAAGGCGTAGAACAGGCCGGCGAACGCCGTCCAGGCCGCGGCGAACACGAACACGGTGAGGATCGCGAGGGGATAGACCACCTTCTTGAGCGCTCCGGAGGCCTCGCGGAAGAACTTGGCGTCGACGACCATCGGGCGCTCGAGGGCGGCCTTGGACAGGTCGTAGATCTCGATCTTGCCCTCCTGCTGCTCGATGTACAGGGCGTTGTTGCTCAGATAGGCGAGGACCTTGGCCTCCTTCATCTCCTGCAAGGTCACCGGCTCGACGCGCGCGGTGTCGATCATGACGGCGACCTCGGGGGCCTGGGGATGGACGAGCCGCTTGGGCTCGAGCTGGCCGCTCGTGACCTTGCCGGCGGAGAAGGTCAAGGTGGGGACCTCGGCGGCGAGCCAGGCGAAGGTCTGGTCGACGACGGGGCCGATGCGCAGCTGCATCGCGATCGAGCCGCCGACGGTGAAGATGAGCGAGATGAAGAACAGATAGAGGACGGTGCGGCTCGTCTTTTCCGCGGCGAAGCGGCGGTAGGCTTGCGTCGAGGCGATCGAGCCGAGCAGGTCTTGGATCATGACGAAAGTCTAGCAAGGGCGGGGAAGCGGGACAAGGGTTGACGAAAACGCGTCGAACCCTTAAACTGAGGACGATGAAGTCGAGCCTGCGCCTCCTGGCCGCCCTGAACGCGATGCTCGCGCTCGGCGCGCTCGGCTGCGGCGACGAGGACGGAGGCTGCGGCCCCGCCCCGGAAAAGGCGGAGGAGCCTCAGCAGGGCGCCGGCGGCTCGTCTCGGAGCGCGGGCGGCTCCTCCGGCGCGGCGGAGCTGATCACCCAGGACAAGAAGGGCCGGGTGCCCGAGCAATATCAGCGGCAGCGCCCGACCGGGGAGACCGCGAAATCGACCGCCACGATCTCCGCGCCCGTCATTCCCCTATCTCCGGCGGCCCGGCGGGCGCGCTCGCTGCCTATCGCGACCGTCGTCAAGCGCCGGTTGGACGGCGTGGCGGACCGCGTCGAGATCAGGTGCCGCATCCTGTCGGCCTCGCCCGACGGGAACTGCGCGGGCTCGGCGAACTACGACGAGATCAAGGAGCGCTGCTGCCCCAACGGCCTCGTCGAGCGCTGCAAGGCGACCTCCACGGGCATCGTGCTCGTCGGGCGCGGCTGCGAGCCCGAGAAGCCGGGCGCGCGCTCGAAGTGAATCATGAGGTAAATTCAGGAACTTCGCGCGAAAATAGGCCTTGAAAGCGAACGCGTCCCGGCCTATACTTCGAAATCGAGCGGAGGCCCCATGAAACCCCCTCAAGTCGTCGTTTCCTTCCTGTCTATGGCGTTAGTCGCCGCCTGGTCCTCGGCGGCCGACGTTTCCGATGACGCCATCGCCGGCTTCAAGGCGGCGGCGCAAGCCCAAGCCGCGGCCGCGCGCGAGGCCCGCGCCGCGGGAGGCTCGCCGGCCGTCGCGCCGGCGCCGAGCGCCCCTCGGGCGCCGCGAGCCGCGAAGAAGGTCGATTTGCTTCCTCAGTTCGCGGGTCCGTCCACCCGCAACCAGTGCTCGATCGGCTCCTGCCACGCCTTCGGGTCCGTGGCGGTGCTCGAGGCCGCCTATTTCCGCGCCTACAAGGAGCATATCTCCATCGCGGAGCAGGACGTATTCCTTCAGCGGACCGTGCTCAGCGGCGACGCCTATCGGGATTTCTGCGCGACCGGCAAGTGCGAGCTGTCGGAGGGCAACGACGTGTCGGGCGACATTCGCTACGTTCTCGGCCATGGGGCTCTGACCGGCGGCTCCTACGCCGAGTTCGCCCAGCGCTACGTGAGATACCGCAATGCGGAGCAGAAGACGATGGAGGGAATTCAGAAGGGCTACGAAAAGATGGGCTGGCTGGAAAAGCTGTTCTACGACCCGCGCAAGCACTGGAAGGAGCTTTCCTCGTCGGCCAGCTCGAAAAGGATATTGACCGAATTCCTGCAGGGGCGCGGCACCGCGTCCTCGGCCGAGCGCGGCGAGCTCAAGGGGAAGCTTGCCGGCTTTCGCCTGCGCACGAAATCGGATTTCGGCTTCAAGCCGGAGCACAAGGACCTGCCCCCCAAGGACTGCCAGGCGCGCGGCGCCGGTCAGCGCGCCGCGCTGAAGGGCGAGCTCGACGTCAGCCGGCCCGTGAGCGTGTCCATGTCGCTCTCGGGCCTGACGGAGTGGGGGCAGACCGACCAGACCCGCGACGCCTATCATGCCTTCGTGATCGTCGGCTATGAGTCGACCCCCGAGGGTCTGCGGTTCCATACGCGCAACTCCTGGGGCGGACGGAACCCCGACATACCGGAGACCCAGACCTGCCGGATCTACATACTCGACACGGTCCTGGCCCCGGCCGAAACGGCGACGTTCTGACGGGCTCGTCAGCGCGAGTCGCGGCGCGAGGCGACGAATACGCTCGTCCCGATCATGACGGCCGCGAACGCGGCTAGTACCGTCAGGCAGCAGCCCATCGAGGCCGCGCCGTCCGGCACGACCGAGGGCAGCAGGGCGCGCTGGAGCCCCGTGACGGCGTAGGACACGGGATTGGCCGCGATGACCCGCTGCAGGAAGCGCGGCGCGGTGGCGGCGGGGAACAGGGCGCCGGAGAGCATCCACATCGGGATGAGGAAGAGGTTCATGACGGCGTGGAAGCCCTGCGAGGAGTCGAGCACCCAGGCGATGCAGAAGCCCAGGGCGGTCAGGCCCACCGAGGCGAGCGCCAGGACGGAGAAGGCGAGCGCGTAGCCGTGAAGGCCGGGGTGAAGGCCCGCGGCCCCGGCCAGCAATAGGAAGGCCAGGCCCTGAGCCAGGCCGACCGTCGAGGCGCCGAGCACCTTGCCGAGCACGATGGACAGGCGCGGGACGGGGGAGACGAGCACGGCCTGGAGGAAGCCCTCGTGGCGGTCCTCGATGATGGAGATGGTGGCGAAGATCGAGGTGAACAGCACGATCAGGACCAAGGTCCCCGCGTAGAAGTATTGGAGGAAGGTCATCCCGTCGGGGGCGCCGGGCACGCGCACGGCCGTGCCCAGGCCGGCGCCGATCAGCAGCCAGAACACGATCGGCGGCACGAGGCCGCCGATCACGCGCGGCTTGTCGCGGAAGAAGCGCACGATGTCGCGCTCCCAGAGGGTGAGGATGGCGCTCATTTGGACGCCTCGTCGGAGTCGGAAAAGCGGCGGCCCGCGTGATGCAGGAAGGCGTCCTCGAGGCTCGGGCGCGAGAGGCTGACCGTGCGCAGGCGGCCGGGGAAGGCCTCGACGAGCTGGGGGATGAAGGCGTGGCCGGAGGCGCGCTCGAGGCGCAGCTGGCCCCCGAAGGCTTGGGGCGTGACGCCGAATTTCTTGGTGATCTCGTCGCGCAGGCCCGAGGCGTCGTCGGTCTCGATGGTGATCACGTCGCCGCCGATCTCGGCCTTGAGAGCCGCCGGGGTCCCGAGGGCGACGATCTTCCCCTGGTCGAGGATGGCGACGCGGTCGCAGCGGTCGCCCTCGTCCATGAGGTGGGTGGTGGTCAAAATAGTGGCGCCCTCGGACTTGAGCTTCATGAGGTGCTCCCAGAGGTCCTGGCGGGCGGCGGGGTCGAGGCCGGTCGAGGGTTCATCAAGCAGCACGACCGAAGGTCGATGCAATAGGCTCTTGGCGAGCTCGGCGCGGCGGCGCAGGCCGCCGGATAAAGTCCCGCATAGGTCGCCGGCGCGCGGGGTCAGGCGGTAGTGGGTGAGCATCTCGTTGATACGTAACGTTAAGCTTGTGCCTGAAAGTCCGTAAAGACGTCCGCCATGAATCAGGTTCTCACGAACGGTCAGCTTGTTGTCGAGAGACGGGTACTGGAAAACGACACCCAGGAACGGCCTCACCGAAGCCGGATCGGCGATCAAATCACGACCCAGGATCGCCGCCGATCCGCTCGTGGGGGGGAATGAGGTGGCGAGGATGCGAAACAACGTGCTTTTGCCGCCCCCGTTTGGACCGAGCAGGCCGAAAAGTTCGCCTTCGGCGACGGAGAACGACACATCGTTGAGCGCTCGGCGTAAGACCGACCTTCTTGTGGCGGGGTACTCGTGAACGATACCCCTTACGACGACCGCGTCCATTATTTTAGACCTGTCCAGGGGGTTTCGGCGTGGCCGGTTTCTTTATTCACGAATCTTGCGGCGACGAAAAGCCATGTGGATAATCGATTCAGATAGACGATGACGCCGTCCGGCACCGGCTCGAGGGCCGACAATTCCACGACGGCGCGCTCGGCTCTGCGCGCGACGGCGCGCGCCAGATGCACGGCCGCGCCGGCGCGGCCGCCTCCGGGAAGGATGAACGTCTTCAATGGAGCCAGATTGAGTTCCCACGCGTCGATTTCGGACTCGAGGCGCTTGGGGGCCTCGGCGGGGAGGCCGGAGTCGAAGGGAGGAGCGAGCTTGCCGAGCTTGTCGGCGGGCGTGGCGAGCAAAGCGCCGATGATGAAGCACTCGGCCTGTATGCGCGCAAGGCCCCGGTCGACGGACGCGAGCGCCGGGTCGTCGCGGAACGCCGAGCGCGCCAGGCCGAGCGCGCTGTTGAGCTCGTCGACCTCGCCGTAGGCCGTCACGCGCGGGTGGCTCTTGGGCACGCGATTGCCGCCGTACAGGCCGGTGTCGCCCTTGTCGCCGGCGCGCGTGTAGATCGCCATCCTAGAACCGCGCGCCGAGCCCGATGTCGAAGCCGGGGATGCCGTGGCGCAAGGTGTACGCCCCGCGCAGGCTGATGAAGGGAAGGGGATGCACGTCCGCGCCGGCGGAGAAGCGCGAGCCGCGCGCGGTGGCCTTCGCGCCGGCCACGCCGGCCGTCGTCGCCGCGCCGACCTTCACCTCGGTGACGTCGAAGCCCGCGACGAGGAACGGCTTGACGAACGGGAGGTTCCAGGTCGCGGCGGCGTTGAGGGCGCCGTGGGAGGCGTTGAAGTGCTTGTGGTTGACCTTGTCGCCGAAGGCCGAGACCGAGACGTTGGGCATGAAGGAGTCCACGAGGTCGGTGCGGTACAGGCCGTAGCGCACGCCGCCGCCGTAAATCGAGGCGCCCATCGCGCTGATGCCGTGGACGATGACGTCGATCTTGAAGGGCAGGCCGACGCCGGCCTCGATCAGCGGCACGCCGAAGGCCTTCACGCCGGAGTCGCGCAGGATGCGGTTGTCGCGGTCCGGCCGCAGCTGCACGGCGCCGACGGCGCCCACCCAGAAGCCGGGCATCCCGAGCGCGCGGCCGGTATGCGCCGACGCGCCGCCCAATACGCCGCCGAGGTCGAGCGCGAAGGGCTTGACGAGCTCGGTGCGCACCCGGGCGTTGAAATCGTCGAAAGGATCGGCGTGGGCGGAGGGGGTCAGCGCGGCGAGCAGGGACAGGAGGCCGATGATGGTCTTCATGGGGGGATTTTGCCAAATTCGAAGCGATTGCGGTACACTTCGGGTGTGACTCTTTCGCGCGAGGACCGCTGGCTGACGGGCTGGCTGCTGGCGGCCCTGCTCACGGCCTTCGTCCTGTTCGCCGTCAACGCGTCCTTCTTCCAGTACACCGGCATCAGCTACTTCCCGCGCGAGACCTGGTGGCTGGCCTTCGTCGCCCTCGATCTCGCGGTGTTCGGCCATTGGATTCGGGCCCGCTCGCCCCACGCCTCCTTCGTCTCGGTCAACCTCGCCTTCTACGCCTTGACCGCGGCCGTCATGGGGGTGCTCACGACGGGCATCCAATACGCGCCCTTTCCCCGGATCGACGCCGCGCTGGCCCGCTGGGACGCCGCGATCGGGTGGGACACCGTCGGGACCTTGCAATGGCTCGCGGAGCGGCCGCGATTCAGGTCTTTTTTGATCTTCTGTTATAACTCGACCGAGCTTCAGCTCGTGCTGGCGCCGTGCGTCTCCGCGTTCGCCCATGACCGCGCGCGATTGCGGATATTCATCTATGCCGTCGTGTATTCCTCGTTTTTCGGAAGCCTTTTTTATTACTTCTTCCCGAGCTCGGGTCCGGCCGGCGTCTTTGAGAGCGAACACTTCATGAACGTGCAGCGTTTGACTCATTTGAAGTACGAGCAGGTCCACAATTTCCAGCCCGTGACCACGCTTTTGGGCGGCTTGGTCGCCTTCCCTTCGTTTCACGTCGCTTGGTCGGTTCTGGTCACCTACGCGGCGTTGCCGCGGAAAAATATTTTTGCCGCCATATTCGTTTTAAACGTAATGGTGATCTGTTCCACGGTCCTGCTGGGGTGGCACTACCTCGTGGACCTTCCGGCCGGCATATTATTAGCGATCGTCTGTTTATGGGCCGGCAAGGTGACCCACCGCCGTTTGTCTGTATGAAAATGTCCTTCGAGCAGCGCGGCGCCGCCGCGCTCGCCGGCGCCATAGCCCTGGTTTACGCGCCGGCGCTCAAGGCCCCCGTCATCTATGACGACGCATGGCACGTCAGGGACAATCCGGTATTCCGCCTTCCATTCGGAGAGTTCCTGTCCGGTTTGTTTTCGCGGGATTATTTTTCGTTCGCCAACGAGAGGACCTTCCAGCCGCTGGTCACGCTGTTTCATTACGCGACCCATGACCAGCCGCCGCTCTACCGGGCTTTCGGCCTCAGCCTTCACTTCCTGAACGCCGTTCTTCTCTATCGGGTCGCCCGGGCATTAAACGCCGGCCGCAGGCCGGCGATCTTCGCGACGATCCTCTTCGCTTTTTTCCCGGCCCACACCGAGCTTCTCAACTTCTCGTCGTTCAAAGGCCATCTCTTCGCCGCGGCCTGCATTCTCGGCGTTCTTCTCGCGGTGATCCGATACTGCGCCGACACGAGCAAGACGACGCTGCCGTTAAGATTATTCGTCTTCCTAATCCTCGGTCTTCTCTCCAAGGAATCCGCCCTCATCGCCGTTCCTTTATCTTTGACCTACATCGCGCTGTTCTCCGACCCCCGCCGCATGAGGTCCCTCGCCTTCGGCGCCTTCGCCGTCTGCGGCGCCTATTTAATCCTTCGTTTCGCCGTCCTCGCGCCCCCGCGCGCCTTCCCCCGCACCTTCGACCATTCCTCCCTCGAGTCCCTCGCCTTCTACCTGCGCACCCTCGCCGTTCCATACCCGTTGTGCCTGGAGCGCACCTTGCCCGCGGGCCCCTGGTGGGTTTTCTGGCTCGGGCTTTTCGCCGGCCTCGCCTTTCTCCTGCGCCGCTCCAAGGAAAGCCTCTTCGCCCTCGCCTGGATTCCCGTTTCCTCGCTTCCCTTCCTGCACCTGGTCTCCTTCGCCAACGTCAGCCCCGTCGCCGACCGGTATCTCTATCTTCCCGCCGCGGGTCTTTGCCTATTGCTGGCCCGTCTTCCCGTTCGTTTTCCGCGCGGCGAGCTCGCCCTCGCCGCGGTGCTCTTCGTCTGGGCCGGGATCACGGCCTCGCGCAACCTGACCTACCGCTCCACGCGCGCCCTTTTTGAGCAGACCGCGTCCTGCGCCCCGCGCAACGCCCGCGCGCAGTTCCTCCTCGGCATGATCCGCTTCCAGGAGAAGGACTACCCCGCCGCCCGCGCCGCCTACGAGCGCGTCCTCGCGCTGACCGAGAGTCCCGGCGCCCGCGCCGCCCTCGCCGACATCGAGGCCGCGGAAAAAGCCGTCCGTTGATTTGACGATTATTTGACCGCCGCTTGACGGTTCTTTGAACCCGCGAATCCTACAATGGCCCGCCGGAGAATCCAGACGGGAGGTCGTAGGAAGATGATCAGAGACGCCAAGACGAAAAGCGGAGCCGCGGCCGGCCAGACGAGAAGGACGGCGAAGCCCTTCCGGCGGTTCATACGCGACGCGCGCCGCTCGGGCACGTCCTACGACAGCGGGACCTTCTGGTACCGGATCTGGCGGACTCTGCGTTCCTCTTAGCGGGGGTCAGACCCCGAGGTCCTGGCGACCGGCCCAGTTGTAGATGAAGCTCCAGTGCAGGGAGGCTCCGACGATCACGAGGAAGTGGAACAGCTCGTGCGGGCCGAGCCAGCCCGTGAGCACCACGGGCCCGTTGAGCCAGTCGATCAGCGCGCCCGAGATGTAGGCGATGCCGCCCAGGAACAGCAGGGCCGACTCCTTCCAGCCGTAGCGCGCGGTGATGCGCGCGAAGGAGATGACGCCGAGCGAGGCGACGCCGATGTAGGCCAGGACGATCGACCAGTACGGCAGGCTCTTGAAGTACACGTCGATGAGCACGAGGCAGGTGAGCGCCGCGCCCCAGAACAGCGCGGTCAGGCCCCAGCGCCAGTGGCCCTTGAAGAGGAGGACGTGCACGGGCGTGGCCGAGCCCGCGATGACGAGCCAGATTCCGGCGTAGTCGAGCCTTCGGAAGAAGGTGCGCGAGGGGCCGGGCGGCAGGCCGTGATAGACCCCGCTCATCGCGAACAGGAACAGCAGCGAGGCGCTGAAGATCATCAAAGAGGAGGTGCGCAGGGCGTCGCCGCGCCCCTTCCTGTACAGGAAGAAGGCCCCGCCCAAAGCGCCGACCGCGGCCGTGAGGTGGCTCAGGCTCGAGATCGGATCGTTGAGGCCGATGAATCGTTCCAGCTTCATGCGGGGCCTAACATTGTAGCGCCGTGGACGGATAATGCAAGGGGACGCGGCGCCGTCGTCATTTCACCAGCTTGTTCTCCGGGCGTCTCGGCGGCTCGTTGGGCGGGCGCGCGGGAGCCTTGCCGTGCGCCTTCTCGTACTCGATGGACTGCGGCGCCAGCCGCGCGTTGAGGTCCGCGTCCGACGGCGCCTCCGCTTCGGAGGCGACGATGGCCCCGATCGGGCATTCCGGCAGGCAGACGCCGCAGACGATGCAGACATGAGGGTCGATGACCATGAACGGCTTGCCCTCGTGCTCGATCGGATGGATGCAGTCGACGGGGCAGACGTCCACGCACTCGGCGTAGCGCTCGCCCAGGCACTTCTCCGTGATGACGTAGCTCACGGCCTCGGCTTCCTTCGGACGACGCCGGCGTGCGCGAGGCGGCTGGCGGCGAACAACTCGAGCATCTTCGGGATGAAGACGGGAAGGTCGTCCGGCCTGCGGCTGGTCACCAGGTTCTGGTCGACGACGACGTCCTGATCGACCCAGGCGGCTCCCGCGTTGGTCAGGTCGGTCTTCAGCGAGAGCCACGACGTGAGTCGGCGGCCGCGCACGCCGCCGGCCTCGATCAAGGTCCAGGGCCCGTGGCAGATGGCAGCGATCGGCTTGGACGTCTCGACGAAGTGCTTGACGAAGGCGACGGCCTTGGGCATGATGCGCAGGCGGTCCGGATTGACCACGCCGCCCGGCAGGAGCAGCGCGTCGTACTCCCCGGCGTGGGTGTCGCCCAGCAGCGCGTCGACGGGAAACTTCTCTCCTTCGGCTCCGTGCCGCGACGAGTGGACCTCGCCGATGACCGGGGCGACGATCCGCGCCGCGGCGCCGGCCGCCTCGAGAGCCTTCTTCGGCTCGACGAGCTCGGACTCCTCGAAGCCGCCCGTCACCAGGATCGCGACCGTGAAGCCTTCCAATTCATTAGCCATGTCTGCCTCCTTCCTGGAGGTAGGATAGCTCCCGGCCGCGCGCGAGGCTATCGCCGCCGCGTCACGCTTTTACAGCCCGCCCTTCTCCCCGTCGTGGCGCTTCTCGAGCCGGGCGCGCAGGGTTCCGCGCAAGGTCCTCGCGCCGAAGAGCTTGGACGCCTCGACGAGGAGCCTGACGCCGCCCTCCACGTCCGTCAGCCGCACCATCTCCGGGGCGACCGCGTCGGCGCCCCAGCCGTTGTGGTAGTTGACGAGGGGGACGGCCACGCCGCCGGCCTCATAGCCGAAGGCGAGGTAGGCGGTCGCCTCGCACGTGCCGCCGGTCAGGCGCAGGCGCTGGACCTTGCCGCCGCGCCGCCGCAGCGCCGTGCCCGCGTCGTCGAGCAAGGCGGTGAGGTTGGGGTCGAAGGCCGTGGCCTTGTCGCCGAGGCGGATCGTGGGGCCCTTCCCGGGCTTGGAGCCCGGGAGCTCGCGCGAGGACTCTATGGACAGGTACGAGTCGCGCGGCGACAGCGCGCCGGAGCGGATCATGTCGAGCGCGCCCACGAAGCCGACCTCCTCGGCGCGGTTGAGCAGGACGGTGAGGTTGACCTTGGCGCGCGCCTTGGCCAGGCGCCGCATCGCCTCGAGGCTGATGGCGCAGCCGAGCAGGTCGTCGACCGAGCGCGACATCAGCCATCCGTCCTTAACGTCGCAGGCCGGCAGGGCGAGGACGGCGAAGTCGGGCTTGGCGCCGGGCGGCGGCGCCTCGGTCCACTTGATCGTCCACTCGCCTCCGTCTTTCTTGGGACGCGGGCCGATCACGCCGCGCGCGAGCGGCCGGTTGTCCCTGGGGACCTTCGGGAAGGCCTCGACGGGCGCCCCGGCGAGCAGGTGCGGAGGAAGCCCGCCGCGCAGGCGCGCCGAGGCGCCCGTCCGCGTGAGCTTGAGCAGGTCGAAGGCGGGGTGGTCGAGGTGGGCCGCGAGGCACAGCGCCGGGCCCTCGCCCGCGCCGCGGTAGGAGACGATGAACCCGCCGCGCAGGCGGCGGACGCGGGCGCGAGCGCCGAGGTTCTCCCGGATCCACTCTCGGGCTTTCTTCGACACGGCGGCCTCCCGGAAGGGGGCCGTGGGGACGGAGGTCAGGCGACGGAAAAGGGGCAGCGCGCCGGGTTTTGTTTTCACCCGACTATCTTACAGATTGCCGGGGTCCGCGCGCGCCTCCGGCTCGGCCTCCTTGTCCGAGTCGAAGTCGCCCTCGAGCAGGTTCTTCTCGGTTCCTTTGTCGATGTTGAGGTCGAGCCCCGCGCCTTTCGCCGCGCGCCCGGCCTGCTGGAGCTTCTTCATCGTCTCGGGCGTGAGCTTGCCGCCGTCGCGGACGACGGCGTCGATCAGCTCGCGCATCTGCGGGCTGACGAAGCCCTGCTGCTTCGTCAAGGAGTCGATGAGGTCGCGGCCCATCGCCGGCGTGATCCCGTCCTTGCCGTCGCCCGCGGCGGCGTGCAGGCGCTTCTCGAGCGCGTCGAGCCCCGCGCCCTCTCCGGCGGATACCCGGGACCGGTCCCTCTCGGTCAGGCCGCCGAGGCCGCGGTCGCTTTTCGTGGCGCCCTCGATGATCGTGCCGCTGTGGGCCAGGAAGTCCCGGACCTGCGCGCGCTGCTCGTCGTCGATGCTCTCGATCTTTTGATAAGAGAGAGGCTTGCCCTTGTTCACCGCGTCGTCGATCAGCTTTTGGCGCGCCTTCTCCTGGCAGTCGCGCACCGACTCGAGGTCGGGCTTATAGCGGAGCTTGGCCGCCGTCGTCGAGACGTGAATGCAGTCGGGGACCTTTTGAGCCGAGGCGGACACCGCCAATAGCGCGATGAGCGGCAAGGGGGAGGCCATGCCTCCCGATTATGACCCGCGCGGCGCGAGCCGTCAAGGGGGCGTCAGATCGAGAAGCTGGTCGGCCCGGACTTGTCGCCCTTTTCCTTGGGCGGGATCGGGGCCCACTCGGGGCGGGGCGGCTCCGGCGGCTTCGCCTCGCCGAGCGTAACGGACAGCGCGACGTCCTTGCCGGCGCGGCGCACGGTCACCGTGATCTTTTCCCCCGGCGAGCGGTACTTCACGTAGGTCAGGAAGGCCTTCATCGCGGCCTCGTTGTCCTCGCCTCCGAGGGCGATCGCGTCCACCGAGATCAGCTGGTCGTCGGCCTGCATCTTCGCCGCGTCGGCGGGGCCGCCCGGGACGACCTTGCGGATCGTCAGCTTGAGGGTCTCCGTCGAGGGGGAAATCTCCACCTGCATCGCGCCGGGCTTCAGGTCGCCGGTGCGCTTGTACTGCTTCATCGCGAGCGTGATGTAGGACGAGGGCACGGACAGGCTGATCCCCTCGAAGCCGCCGGACTGGGAGGCGATCATCGTGTTGATGCCGACGACGCTGCCCCACATGTTGAACAGCGGGCCGCCGGAGTTCCCGGGGTTGACGGCGACGTCGGACTGGTTCATCTCGAGGACGAACGAGGAGCTCAGCCTGTTGCGCTCGAGCGCGCTGACGATGCCGCGCGATACGGAGAAGGTCATGCCCAGCGGGTTGCCGATGGCGACGACCTGCTCGCCGCGGTCGAGCTTGGACCACAAGGGCAGGGGGCGGCGGTCGAGGCTCTTGTCGGCGAGCTCGACGAAGGCGATATCCTTGGCGGCGTCGCTGCTGCCGTAGGCGAGGACGTTGCCCTTGACCATCTTGGGGCGGTTGTCGTTGCCGGTATAAAGTCCGACCTGGATCTCGGCCCCGACCGCCAGCTTCTCGACGCAGTGCGCGTTGGTCGTGATGATGCTCGCTCGCCCGAGCTCCTTCATCGCGTCGGTGAAGAAGCCGGTGCAGATTCCGCCGCCGGGCTTGCTCGCGTCCGCGCCCGGCATCACGAGGAACACGACCGAGGGCTCGACCTTCCTGATCATGTCGAGCAGCGGCTTCTGGGCGAGCAGGATCGGGTCGTTGGGCCCCGACTCCTGGGTCATCTTCTTGTAGAAGCCTTGCTGGGCCTTGGCCCGGCCGATGAGGCTCTCGCCGATGCTTCCGAGGGACTCGAAATCGGAGGCGGAGGCCGGGACGACGAAAGTCAGCGCGAGCGCGAGGGGGAGAAATTTCATGGTCAGGCTCCTTTCGGCGTCCGCTCGGCCCAGTGCTTGAGCAGCGCGTCGTACTGCTTCTGGATCTTGGGGTCGGCGGGATCGAGCGCGCTGTTCGTCGAGCCCAGGGGCTTCCCGTCCGGCGACTTGACGATGACGCCGTGGCCGACGTCACCGACATCGCCGTAAATGTCGGTCTGGAACATCCATTGCTCGACGTGGTAGTTGCCGTCCTTGGCGTTGAGCTTGGATTCCATGAAGACGATGATCGCGCCCATCGCCTCGAACTGCTCCTCGTCGTTGATCATACCCAGGACGGTGATGGCGTGCTTGACGTGCGCGCCCTTCGGGTCGCCGGTGGAGTCCTCGATGGAGAACGCGCTCGGCATCGGACCGGCCCCGGGCGTGTACTCCGCGTCCCTCTTCACCGTCTCGAGCACCTTTTGCCACACGGCCTCGGGCGCGCTGGGCGCCGCGGGCGGCGCGGCCGGTTTCCGAGGCTTGGCCTTGAGCGCCGCGAACTGGGCGGGGAGGGGGGCGCCCTCGGTCAGGGCGGAGGAGAAGGCGGCGTCGCTTCCCGTCCGGGCGGAGGCGCGGGCGATCACGAAGGCGATGACGGCGAGAACGAGGAGGGCCCGGCGCAGGTATGAGGGGATCATGCCCTCATGGTAGGTTGTTCGCGGGACGATTTTCAGCACCGGAAGGCCCAGGAGGGCCCGGGCGTAGGGCCCGCCGCTTTCCCCTCCTAAAGGCCCAGGAGTCAGCGCTGGAGGCTTTCGTGCCAGTAGGCGACGGCTTCGTCGAAGCGCTCCTTGGTCTCGGCGGCCGCGAGATCCATGGGCACGCTGGGCCCGGTCTCGGTGACGGTTCCCCGCGTGACCGATTTGGCGGAGACGACCTTCTCGAGCCGGCCCGCGCCCGAAACGTCGAAAAACCAGTGGCCGGAGCCGACGGCCCCGCCGGGGAGCGCTCTTATCTCATGGACGCTCAACTGGACGGCATGCGCCCGGAAGCTCCCGTCGCCGTTCTTGATGGCGAGGAGAAATATCCGGAGTATATAATGGGTCCCGTCCGGATGATTGAAAGCGTCCTTGACCATGAAGGTGTGGAACTTTGACTTCGGATCGAACTCGAGCTTGCCTTCGTTGATGGCGATGGCCAGCACCGAATTCCAGGCGCCGACGGGCGCGACCGGGCCCTGGGGCCGGGCCGCGGGGGGCACCTGCGATGGGGTCTTGAGCTGGGCTATCGTCGCGAGCCCGGTGAGCGGCCTGCCCAGCGAGGCGGCGAAGGCGGCGTCGCTCCGGGCGGCGGCGGGGAAGGCCAGAACGGTCACAGCGGCCGCGGCGAGGGCGGCGAGGCGAAGCGGGGAATTGATCATTATGTTCTCCTAATCAACGCGCGGACCAGTAGTCGATCATCTCGTCGAACCGGGCCTTGGCTCTGGGGTCGGCGAGGTTCACAACCACGGGCACGCTCATGGTGGGCTCATCGCCGGGAACGTCGACGCGCTCTTTGTAGATGGCCTGGGCGGCCGTACCGGAAGCCGTGGCGAGAATTTCCCAGAATTCGGTTCGAATGGTGCCGGATTTCAAAGTGCTTTGCTCAATGCTGAGTTCCACGCCCACCACCGCAAGGCGGCCATTGAGGAAAACGGTGATGCCGTGATTTGCTTTGGGATTGCCGCCGACGCCGGTCAGCGATTGCGTGAAAAATTCCTTATCGCCTCCCTTAACGCCGTCGTGCCGCAGTTTGTCGATGATCTTCTTCCAGGCGCCGGCGGGGGCGGTCGGGACCTTGACCTGGACCTGGGCGGGTATCCGGCTTTGGGTCTTGAGTTGGGCCATCGTCGCGAGAGGAGCGCGCATGGCTTCGAGGGCGCTGGAGAGCGCCGCGTCGCTCCGGGCGGCGGCGGGCAGCGATAAAACGGCGATGGCGGCGACGCGGGCGGTCCGGCCAAGAGGTGAATTGATCATGAGAAACGCCTTTCTAAGGCTTGATGGAGATTTCATTGAGGATGGGATCGGCGAAGGCGGCGAAGGCCTCCCCGTATTCCTTCCGGGCCCCCGCTTTCGGGCGGAACTCTTCCACCGCCTCGCGCATCTCGGTCTTGAGCTCCTCGTCGCGGCGGCGATAGGCTTCCGATCCTCGGACGACGGCCCCGCTCTCGACGTCCTTCTCCAGATCGATGAATCGATACGCGGCTGAGATGAGGTCGGCCGTGACTAGGCGTTCGCAGCCATCCTTGTAGAGGCAATCGCGTGAAAACCGTATTACGGCGTCGTAAGTCCCCCGACCGAATCGCCTGTCGAAGAGCGATGCGCGCCGCCGCTCCAGGTCCTCCCAGGGCGCCGGACGGGGTCCCCATTTCGACTGGTCGGAGGTGTCGCCGGCCTCCGGGGGGAGCCCCGCCTTTTCCAGCCTCCGTTTTTTCAGAAAGTCGAATCGGGCCAGGTCTTTGGCTGATGGCTCGGACGGCGCGTCGGCATTGACGGTGGACACGCGGGGCAATTCGACGGCGCCGGCTTGGGCCGCCAGTTCGGCGAGAACGGCGCGGCGCGAATCACGGCTGCCGGCGGCGTCGGACTGGGCCGAAGCGCCCAGGGAGAGGGACGCGACGGCGAGGGCGGCGAGAAAAGCGGCGGAGGGGATGAGGCAAGATTTCATGGCCGCATCCTATCCAATGCGCGAGCGCCGCGCATCCTGCGAAGGACCCGAGCCGGCCCCGCTATAAGACCTGTAATCCGTGGCGCTAAAGGCCTAGGCCAGGTGCCTGGCCAGGAACGCCTCGGCCTTGGCGTAGAAGTCGAGCCGGTTGGCGGGCTTGGCGAAGCCGTGGCCCTCGTCGGGATAGAGCAGGTACTCGACCGGCTTGCCCTTCGCGCGCAGGGCCTCCACGATCCGCTCCGACTCCGCCTCCTTGACGCGCGGGTCGTGCGCGCCCTGGGCGATCAGGAGGGGAATGTCGATCTTATCGACATGAAACAACGGGGAGCGGGACTTCAAGAACTCCTCCTCGGTTTCCACCGACCCCACGCGGAGGTCGAAGATGCGCTTCAGCGGCTCCCAATAGGGAGGTATCGACTTGATCAAGGTGATCAGGTTCGAGGGCCCGACCACGTCGATCGCGCAGCGGTAGACCCCGGGCGTGAACGCGGCGCCGGCCAGCGCGGCGTAGCCGCCGTAGGAGCCGCCGTAGATGGCGACCCGCGCGGGGTCCGCGATGCCCTCCGCGATCGCCCATTTGACCCCGTCGGTGAGGTCGTCCTGCATCTTGGCGCCCCATTCGCGGTCGCCCGCGTGCAGGTGGCGCTTGCCGAAGCCCGCCGAGCCGCGGTAGTTGAGCTGCAGCGCGGCGAAGCCCAGGCTCGCCAGCCATTGAGCCTCGGGGTGGAAGCCCCAATGGTCTCGCACCCACGGCCCGCCGTGGACGAGCAGAACGAGCGGCAGGCCCTTGGCCTCGCGGCCCGCGGGCGCGGTAAGGCAGCCGCGCACGATGAGGCCGTCGCGCGCGGCGTACTTGATCGGCGTCATCGGCGCCAAGGCGTAGGCCTCGAGCGCCGGGCGCGTGACGAACAGCGGGGCGGCGATGCGCGTGGAGCGGTCCCAGCGCAGGAAGGCGGGGGAGCGGTCGGGCTTGTTGACGAGGATATACCAGACGGTGTCCGCGTCGTTGCGGCTGACGACGGAGACCTCGCCGTTGAGCGCGGCCATCGCGGCGAAATCGGCCTTGAGCTCCGGCGCGAGGACGCGCCAGGCGAGCCGGTCGACCTCGAACGCGGCGGCTTCGACCTTATAGTCGCGGGGATGTATGAGGACGGCGCCGAGGTCGGACTCGGGGTGCTCGGCGAGGACCTTCTGCCCGGAGCCGTCGAGGGCGGCCTCGAGCAAGGCGGTCGTGTCGCGGTCCACGCTCGATTCTATATAGACGCTTTTTCCGTCGGGCGAAAACCCGTGAGCGCCGAGCTGGTCGTCGGGCCCGCAGCTCAGGAAATCGCGCCAGCCGTCCCCGTCGCGCAGGCGCAGGATGGTGCCGCCGTCGGGAGCCATGGCCTTGTGCAGGCCGATCCTGAATTCATGGTCCGGCAGCCAGCCGATCGCGTCGCCGGGGTTTTTCGCCTCGAGGATCCGCGAGCCGTCCTTGAGGCTGATCCTCCAGACGTCGTGGACCTTGGGGTCGCGGTCGTTGAGCGCGACCAGGATCTGATCCGGAAAGCGGGGCTCGGTCGCGACGATCTGCGCCTGCGCGCCGGGGTAAGGCGTGAGGTCGCGGGTGACGCCCGTCGCGAGGTCGGTCTGGTGCAGGTGCCAGTTCTCGTCGCCGTTCTCGTCCTGAAGGTAGAGGATCGAGCGCTCGTCCTCCGCCCACAGGAAGACGCGCACCCCGCGGCCGCGGTCCTTGGTCAGCGGCTTGGCGGGGCCGCCCTCGGGCCCGACCCAGATGTTGAGCACGCCCTCGTCCGGGGCGAGATAGGCCCACAGCTTGCCGTTGGGGGAGATCTTCGGCGAGGCCTTCTCCGGGTTGCCGAACAGCAGTTCGCGGGGGATGCGTTCACTCATAGTGGGTTCCGAGGCGCTTCTGGAGGGAGGGGAGGTCTATCTCGATGATCGAGGTGAAGCCGGATTTCTCCGGGACCGGCGACGGCACGGGCTTGGCCGCGGGCGAGGCTAGGACGGCGTCGATCTCCGCCTTGCGCACGGGGATGTCGTCGCCGAGGTCGAGGCTCCACAGCCAGGACTCGAGCGCGCGGGCCGCGTCCGCCTCGGCCTCGGCCCGGCTCTTAAGGGAAGCGCCGTAGACCCGCAGGAGTCGCCCGTCCCGCCGCACGCGGCTCTCTTTGCGGATGGGCCAGGGATTGGGAGCGGGGGCGAAGGCCCGCTCCAAGGTCTCGCACGCGCCCGTCGCCGCGGCCAGCGCCGCGATGGCGCACAGTTGCCTCAACATCCTGGTAATTGGTAAGATGCGGGCTCCTTCCGTTCTCGGGGTTCTGGTGGCGCGTTCGTCTAGCGGCCTAGGACGCTTCCCTCTCAAGGAAGAGATCACGGGTTCAAATCCCGTACGCGCCACCAGACCCCCGAGACTTTTTTTCCCACCGCGGCCCCAGTTTATCAAATCCGTAAAACGAAGAAGGCCCCCGCTCGCGCGGGGGCCTTCTGACTTTCGGGTATGAGATAACCCCGAAGGTCGTCGATTAAGACAGGTGCTTGGAGACGAGCTTGGTCATCTCGAACATGTTGACCGTCGCCTTGCCGCCGAACACGGCCTTCAGCGCCGCGTCGGCGTTGATGTTCCGCTTGTTCTTCTTGTCCTGCAGGTTGTTCTTCTTGATGTAGGCCCAGAGCTTCTTGACGACCTCGGTGCGGGGCAGCGGCTTGCTGCCGACGACTTCCGCGAGCTTCTCGCTCGGGGTGAGGGGCTTCATGAACGCCGCGTTCGCCTTCTTCGCCATGGTGTTATATCTCCTGGAAGCCGGCGCCTCGAAGGGCTTTCCCGGCGTTAAGGCGTTATTCAACATGATTTCCCCTCGGAGGTCAAGGATTCCTCGTCGGAAGACCGAGGGGAAAGGGCCGCGGGGACCGGTTGACACGGGGTGATTCGGCCGTTAAACTCAGTCCATGCGCCTTCCGCGCCTCGCAGGCGTCGTCCTGGCGGCCGCGGCGGCGGCGGCTCCCGTCTGGGGGCAGGGCGAGGACCTGATGCCGAACGAGGCGCGTTCAACGAAGGAAGCGAACGCGAAGGAGCCGCCCTCCAAGGCCGGGGGCGAGGCGAAGGGCAAGCCCTTGGACGAGGCCGCGGCGGCGGCTCTGAAGAAGAAATTCCTCCTTTGCAAGAAGACCGGCGACTGCAAGCCGTATCTCCTCGAAAAGGAAAAGCACAAGAAAGATAAGCCGAATAAGATGGAGCCGGCCGACGTCTCGCCCGGGAAGCCCCCCCTGCCCCCGGCGCCGGCGGCGGGCCGTTCCCGGGGCGAAGCGCCCTTGGGTGGGACGCTGCCGGGCGAGCCGCCGGAGGCCCGCGGATCGTGGGCCGGCCCGGCGATGGGGGAGCCGCCGCGGGCGCTGCCGCCCACGGCCGAGCAGGCCGAGGTCATGCGTGAGGAGGCCGAGGAGCGGCGGGAGCGTACCTTAAGCCGCGCGGCGGGCGCGGCGGACGCGATGCGGCGAGGCTTCCTTGCGGCCGATGAAACCGCCGGGCCGGGGCCCGGCGGCCCGGAGCGGCGGAGCGCCTCCTCGCCGGAGGACGCGCGGGCCGATCCCGGCGCGGGCGAACCCCGGACCGTTTCGGAGATGGCGCTGGCGGCGCGCAAAGGCTTCGCCGCCACCTTTCGCGACCAAGCCCTCAAGGTCGGCTCCGGCCCGCGCGGAGAGCCGGCCATCCTGCGCGCCGACGGAGCCGCGGCCTCCGCGGCCGACCTGGCGCGGCTGCGAACGGCGCTGAGCTCGGACCCCGCGGCGCTGCGGCGGCGGCCGGACTTCTTCGAGGTGCTCCCCCGCGAGAAGTTCGCCGACCTCAAGCGCGATTTCGCGGCGCGGCCGGAATTGCGGGCCACGGTCTTCAAGGATATCGGCCTGACCGCGCGCGAGCGGGACTTCCAATGGACGGCCTCGTGCAGCGGCCTTTCGGGGAACTGCAATCCCCTCGCCGCGCAAAGCTCCTACCGCAAGGGCCAGGACGTGGCGCCCGAGGACCTCGACGCGGTCTGGAACGCCGCGCAGGAGGAGATCTTCGACCCGGAGGAGGACGAGGACTTCGGCGAGTATACCGAGGAGGACCGGAGGCTCGCCGCGGAGGCGGATCTAGCCGAGGAGATGCTGGGCTCCGGACGCGCGCGAGGGCCCGTGCTGGGCTCCTTGCTCGCCCGGATGGGGAATTTGGCCCGGGAGGTCGGGGAGGCCGCCGGCTGGGCCGTCGCCGACGGCGACGCGGGGGCGGACTCGCGCGGCGTCGCCTCCGGGCCCGTCGGCGCAGGGGCGTCCGCGTCTTACGCTCCGGTCGCGGGAGCGGCGCCGCCGCAGAGGGCTTCCTCCGCCGTTCCCGGCCCGCCGTCCGCCCCCGAGGGGCGGCCGGCGGCGGGCCGGGGCTGGCGCTACGTTCTCGCGGCCGCGGCGGCGGCCGGCTTGATCCTAGGCGGCCTGCGCCGCAAGAACCGGGCCTAGTCCTTCGACGGGCAGGCGAAGTCGGCCTTGTCTTCCTTCGCGCAGTCGGAGAGCGATTTGTCGAACTCCTTGTCGATCTTCTCCTGGGCGCCCTTCAGCTTCTTGTACTCGATGTCGTCCCGCTTGTCCTCGCCCAGTTCCTTGAGCTCGGCGAGGATCTTCTTGCGCGCCGAGTCGTAGAAGGCGAGCTTCTTGGCCAGCAGCTTCTTGCGGGCGTCGAGTTTGGAGAACTTCTCCTTCGAGATGATCTTCTTGCGGAACGCGACGCCCTCGTACTTGTCGAGCTTGTCGTGGGCGCACTTCGCGAAGACCACCTTGCCGTTCCTGAGCTTGCCCTTCTTGCACATGATCTCGCCCTTGGCGTCGTCCTTGTCGAACTTGACGCGCAGGTCGTGCTCGCCGGGGGCGACCGCTCCTCCCGGCGCACCGCCGCCGCACTTGCTTCCTTCGGGTCCGCCTATGCATTTCTCGGCTCCGCCGCCTTCCGGGGGCTCTTGGGCGAGCGCGGGCCTGGCCAGGGCGAGGGCGAAGGCGAGGGTGAGAACGGCCGTCATTTTTCGGGTCATGAATTCCTCCGGTACCGAAGGAGTGTAGGGCCGGGGCGCGGGCCTGTCAAGGTGGGTTTACTCCCAGTTCATGGGGTTTTGAGGCAGGGGCGAGGGAACTTTTTGGTGGGGTGGATCGTATGAATAGTAATGGATAAACCACAAAGACACCAAGACACAAAGGATTTTTGGTTACGGCCGCTC
>JAKFCD010000033.1:0-34830 GCA_036676805.1 Elusimicrobiota bacterium
CGCCGAAAGGCCGGGGCGGGGCGACAGGGGGACTTCGAGGGAAATGCGCTGCGCCGCCGCGTCGAGCGCGGCGGCCGCCAGGAAAAGCGCCGCGAGAAGCCGTCCTTTCATTCCTATAGTAAGTGTACGGAGGATCGAGTGATCCGCCCAGGGTCCTCGGGGTCCCGCGGGCTAGGTCTTCCGGCCGGGGAGCTTGACGGTCTTCAGGAAGGCCTCCCAGGCCCTCTCGCCGCGACGCTCCAGATCGGGGGCGGGAGACTCGCGGGCGTAGGACAGCACGATGAACCGCCCCCCCGAAACGGGCAGCACGCAGAAGTATTCCCGGCCGAGCATGGTGGGACCGGAAGGCGCGTGGGGGTCGCCGAGATTGACGGGGAAGCCGCGCTTGTATACGGTGAGCCGGCGGCCGGCGACCTTGACGCTGCCGGCGGCCTCCGGCTTGCGGCCCATCGTGCCGGCCGCCGCTCCTGACAGGAAGTCCGCCGGCTTCTTGTAGGCGCTGCCCGGGCCGCCGAAGGCGCGGACCGTGATGCGGTCCACGCCGTCGACGTAGGCTTCGACCGGATCGGCGCCGCCCGAGTTGGCGTACTCCTCCAGGTTCCAGCCTTTCGGAGGCCGGCGGCTGACGAGGGCGGCGATGGCCTGAGACGGCGTAAGGGCTTCTTTCACGGTTTTCGAGACCTCCGCGGTTTTGCCGGCCGAGGCGCCCGCCGACAGCGCGAGGACGACGGAAAGGACGAAAATCATTTCTTTTTCCCCCAATGATCGGGATGGTCTTGTTGGTCCTGCTCGAACAGGCGATGCAGGTCATCCCAGGTCAGCTTGCCCGGCACGGGAGGGATGGTGGCCTCCCGCGTGCGCCCGCCGACGATCCCGCGCAGGCGGTCGGCGCGCGCGGCCAGGCGCGCCTCGGCCTGACGCATGTAGGCCGAGCGGGAGGCCGCGGCGAGCTCCGTCTTCAGCGGCGCGGATTCCGGCTTCTTCCAGCGCTCTATCGTGCCCGTCAGGTGCGTGTGGATGCTGTCGAGGCTCGCCTGGTGGGAGTTGTTCCATACCACGGCGGCGGCGATATCCTCGTGCAGGGAGGAAAACTGCGCGGCGTCCATGCCGTGCGCCGAGACGAAATGGGCGATCCTCGGACGCCAGGCGACCATCGACGCGGCGTAGGCGTTCCCGCTTTTGCGGGCCGTGTCGATGGCGGCGACGCGGCTCTCGAGGGTCGCCACCGGGGCGCGCATCTCCGCGAGGCTCAAGGTCGTGGCGTAGTAGGGGAGGTTGGTTTTGAGCCCCGTGTGGTAGCGCTCGGGATCGGCGAGATAGTTCCACATGTGGCCGTTGTCCAGGCGTCCGCCCAGCTCGGCTTGCACCAGCCAGCCGATCAGGCCCGAGCCGGCCTCGTCGCCGCGGTAGTGATAGACGGACTTGAGAGAGAGGCCCGCTTTTTTCGCCCTCTGCACCTCGAAGGCGTGCCCGAACAGCTCATGGCCGAGAGTCGCGGTCATGTTCACTCGGCGGAAGTCCGGGTCCGTGTCGAGATAGTCCTGGTTTAGAACCACGCGGGGCGGGTTCTCGGAGGTGAAGGTGTGGCCGCCCGAGGATCTCAGGATGCGGCGGCCGTTCATGATGACCGTCGCCGAGTTCTTGACCTCGCCGAACTCCAGCTTCGCGCGCGAGCCGGAGGCCGTGAACTCCAGGGCGAGCTCGCGGCCCGTCGGGGTGCCGACCAGGCTGACGAGGGCCTCGTCCATGGCCGCGACGGCGCGGGGGTCGGCGTTGGGCGCGATGTCGAGGGAGGCGCGCAGGCTGCGCAGCAGCGCCGCGGACTGGGCCGCGGCGGAGGCCGCGGGCGGGCCGCCGGCCGCCGTGACGCCGCCGGGGCCTTCGGCGCCGGCCTCGAGCTCTCCGGCGCCGGCCTGCGGCTTGTCCTCGGGCAAGGTGGCCGCGCGCAGGAAATCGCGGTCCTCGGGGGAAAGCAAGGTCCCGCGCAGCCAGAACAGCGCGACGGCCTCGCCGCGAACCACTTCGGGCAGGCGGCCGTTCCTGGCGAGGGGGCGGAGCGCGGCCGTGCGCTCGGCGGCGCGGCGGCCGAGCAGGGCCCAGGCGGCGGAATTAGTGAGCAGATGCTCGTCGGCGGGGGCTTTGCGGTCGGAGAGGCGTCCGTTGACTTCCTCGTAGCGGCCGTCCTCCAAGGTCAGGAGCCATTCGCGCTCCTCGGCGAGCAGCGCCCCGGGGGTCGCCGCCTCGAAAGGCGCCTGGGGGGGCGGGTCCGTCTCGAGGACGGACGCGGGCGGCGCGTCGCAGGTGACGCAGGCGGGCGCGGAGGTCCCCAGCAGCAGGACGGCGCCGAGGACGAGGGGGGCGAGGAGGCGTCGGGACATAGGGGGGCCTCCCCGGCAGTATAGCCCCGGGAACTCCGCCGCGCCAGGGGTTCTTTTCGTAGAATACCGCCGTGGCCACCTTGATCCTTAACGCCTCCGAAATCCTGACCATGGCGGGCCCCGACGGGCCGCGCGCGGGCCGGGACAAAAGCGGCCTCGGGCTGCTGCGCGACGGCGCGGTGCTCATAGACAAGGGCCTCATCGTCGCGGCCGGCCCCAAGGCCCGCGTCCTGGCCGAGCCGCTGGCGAAGGGCGCCAATATGCTGAGAGCGGAGGGCCGCGTGCTGCTGCCCGGCTTCGTCGACGCGCACACGCACCCCGTGTTCCACGGGCCGCGCCTGGATGATTTCGAGGGCCGCATCGCCGGCAAGTCCTACGCCGAGCTCGCTCAAAAAGGCGGCGGCATCCTGTCCACGGTCAACGGCGTCCGGGGCTCCAAGGAAGCCGACCTCGCCGCGGGCCTGCGCCTGCGAGCCCTCGACTTCATCTCCGCCGGCACGACGACGATCGAGGCCAAGTCCGGCTACGGCCTCGACCTCGACAACGAGCTCAAGCTGCTGCGCGTGATGCGCGCGGTCTCCGCGCGCGGCCCCCTCGAGATCGTGCCGACCTTCCTCGGCGCGCACGCCGTCCCTCCCGAGTACAAGGGACGCAAGGCCGAGTTCGTGGAGCGCATCTGCGCGGCGATGATCCCGCGCGTCGCCGAGGAGAAGCTCGCGGCGTTCGTGGACCTGTTCTGCGAGCAGGGCTACTTCGACCTCGACGACCTCCGGGCGATCGCCTCGGCGGGCGCCAAGGCCGGGCTCAAGCTCAAGGTCCATTCCGAGCAGCTCTCGAGGATGGGGTCGCTCGCCGCCGCGCTCAAGCTCGGCGCCGTCACGGCCGACCACCTGGACTGCGTCACGGAGGACGACATCCCCGCCCTCTCCGCCTCCGGCACCGTCGCCTGCCTCGTGCCGGGCTCGAACTACTTCCTCGGCAAGCCCTACCCGCCCGCGCGGCGCCTGCTCGACCTGGGCGCGGCGGTGGCGCTCGCCACCGACTTTAACCCCGGCACCTGCCCCTGCTTCGACATGCGCATGATCGTCTCGATCGCGTGCACGCAGATGAAGATGAGCCCGGCGGAGGCGCTCGTGTCTTCGACGATCAACGGCGCGCACGCGCTGGGGCTCGGGGCGACGCACGGCTCGTTGGAGGCCGGCAAGGTCGCCGACATCGCCTGCTTCGACGCCGAGGATCATCGCGAGCTCGCCTACTGGTTCGGCGCCCCCAAGACGCGCTGGGTCATGAAGCGCGGCGCGGTCGTCTGGAAGTCCAGTTGAAAGTTTTGCTTTTCGACATTGACGGGACCTTGATTCGCGGCGGGGGCGCCGGGCGCAAGGCGCTCAACCGCGCCGCGTATGAACTTTACGGCAGGAAGAACGCATGTTCGGAGCTTTCCTTGGCCGGCCGAACGGATCTCTACAATTTCGCCCAAACCTACCGGTTCGCCACCGGGAAAAAACCCGGCCGCGCGGCCGTCGAAAGGCTCCATCAGGAGTACCTCCATTTTTTGCCGTTCTACGTTAAATCCGCCATCCGCAGCCGCACCTATCATATCCCTCCTGGCCTCAAGGTTCTCCTCAAGCATCTGAGCCGCGACAAGCGCGTCCTCCTCGGCCTGGGGACCGGGAATATGGAGAAGGGAGCCCGCATCAAGCTCGAGCCCTCGGGCTTCAACGCCTACTTCCTGTTCGGCGGCTACGGGTCGGACGCCTTTCATCGTCATGCCTTGCTGAAAAGGGCCGTCATGCGCGCTAAAAAATTGGCGCATGCCGCGTTCACGGCAAAAGATGTATATGTCATCGGCGACACCCCGTTCGACGTCGAGGCCGGCAGGAAGGCGGGGTTCAAGACCGTCGGCGTCGGCACCGGCTACGCCGACTGGAAGGCGCTCAAGGATTCGAAGCCCGATCATCTGGCGAGGGACTTCAGGAACATAAAAACATGGCTGACCTGGTTCGAATTGAGCTGACCGACGCGTCCTCCGCGGCCGCCGTCGCCGCGCGCTGCGCCGCCGCCGCCGGGAAGGCCGCCCTTCCCGCGCACGCCCGCGCCAAAATCCTGCTCAAGGCCGCCGAGGCCCTCGACGCCCGGGCCGAGGAGTTCGCGCGCCTGATCACCGCCGAGGTCGGCAAGCCGTTGAAGGAAGCCCGGCGCGAGGCCGCCCGCGCCGCCTTCACCTTGCGCTGGGCGGGCGAGGAAGCCCGCCGCGTCGTCGGGGAGCTGCTCCCGCTCGATCTCGACGCCAACTCCGAGGGCCGCCTCGCTTTGGTCAAGCGCGTGCCGCGCGGGCCGGCGCTGTTCATCACTCCTTTCAACTTTCCTTTAAACCTCGTCGCGCACAAGGCCGCGCCGGCCGTCGCCGTCGGACTGCCCTTCGTGCTCAAGCCCGACCCCCGCTGCCCGAAATCGGCCGAGAAGCTCATCGGCCTGCTCGTCGACGCCGGCTGGCCCGCCGAGGCCGCCATCGTCGTCGGGGGACCGCTCCCGGCCGCGGAGGCGCTCGTCCGCGACGAGCGCTTCCGGATATTCTCCTTCACCGGCTCGACCGCCGTCGGCTGGAAGCTCAAGGCCCTGGCCGTGAAGGCGCACAGCTGCCTCGAGCTCGGCGGCAACGCCGCGGTGTTCGTCGGCAAGGACGCCGACCTGCCCTGGGCGGCCGCGCGCTGCGCCTGGGGGGCCTTCTGCTACTCCGGCCAGACCTGCATCTCGGTCCAACGCATCTTCGTCGAGGCCGAGGTCCACGCGGAGTTCCGGCGCCTGCTCGTCGAGAACGTCAAGCTCCTCGTCGCCGGCGACCCGCTCGACGAAAAGACGGACATCGGCCCCCTGATCGACGAGAAGTCCGCGCTGCGCGTCGAGGAGTGGCTCAAGGAAGCCGTCGCCAAGGGCGCCAAGCTCTGGACCGGCGGGCCTCGCAGCGGCCTGGTCATTCCGCCCTCCCTGCTTGAAGGCGTTCCCGCCGACTGCCGCCTCTCCTGCGAGGAGGCCTTCGGCCCCGTGGCGACCTTGGACGCCGTCGCCAGCCGCGAGGAGGCCCTCGAGCGCATGGCGAGCACGCGCTACGGCCTCCAGGCAGGCGTCTTCACCAACGACCTCGCCTTCGTCCAGCGCGCCTTCGAGCGCCTGCCCGTCGGCGGCCTCATCGTCAACGACATCCCGACCTTCCGCTCCGACGCCATGCCCTACGGCGGCGTGAAGGACTCCGGCACCGGCCGCGAAGGCGTGCGCTACGCCATGGAAGATTTCACCGAACAAAAGACATTAGTGCTCAAATCCTAGAGGGAGCCTTTAGATGGTGTCAGGCATTCCACTATTTTCGATTTTGCCGTAAGGTGAAAATAGTGGAATGCCTGACACCAAGCAGCGCAGCAAAGGAGCTTATATGAAGCTGGTTGAATGCGTGCCTAATTTTTCGGAAGGACGGGATAAGGTCAAGGTGCAGAAGGTGGTGGACGCGGCGAAGTCGGCCGGGGTCGTCATACTCGACGTGGAGACGGACGCGGACCATCACCGCTGCGTGCTGTCCTTCGTCGGGCCGCCGGAGGAGTGCGTGGAGGCTTGTTTTCGCGTGGCGAAGACGGCGCTGGAGCTGATCGACCTCAACGCGCACAAGGGGGAGCACCCGCGGATGGGGGCCGTCGACGTGATTCCTTTCATCCCCGTCGCGGGGGTGACCATCGAGGACTGCGTGAAGCTCGCCGAGAAGCTCGCCGCGCGCATCGGCGAGGAGCTCAAGATTCCGGCGTATCTCTACGACCACGCCGCCCGCCGCCCGGAGCGCAGGGACCTCGCCGCGGTGCGCAAGGGCCAGTTCGAGGGCTTGAAGGAGCTGATCGGCAAGGACGAGTCCCGGACGCCCGACTTCGGCCCCAACGCCATCCACCCGACGGCCGGCGCGGTCGCCGTCGGCGCCCGGCAGCAGATCGTGAACTTCAACCTAAACCTCGACACGCACGACATGGCCGCGGGCAAGGACATCGCCAGGCGGCTGCGGGCCTCGGGGGGCGGGCTGCCCGCGGTGCGCGGCAAGGAGATCGACCTCGCCGCGCGCAAGCAGGTCCAGATCTCGACCGTGCTGACCGACTACAAGAAGACCTCGATGGCGAAGGTCCTCGCGACGGCGATGGGGCTCGCCGACGAGCACAAGGCCAGGATCACGAGCACCGAGATCGTCGGGCTTCTGCCGAGGCAGGCGCTGGTGGATTTCGCGCTCGAGACGCTTCAGCTCGAGAACTTTCACCCCGAGGTTCAGATTCTCGAGAACCGCCTCGAGGCCGTGGGCGCCATGGGCGGGGTGACGGACTGGATGGGCGCGGGGCGCCTCGTCGCCGAGGCGCTCTCCAACACCGACGCGACGCCGGGCGGCGGCTCGGCGGCGGCGATCTCGGGCGCGATGGGCTGCGGCCTGGGCGAGATGGCGATCGGCATCACCTTGAAGTCTAAGAAGCTCGACGAGGCCAAGCGCGCTCCGCTCGCGTCGGCGCGCAAGGAGCTCGGCGAGCTTCGCGCGACGTTCGACCGCCTCGCGGCGGACGACGCGGCCGCGTTCGACCGGTTCATGGAGGCGATGTCCTTGCCCAAGGAGGACGCTTCGCGTCCTGCTAAAATGCAGGCGGCGCTGCTGCACGCGGCGGAGGTGCCGCTCAAGACCGCCCAAATCTCCGCCGAAGCCTTGGCGGTCGCCAGGCAGGCGGCGCCGTTGGCCGGCGCGGCGGTGGCCTCCGACATCAACTGCGCGATCCATCTGCTCAAGGCCGCGGCGCAGTGCGCGGCGGAGAACGTGCGGATCAACCTCGGCGGGATAAAGGATTCTTCGGCGGCGAAGGGCCTTGAAAGCATCCTCGAGAAATCCCTGGCGGCCTGCGCCTAGCCGATGCTCGACTACGCCCGCCTCTCGGCCGATTACGCCTCCCAGCACCGGACTCCCGGCAACCGGCGCTCGCATATGATCGGCATCCCGCTGATCGTGTTCGCGGTGGTGAAGTGGACGCAGATCGGGTCCTTCTTCCCGCTCGCCGCTTTGGTCCTGCCGGTCTATTTCCTCTGGAACCGCCGCATCGGCTGGATCATGACGGCCTTCATCGCGGCGTGCGCGGTCGTCGGCGCGTTCACGCCGCTGCGGGCCTCCGTCGCGGTCTTCGTCGCCGGCTGGCTGTTCCAGATCTACGGCCACGCGATGCACGAGAGGAATCGCCCCGCCTTGCTCGACAACCTGGCGCACGCGCTGGTCGGGCCGGCCTTCATCGTCGAAAAGCTGTTCTTGAAATGATGACGCCGTCGATCCGCCGCGCGGAGCAGCTGGATTGGACCGCGATCAAGGACCTGTGCGCGGACACCGGCCGCCAGGGCCGCCCCGTGGACGACGACGAGTGGGAGGCGTTCGGCGAGCACTGGATCGGCCCCTATCGCGAGCTGCGCCCGGAGTGGACCTGGGTCGCGGTCGCCGACAGGAGGGTGATCGGCTACCTGACCGGCTGCCCCGACACCTTGGCCTTCGAGAAGGAGCGCCGCCGGGTGTTCACTCCCCGCCCCGACTCGCGGGAGTTCTTCCCGCTTCCGATCCGCCTGAAGCTGTGGACCGAGCATCCGGCGCACGCGCACATGAACGTGTCCTCGGACTATCGCGGCTTCGGCACGGGCGGCGCCTTGCTCCATGCCTTTTTCGCCGCGCTCAGGGCGGCGGGGGTGCCCTCGGTGCACGTGATCTGCGGGCCGAGCGCCGCGTCGTTCTGGGAGCGCATGGCCTTTCGCGTCGAGGCGGTCGTCGAGGCGGCGCCGGGCGTTCTGCTCAGCGCGATGACGCGGCCCGTCGAGCCTTAACGCGGGACGGGCGCGCGCCCTTTTAGCTAGAATCGCCGCATGGTGCTTGGCCTTTCGCTGTTCATCTTCTGGTGCGTGCTCTCCGGCAAGGGCGATGCGTTCCATCTCGCCCTCGGCGCGGCCTCCGCGGCGGGAACGGCTTGGGCCGCGCGCCGCCTATGGGGCCTCAGCCCGGCCATGAAGCCGCTTCCTCTGCGCGCCTGGCCGCGCTGGCCCGGCTATCTCGCCTGGCTCGCGGTCGAGGTCGTCGTCTCCAGCGCCCAGGTCGCCTGGATCGTGCTTCAGCCGCGCATGCCCATCAGCCCGCGCCTGGTGCGCTTCCGGCGGCGCCTGCCGCACCCGCTGGCTTATCTCACGCTGTCGAGCTCGATCACGCTGACGCCGGGGACCGTCGTCGTCGACTTCGAGGGCGAGGAATTCACCGTCCACGCTTTGACCGAGGAGGGCGCGCGCGGCCTTTCCGACGGCGGCCGCGAAGGCGAGATGCCCCGGCGCGTCGCCGCGCTGTTCGGCGCGGGCGCATGAACGGCTTCCTGGACGGAGTCTCCGCCGCGCTCGCGCTCACGTTGTTCCTGCCTCTTTATCGCGTCGTCGCCGGCCCAACGCACTTCGACCGGTTGACGGGTCTCGGCCTTTTCGGGAGCTCGACGGTCATCCTGCTGGTCCTGATCGGCCTGCGTCTGGGAAGGCTGGATCTCTTCGTCGATATCGCGCTGAGCTACGCCCTCATCGGCTTCGTGGGGATGCTTGCGCTGGCCAAGTACTTCGAGAGCGTCCGCGGGAAGGCGACATGAGCGCGCGCGAGGCGGCGGCCGGGGCGCTGCTGCTGTCCGGGCTCTTCTTTACGGCGGCGGCCTGCGTGGGCGTGCTGCGCCTGCCCGACTTCTACACCCGGCTTCACGCGCAGAGCAAGTGCGACGCCTTGGGCGCCGCGCTGATGCTCGCCGGCGCGGCGCTTTTGGAAGGGTTTACCTTGGTCGGCGTCAAGACCGCCCTGATCGTGGTTTTTATCGCGCTGACCAGTCCCGTGGCGGCGCACGCCCTGGGCCGCGCGGCGCTGCGTTCCGGTCTCAAGCCCTGGACGAGGGGGGAGCGGTGATCCCGCCGCTTGACGCCGTCCTGCTCGTGCTGCTCGTCGCCAGCGCGGCGGCCGCGCTGGAAGGGAGGGATCCGCTCGCCTCGCTGATCCTCTTCGGCGTGTTCAGCTTCCAGTGCGCGGCGTTCTACGCGCTGGCGGGCGCGCCGGACGTCTCCTTCACCGAGGCGGCCTTGGGCGCCACGATGGCGACGGTGTTCTTCGTCGCCGCCATCCACGGCACGACGCCCATGCTCGGCCCCCGGCGCCCCGCCAAGGATGGGCGCTTCTCTTTAGCCGTCCTGCTGGCGGCCGGGGTTGCGCTCGGCCTGGCCGCGCGCGGCCTGCCCGTCACCGGCGATCCGGCCGCGCCCGCCGCCGCGCACGTCTCTCCGCGCTACATCGAGCGCGGAGCCGCGGAGACCGGGGCGCGCAACCTCGTGACCGGCGTCGTCGTCGACTACCGCGGCTACGACACCTTGGGCGAGGCCTTCGTGCTTTTGACCGCCGGCCTGGCCTGCCTGCTCGTCATCCCGGCCGCCTGGCTCGGCCGCCGCGAGGACCCGGCATGAGGCTAGGCTTCGGCAGCGCCATCCTCGACACGGGCGCGCGCGTCCTCATTCCGTTTATCTTCATATTCGGCCTCTACGTGCTGTTCCACGGCCACGACAGCCCCGGCGGCGGCTTTCAGGCCGGCGTGATCCTGGCCACGGCCTGGATTCTTCTGCGCCTGGTGCGCGGCAACGACCCCGGCTGGGGGCCCGAGACGCGGGGGGCCCTCCTGATGGCGCTGTCCGGCGTCGGGATCTACGCGGGCGCGGGCCTCGGCGCGCTCGCCTTCGGCGGGGCCTTCCTGGATTATGCCGCCTTCCCGCTGCCGCTGCCCCCCGCGGGGACGCGCGCGGCGGCGACCTTCGTCGTGGAGTCGGGCGTGGGCTTGGCGGTGGCCGGGGTGATGCTCATCATCTACGAGGCGCTCATCGCCCCGGAGTCATGAGCGCGTTCCATTACGCCGCCTGCGGCGCGCTGTTCCTGCTCGGCCTGCACGGCCTTCTCTGGCGGCCGAACCTGCTGCGCAAGCTCATGGCGCTCAACGTGCTGCAGGCCTCGGTGGTGCTTTTTTACATCCTGCTGGCCGCCAAGCGCGGGGCCTCGCCGCCCGTGCTCGCCGGCCCCGGTCCCGCCGAGGCCGCCGCCTTCATCAATCCTCTGCCGCACGCCTTGATGCTGACCGCGATCGTCGTCGGCGCCGCCACCACCGGCGTGGGGCTGGCCTTGATCATCCGCGTTCATCGCCTTTTCGGCACCTTGCAGGAGCCCGAGATCGTCGACAAGCTGGGGCGGTCATGAGCGCCCTGCCCGTGCTGATCGTCGTAACACCGCTCGTCGCGGCCCTGGCGCCGCCGCTGCTGGCGCTGGCCTCGGTGCGCGCCGCCAAGGCCTGGTCTCTGGCGGCGCAGGTTCTGTGCCTGGCGCTCTCGGCGGCGGCCTTGCGGGCGGTCCTCGCCGGCGGTCCGCTGCGCCACGCGTTGGGGGGCTGGCCCGCGCCGTGGGGCATCGAGTGCGTGCTCGACGCCTTCTCCGCGTCGCTGGCGGTGCTCGTCGCCGGCCTGTCGGTGCTGACCGGCCTTTACGCCTGGGACTGGAGCGACCGGCGCAGCCCGGTCCGCGAGGGGGCGTTCCAATCGCTGTTCCTGCTCCTGCTCGCGGGGCTGCTGGGCATGCTGGCCACGGGGGACCTGTTCAATCTCTACGTGTTCCTCGAGATCGCCTCGCTTTCCTCCTACGCGCTCGTCGCCGCCGGCCCGGGTCGCGAGGCGCCGCTGGCGGCCTTCCGCTATCTCCTCCTCGGCGGCGCGGGCGCTACCTTCTGGGTGCTGGGCTTGGGCTATCTCTACGCGCTGACGGGCACGCTCAACATGGCCGACCTCTCCGCGCGTTGGCCGGCCATTGCCTCGGCGCCCGCCTCCTCGGCGGCGCTCGGACTCATGGTCGCCGGACTCGCTCTGAAGATGCCCGTATTCCCGCTGCACGGCTGGCAGCCGGGCGCCTACGCGGCCGCGCCGCCGCAGATCATGCCCTTTATCGCGTCGGCCGGCTCCAAGGTCATGGCCTACGCTATTTTCCGCCTCCTGGCCGGCACGCTCGGCGCCGAGGGACAGGCGGGCCGCGCGCTCGAAGCGCTGGCGCCCGTGGGCCTGCTCTCCGTCGCGGCGGGCTCGGTGCTGGCTCTTACGCAGACCGACGTGCGGCGCATGCTCGCGTACTCGAGCGTGGCCCAGCTCGGGCTCCTGTTCGTGGGCTTCTCTTTGGGCGGGCGGTGGGCCGTGATCGGCGTGCTTTGGCACATGCTCGCCCACGCCGTGCTCAAGTCCTGCCTGTTCATGGCGGCGGGCTCGGTCGCGCGCCGCCGCGGCTCCTGCGACCTCGACGACTTCGCGGGGCTGGGGCGCACGGCGCCGCTGACGGCGGCCTGCTTCGCCGCGGCGGGGCTGGCTCTGGTGGGCCTGCCGCCGGCCGCGGGCTTCTTCGGCAAGTGGTATCTGCTGCGGGGCGCGCTCGACGCCGGGGCCTGGGCCTCCGTCGCGGTCGTCGCGGCCTCGGGGCTGATGACCGCGCTGTACGTGTTCCGCGTGCTCGAGAGGATTTATCTGTCGCCTCCTCCGGAAACCAAGCGCGTCGAGCCGCTCGGGCCCTGGAGCGCGGCGCCGATGCTGGCGCTCGCGGCCGCGGCCGTCCTGCTCGGCGTGTTCAACGAGCCGCTCATCGCCGCCTTCATCGAGCCCGCCTGGCTCGCGGCGACGGGAGGACGGGGCTGAGCATGGGCGATTGGCGACTGTTCGCCGCAGTCTCGGCGCCGCTGGCCGCGGCCTTGATGAGTCTGCTGCTGCGCCGCGTGCCGGCCGGCCCGCCCGCCGTCTCGGTGCTTGCCGCCGCCCTCCAGTTCTCGGTTCTGCTTTCGCTTCTGCCCGGCACGTTGGCGGGCCTTCCCGCCGAGACGGCGGCCTTGCCGTTGGCGGCCGGCGCGGCCCTGCGCCTGCGCGCCGACGCCTTGGGCCTGCTGTTCGCCTTGGTGTCCTCGGGGCTGTGGGCGGTGACCTCCGTCTACGCCGCGGGCTATCTCGGCGCCACCGGCGAGAGGCGGCTGGGCTCCTTCTACGCCTATCTCGGCGTGTGCCTGTCCGCCGCCGCCGGCATCGCGCTGTCGGCGGGGCCGCTGGCCTTCCTCGTCTTCTATGAGATATTGACGCTCGCCACTTATCCCCTGGTGATCTTCACGGGCAAGCCCGCGGCGGTCGCGGCGGGACGCAAATACCTGGTTTACGCTTTGGGCGCGGGACAGCTCCTGCTCGTCGCGACGGTCTGGGCGCTGTGGCTCGCGCCGGGAGCGGAGTTCGTGCCCGGCGGCTTTCTGGCCGGCCGGGCCTCGCCGGCCGCGCTGTCGGCGCTATTCTTCCTCTTCGCCGCGGCCTTCGCCGTGAAGGCCGCCGTGATGCCGCTGCACGGCTGGCTGCCCGCGGCCATGGCCGCCCCGGTGCCGGTGAGCGCCTTGCTGCACGCCGTCGCCGTGGTCAAGGCCGGCGCCTTCGGCTTCCTGCGCCTGACGGGCTTCGTCTTCGGCCCCGCGCTGACCTCGGACCTGGGCGCGGGCCGCGTCCTGGCCTGGGCGGCGGCGATCACCATCTTGGTCGCCTCCCTTCGCGCGCTTACAGAATCCAACCTCAAGCGCCGCCTCGCCTATTCCACCATCGGCCAGCTCTCCTACATCGTCCTCGGCGCCGCGCTGGGGTCGACGGCGGCCTTCGCCGCCGCGGCCTTCCATATCGCCGCCCACGGCCTCATGAAGATCACCTTGTTCTTCTGCGCCGGGGCGCTGTACGCGCACGCGCACGTCGAGGACGCCTCCCAGCTGGACGGGATCGGCCGGCGCATGCCGCTGACCATGGGCGCCTTCGCCTTGGCCGCGCTCGGCCTGGCGGGCATGCCGGCGCTGGCGGGCTTTCTCGTCAAATGGAACCTGGGCTGGGGCGCGGCGGACGCCGGACGGCCTTGGTTCATCGCCGTGCTCATCGCCAGCGCGGTGCTGAACTTCGCCTATTTCTTCCCGCTCGTGCACTCCGCTTTTTTCAAGGGCGGCGGACCCCTGCGCCTGGAGGAGGCCTCCGCCGCGCTGTGGGGGCCGCCCGCGCTGACCGCTTTGGGGGCGCTGGCCATCGGCCTTTTCCCCGACGCGGGAGCCTCCCTCTACCGCCTGGCGTGGGCCGCGGCGCGGGCCTGCGCAGGAGGCGCTCCGTGAGCGCTCCGAACGGCGTTCCCGGCGCGGAGTTCCTCTTCGGCTTGATCGGCGCGGGCCTGCTCGCCTTGCTGGCCAAGCTCCTCAAGGTGCTGGGCCTTCGCGTCGCGGAGAAGGTGGAGGACGCGTGAGCGAGCTCCATCCCGCTTTTCTGCTGTGGTCCGCCGCGGCGCTGGCCGCCTGCCTGCGCGGCCGCGCGGGAGCGGTTCTCGCGGTCGCCGCCCCGCTGGCGGCGCTGGCGCTGCTGCCGCAGGCCGGCGCCTCCGCGGGCGCTTGGACGGCGGCGGGGTTCGTTCTCGAGCCCATGCGCGCGGACGCGCTCTCCCGCTTGTTCGCCGCGGCCTTCTGCCTGGCCGCCGCCTTGGGCGCCCTCTACGCCTTCTCCGAGGAACGTCCGCTCGAGCGGGCCGCCGGCCTCGCCATGGCCGGCGCCGCCGCGGGAATCTGCTTCGCGGGCGACTGGGTAAGTTTGTTTCTCTTCTGGGAAGCCTTGACCATGGCCTCGCTCGCCCTCATCTGGGGCGCCGGCCCGCGGTCGCGCGGCGCGGGCCTGCGCTACCTGCTCGTGCACGCCGCCGGGGGCGGGGCGCTGCTCTCGGGCCTGCTGCTGCTGCGCGCCGCGGATTCCCCGCTCGCGGTTTCTTCCCTGGTGTCGGCGGGCGCCCCGGCGGGACCCGCCGCCTGGCTGATCCTCGCCGGCGTCGCCCTCAACGCCGCGGTGCCGCCCCTGCACGCCTGGCTCACGGACGCCTATCCTCGCTGCAGCCCGGCGGGCAGCGTCCTGCAAAGCGCGTTCACGACCAAGGCGGCGGTCTACGTCCTTCTTCGGGTTTTCCCCGGCGCGGACATCCTCGTGGCGCTCGGCTCGGTCATGGCCGTCTACGGCGTCGTGTACGCCGTGATGGAAAGCGACGCGCGGCGCCTGCTGTCCTATCACATCATCAGCCAGGTGGGCTACATGGTGGCCGGGGCGGGGCTTGGCACCGAGCTGGGCGTCTCCGGGGCCTCCGCGCACGCCTTCAGCCACATACTTTATAAGGCCCTGCTGTTCATGGGCGCGGGTGCTTTGGTCCACTGCGTCGGCACCGCGCAGCTGGCCGACCTCGGCGGGCTGTACGGCCGCCTGCGGCCGGTGTTTTGGCTTTACATGGCCGGGGCGTTGGCCATCTCCGGCGCTCCGGGCTTCAACGGCTTCATCAGCAAGCCGCTGATCGGCCTGGCCGCCGAGCAGGCGGGCTGGAAATTCGCGGCGACCTTGCTCCATCTCGCCTCCGCCGGCACCTTTCTGTCGGTCGCCCTCAAGCTTCCCTATCTGGCCTTCTTCGGTCCCGAGCGCGGCAAGGTCTCGCGCCCGCCCACGACGGGCATGCTCCTGGCGATGGGCGCGGCGGCGGCGCTGTGCCTGGGGACCGGGCTTTATCCCGCCTGGCTTTACGCGCGCCTGCCGTTTCCGGTGGATTATCACCCCTATGCTTTCGGCCGCGTTTGGGGCACTCTGGAACTGCTGGCCGGGACCGGCCTCGCGTTCTGGCTGCTGCGCCGCGGCATGAAGGGGGAGAGGGGGCTGTCTCTCGATTTCGACTGGTTCTACCGGGTGCCCCTGGCGTCCGCGGTCTCGGCGGCGTCCGGCGCGCTTCAAGCCGCGGGCGCCGGGGCCGCCTACGCGACTGCCAAGGCGATATCCTCGGGAGCCGCGCTCCTGCGTGAACGCCGGCCGCCGTCCTTCCCGCCCGTGGGCGAAAGCATCATGTGGCTCGCCGCCGCCTTCGCGCTCGCCGTCCTCCTCTCGCGGGCGTCGGGGCTCTAGGCCCGCCTAGGGGAGGCGGACCGGGTAGCTGCCGTCGACGGCGCGCGCGGCGGCTTTCGCCGCGGGCGAATCGAGGTCGCGGACGGCGTGGTAGGCGGCCTCGCGCACCGCGCTGCTCGGAGAGCCCATCGCCTTGAGCAGCTCGCGCTCGCCTTCCGGGCCGAGCTTCGCGAGCGTCTCCGCGGCGTCATGACCGAAGCGATCCTGATGGAGGAGAGCCGCGACGGCCGGCACGGCCGCGGCGGCGCCCGGACCCATCGCCGCCAAAGCTCTTAACGGCATGAGCGGCAGCGCGTCCTCGCGGCGCAGCAAGGCGGCGACCTCGAGCGCGGCGGTCGCGGCGGCGGGGCCCGAGGTCCTTAGGCCGCTCAGGGCGGGATCCAAGGCCGGGCCGCCGCGCCGCAGCGCGATCCGCAGGCCCTCGACCGGGCCTTTCGGCTCGGCCTCGGCGGCGACCGTCAGGCCGCTCGCGGCGGCGGCGGCGACCATGCGCGAGCGATGGCCCGCCAGGTTCGTCAGCCGCGCGACCGCGCCGAGCCGGCCCAGGCCCTCCGCCGCATTCAAGGCTGCCCGGAAGGCCGAGTAGGCGGAGTTGCGTCTTCGTGGCCCTCTGCCAGGTCCCCGGGTGTGCGTCACTGCCGACCGCCGGCCGCTTTGATACGCCGACTCGGTCGGGGCGGCCAAGATCGCGCTCAGCAGCTCCGCCTCGACGAGGGGCAGCGCCTCCGGACCGGTCCGGCTGAGCGCGTCGGCGGCTTCCCGGCGCACCCGCGGTGACGAGTCTTTCAGGAGATCGGCGAGCGGCTTGACAAGCGATTTATCCGTCCGCGCGCGGCGTCCGAGCGAGGCCGCCGCCCGCTCGCGCACGTGCTCCTCGGGCGAATCGAGCTCGGCGGGCGTCTGAGCGCGGGCCCCCACAGCCAGGATCGCCGCGGCGCAGAGAGTCGAGACGATGTTCTTGGTTCTCATCCGAATGAGACATCTCCGGTCCCGGAATGTTCTCGCCGGTGCCGAGACGCTTCGAACGGATTAAGCCGCGACCTTCGTTTTGAGCCGGTCCTTGAGCGCGTTGAACTGGTCCCAGAGCTCCTTGGGGAGCTTATCTCCGAACTTCTCGAAGAAGGTCTTCACCCCGTCGAGCTCGGCGGTCCACTCCTCGGGCTTGACGGACAGGAGCTGATCCATGTTCCCGTTGGGCAGGTCGAGTCCTGTCAGATCGAGCGCGCCCGGCGCCGGCAGGTAGCCGATCGGGGTCTTCTCGGCCTGGCCCTCGCCGCGGGCGCGGGCCAGGATCCACTCCAGGACGCGAAGGTTCTCGCCGTAGCCGGGCCACAGGAACTTGCCCTTCGCGTCCTTGCGGAACCAGTTGACGTGGAAGACCTTGGGCGGGTGCGGGATGTTCTTGCCCATCTCGAGCCAATGGCCGAAGTACTCGCCCATGTTGTAGCCGCAGAACGGCAGCATGGCCATCGGGTCGCGACGGATCTCTCCGACCGAGCCCTCGGCGGCGGCGGTGCGCTCGGAGGCGACGGTGGCCCCGAGGTAGACGCCGTGGTTCCAGTCGAGGGCCTCGAACACGAGAGGCGCTAAGCGCTCGCGGCGGCCGCCGAAGATGACCGCCGAGATCGGAACGCCTTTCGGGTCCTCCCACTTCGGTGAGATGGAGGGACATTGACCTGCGGGCGCCGTAAATCGGCTGTTCGGGTGAGCGCCGAGCAGGGGCTTGCCGTCCTTATCCTTGAAGCCGGGCTTCCAGGGCTTGCCCTCCCAGTTGGTGCCGGAGGCGGGGGGCGCGCCCTCGCCGTCCTCCCACCAGACGCTTAGGTCGTCACCTAAGAGGACATTCGTGAAGATCGTGTTCTTTTGCATCGTCTTGATCGCGTTGGGGTTGGTCTTGGAGTTGGTCCCCGGCGCGACGCCGAAAAAGCCGGCCTCGGGATTGCAGGCCCACAGGCGGCCGTCGGGGCCGACGCGCAGCCAGGCGATGTCGTCGCCGACGGTCCAGATCTTGTAGCCCTTGCCCTTGAGCCCTTCCGGCGGGATGAGCATGGCGAGGTTGGTCTTGCCGCACGCCGAGGGGAAGGCGGCGACGACGTACTCCGTTTTCCCGTCGCGCTCCACGCCGAGGATGAGCATGTGCTCCGCCAGCCAGCCTTCCTTGCGCGCCTGCCACGAGGCGATGCGCAGGGCGAGGCACTTCTTGCCGAGCAGGGCGTTGCCGCCGTAGGCGGAGCCCACGGACCAGATCGTGTTGTCCTCCGGGAAATGCAAGATCATCCGTTTGTTGACGTCGAGGTCCGCTTTCGAATGAAGACATTTTACGAATTCGCCGTCGGTCCCCAATTGGTCGAGGACGGTCTGCCCGATGCGCGTCATGATGCGCATGTTTAAGACGACGTAGATGCTGTCCGTGAGTTCCACTCCAATCTTTGAAAATGGCGATCCCACGGGGCCCATCGAGAAGGGGATGACGTAGAGCGTGTGCCCGACCATCGAGCCCTTCAGGATCTCGCGGGCCTTCTTGTAGCCCTCTTCCGGAGCCATCCAGTTATTGGTCGGCCCGACGGCTTCCTTGTCCTTGGTGCAGATGTAGGTCAGGTGCTCGGTGCGGGCCACGTCGTTGGCCTTCGAGCGGCTGTAGAAGCAGCCGGGGAATTTCTCATCGTCCAGCGGGATCAGCTGGCCGCGGGCGACGCCGCGCTTCTCGAGACGCTTCTTCTCGGCTTCGGAGCCATCCACCCATACGACGGCGTCCGGAGTGCAGATCTGGGCGACTTCATCGACCCAGGCTTTGAGCTTGGCGTGTTTGATGTTGACCATGCTTCATTTTAGCACTCCTCCGGGGGGGTGGAATTGACCTGAGTCAACCTCCGGAATTTGACCGTTTTTTGAGGGCGTTTCGCGCCCCGGGGGGCTACACTTTCAATATGATCACGCCACTGAAGCTCGCGTTGTCCGCGTCCCTGCTGGGCGCCTCGGCCGGGTGCGTGCCGGCGGCCAAGGTGGCCGAAAGCGGGGAGCCGGCGCTGCCTCCGGAAAGCCGGCTCGAGCTGGCCGAGCGGGTTTCCGCGGGCTGGTCGGAGAAGCCGCGCCTGGCGGCGCGGCTCTTGATCGCCCGCTACGGGCCGCCGGACCTGGTCGGCTCAAGCCGCATGATCTGGCACGGCAACGGCCCCTGGAAGCGCACCATCGTTCGCGACCTGCCGCGGCCTTACGCCGGCGCGGCGGACGAGGAATTGGGGATCATCGAGCAGGCGGTCGCCTACAACGTGACGCCGGAGCAGGCCGCGGCCGTGAGCCCCTTCAGCCCCCGGCTGGCTTTCGACTCGGCTCGGATGGAAATGTCGAGCCGCGCCGACCGCGAGGAGGTGAACTTCCTCCGCCTGAACCTGGCCAACGACGTCCTGCAGGGCGTGATCACGGTGCCCGAGGCCTCCGGCCTTCACGCGAAAACTCTCGAGCTCGAGGCCGCCGGGAGGGACGCTCCCTACATGCGGGGGCTCGCCTTCGGACCGGGCCGGCCCGCGGCTCCTACGCCGCCTTGAGGCGCCGCCGGACCAAGGACGCCCGCAGCGCGTCGCGGTCCTGCGGCGAGAGCGCCTTCTGCGCCAGGAGATCGAGGTGCGCGGGCTGGGTGGACAAGGTGAGCTCGTTGACGACCGACAGGTCCGCGGGAATCTTCCAGCCCATCGCGAGGCCCATTCGCACCCGCGAGAGGTGATGCTGGGCCTCGGCGAAGGGCAGCAGCCGCGCGGCGCCGAGCAGGGCCAGCGAGCGGTGAAGCTCGTCCTCGAGACGAATCCGGGCGGCCCCGGACGACAGCGCCTCCCGGGCCTCGCTCT
Source organism: Elusimicrobiota bacterium (assembly GCA_036676805.1). Lineage (GTDB taxonomy): Bacteria > Elusimicrobiota > Elusimicrobia > UBA1565 > UBA9628 > GWA2-66-18. The sequence continues at coordinate 19,262 of JAKFCD010000033.1, forward strand.
CGCGGGCGCACACGGCGGCCACGGATTTCTCGAGGGCCGCCAGAATCTCGCCCTCCGTGCGGCCGAAGCCCGTGGCGTTGGAAAGCTGGAAGAAGTCTCCGATGACGCGGGTGCCCTCGCCGTACAGCCCGCGGGCCAGCAGGCCCGCTCGGCCCAGGCCGTCGAGCAGCTTTCCGACGCCGCCGGTCATGCATAGGGCGGGAAGGTGGACGAGGCAGGAGGCGCGCATGCCCGTGCCCAGGTTCGTCGGGCAGGCGGTCAGGAAGCCGAGGTCGTCGCGGAAGGCGAAATCGAGCACCGAGGAGAGGCGGTCGTCCAGGCGGTCCACGCTCGCGTGCGCGGCGCGCAGCTGCTGGCCGGGAAGCAGGGCCGCCAGCCGGAAATGATCCTCCTCGTTGACCATGACGACGACCGTCTCGTCGTCGCCGACGACGACCCCTCGCTGGGCGGGATGCGCGGCCAGCAGCGGGCTCGCCAAATGGCGTTCCACCAAGAACTCCCTGTCGGTTTCATCCAGATCGCCCATCTTGAAGAACGCGGCGTTCTTGATGTCGGCGAGCTTGAGCGCGTTGAAGGCGTGATCGAGCGTCTTCTTGAGCGTATGCGGACCGAGGTGGCCCGGAAACGGCCCGCGCAGGTTGCGCGCCAGGCGCACTCGGGACGACATGACGACCTCGTGCCGCGGACCCTCCGCCTCCGCCCATTTGGTCTTGAAGCGCAGCATGTTGTGCAGCTGCACGCTCAGCGCCTCCCCGGCGTCTTGCCGCGATGGCGGTAGGCGCCCGCGTGCACCCGCGGCAGGAGGTCCTTGACCTGGGCGAGGAAGTGCTCGTAGCAGTTCGGGCAGCCGAAGCGTCCCGTGTCGCGGAACGTCGAAAACGAGATCCGGCACGTCGGGCAGCGCGTCGCGTGCGCGCGCGTGCGCAGGGCGGCCAGCGCCGCCGTCATCGCGTCGAGGGCGGCGGCGGGCCCGGCGCCGGCGGCGCAGGTCGAGCACAGCGCCGCTTTTTTGACCTGGTTGCTTATCACGGTCTGCACGAGCACCGTCGCTTCCCTCGCCCCGCAGTCCTGGCATACCATCGCGTAAATTATAAGATACTTCCCCATGGACGCCGCCTCTTCCGTCATACTGCGCTTCATCGACACCGACCCTCAGCAGGCGGCGCTCGCCCTGGAGGGCCTGTCGCCGCGGGGCGCGGCCTCGATCGTGCGCGCCCTGCCGCCCGAGGCCGCGGCGCGCCTGCTCGCGCGCGTGCATCCCCAATCCGAGGCCGCCATCTACGAGCATCTCGTCCCCGAGCCCGCGGCGACCTTGCTCGGCCTCGCCGACGCCGACGACGCGGCCGACGCCTTTCGCGCGCTGACGGACGAGTCTCGCCGCGTCCTGCTCGCCTCCCTTTCCACGGAGCGCCGCCGGGAGCTCGAGGAGCGGCTCTCCTATCCGGAACACAGCGTGGGACAGATCATGCGCACCGACGTCGTCGCCTTCTCCAAGGACGCGAGCGTGCGCGACGTGGTCGCGCGCCTGAAGACGATCACGGCCACGAAGCACCCTCAGAGCTACGCCTACGTGGTGGACGCGCAGCGCCGCCTGCTCGGCGTGCTCAACATGCGCGACCTCCTGCTCGCCGAGGACGACGCCCGCGTCGAGACCATCATGCGCACGGACGTCGTCTCCGTTCCGGCGCACATCGACCGCGAGGAACTGATCTCCGAGCCGAAGGTGAAGGGCTATCTCTCGATCCCCGTCGTCGACGCCCAGGGTCGCCTGCTCGGCGCGGTGCGCACGTCGGACCTGCTCGAGTCCTCCCAGGAGGAGGCGACCGAGGACCTGCAGCGGCTCTTCGGCGCGAGCGCCGAAGAGAGGGCGTTCTCGCCGGTGCTCTTCAAGGTGCGCCAGCGCCTTCCCTGGCTGACCGTCAACCTCGCCACCGCCTTCCTGGCCGCCTCCGTCGTCGCGCTGTTCGAGGATCTGATCGCCCGGATCGCGGTGCTGGCCGTGTTCCTCCCCATCGTCGCGGGACAGGGCGGCAACTCGGGCGTCCAGACCTTGTCCGTGGTGCTCCGCGGGCTGGTCGTCGGCGAGGTGCGCCTGCGCGACGCCATGCGCCTGACCATGCTCGAGGTCAGCGTCGGCCTGACCAACGGCCTCGTCATCGGCGTCGTCACCGCGCTGGCCGTCTGGTTCTGGAACGGCAATCCCTGGATGGGCCTCGTCCTGGGCCTGGCGATGGTCGTCAACCTGATCGCCGCCGGCTTCGCGGGGGCGGTCATCCCCCTGGGCATGAAGCGCCTGGGATTCGATCCCGCGCAGTCCTCCGGCATCTTCCTGACGACCATCACCGACGTGATCGGCTTCTTCGCCTTCCTGGGCTTCGCGACCGTTTTTCAGGCGCGCCTGCTTCCGAAATGATCCTTCCCGGCCTGAGCCGCCCGGTCGGCACGATCTGGTGCATCGGCCGCAACTACGTCGAGCACGCCAAGGAGCTCGGCAGCGAAATCCCGGCGGCGCCCGTCGTTTTCCTCAAGCCCGCGTCCGCCTTGCTCCTCGACGGCGGCGTCCTGCGCCTGCCCGCGGACAGCCGGCGAGTGGACCACGAGGCGGAGCTCGTCGTCGCCGCGGGCCCGCGCCTGATGATGGCGGCCGGGATCGATTTCACCGCGCGCGACCTCCAGGCGGCGGACAAGAAGAAGGGCCTTCCCTGGACTTCGGCCAAGGGCCGCCCCGGCTTCGCCGCAGTCGGGAACTTCGTCCCGCTGGCCCTGCCCTGCGAGCTTGAGCTGTCCGTGGACGGGGCCGTGCGCCAGCGCGGGACCACCAAGGACATGATCTTCTCCGTGGAAATGATCATCGCGCATCTCGACCGGGTCTACGGGCTCAGCGAGGGGGACCTCATCTACACGGGGACCCCGGCGGGCGTGGCGCCGGTCGCCCCGGGGGCGCGCGTCGAGGCCCTTCTCAACGGCGGGGAAAGCCGCCTTCGTCTGAGCGTCGCGGCCTAAGGGGCAACGGCCGGAATCATGCCGGGCACGGCTATCCTTTAGGATAGCCCCGGATCGTCAGGCCAGCTCGATGCCGACGGGGCAGTGGTCGGAGCCCATCGTCTGCGGCTGAATGAAGGCGTCCTTGAGCCGCGGCCGTAGGTTCTTCGATATGAAGAAATAGTCGATGCGCCAGCCCACGTTGCGCTCGCGCGCGCGGGACTGCTGGTCCCACCACGAATAATGCTCGGGGCCGGTCTGGAACTCGCGGAAGGTGTCGATGAAGCCGTCGGCGAGCAGCCGGTCCATCCACTCGCACTCCTGGGGCAGGAAGCCGGAGATCTTGCGGTTCTCCTTCGGGCGCGCGAGGTCGATCTCCTTGTGGGCGGTGTTGACGTCGCCGCAGATCACGATCTTGTCGTCGCCGCGCCTGCGGTAGCGGGGGATGACCTCGCCGAGGAAGGACTCGTAGAAGTCGAGCTTGAACTTCAGGCGCTCCTCGCGGGATTTCCCGTTGGGAAAATAGATATTGAAGAGCGTGACGTCGCCGTGCTTCGTGGCCAGGACCCGGCCCTCATTGTCGAACGCCGCGATGCCGAATCCGCGCTCGATCTTGGACGGGGCCGTCTTCGAGAACGTGGCGACTCCCGAATAGCCCTTCTTCTCGCCCCAATGGAACTCGCCGTGGAATCCGTGCGGGTTGAGCATGTCCGGGGTGAGCTGGTCGGGCTGGGCCTTGGTCTCCTGGAGGCAGACGACGTCGGCCTTCTCGGCCTTGAACCAGTCCCCGAAGCCCTTTTTCCACACGGCGCGCACGCCGTTGACGTTCCAGCTGACGAGGCGCACGGAAGCTTACTTGGCCTTGACCGTCTCGTACACCGGCGTGCCGGAGGCGTTGGCGTACTCGCGGAAGTGCTTGATGAGCGTCTTCGTGGCGGCACCCGCCGCGCCCTTGCCGATGACCCGGCCGTCGATCTTGACGGCGGCGATGACCTCGGCGCCCGTGCCGGTCAGGAACACCTCGTCGGCGCCGTACAGGTCGTAGCGCGGGAAGTTGCGCTCGATGACCTTCACCCCGAGCTTCTTCTCGCACAGCTCCATGACCACGTTGCGCGTGACGCCCACGAGTATGCCCGCGGAAGTCGGCGGCGTGAAGATCTTGCCGTCCTTGACGTAGAAGATGTTGTCGCCCGAGCACTCGGAGACATGCCCCGTCGCGTTCAAAAGAATGGCCTCCTGGGCTCCGGCGGCCGTCGCTTCGGCTCGGGCCAGGATGTTGGCCAAGTAGTTCAGGGATTTGACCCCGGGCGTCACCTGGTCGAGTCCCTTCTGCCGTATCGTGGAGGTGATGACCGTCAGGCCCTTCTCGTAGAACTCCTCGGGGTAGAGCTCGATGCGGTCGGCGATGATGAAGAGCGTGGCTCCCGCCTTGCACTTGCGCATGTCGAGGCCCAGGTCGCCGACGCCGCGCGTGACGACGAGGCGGATGTAGGCGTCCTTGAGGCCGTTGAGCCGGACGGTCTCGATGATCGCCTTCTCGATCTCCTTGACCGGCAGAGGGAGCTTGAGCAGGATCGCGTTCGCGGACTCCGCCAACCTCTTGAGATGGTCGTCCAGGCGGAAGATGCGGCCGTTATAGGCCCGGATCCCTTCGAAAATTCCGTCGCCATAGAGCACGCCGTGGTCGAAAACCGAGATTTTGGCGTCGTCCTTATCGCAGAACTTGCCGTCGATGTAAATCTTCATTAATTACCCCCGGCGCATCGTCTCGCTCGACGAGAAAATGATACAAAATCGTTCCATATCCGCCATTGATTTAAATCAGTTCCGGGCCTAAACTATAATTGAAGACGCCGACAGGCCTTAAGGTCGAGGACTCATCCAAAACAGCCGCCCTTCGGGGCGGAAAACAGAGGCCACTAGAAGGCCCGAGGATGAAAAAACTCGACTGAACAAGGCGCCCTAAGGTGCAAACCTGAGAGCGCCGGCGTCTCCACCCCGGTCCGACGCCGAACCGGGGTCCTTTTTTTGCCTTTTTGGGGTCAGGCCTCCCGTTGTTGCAGTATTCTAGATGCAACTTTTTGCCATGGTCAATCGTATGATAGGTATGGCACGAAGACCGAGAATCCACTACCCGGGCGCAATCTACCACGCGATGTCGCGCGGCGTCGACGGCCGCGCGATATTCATGGATGATCAAGACAGGCTCCGATTCCTCGATGAGATGCGCCGTATCACCGCGCAGACGGGATCCGAAGTGATTGCGTATTGCCTGATGGGCAACCATTTTCATTTGGCGATCAAGGTTCTGTCGGCTCCTTTGAGTTTCGTTATGCAGAGGTTGGAGAGCGGCTACTGCTCGATGTTTAATCGCCGGCATGACCGCACCGGGCATCTGTTCCAGGCTCGTTACACGGCGAAGATCTGCCTCGATGATCGGTATTTGGCGCGTTTGATCCATTACATCCACCAGAATCCCGTGCGCGCAGGGTTGGTCGCTGCGGCCGGCGATTGGCCTTGGTCGAGCTACAAGCCGGGTGAACCGGGGTATGACTTGACCGATTTTAAACCTTGGGACAATGCCGTCCCGGAAGGCGGTCTATTGCGAGACCCGGCCGCGGGCACTCTCGATCTTGACGTGATTGGAACGTCGACGGCAGAGCGCACGGGAATCGCGGTAGCAGCGCTGCGTTCGGATAGCCGGCGAAGGCCGGTCGTCGCGGCACGGCGGCAGTTCGTCCAGGCTGCGGTGAAGATGGGCAGCACGCTGATCGCCGCTGCGAACTGGTTGAACACGACGAGGAGCTCCGTCAGCCGGTATGCCCAAGATAATACTGCAACAACGGGAGGCCTGACCCCAGCTAAGTAAGGCGGCCGTCGGACATGCGGAGGATGCGGTCGGCGGATTGGGCGGCGGGCTCGTCGTGGGTGACGAGGACGACGGCGGCGCCTTGCTCGCGGGCGACGCGGCGGAAGTCGGCGAAGACGCGATCGCCGTTGGCGCGGTCGAGGTTGCCCGTGGGTTCGTCGGCGAGGATCACCGAGGGTTTGTTGACCAGGGCGCGGGCGATCGCCGCGCGTTGGCGCTCGCCGCCCGATGTCTGCGAGGGGAAGCGATCGCGCAGGGCGCCGATGCCGAGGGATTCGAGCAAAGCCGTCGCGCGCAACGTGGAATCGGCGAGGGACTCGCCGGAGAGGCCGTTGGCCTGCGCGAGCCGGGCGGGCATCAGGACGTTCTCCAAAATGGTGAATTCGGGCAGCAGCGAGTCGAACTGAAAGACGAAGCCGATGTGCGCGCAGCGCATCTTCGCGCGCTCGAGCTCGCCGAGGTCGGCGGCGCGGCGGCCCCTCACGGTCAGATCGCCCGCGTCGGGGCGGTCCATGAGGCCGAGGAGGTTGAGCAAGGTCGACTTGCCCGAGCCGCTGGGCCCGAGGATCGCGACGAATTCTCCTGAGGCGACCGTGAAATCGATCCCCCGCAGGACGGAAACGGCGGCGGGCCCGTGACCGTAGGTCTTGCTGACGCCTTTGACGAGAATCGCCGCGTCACCCATAGTGGATGGCCTCGACGGGATCGGCCTTCGCGGCGCGCGAGGCGGGGTAGAGCGTGGCGAGCAGCGAGAGCAGCAGGCCCGTTCCGGTGACCGCGGCGACGTCCCCGGGCCGCACATCGACGGGCACGCGCGAGAGGTAGTAGATGTCGGGAGGAAGCTCGACGATCTGGAAGTTGCCGATGATCCAGCAGAGGAGCATGCCCAGGCCGAGCCCCATCAGGACGCCCGCGCTGCCGATGAGGAAGCCCTCGACGAGGAAGATGCGGCGGATCAGGCCGGGGCCGGCGCCCATCGCCTTGAGCAGGCCGATGTCCCGGGTCTTCTCCACGGAGCGCAGGATCAAGGTCGAGGCGATCCCGAGGGAGGCGACCAACGTGATCAAGGTGAGGATGATGAACATCACGGCCTTCTCGAGCTTCAAGGCGGCGAACAAAGTCTGGTTCATCTGCGCATAGGTGCGCACGAGCTTGCTGAAGCCGAGGACCCCGCGCAGGCGCGCGGCGGCCTCGTCGACGCGGCGCAGATCCTTGAGCTTGACCCCGACCCCGGAGGCCCCCGCGTCCACGCCGAGGAACTTCGCGGCGGCCCCGAGCCCGGTCCAGGCCGACGCGCTGTCGTACTCGTAGTAGCCTGTCTTCAGCGTGCCCGCGACGCGGAACTTCTGCATCTTGGGCAGAAGCCCGAGCGGGGTGGCGACGCTCTTGGGGGAGACGAGGACCACCTCATCGCCGACCTCGGAGCCGAGATGATCGGCGAGCTCGGCGCCGAGCACGATGCCCGGAATTTTTCCCTCGCCGATGGTTTCCCAGGAGCCGGAGGTGAGCTTCGCGGCGAGATCGTTGACCGCGAACTCGCGCTTCGGGTCGATGCCCTTGAGGACGACGCCGATCGAGCGGTCCCGCACGGTGAGAATCGCCTGGCCGAGCGCGAAGGGGGAAGAGGCCTCGTGGGCGGGATCGTCGCGGACGACGGCCAAGGTGTCCGACACGTCCTGCGCCGAACGGGCGCCCAGGATCGTGATATGAGCCTGCGCGCCGACGATCTTCTTCTGGATGTCGGTCTGGAAGCCGTTCATCACCGAGAGCGTGGTGAGCAAGGCGGCGACGCCCACCGTCACCCCGGCCACGCCGATCAAGGTCGTGACGACGGCGAACAGCCCTTTGCGCTTGGCTTTCAGATACCGCAGCGAGATGAAAAGCTCGAGGCTCACGCGGCCTTTTCGTGCTTGAGTGTAGGGAAAAGGATGACGTCGCGTATCGAGTCCCGTCCGGTGAGGAACATGGTCAGGCGGTCGATGCCGACGCCGATGCCGCCCATCGGGGGCATGCCGGCCTCCATCGCCTGGATGAAGTCCTCGTCGAGCAGGTCCGCCTCGGCGTCGCCGGCGGCGTTCTGCTTCATCTGCTCGACCAGGCGGTCGCGCTGGTCCTGGGGGTCGTTTAGCTCGGAATAGGCGTTGGACAGCTCGATGCCCGCGGCGAAGCACTCGAAGCGCTCGACGAGGGACTGCGTGCCGGGCTTCAGCTTGGCGAGCGGGGTGATCGCCGTGGGGTGATCGAACAGGAAGGTCGGCTGCTCGAGCAGGTCCTCGATCTTGGTCTCGACGATGCGGTCGAAGAGCTTGGCGCTGGGCGTCTTCTCTCCCGCGTGGAGGCCGAGCTTTTCGGCGAGCTTCAGGAGCCCCGGCCGGTTGAAGCCCTTGCCCTCGAGGACGCTCTCGATGGGCTCGCCGCAGCGCTCCTTCCAGATCTCGGGGAGATATAAGCGCCGGAACGGCGCCTTCAGGGAGATCTTCTTGCCCTTCCACTCGACCTCGCTCACGCCCACGGCCGCGGCGCACTCGGTCAGCAAGGTCTCGAAGAGGGAGGCCATTCCTTCATAGTCCGAGTACGCTTCGTACGCCTCGAGCATGGTGAACTCGGGGTTGTGGGTGGTGTCGACGCCCTCGTTGCGGAACACGCGGCCGATCTCGTAGACGCGATCTAAGCCGCCGATGACGAGTTTTTTCAAGTAGAGCTCGGTGGCGATCCTCAGGACCATGTCCTGCTCGAGGGCGTTGTGCCGCGTGTGGAAGGGGCGCGCGGAGGCGCCGCCGGCCTGGCCGAGCAGGACGGGGGTCTCGACCTCGACGTAGCCGCGCGCGTCGAGGACGCGGCGGATGGTGGAGACGATCTTGGCGCGCTTTATAAAAGTATCTCGTGATTCGGCGGTGGAAACGAGGTCAAGGTGGCGCTGCCGGTAGCGCAGCTCCGTGTTGGTGATGCCGTGCCATTTCTCCGGCATCGGCCGGATCGCCTTGGCGAGGACGGCCGCGTGCTCGACGGCGACGGTGGGCTCGCCGGTCTTGGTGATGAAAACCGAGCCGGAGGCGGCGACGAAGTCCCCGACGGCGAGGTCCCGCTTGACCAAGGCGAAGACGTCCTCGGGCAGGGCGTCCTTCTTGAAATAGACCTGCGCGGAGCCCGACAGGTCGGCGAGGCGGCCGAAGATGGACTTGCCCATGTCGCGCAGCTCGACGAGCCGGCCGGCGATGGCGACCTTTTCGGCCGAGTGCTGCATGGGTTCGGTCAAGGTCGAACCGAGTTGTTTAACGGAAGAGCACTCTTTATCACGCACCGTGCGGGAAGGAAACGGATCAATTCCGCGGGAGCGCATGTCCGCGATCTTCGCCTTTTTCACGGCCATCAATTCTTCGATGCCCCGTCCTTCGCTGTTGTCGCCGGCAGGCGAGGTCGGCTTGTCAGACATTCTTCTTTTCTCCGCGCGAGGCGAGGATGCCCGCGATCAGCTCTCTCAGCATTTTCGGGTCGAAAGGCTTCTGGACGTAGGCCGCCACGTTGGGCGCCATCTCGAAGAGGTCTCGCATCTTCTGGCCCTTGGCGGTCAGCACGAGGATTGGTATGTCCTTGGCCCGGGGCTCGCTCTGCAGGCGCATGTTGAGCTGGTAGCCGTCCATCACGGGCATCATGATGTCGAGGACGATGAGATCTGGAAGGGGGAGCTCGGCTCGCGGCGGCTCGATGCCGAGGCGCTCGAGGGCGATCTGGCCGTTGCCCGCCTCGCCGACCTGGTAGCCCTCCTTCTCGAGGGCGAAGCGCAGCAAGGTGACGATATCGGGCTCGTCGTCGACGACGAGGATGGCGGGCATCAGCGCTTCTCCAGCAGGCCCGCGACCAGCTCGCGCAGCGCCTTGGGGTCGAAGGGCTTCTCGAGATGCTCGGTGACGCGGCAGTCCGGCTTGAAGTCGTCCTTCACGGCGCCCTTGGCGGTCAAGACGAGGACGGGGACGGCCTTGGTCCGGGCGTCCTCCTGCAGGCGGGCGCAGACCGTGTAGCCGTCCATGACGGGCATCATGACGTCGAGGATCACGAGGTCGGGAATGACGGCCGTCTCGTCGCGCGGCTCGAGGCCGGCCTTGGCGAGAGCCTCGGCGCCGTCGTACGCGGCGATGACCGTGTGTCCGTCCTTCTCGAGCATGAATTTTATGAGCGTGACGACGTCGCGCTCATCGTCGACGAGCAGTATCCGCGCCATGATCCCGATTCTATCACTTAGCGGGACGGGCGTGGAAGGCGCCAGGTGGACGCTCTAGGCCCCCCGGCCGGGAGGCCTGGGCCTTAAGCCCGATATTCTTCGACGGGGGCGGCGCGGTATAATGGCCCCATGAACAAGTTCAGGATCCCTTTCCTCGCCGCCGCGCTTCTCGCCGCGCTCGCGCCCGCGGCCCCCGCGACGTCCTCGGAGGACGCCTTCAACGCCGCCGTCGACCTCATCAACGAGTCCACGGGCAAGATCGCCGACGCCCAGGCGAAGCGTTCCCGGCAGCGCAAAGCCGACGCGACCGCTCCCTCGTGCACTCCGGCCGAGATCGACGCCGCCTACGCGGCCCTTCCGCCCTGCGAGGCCGCGCTCAAGAAGGCCTTCGACGCCGGCGTGCGCGATTTCAAGGGCGCGCTGAAAAAGGGCTTCTCCCGCGAAGGCATGTCCCTCGTCCTGTTGACGACGACGGATGCGTTCTTCTATCACGAGGACTGCGACATCTGCTCGGCCGTCGAGCGCTGCTCCCTGAAGGACGGCTCATTGTCGACCTTCAAGACCTCCCATAGCGTGGGCTGCCTCGACCTGGCGCCTTTCCTCAAGAAGAAAGTCGCCTACAGCGCTTGTCCCTTGCGGCCGTAGTCAGTAGCCGGTGAAGAAGGGGGCGGCGTCCTTGGGGCCGGCGGGGTAGCGATCGCGGCGGAAGCGCTCGGCGAGGGCGGCGGCCGTCTTGCCTTTGATGCGGGCGTACAGGGCGTCGGCCTCGGCGGTCTTGCCCTGGAAGTCGAGCAGGTTCGCCCGGCGCAGGAGCACCCAGTCGTGCATGCCGCGCGGATGGGGGATCCGGCCCAAGGCCGCGACCCAGCCCGCGGCCTCCGCGGCCCGGCCCTGCAGCAGGCGGCTTTCGGCCGCGCGGTACAGCGCCCAGGCGCGCGCGGGCGTGCGCACCGAGGGATGCAAGGTCTCGATCCAAGGTCCGTCGGGATCGGCGAGCGCGACAGCCGCGTCGTATTCTCCGCGGCGCTCGGCGACGTAGGCGCGGCGCAGGCGGAAGATCGGGTTGCGCGGATAGCGTCCGCTCAGTTCCGCGAGCAGCCGCTCCGCGCCCTCCCAGTCGGCCTCCTCGTCCTTCGAGAGGATCGTCGCGAGCACGGAACGCGCCTCCATCCGCGCGATCCCCGTCGTCTCGGCGACGCTCCAGAGCTCGGACAGGCCGTGCTTGCGGTCGGCGCCCTCGCCGATGAGCATGTACGCGAAAGGCCTGGCGCCCGAGGGCATGCGCGCGGCGAAGTAGTGGTACATGCCCATGCCGAGGCGGGCGTCGGACAGCGCCGGGTCGAGGGCGAGCGCCTTTTTCAGATGCTTGACGGCCGAGGAGCCGTCGGGCAGGGCGCGCAGAAAATTCCGGCGCCCCACGTTCGCGCGGGCCCTGAAGCCGAGCGTGGCCCCGAGGTAGTAATGGGCCTCGGCCGGGGTCGTCTTCATCAAGGCCTTAGCCGCCTCCTCGGCGGCCTCGCTGTCGCGCTCGAAGTCGCGATAGGTGCTCGTCGAGCGCATGCCCTCGGCGATCCAGCGCTGATAAGTCGAAACGCTGCGGTAAAAGGGACCCGCGGGATGCCGGGGATGGCGCGCGGCCAGGGCGTCGGCCGCGGCGCGGGCCTTGTCGAAGTCCATGTCGTAGAAAAGATCGACGATGCCCGCCAACTCCCGCTCCATCTCGGGCGGAGCGGCCGCCGCCGGGGCGGCGAGAGCGAGAGCGAGAGCGAGGGCCAGGGGGCGCAGGCGCATGGTCAACGATATATAATCGACGCCCGAAGGCCTAGTGTAGAGTCCAAACGCTTCTTTGAAGATCGAATCACAGGGACACGAAGACCGCGGAGGTCCACGGAGAACGGCGGTTGAATCTCATTCGTCCATGCTCATCACGATAGGCTCCTTTCCTTCATAGACCCTAATTCGCTAGAATCGCGGCATGGCAATCGAACAGACGCTCATCCTCATCAAGCCGGACGGCGCTTTCCGCAAGCTGACCGGCCTCACCATCGACCGCCTCGACGCCACCGGCCTCGAGATGGTCGGCGCGAAAATGATCGTCGTTACCGACAAGCTGGCGCGCGATCACTACTCATCTCTGTCCGACAAGCCCTTCTTCGAGGACCTGATCAAGTACATCCGCGGCGGCTATCACGGAATCCAGGACAGCCGCATCCTCGCCCTCGTGTACCGCGGCGAGAACGCGATCAAGGCCGTCCGCGCCGTCGCCGGCGCGACCAATCCCGAGCAGGCCGCTCCGGGCACGATCCGCGGCTCGTTCGGCCGCATGAACAGCGTCACCAAGCAGTTCGAGAACGTGATCCATGCCTCCTCGGACCCGACGGACGCGGCGAAGGAAGTCGCGCTCTGGTTCAAGAAGGAAGAGCTCATCCCTTAAGGCCATGAGTTCCGCGTTGCTTCTCGTCGTCGCGTTGGCCGTCGCCGCCGGGGCGGCTCCGTCCGCGAAGCCCGCGGGTCCGGCCCTGCCCGGGGAGGCCGTCGAGCTGAAGACGGTGGACGGCTGGACGCTCAAGGCGATGTTCGCGCCCTCGGTGCCCGGCAAGCTCACCTTGCTGCTGCTGCACGGCACCGGACAGCGCAAGGAAGACTGGAAGCGCTTGGCGTTTCCTCTGACTCGGGCGGGCTACGGCGTGATGGCCGTGGACCTGCGCGGCCACGGCGAGAGCCGCGTAAGCCCCTCGGGCGAGACCTTGACCTGGAAGAAGCTGCGCGCCACCCGGACCGCCAACGACTTCGCGGACATGTCGCGCGACGCCGAGGCCGCCGTGGGCTGGCTCGCGGGCCAAGGGGTGCCCGAGGACTCGATCGGGCTCATCGGCTCCGAGGTCGGCGGCAGCGTCGCGATCCGCTACGCGGCCACGCATCAGAAGGTGCCGCTCGTCGTCATGCTCTCGCCGGGCATGCGCTGGCAGGAGGTCCTGACTCCGAACGCGCTTCGCGCGCTCAAGCGTCCGATACCGACGCCGGTGCTGATGATCTACTCCGAGGCGGACAAGCGCTCCGCGAAGGAGGTCCCGATCCTGTACGCCTTCGCGAAGTCCGCCGTCGGCGACCGCCATGCGACCTTGATCTCAGTCCCGCAGGAGCGCGGCACGCGCATGTTCAGGGCCCAGCGCGCCCTGGTCGGGCAGGTCATCGATTGGCTTGCCGACCCGATCGCGCCGGAGGCGCCCGCCGTCTCGACCGAGCCGCTGACGGGCGGGACCACCACGATGGACGATCCCCGCATGCTCGGCCGGGATAAGACGCTCATCGACGACACCGGGACCCCTCCGCCGACCGTCGAGCCGGACGACGACAGCGACGAGTAAGGTGAAGCTCCTCTCCGCCCGGGCCTACGCTCGCCTGCCCACGGAGCAGGCCAATCCGCGCACGCGCGACATCGACACGAAGTCCTCCGCCCAGATCGTGCGCCTGATCGTCGCCGAGGACCGCCTCGTGCCCGCCGCCGTCGCGCGCGTGGAGCGCGAGCTGGCGCGGGGGGTGGACGCATTGGCCCGGACGTTGGCCTCCGGCGGCTCGGTGCTGCTGCTCGGCGCCGGGACGAGCGGGCGCCTCGCGGTGCTCGAGGCGGCGGAGTGCCCGCCCACCTTCAACACCTCGCCGCGCCAGATCCGCGCGGTCATCGCGGGGGGGAAGCCCTCGGTGTTCCGCGCCAAGGAGGGCGCCGAGGACCAGCCGGCGCTCGGGGTCAAGGCCGCGGCGTCCGTCCGTGAGGGCGACACGGTCATCGGCGTGGCGGCGAGCGGCGTGACCCCGTTCGTCCACGCCGCGCTGGCCGAGGCGAAGCGGCGGGGCGCCGCGACCATCTTGGTGACTTCGAACAGCTCTTCCAGAAGCCGCCACGCCGACATCGTGATAGCACCCCTCGTCGGGCCCGAGGTCGTGACCGGCTCGACGCGCCTAAAGGCCGGCACCGCCGCGAAGCTCGTGCTCAACGCGCTGACCACGGGGGCGATGATCCGTATCGGCAAGGTCTACGACCATTGGATGGTGGATCTCAAGCCGACCTCGCGCAAGCTCCGCCTGCGCGGGGAGCGCATCGTCGCCGACCTCGGCCGCGTGACGCCGGCGCGGGCGCGGGCGCTGTTCCGCGCCGCGGACGGAAGCGCGAAGACCGCCGTCGTGATGGCTCGACGCGGGCTCGACGCCGGCTCCGCGCGCGGGCTGCTCGCGCGCTCGGGCGGCGCCCTGCGCCGCGCCCTCGGAGGAGAAAAATGAAAGGCCGCGTTCAGATCGAGACCATCTCGAGCATCGTGCTCAAGGACAACCCTCTCGGCGATCCGCGCCGCCGCGAGATTCCCGTCTACCTGCCCCCGTCCTACGGGACCGCGCGCGGCCGCCGCTACCCGGTGCTCTATTACCTGCCCGGCTTCACCGGCACGGCGCGCGGGGCGATCAACTACAACCCGTGGAAGGAGAACATCGCCGAGCGCTTCGACCGGCTCATCGCCGAAGGTAAGTCGCGCGAGGCGATCATCGTCATCGTCGACGGGTTCACCGCCTTCGGCGGCTCGCAGTACCTCAATTCGACGGCGACCGGACGCTACGCCGATTTCACGGTGTACGAGGCCGTCGGCTACATCGACGGCAAGCACGCCACGGTGCGCCATCCCGAGGGCCGCGCGGTCATCGGAAAATCCTCCGGCGGCTTCGGCGCGCTGACCTTGGCGATGCGCCATCCCGAGGTCTTCGGGCACTGCGTCAGCCACAGCGGGGACATGGGCTTCGAGGCCGCCTACGGAACGGACATGTACAAGTTCGTGTCCGCGCTGGGCCGCCGCGGGGCGACGCCCAAGCGCTTCGTCGAGGAGTTCCTCGCCTCCCGGACCAAGGAGGGCTTCGACCATGCGGCGATCAACGTTATCGCGATGGCCGCCTGCTACTCGCCCAACGAGAAGGCCGCGCTCGGCTTCGATCTTCCCTGCGACGTCCGCACGGGCGAGCTCGTGCCGGCGGTCTGGAAGCGCTGGCAGGCGCTCGATCCCGTGCACGCCGCCGCCAAGCACGCGGGCGCCCTGCGGCGCCTCAAGACGCTGTGGTTCGACGCGGGGCTCAAGGACGAGTTCAATCTGCACCTCGGAGCGCGCCGGTTCGCCGACGCCCTCAAGGCGCTGAAGGTCCGCCACACGCACGAGGAGCACTCGTTCGGCCACTTCGACATGAACTCCCGCCTCGACAAGTCGCTGCCCCTGCTCGCCGCCCGCGCCCGCCGCATCGGCTGAGCCGCCCGACTATCCTCAAGGATACTCGGCGCAGGGGCGGCCATCCCCTTTACCTCCAGCGCTGGCGGCAATGGGGATGACCGACACGCCCGACGGCCTCCCAGTTCATGAGGTTTTAACGGATGAACCACCAAGTCACCAAGACACAAAGATAATCGGGTTTTAAAGAACAATTCTTCGAATGCCGTCCCGAATCAGAGGAACGTTGAAATTGAAT
>JAKFCD010000034.1:0-22541 GCA_036676805.1 Elusimicrobiota bacterium
AGCGGCGCCGGCGCGGCCTCCATCGGGGCGGCCGCGCGGCGGGCGAAGGGGCGGGCCTCGCTCGCGACGGTCTCCGGGGCCTCGGAGGTCCGCGGGGCGGCGGTCAGGGCCGCGCCGCCGATCATGGCCAGGCTCGCGACGGCGGCGACGGCGAGGCCGCGCGTCGCGTACTCGCGGCTGGAAGGAGCGGCGGCCGCGGGCGCCGTCATCCGAGACTTGAAGGCCGGGTGGGGGGTGTACGCCAGCTCCAGCGCGTCCATGGAATGAGCTTAGCAGGCGGCGGCCAATTCTCTATTTCGGGCTGGATAAACTTCGGTAAAAATCCCGGCTTGCGACGAGGGTCCGAAAAACCGGCTCCCAGTAGGCCTTTCGGCCCATTTCCTGTAATTTCGCTCTCGAAGTGTGCTATAATGAATATGTTCGGTGTTCATTGACAACCTAGAAAAAATCCGCTACCGCATGAACGCGGCGGCCGCACGGGCGAACCGTGACGGCGGCGCGATAGGATTGGTAGTGGTGACGAAATACGCTCTGCTCACTGACGTTCGCGAGGCCTTGATATCCGGGCTCGTGACGGACGCCGGGGAAAGCCGCGTGCAAGACGCCGAGAAGAAGAAGCTGGAGCTCGGAGATCTCGCGGGCAAGGTCCGGTGGCGCCTCATCGGGCATCTGCAGACGAACAAGGCGAAGAAGGCCGTTCAGACGTTCGACGCGATCGACTCCGTGGACAGCGAAAGGCTGGCCGGCGCGCTCGACTCGGCTCTGGCGGGCTCCGGCCGGAAGCTGCCGGTGATGCTCCAGGTGAAGCTCTCGGAGAGCGAGACGCAGCACGGCGCGAGCCCCGCGGAGCTGCCGCGCTTGATTTCTGCGGTTCGCAAGCTTGCGAACCTCGAGCTTCAAGGCCTCATGGGCATCGCGCCCAACGTCGAGCCCTTGGAGGCGGTCAGGCCGAGCTTCAAGCTGCTGAGGGGATTGCGGGACGAGCATCTGCCCGGCGGCAGGCTCTCGATGGGCATGAGCCGGGATTTCGAGCTCGCGATCGAAGAAGGCGCCGACCAGATAAGAATCGGCACACAAATTTTTGCACCCTAGTCCGACATCAAAGGAGGCCCTGCATGATCGTGAAAGTGCGCGTCATTCCTAACGCCATGGACAACGAAGTGGTCAGCCGCATCGGCAGTGTGCTGCGGGTGAAGGTCGCCGCGCCTGCGGTGGACGAGAAGGCCAACGCCGCGCTGAAGGATTACCTCGCCGAGTTCTTCGAGGTTCCCGGCAAGCGCGTCAGCATTCTTCGCGGAGCCAACGGCCGTGAGAAGACGGTCGAGATCGTGGGCAAGACCGAAGAGCAGCTCAAGCGGGTAATGGACTCCATTCCCTAAAAAGAGCCTTGAGTGGGCGTTGATCGAGGGCGAACGAGGCCGCATGCCTTGTTCGCCCTCGTCCCGTTTATAAGGCCCCGGCCGTAAAAAAGCTATAATCGCGCACAAGGAAATGGCCAAGAAGCCGCTGCACGAGGACCCGATCAAGCACATCGTCTGGAAGGGGGACCGCCTCATCGTCCTCGATCAGCGCGCCCTGCCGAGGACCGTCAAGTACGCGACCTGCCGCACCGCGGCGGACGTGGCCAAGGCCACGAAGGACATGGTCCTGCGCGGCGCCCCGCTGATCGGCTGCGCGGCCGCCTACGGCATGGCGCTCGCCGCCCGCCGAAATCGCCTGACGGACGTCCTGGCCGCCGAGCCCGCGCTCCGTGGCACCCGCCCGACGGCCGTCAACTTGATGCACGCGCTCGACCATATGCTGGCCGTCGCCAAGGCGGGGCCCGAGAAGACCCTGGCCAAGCGCATGGCCGCCGCCGCCGCGAGGTACTACGAGGACGACCTCGGGTTCAACGCGCGCATGGCGACGCTCGGCGCCGCGCTGCTCAAAAGGGGCTCGAACGTGATCACGCACTGCAACGCGGGCGCCTTGGCGACGGCGGGAATCGGCACGGCGGTCGGCATGATCCGCGCCGGCTGGCTCGCCGGCAAGGTCAAGCACGTATACCCGTGCGAGACGCGTCCATATCTTCAGGGCGCGCGGCTGACCTTGTGGGAGCTGATGGAGGCCGGCATCCCGTCGACCCTCATCACCGACAACATGGCCGCCCACCTGATGAAGACGCGCAAGATCGACGCCGTGATCGTGGGCTCCGATCGCATCGCCGCCAACGCCGACGTGTGCAACAAGATCGGCACCTACGGCCTCGCCATCCTCGCCAAGCACCACGGCATCCCTTTTTACGTCGTCGCCCCGAGCACGACCGTCGACCTGTCCACGAAGCACGGCGACGACATCCCGCTCGAGGAGCGCTCGATCAAGGAGGTCGTCGAGATTTTCGGCGCCAAGATCGCGCCCAGGGGCGCGAAGGCGCACCATTTCGGCTTCGACGTCACGCCCCACGCCCTCGTCACGGCCATCGTCACGGAAAAGGGCGTCGCCTCGCCGGCGAACGCGGTCAATTTAAGGAAGGTCCTGAACCGATAATGTCCACTCATAAGCCGCCGGTCACCCGCCCCAAGCTCACCAAGATCCTCGCCACGCTCGGCCCCGTCTCCGCCAAGCCCGCGATGATGCTCGACCTGCTCGCCGCCGGCGTCGACGCGTTCCGCCTCAACTGCTCCCACGCCTCGCTCGGGGAGCTCTCCAAGAACGTGGACATGATCCGCTCGATGTCCCGCCAGAGCCGCCGCGCCTGCGCCGTCGTCATGGACCTGCAGGGGCCGCGCCTGCGCGTCGGCCGCCTGCGCAACGGCGAGCCCATCGACCTGCGCAAGGGCGCGCGCACGCGCATCAGCGTCGCCGACATTCCGGGAACGGCCGAGGAGTTCTCCACTTCCTTCAAGAAGCTGCCGCTCACCGTCAAGAAGGGCATGGAGATTCGCCTCGACGACGGGTCCATCGTGCTCACCGTGGTCAAGACCGGCGCGAGCTGGGTGGACTGCGAGGTGCTCATCGGCGGCAAGCTCAAGGAGCACAAGGGCATCAACCTGCCCGGAGCCGAGATCGACCTGCCCGCGCTGACGGCCAAGGACCTGCGCGACCTCGAGATGGGGCTCAAATGCGGCATCGACCACGTGGCTCTGTCCTTCGTGCGCTCGCCCGACGACATCCACAAGGCCCGCCGCCTCATCCAGAAGGCCGGCGCGCCGACGCGCATCATCGCCAAGATCGAGCATCCGCTCGCCGTCGACCACATCGACGAGATCCTGGACGCCGCCGACGGCATCATGATCGCCCGCGGCGACCTCGCCGTCGAGCTGTCCGCCGCCGAGGTGCCCGCGCTGCAGAAGATGCTCGTGCGCCGCGCCAACGACGCCGGCAAGCTCTCCATCGTCGCCACGCAGATGCTCGAGAGCATGATCAGCCACGCCCAGCCGACGCGCGCCGAGGCCTCCGACGTGGCCAACGCGATCTACGACGGCGCCGACGTGGTCATGCTGTCCGGCGAGTCCGCCATCGGCCTCTACCCCGTCGAGACGGTGACGGTGATGGCCGACATCATCCGCCGCGCCGAGGCGTCCAACTTCCGCTATCGCATGATCCCGCACGGCCTGCTCGACAGCCCGGAGACCGGCTTCGCGCACGCGCTCGCGCGCGCGACGCACGACGCCTGCGACGTGACCGGCGCCAAGGCCGTGATCGTCTACACGATGACCGGCTGGTCGGCGCGCATCATGTCGAAGTACCGGCCTTACGCGCCGATCATCGGGATGACGCCGCTCAAGGCGACGTACAACCAGCTCGCCTTATACTGGGGCATCGCGCCGATGATCTGCCCGCTCGGGAAGACGACCGACGAGATGCTGGGCTACGGCGAGCGCATCCTTCTCAAGAACGGCGTCGTCAAGCAGGGCGAGGTGACCCTCGTCACGGCCGGCGGCACGGCGAAGCACAAGGCCTCGAACATGCTCAAGATCCACGTCGTCGGCTCGCTGACCTACCGCTGAGCTAGTCGGCGCGCCATTCGCGCAGGACGACCTTCGCGCGCCGGGGGGACCGGAGGTCGAGGTCGGCCACGACGTGGTCGAAGCCGTACCAGCACATCTCCGGCCACACGTCGTAGGCGAAGTCGCAGCGCGCCGTGGCGGCGCCGACCTCGTACTCGCAGGAGAACTTGCTCCAGTCCTTCGCGCCGGCCGCGCGGCCCGCCGCGGCGACGGCCTCCTTCGGGATCGGGAACGACGGGTTCCACCGAGTCGACGTCGTCCGGACGACCGGCGGCGCGGCGGCGGGGGAGCCCTCCATCAAGACCGGCGCGGGGAGCGGGACCGCGGCCAGGTCGGAAGCCGCGGGGCCGGCGAAGCGCTTCAGCTCGGAGAAGGCGTCGGCGCGGGAGGCCGAGGCGCAGAGGGCGAGAGCGAGGACGGCGAGCCATTTGGTCATGCGGATATGGTGTCAAATCGCCGGAAATTCCGCGCGGGACCTTCGGGGCAAACTCGGCGCGGCAATCGGCCTAGCCGCGAAGCGCCCGGGCCCAGGACCTCAGGCGCGCGTCCATCGCGTCCAGGTAGGCGTTGAAGCGGTCGAGCGCGTCGAGCTGGCGCTTCACGCGCGCGCGCTCCACCGCCTTCGGCCCCGTGCGCGGCTTGCTCGCCTTATAGGCCGCGAGGGTCGCGGCGCGCGCCCGGGAGCCGTGGGCGGAAGGGACGTTCGAGTAGCCGTAGGGCACGGCCTTGATCGTCTTCGCGATCGTCTCCGGGTCCCAGAAGAAGCTCAGGCGCTCCTTGGCGGCGAAGCGGGCCGCGCGCTCCGGGTCCCGGGCGGCGAAGGCCTTCACGAACAGCGCCTGGACGGTGAAGGCCTCGCGCTCGTCCTCGTGGCCGTACAGCGTGGCCGCGTCCTGGGTCGTGAGTCCGGCGGCGTCGGCGTGTTGGCGCTGCAGGCGGTGGGTGGTCTCATGGACGATGATCGGGGTCATCTCGAGGGCGAAATCGGCGAGCAGCTCGTCGTCGCTGAGGAGATCCCGCGCCTGGCGGCCGCGCTCGAACAGGAACAGGCCCAGGTTCTCGCGCGAGAGGATGAGGCGATCGGTCCCGTTCTGGTAGCCGCCGAGCGCGGTTTCGAGCTTGTCGAGTTCGATGCGCCCCAGGGCCCGGTCGAGGACCGCCTCGGCGGGGGTGCCGGCGGCCCAGCGCCTGACCGCCGCGGGCAGGCGGGCCGAGACGGCGGCGAGCGTCCTCTTGGAGATCTTCTCGGGCCTCTCGCCGGAGGCGGTCTCCAGCACGTCGAGCGCCCCGCGCGCGGCGTCGAGGTCCCCGGCGACGCTGACGGCGCCCAGCACGGCCATCAGCCCCTCGTCCCGGGCGCGCTTCGCGCCGCGGCGGGCGCGTCGCAGATCGGACGCCAACTCCTCATGGCGGCCCAGGAGCTGATCCAGCTTATAGTCGTCGTTGGCCGTCATGTAAGGCGCGGCGCGGCGCGCGAACTCCTCCAGGCGCGCTCGGTAGGCGGCGCCGTCGAGGGACAGATTCCGGCCCTGGAGCAGGCGCTCGCGCAAGGCGGAGACGATCGCGGTCGCGCGCTCGTCGACGGTCAAGGTCTTCCAGATCGTCTCCGTCGCGCCGGCCTCGAGGATCCAGCCGCGCAGCTCCAAGTCGAGCGTGCGCCATTCGGCCAACGCGCGGACCACTTTCCTCATCTCCGCGGGCGCCAGGCCGCGGCCGGCGTAGAAGGCGCGGATGTCGGCGGGCCTTTGGAACGACGGCTCGGAGTCGCGCGCGATCAGGGCCCGGCGCAGGTTGGCGGGGTCCCCGTACTCCTTGGGCAAAGCCGCGAGGTCGAGGATCTCGTGGGCGCGTTGGAAGGAGGGGGCGAGCAAGCCCGGGTTCTCCGCGCGCAGCAGCGCCTGGGCGCGCTCGTCGCGCAGGAAGGCGGCGGCGGCGCCGGTGCGGTAGGAGGTGAGGCCGGTCTGGTAGGCGGAAAGGCGCTGGGGGACGGAGACGACGCCCGCGGCGGCGGCGGCGGCGAGCAGCAGCGGGAGCAAGGCCCCGATCAAAAGCCGCAACGGCTTCATAGGGCAAGGATAGGGCGGGCGCGAGGCGCCCGACAGGGTCTTTGGTCCATGACGTCTGGGACCGGGCCTAGAGAGCGCGATTCCACCGGTGAAAATTGTGGATAACCCGGGCGCTTGAGGCCTTGGGCCTATCTGCTAGAATTTGCGCGTGTCGAGCCCCTTTCGCGTCGTGCTGATGACCGCTCCGCGCGGAAAGCGTGCGGAGCTCCTGGCGCGCGGGCTCGTGACCGAGAGGCTCGCGGCCTGCGTCAACGTGGTGCCCGGCGTGGTCTCGCATTACCGCTGGCGGGGGAAGCTGTGCCGCGACGCGGAAAGCCTGCTCGTCGCGAAGACCTCCGCGGCGAAGCTCCCCGCGCTCAAGAGCTGGATCGCGTCGCATCACCCGTACACGGTGCCCGAGGTGCTGGCGCTGAATGTGTCGGACGGCGCCAAGCCCTATCTCCGCTGGCTCGCGGGCGAACTGAAATGACCAAGCCCGTGCATCCCACGTACTGGCCCGTGCTCTTGTCCGCGCGCGACGAGGCGCCGGGGGCGCGCACGTTCCGGTTCGCCTCGCCGGCGGGCTTCCGGTTCACGCCGGGGCAGTTCCTGATGTTTCACTTCGCCGACGACCCCAAGACGTGGCGGGCGTACTCGATCTGCTCGTCGCCGCTGTCGGAGGAGGAATACTTCGAGGTGACGGTGGGGATGGTGGGGGCGTTCTCGGCGCGGCTGGGGGAGCTCAAGGCGCACGCGGAGGGGGGGCTCGCGGTGAGGGGGCCTTTCGGCAAATGGGTTTATGACGGCGCGGTGCGGCACGCGGTTCTCGTGTCGGGCGGGACGGGCCTCACCCCGTTTCGGGCGATGTGCCTGCTCAAGATCGGGATGCACGCGCAAAGCAGGATCACGCTTTGCTGCTCGGCGAAGACGCCGGAGGGATTGCTTTATAGAAAGGAGTACGAGGATTGGCGGAAGAACGGCATCGACGTCAAAGAGAAGGTGACCCAACCCGGCGCCGGGACGAATTGGGAAGGGGAAATTGGACGATGGAACGCGGGCTCGGTGTTCGCCGCCGCGAACGACGCGGCGGCGGTTTATTACCTGTGCGGGCCGAACAAAATGGTTCAAGAACTGCGGGAAGGATTGCAGGAACTCGGGATACCGCCCCAGAATATTCGCACCGAGAAATGGGGCGACTACACGGATCTGTTTTGAAGCTCATACTCGCCTCGGCTTCGCCTCGGCGAAGAGCGATATTGCGGGCGGCCGGCGTGAGTTTTACCGTCGATCCCAGCACCGTGGATGAGAATATCGCCGAGAGGAATCCACGGAGGCACGTCGTCAAGCTGGCGCGGCTGAAAGCTCTCGATGTCGCGAAAAGGCACCCCGGCCATCCCGTGCTCGGAGCGGACACCATCGTGGTGTGCAGGGGCGAGATTCTTGGGAAGCCCAAGAACCTTAAGGACGCGGTGCGGATGATCACGCTCCAATCCGGACGCGCGCAGCGCGTCTATACCGGCACGGCGCTCGCGGCGGGCAGGCGCGTGTACACCGACTGCGCGGTCACGCGAGTATACGCCCGGCGGCTCGGAGCCGACCGCCTGCGGCGGCTGGCGGGGAAGCACATGGATAAGGCGGGAGCGTACGCCATCCAGGACCGCAACGACCCTTTGGTCGAGCGCATCATCGGGGACCGCGACAACGTCACGGGGCTGCCTATGCGCTCAGTTCGGCGTCTTCTAGCGCGGGCGCGACGGGCAAAGTAAAGAAAAAGCGGGCGCCTTTCGGATCGGCGTCGCCGACGCCGATCGCGCCGCCGTGACGGGTGACGACCTTCTCGCACAACGCGAGGCCCAGGCCGACGTTGCCCACGTGGCGCTTCAGGTCCCGCTGGAAGAACTTGTGAAACAGCTCCTCGCGCGCCTCGGGCGGCACGCCGGGGCCGGAGTCGCTCACCTCTACAAGCACCCGGTCCGCGCCCTCCACGCGGACGTTTATTGAAATTTGCCCGCCCGCGGGCGTATGCTCGACCGCGTTGTGCACGAGGTTGTCGAGGACGCGGCGCAGGAGGGCGGGGTCGCCGAGTACGGGCGGGGGGGCGTCGTCGGGAACGACGAGGTCGAGGCGCTGCTTGCGATCGGCGACGATCAAGCCGAAGTCCTTGGCGCAGGCGCGAGCGAGGGCGCTCATCTCCACGAGCTCGGTGCAGGAAAGGCCGGACATCTCCTCGAGCTTGGCCAGCTGCAGCACGTCCTCGACCATGCGCTGCAGGCGGGCGGTGGACATCTCGAGCAGCTCGAAGGTGCGGTTGTGCTCGCGCTTGCCGTTATTCGTCGCGAAGTCGGAGAGCAAGGTGAGGCCGGAGCGGATGACGGTCATCGGGGTCTTGAGGTCGTGGACGAGCATCGCGGAGAGCTCGCGCTTCTCCGCCTCGAGGGCGCGGCGGCGGCGGGTCTCGGCCTTGAGGCTCAGGCCCATGCGGTTGAAGGCGCCGGTGAGGCGCGAGACCTCGTCGCCGCCGCCCTCGCCGCCGAGGCGGCGGAAGTTCTGCGGGTCGGCGGCCAGGGCTTCGAGGCGCTTGACGAGGCGCTCGAGGCGCTCGCCCGCGAACAGGCCGATCAGCCAGGCGATCAAGGTGATCGCCAAGGCCGCGGTGACGCCCGCCTGCACGCCGGTCGCGGCGATCTGGCGCAGGCGCCGCTCGAGGGAGGCCGTGCGAAAGCCGACCTGCACGACGCCCGGGCCGCGCCGGCCGAGATCCACCGGGCCTTCGACGTCGTAGATGCCGTCATTGACCTCGGAGAGCCGCCGGCCGGGCTTGGGCTCGCGGACGATCAGCTTGTGGTCCTCGGAGCTGCCGACCAGCCGCCTGCCCCGTCGGTCGCGCACGACGACGGTGGCGATCTGGGCGTGGCGGATGAGGTCGGTGAAGCTGCGTCCGACCCCGCCCAGGCGGCCCTGGCGCGCCTCGGACTCGACGACGGCCTGCGCCGCGGTGAGGGTCACGCGGCCGAGATGCTCGGCCTGGGCGTAGGCCTCCCGGCGGGAGGAGCGCATGCCGAGGAGGACGAGGCCGCCGGCGACGAGGGCGCCGGACACGGCGAAGACGAGGGCGAGCCGGTAGCTGAGGCGCATGACTGGCTCATTCTACGATTTTCGGCTATACTTGGCGCGCATGACCCCCGCGCTCTGGACGCTGCGCGCCGTCAATCTCCTCCTCGTGCTCGCCGCCGCCTTCCTCGGCGCGAGAGGGATGGCCGTCAGCCTCATGCTGCCCGCCGCCGCGGCGTTGGCCGTGCTCGCCGTCTCCGCCGCCGCCGCGTTCGGAGGAAAAGCCGTGCCCGCGCGAATCCGGCGGCTCGCCGGGGCGGGCTTCTGCGTCGCCGACATCGTGCTCGTCATGTGGACGGCGCAGTGGACCCGGCAGTGGGCCGGCGTCATCGACCTGGGCGTGCTGGCCCCGGCCGTCATGCTCGCCGCCGAGCTCGGCGCGGCCGCCGGCGCTCTGGCCGCCGCCGTGCCGGCGGCCTTCACCGCCGTCCTCATCGCGACGCTCGGGCCCGGCCCGGGGGACGACAGGGGCCTGCTCTGGACGCTCGGCCTGCGCGGCCTGTTGTTCGCGCTGGCGCCGGCCGCCGCCGGGCTGGCGCTGGGCCCCGCGCGCGCGGGCGCGGCGTCCGCGGCCCGCGGAACCCTAGGACGCCTGCGCGCCGCCCAGGTCGGCGAGTACCTGTCCTACGCCCTGTTCCAGCTGCGGGACTACGTCATCACGATTTCCTCCCTGGCCGAGGCGATAGCGCTGTCGCCGAAGGACGAGCCGAGGCAGGCGGACCGCGTCGAGCGCCTGCGCAAGGCCGCCGGCGAGCTCGGCGTGAAGCTCTCCCGCGTGCTCGGCGACCGCAGCGCGCTGACCACGGCGCGCCCGCCGGGTGCCGCCGCGGTGGACCTCCCGGAGCTGGTTCGCGCCTGCGTCGAAGAGTGCCGGGAGGCGTTCGCGCCCGACGGCGTGCGGGTCTGCGTCCTGGTGCAGAGCGCCCCTCCTCCGGTGCGGTCCGACCGCCGCTCCATCGAGCTGGCCCTGCTCGCCGTGCTGCAGAACTCGCTCGAGGCGTGCGTCCTTCGCGGCGGGGGGGCGGTGACGGTGTTCGTGCGCCGCGAGGGGAGCGGCGCGGAGATCGAGGTTTCCGACGACGGGGGCGGGGTCTCCGAGACGGACAAGGTCTCCCTCTTCGAGCCTTTCCTCTCGGCGCGCCGCGGCTCTCACGGCCTCGGGCTCGGGCTGTCGATGTCCCGGCGGTTTCTCGAGCGCATCGGCGGCGGCCTGCGCGTCAAGAGCAAGGGCGGCTACACCGCGGCCCTGCTCGTCGTGCCCCTCGAGCGCGAGCTGCCGAATATCCGTCTCGAGGATTCCACCTGGGCCGGACGCCGCGCGGAGCAACGACCATGAGCGAGCCGGCCGCGGAGAAGAAAGAGGCTCCCGCCCCGGCGCCGGGGCTCGTCGAGCTGCTCGAGCTGTCGCTGACCGCGCTCGTCAACGCGCCGGGCGTCTTCGCCGGGCTCGACGCGCGCCCCGCGCCCGGGCCGGGGGCCGCGGCGGCCGCGGCCCTCGCCTGGGGAGCCCTGTTCTTCGCGCTGAACCTGGTCCACGTCGCGCTGTCGAGCCCCGCCCTCCTGAGCGCCTACCCCGCGTGGCAGATCGCCGTCGTCGGCGTCGTCGGCCTCGGCGCCTGGGCGTCGCTGTATCTGCTCGGCTCGACCATGCTCTACGGCCTCGGGCGCGCGCTGGGTTCCGGCGGGGATTTCGACCGGGCCCTGCTCGTCGCGGCGTTCGCGCTGGCGGCC
Organism: Elusimicrobiota bacterium; assembly: GCA_036676805.1. Lineage (GTDB taxonomy): Bacteria > Elusimicrobiota > Elusimicrobia > UBA1565 > UBA9628 > GWA2-66-18. The sequence goes on from JAKFCD010000034.1 coordinate 10,877, forward strand.
GCGCCCGTCCACGCGCTCGCGCGCTGGATCCCGGCCGCCTGGCCCGCGCCGATCCTTCTGGCCGCGTGGATCGCCGCGTGCGGCCTCGCCGTCCTGTTCAAGGCCAACCCCTGGGCCGCGCGGGGCGTGTGCGCGGCGGCGGCGGCGGGCGTGCTCGGCGTCCAGTACGGGGCGGGCCTGGTCGCGCAGCGCTACTCGGGCGCCGCCCGCCTGGCGGCCTCGGCCGCGCAATCCGGTCCCAGCGCGGAGGAGCTTGCCGACCTGCAGCGGCAGATGCGGCAGGTCCAGGAGCTCGCGCTTCAGACGCCCGCGCTCGCGGCGCCGCAAGGCTCCGCGCCGGCGGGCGGCTCCGGGCTCGACCTGCTGCGCGGGCCCGCCGGAGAGGCGGCGCCCGAGGCGCGCCCCACCGAGGTCCAGCAGTTGGCGCAGCTCAACGCGCAGGGCGACGCGGCGAACCGGAGCATGGTCGCCATGCTCGACTCGATCACGCCGCTGCTCAACAACCCCGCGATCACCCGGAGCATGGGCCCCCAGCAGAAGGCGGACTACGCCGAGCTCACGGGGATGATCCAGCAGCTCAAGGCCGACGCGGCCGCGAACACGATCACCTCGCCCGCGGAGCAGCAGGCCAAGATGATGAAGATCCAGGGGCTCGTGATGCGCATGATGAGCGCCGGCATCGCGATGCCCAAGCCGCAGGCGCCGCCGGAACCCGGGAAATGAACCTGAAAGGCAAGGTCGTGCTCGTCACCGGCTCCGCCCGGCGCGTCGGGCGCGTGATCGCGCTCGCCTTCGCCGCCAAGGGCGCGCGCATCGCCGCGCACTACCACGCCTCCGCCGGCGAAGCCCGCACGCTCGCCGCCGGCGCGAAGTCCCTGTCCGGCGCCGACGCCGACGTGTTCCGGGCCGACCTGCTCGACGCCGCGGCCCCCCGCAAGCTCGCCGCCGCGGTCGCCCGCCGCTTCGGCGGCATCGACGTCCTGGTCAACTCCGCCTCGCTGTACGAGCGCACGCCGTTCGCGGCGGCCATGCCCTCGGACTGGGACCGGCACATGGCCGTCAACGCGCGCGCGCCGTACTATCTCGCCCAAGCCTGCGCGCCGTGGCTGAAGGCCTCGGGCGACGGCTGCATCGTCAACATCGCCGACTGGGCCGGGCATCGCCCGTACGCCGACTTCGGCCCGTACTGCGCGTCGAAGGCCGCCCTGCTCTGCGCCAGCAAGCTGCTCGCCAAGTCGCTGGCCCCCGAGGTGCGCGTCAACGCGGTCCTGCCGGGGCCCGTCCTGGCGCCGGAGTCGATGGGCGAGCCGGAGAGGAAGAAGGTCGCCGAGGCGACCTTGCTCAAGCGCCTGGGCACCCCCGACGCCGTCGCGCGCGCCTGCCTGTACCTCGCCGAGTCGGCCGACTACTCGACCGGCGCCGAGCTCACCGTCGACGGCGGTCGGCTCATCGCCTGACGTTCAGCGGGCGCGCGATCTGGACTTGGAGGGGAAGTCCGCGGCGATCTGGGTCTCGATCGTCGGGTTGACGAACTTCACGCCCTTGAGGAGTTTGTCCCACATCTTCGGGTCGGACCACTCGGCCTTGACCTGCGGGGAGAACACGATGTCCTTCAAGTGGATCTCGCCCATCTGCGCGTCGTAGGCGTCCTGACGGAAGCACTGAGCGTAGCCGGTCTCGGTCTCGTGCAGGATGACGGAGTGCACGCGCGCGGTGTCGTCGCCGTTCGTCTTCACGGTGTTGTCGAGCAGGGCCTGGACGGCGACGAAGATCACGCGCGCGAGCTGCTCGGCCGTCGGGGAGACGGGCAAAGAGACCCAGCGCCTGGAGTGCTCCTTCATTCCCTTCACGTAGGCCGGCGCCTCCTTGTCCCAGAACAGCGCGGCGTGGTCGAATCCGTCGAGAAAATCCTTCACGCCGCCCTTGAGCAGGCCGAAGTCGTAGACCATCTGCCCCCGGTCGAGGCGGTCGGCGGTGAGCAGCAGCTCGCAGCGGAAGCTGTGGCCGTGCACGGAGTACTTGCAGCGGTCGGAGGAGCAGTTGCGCACGATGTGCGACGCCTCGAAGCGGTACAGCTTTCGAATGATCATCTCGTCCTCCGTATCTCGACGACGACTTCCCGGGTCTTCGGCATGACGGCCGGCGCCTTGCGCACCCGGATCGTCACCGCGGCGGCGGACGCGTTCGCCTTGAGCACGGCGGCGGCCAGGCGCTCGGCCAAGGTCTCGACGAGGCAACGCTCCCCGGCCTCGGCCTCGGCGCGGATGAGCTTCTCGACGGCCCAGTAATCCACCGCCCGGCGGAAGTCGTCGCGCGCGGCGGCCGCCCGGACGTCCACCTCGAGCCCCGCGTCCACCAGGACCTTCTGACGGCGCGCGCGCTCGGCGGCCGGAACCCCGATCTTCGAGCGGCACTCGACCCCGTTGAGCCAGATCATGTCGGACATCAGGGATAGTCTAGCAATGCCGGGAGGGGTCAGACCTCCCGTTGTTGCGCCTGAAGGGCGCGGGGGGGTGAAATGTTATAATCGCGCCATGGCAGAATCCAAGAAAGTCGTGATCATCGGCTCCGGCTCGGCCGCTTACACCGCCGCCATCTACGCCGCGCGCGCGGACATGGACCCCCTCGTTTTCGGAGGCGTCGCCATGGGAGGCCAGCTCATGATCACCTCCGACGTCGAGAACTTTCCCGGCTTCCCCGAGCCGATCGCCGGCCCCGAGCTCATGGAGCGCATGCAGAAGCAGGTGCAGCGCCTGGGCGTCAAGATCGTCAACGAGTACGTGACCAAGGTCGACCTGAAGAACGGCAGCCCCTTCTACGTCGAGACGTCGGAGGGCACCGCCGCCTCGGCCCAGGCCCTGATCATCGCCACGGGCGCCAACGCGAAATGGCTCGGCATCGAGAGCGAGAAGCGCCTGATGGGCCACGGCGTTTCCGCCTGCGCGACCTGCGACGGCTTCTTCTTCAAGGGCAAGGACGTCGTCGTCGTCGGCGGCGGCGACACCGCCATGGAGGAGGCCAGCTTCCTGACCAAGTTCGCCTCCAAGGTGACCCTCGTGCACCGCCGCGACACCTTCCGCGCCTCCAAGATCATGCTCGACCGCGCGCGCAAGAACCCCAAGATCACCTTCATCGTGGACTCGACGGTCGACGAGATCCTGGGCAACGGGCACGTGGACGGCGTCAAGCTCAAGAACCTCAAGACGAACGCGGTCACCGAGCTCAAGACCGGGGGCGTGTTCATGGCCATCGGCCACGAGCCGACCACCGGCTTCCTCGGCGGCCAGCTCAAGCAGGACGAGAACGGCTACCTCGTCACCGACGACCGCACCCGCACCTCGATCGAGGGGGTGTTCGCCGCGGGCGACGTCATGGACCACCGCTACCGCCAGGCGGTCACCGCCGCGGGCAACGGCTGCAAGGCCGCGCTCGAGGCCGAGCGCTGGCTCGCCGACCAGGGAACGCACTGAGCATGGCCCGGGCCGCGGAGCGCCTTCCCCCCTGGCTGAAGGTCAAGCTCCCAACCGGGCCCGTCGTCGCGCGCCTCAAGGACGCCTCGCGCTCGCGCGGGCTGTCCACCGTCTGCGAGGAGGCGCGCTGCCCGAACCTGGGCGAGTGCTGGGGCGGGGGGACCGCGACCTTCATGGTCATGGGCGACACCTGCACGCGCGGCTGCCGTTTCTGCTCCGTCGCGACGGGGCGGAACCCGCCGGCCCCCGACCTTGAGGAACCCGCAAAATTATCGTTGACGTTGAAGGAAATGGCGGTCGAATACGCCGTCCTGACGACGGTCTGCCGCGACGACCTGCCCGACCAGGGCGCGGGGCATCTGGCGGACTGTATACGCGAGATAAAAAGGGTTAATCCGGGGATGAAGCTCGAGATGCTGCTTCAAGATTTCCGGGCTGATAAGGGGCTTCTTGAGACGGTCCTCGACGCCGGTCCGGATGTGGTGGCTCATAACGTTGAAACCGTTGAACGATTGACCGGGACCGTGCGCGACGCCAAAGCCGGCTATCGGCAATCGCTCGACGTTTTGAGTCACGCGAAGCGCTACCTGCCGAAGACACCGACCAAGACATCTTTGATGCTGGGCCTGGGAGAAACGGAAAAGGAACTCATCCAGGCGTTCAACGACATTCGCGCGGTGGGGGTCGACATATTGACGCTCGGGCAATATTTGAGACCCTCGGGGTCGCGTCATCATCTCATGGTGGAGCAGTTTATTCACCCAGACGAATTTAAAAGATATGGCGAGATCGCGAAGAGGCACGGCTTTCTCTACGTGGCGTCCGGGCCCTTCGTGCGGTCCTCGTACCGAGCCGCCGAGCTGTTCATGAAGGGGCACTTGGAGGCTCATGCCCCTTAAGACGATCGCGTCGCTCGACATCAAGCGCCTTGAAATCCTCGACATCGACGGCAAAGCCGATAAGGCGCTTATGCCCAAGGTCTCGGATAAGCTGCTTCTCGAAATGTACCGATTGATGTTCCAGATCCGGGCGTTTGACGAACGCGCCATCCTCCTTCAACGCTCCGGCCGCCTCGGAACGTACCCCATGATCACCGGCCAGGAGGCGACCCAATGCGTGCCTCCGCTCGCGCTGAAGCCCTCCGACTGGGTGGTGCCCACTTACCGCGGCGGAGGCGTCTACTTCGCGCGCGGCATGCAGATGCGCTACGGTCTTCTGTACTGGGCGGGCGACGACCGCGGCACGCATTTTCCCGAAGGCAACAACGACATGATCTTCTCGATCCCGGTCGGCACGCACCTGACCCAGGTCGCGGGCCTCGCCTGGGGGCAAAAACTCAATGGAAAGGGCGGCGTGGCCATGACCTACTGCGGCGACGGCACCTCCTCGAAGGGCGACCTGCACGAGGCGCTGACCTTCGCCGGGCAGTTCAAGCTCCCCGCGATCTACGTCATCGAGAACAACGGCTGGGCGATCTCCGTGCCGCGCAAGCGCCAGTCGGCGTCGCAGACCTTGGCGCAGAAGGCGTGGGGCTACGGCGTCCACGGCGTCCAGGTCGACGGCAACGACGCCCTCGCGGTGTACGCGGCGACGGTCGAAGCCGTCGCCCGCGCCCGCAAAGGGGAAGGAGCGACCTTGATCGAGTGCGAGACCTATCGCATGGGCCATCACACGACCGCCGACGACGCGACGCGCTACCGCGACGGCAAGGACGTCGAGGCGTGGCGGAAGAAGGACCCGATTTCGCGGTTCAAGAAGTTTTTGACGGCGAAGAAGCTGTGGAATGACGGAAAGGAAAAGAATTTAACCGCGGAGACACGGAGCTGGATCGACGGCGAAGTGAAGGCTTACGAAGAATTCCCGGCGCCCAATCCGCTTAACATGTTCGCGGACAACTACGACAAGGCGCCCCGCGCCTTGATCGAGCAGCGCGCCGAGCTGGAGGAGCTGCTCAAGTTCAAGGGCGGCGCGAAGATTCTCATGGAATTGCCGCCGACGGAAGGGAGATTCCCGTGACGCCGAAAACCGCGGCCCCCGCCGCCACCCGGACCCTCAACCTCGTCCAGGCGGTCAACGAGGCGCTCGACGTCGCCATGGCCAAGGATAAGCGCGTCATGGTCCTCGGCGAGGACGTCGGCCGCAACGGCGGCGTGTTCCGCGCCACCGAGGGCCTCTGGAAGAAGTACGGCGACGAGCGCGTCGTGGACACCCCGCTGGCCGAGATCGGCATCATGGGCTCGGCCATCGGCCTGGCTATTTCGGGGTTTCGGCCGGTGGCAGAAATTCAGTTCGACGGCTTCATGCCCTCCGTCTTCGACCAGGTAGTCTGCCACCTGGGACGCATCCGCTCCCGCTCCCGCGGAAAGATGTCCGTGCCGCTCGTCCTGCGCGCGCCCCACGGCGGCCTGATCCACGCCCCCGAGCATCACTCGGAGAGCCCGGAGGCCTATTTCTGCCACACGCCGGGCATCAAGGTCGTCATCCCCTCGACTCCATATGACGCAAAGGGCCTCCTGCTCGCCGCCATTGAGGATCCTGATCCGGTCGTGTTCTTCGAGCCGAAGCTCCTCTACCGCTCGGCCAAAGGCGAGGTCCCCGGGGGTCATTACACCGTCGATATCGGCAAGGCGCGCCTCGTCAAGGAAGGCAAGGACCTCACCTTGCTGACGTGGGGCGCCATGACCGTGACCTGCGAGAAGGCCGCCGAGCGCCTCGAGCGGGAGGACGGGGCGTCCGTCGAAATTCTCGATCTGCGCACGCTCGCGCCGCTCGACCTCGACGCGGTGCTGGCCTCGGTCGGCAAGACCGGCCGCTGCGTCATCGCCCACGAGGCGCCGAACACCGGCTCCTGGGCCGCCGAGCTCTCCGCCCTCATCGCCGAGCGCGGGCTCCTCCGCCTGCTGGCGCCCGTCGCCCGCGTCGGCGGCTGGGACATCCGCATGCCGCTTTTCCGCCTCGAGCAGTACTACATCCCCGACGCGGACCGGGTCGTTATGGCCGCGCGTAAAACGTTAAGCTTCTAATATGGTGTCAGTCCTCTCGTTATTTGCAGAATGACCCGCGAGAAGGAATTACCGCACATAAGTCAAAGCCTGACACTGAGATAAGCGGGAGAAAACAATATGAACTTCGAATTCAATCTGCCGGACATCGGTGAGGGGCTCGTCGAAGGGGAGATCGTGAAATGGTTCGTGAAGGTGGGAGAGACGGTCTCCGAGCATCAACCCCTAGCCGCGGTATTAACGGATAAGGCGGAGGTCGAGATCCCGAGCCCCAAGGCGGGGAAGATCGTGGCGCTGCACGGGAAGCCGGGCGAGAAGATCAAGGTGCACACGCCCTTGGCGACCATCGAGGTCGGCGGCGAAGCCGCCGAGAAGCCGTCCGAGGCCCCGAAGAAGAAGGAAACCGTCGCCGTTAAGAACGCCGTCGCGGCGCCGAAGGCGCCGCAAGCTTCGGCGACGGCGGTCGTGGAGCGCCCCGCGCCCGCGTCCGGCGGCTTCGTGTTCAACCTGCCCGACATCGGAGAGGGGCTCGTCGAAGGGGAGCTGGTGAAGTGGTTCGTGAAGGAAGGGGAGAAGGTCGAGGAGCATCAACCGCTCGCGGCGGTCTTGACGGATAAGGCGGAGGTCGAGATTCCTTCGCCAAAAACGGGCACCATCGCCAAGCTCCACGCCAAGCCGGGCGAAAAGATCAAGGTTCACGGCCCTCTCGTCACATACGCGGGCGTTAAAGGGTCCGTCGGAACGAGCACTCCATCCGTTGCCGTTAAGGCCGATTCTCCTAAGGCCGCCGCCGCGCCAGCGGCGCCGCGGCCGTCCAAGCCCTCCGCCGAGGTCCTGGCCACTCCGATGGTGAGGAAGATGGCGAAGGATCAGGGGATAGATATCGGTCAGGTCCAGGGGACCGGACCGCAGGGACGGGTGCTCGAGGCTGATTTGAAAGCGTATAAGTCCGGCGGCCCCGCCGCCGTCGCCGCGCCTTCGCGCGGCGTTTACGATAACTCGCGCGCCAACGCGACGCCGGCGGTGAAGAAGCTCGCGAACGACCTCGGAGTGGATTTGTCGAGGATCTCGGGAACGGGCCCGGGCGGGCGCATATCCGAGACCGACGTTCGCGCGCAGGCGCCATCGGCGCCTGCGGCGCCTACGGCGACGGCAACGACACGACAAGAACCCACGGTCGCATCCACGACTGCATCCGGGTATCCGCCGGTGTCGATACAACGGCAGAACGGGGACACGACGGTTCCATTCTCCGGTATACGCCGAAAAATCGCGGAGAAAATGCAGCAGTCGAAACGGACCGTCGCGCACGTTACGCACGTCGATGAATGCGACATGACCGCCGTCCTGGCCTTGCGCGAAAAGCTCAAGCCGGAAGCGGCGAAGAAGGGCGTCAAATTGACGTTCCTGCCCTTCATCGTTCGCGCCTTATCCAAGTCCCTGTCCGAATTCCCGATGTTCAACTCGTCGTTGGACGAGGCCGCTGGAGAGATCGTCATTAAACGTCGCCATAATGTCGGCATCGCGGTCGCCGCGCCGCAGGGCCTCGTCGTTCCCAACATCAAGGCCTCCCAGGATAAGGACATCTGGGCCCTGGCCGTCGAGATCTCGACGCTCGCGGAGAAGGTGCGCGCCAAGACGATCGAAGTATCGTCCCTGCAGGACGGCACGATCACCATCACCAACATCGGCCCGATCGGAGGGCTGTTCGCGACCCCGATCGTGAATCACCCCGAGGCCGCGATCCTCGGGCTGATGAAGCTCGCCAAGCGGCCCGTGGTGCGCGACGGCAAGGTCGTCGCGAGGGACGTCATGAACCTGGTGCTGTCCTTCGACCACCGCATCGTGGACGGGGCCGACGCCGCGAGCTTCATGAACACGATCATCAAGCATCTCGAAAATCCGCAGACCCTTCTCTGAGAGGACCCTATGGCGATCGAAATGGACGTGCTCATCGTCGGCGGCGGGCCCGGGGGCTACGTGGCCGCCATCAAGGCCGGCCAGCTCGGCAAGAAGACCTTGCTCGTGGACCGCGACAAGCTCGGCGGCGAGTGCCTCAACTACGGCTGCATCCCCTCGAAGGCGCTGATCGCCGCGGCGGGCCACGCCTACAAGTCCAAGAAGCTCAAGGACGCCGGCTTCGACGATCCCAAGCACCGGCTCGACTGGACCAAGGTCGTGGCGTGGAAGGACCAGATGGTCGGCGGCTTCGTCAAGAACATCGGAACCCTGGTCAAGGGGAACAAGGGCGAGCACATCCAGGGCGAAGCGCGCTTCACGACGGCCCACACCGCCGTCGTCACGAAGGCGGACGGCACGGCCGAGGAGGTCGAGTTCAAGCACGCGATCATCGCCACCGGCTCCGAGATCGTCTCGGTCCCCGGCTTCGGCATCGACGGCAAGGACATCCTCGGCTCCAAAGAGGCCCTCGACCTCAAGACCCCGCCGGAGGCGCTCGTCGTGGTCGGCGGCGGCGTCATCGGCCTCGAGATCGGGACCTTCTTCGCCAAGCTCGGCACGAAGGTGACGGTCGTGGAGTTCACCGATTCATTGCTGCCGGTGATCGAAAAGGATCTTGTGGCTCCGGTCGCGAGGAATCTCTCAAAGCTCGGGGTAGACGTCCTTCTCTCTTCGAAGGCGACCGCCTGGGCCAAGAAGGGGAAGCGCCTGGAACTGTCCGTTGAAACCCCGGACGGCGCCAAGAAGGTTTCTTGCGACAAGATTTTGATGGCGGTCGGCCGCGCACCGCGCTCCAAGGGGCTGGGCCTCGAGAAGCTCGGCGTCGAGCTCGACAAGCGCGGGCACGTGGTCGTCGACACCGAGATGCTCTCCTCGGTCGGCAACATCTACGCGATCGGCGACGTCGTCGGCCAGCCCTACCTGGCCCACAAGGCCAGCCGCGAGGGCATCCTCGCCGCGCAGTCGATCGCGGGCGAGCCCCTCGAGACGCGCGGGCAGGTCCCGTGGGCCGTGTTCACCGACCCGGAGATCTCCTGGGTGGGCATGACGGATTCCGAGGCCAAGGCCGCCGGGTACGCGACCGTCACCGGCAAGTTCCCGTTCGCGGCCTCCGGCCGCGCGATGGCAGTGCGCGAGACCGAGGGCTTCTGCAAGGTCGTCGCCGACAAGGCCACGCACCGGATTCTCGGAGCCGGGTTCGTGGGAACCAACGCCTCCGACCTGATCGGGGAGGCCTGCCTCGCGGTGTCCGTCGGCGTCACCCTCGAGCAGGTCGCCCAAACCATTCATCCGCATCCGACCCTGACCGAGACGTTCGCGGAGGCCTGCGAGGTCGCGCTCGGGCATCCCGTCCACATGCTGCAGATCAAGCGCGAGGCGCCGGTCTTCACCTAAGCGATGCTCGTCCGGGATCTGGGCCTCAAGGACTACGAGGAGGTCTGGAATCTTCAGCGCAGGCTCGTCTTCGAGCGCGGCGAGGGGAAGATTCCGGACACGGTCCTTCTTTGCCAGCATCATCCGGTCTATACGATCGGCCGCTCCTCGAAGCAGCCGGTGCCCAAGGCCCTGCCCTACCCGGTGCACAAGATCGAGCGCGGGGGGGACCTCACCTGGCACGGGCCGGGGCAGCTCGTCGGCTATCCGGTCTTCCACCTCCCGGGGCTCGGGCTCAAGGCGCGCTCGTACCTGGCCGCCCTCGAGGCGGTGCTGAGCGAGGCGGTGGCGCCCTTCGGGGTCAAGGCGGCGACGGTGAAGGGATTCACCGGGCTGTGGGTCGGCCGCAAGAAGCTGGCGTCGATCGGCGTCGCGGTGCGCGCCGGCGTCTCCTATCACGGCTTCGCGCTGAACATGAACAACACCTTGGCGCCGTTCAGCCTGATCCACCCCTGCAGGCTCGAGAGCGAGGTCATGACGACGATGGCCCGCGTCCTCGGCGCCTCCGTCGACGAGCACTCCGTGAGCAAGGCCGTCGGCGAAGCGATGCTGAAGTATTTCGGGCGCATGGCGAGAATTCCGGAGGACACATGATAAGACACGCTTCGCTGCTTTTGGCGCTTCTCTCGACGGCCGCTCGCGCGGAGTTCTCCGTCCCCGGGTTCGAGCTCGTCTACTCCTATCCCGTCGAGACCTCTCTCGAAGAGCCCGACCTCCGCCTCGCCCAGGACGTCTGGCCCGAGATGTTCGACGCGGCCGCGAAGACGATCGACATCGAGCAGTTCTACGTGACGCCTTCGGCGGGGGAGCCCCTCGAGCGGTCGCTCCAGGCGCTCGAGCGCGCCGCCGCGCGCGGCGTAAGGATCCGCGTCATCCTCGAGAAGAAGTTCGAGAAGAACTCCCTCGACGGCATCGCGCGCCTGAAGGCCATCCCCGGCCTCGAGCTGCGCATCCTGGACTGGTCCAAGGTCCACGGCGACGGGATCATCCACGCCAAGTTCTTCGTCGTGGACTCCACGCAGGCCTTCGTCGGCAGCCAGAACTTCGACTGGCGCGCGCTCAAGCACATCCACGAGCTGGGCCTGAGGATCACCGACGCGCCCATCGTCCGCGACGTCCAGCGCGTGTTCGACCACGACTGGGCGCTCACCGAGGACCCCGGAAGCCTTACGCTCGACGAGCAGAGGGAGCCGCACTTCGATCGCGCCGGCCGCGCCTACCTCGTCGCCAGCCCTTGGAGGAGAAATCCGAGCGGGGTGGGAGACTCCGAATCGGAGCTGGTCCGGCTCATCGGCGAGGCCAAGACGGATCTTCTCGTTCAGCTGCTCGACTACAATCCGACGACGTACGCCCGGCCGAAGCGCTTCTACAGCCCCATCGACAACGCCCTGCGCGACGCGGCCGTGCGCGGCGTCAAGATCAAGCTGCTCGTCTCCCATTGGAACACCGACGAGCACTCGGTCGCCCATCTGAAGAGCCTGGCGCTGGTGCCCGGCGTGGAGGTCAAGATACTGACGGTCCCCGCGGCCAAGCAGGGCTACATCCCCTTCGCCCGCGTGATCCACTCCAAGTACATGGTCGCCGACGGCAGGACGGCGTGGCTCGGCACGAGCAACTGGGCGGGCGGCTACCTCGACACGTCGCGAAACCTCGAGCTCGTGGTCAAGGACGAGGCGCTCGCCTCCCGCGCCGCCAAGATCCACGCCCGCCTGTGGGGCTCGTCTTACGCGGAGCCTCTGGGCGTCCTCAAGGCCTACCCGAAGCCCAAGAAATGAGACAGGCGCTCGGGACCGCGGCGCT
>JAKFCD010000035.1:0-2507 GCA_036676805.1 Elusimicrobiota bacterium
TGGTTGCGGGGGCTGGATTTGAACCAGCGACCTCAAGGTTATGAGCCTTGCGAGCTACCGGGCTGCTCTACCCCGCACGACTAGTGTAACACATGCGGAGGAGCAAAACAAGGCCGCGAATCAACTCACGTCAGAGGCGGGTCGCAGTGCGCGCCGGCCAAACGTCTCGCGACCGTTACCCGTCCTTCACGGCGTTTGGGGCTATACTGAGGAAAAGGGGGAGGTCCTATGAGGGAAATGGAATATCCGTCGTACCCCGCCTCGGCCGGGCCCAGGCTGCACTGGTCCGCGATCTTCGCGGGCGCCGCGACCACGCTGGCCTTCGTCGCGTGTCTCAACGTGCTCGGCGTCGGGCTCAATCAGTTGCCCGCCGCGGCGGGCGCGGTCCCGCCGAACGCGTTCGCCGGATACGCGGGCCAAGGCGGCGTCTGGTGGACCGCGTTCTCCGGCGTCGTCGCCTATTTCTGCGGCGGCTGGCTCGCGAGCCGGCTTTGCGACAGCGGGCGGCGCTCGGACGGTGCGTTCTACGGGCTCGTGAGCTGGTCGGCCGCGACGCTGGCCGCGCTATACTTGCCCGCGTTCGCGCTCGGCGGCGTGCTGTCGATCGCGGCCTCGGGCGTGACCGTCTTCGCGATCCTCGTCGGCGAGGCGATCGCGGCAGCCGTGGGGGGCGTCGTCGGCGCGCGGCTGTACGTGCCCGTGCCGGTCGAGCAGTATCGCAGAACCCACCGGCGGGAGATCTCCGGGATCATGCGGCGCTGAGGGGTTCTACTTGAGCAGGACGATCGGCGCCCAGATCGGCGCCGTCACGATCGCGAGCGCGACGGGTACCGCGACGATCGCGGTCGGGACCTCCCAGAGGCGGTTCCAGCAGGAGTGCCTCGGGGCGCCCTCGCCCCAGTCGCGCTCGGGGGACACGAACCACGGCCTGCACTTGCCGGTGTCGTGCTTCGCGGACGTCGAACGCGGGCGGTCTCCTTCGAGGAACGCCTGGTCCTCCTTGTCGAGCGCGGCGCACGCGCCCAGCAGGAGGAAAGAGAGGAGGACCGCCCGGCTCACTATTCTTTTTCCTTCAGGGACGAGTTGTTGTCGGCGATGAAGGCGCGGATGACGTCCGACATGTCGAGGATCTTGAGCCACTGCTCCTTGTAGAGCGTGACGGGGAAGCGCCCCATGCCGTACAGGCTGACCGCGCCCTTCTGGCTGACCTTGAGGGAGATCCCGCGGGAGCCCGCCTTCTTGAGGGACTCGTTCTCCGCGCGCAGCCGCTCGAGCTCGGCCTGCAGATCCTCGCTCATGAGGGCGTGACCTCGGCGGCGAACTCGCACTTCGCGATGCAGCCGCAGGTGGCGCCCGCGGCGCCGCTGTAGGACGGCTCGGCGCAGACGATCTGGGCCGAGCCGCGCTCCTGGAGGTTCTCCAAGGACTGGCCGATCAGCACGGCGAAGTCGTAGGAGCCCGAGCCGCAGGAGCCGGGGCAGTCCGCCTCGAGGAAGAAGGGATCGTTGGGGCCGTAGGTCTCCTCGGATTCCTCGAGGACGACGCCCTGGGGCGTGGCGATGGAGACCTTCACGCGCAGGGAGCGCAGGGAGGGGAAGCGGGTGGAGAGGGTGCCGGCGGCGCGCTCGTGATCCTCGGCGTTCTGCGCCCGGCGGACCTTCTCGTCGTTCTTGCTCGGTCCCGCCTTGCGGCGCTTCTTACGGTAAAAAGCCATGCTTCCTCCAATTTTCTCGGGGTGATGATAGCATTATAGTTCGAGCCTGTCCGGAAGCCCTACGCCGCGGGCAAGGTGAGGACGACCGTCGTGCCCTTGCCCGGGCCTTCGCTCGAGATGGCCACGTCGCCGCCGTGCTTGTTCATGAGCCATCGAGCGACGTTGAGTCCGAGGCCCGTGCCGCCGCGCTCGGCGCGGCCCGTGGCGAAGGGCTCGAAGAGGCCCTTGAGGATGGCCGGGTCGATGCCGAGGCCGTTGTCGCGCACCGAGACGCTGATCACGCCGCGGGCGCGCTTGGCGACGATCTCGAGGCGCCCGCCGAAGGGCAGGGCGTCGAGCGCGTTCATGAGGAGGATGGTGAGGACCTGGTGGAAGTGGCGGGGGCTGGCGCGCACGACGAGGTCCTCGGGGACCTCGAGCCAGACGTCGACGGTGCGCTCGTCGAAGCGGATCCAGATGGGCTCGAGGGCGGCCTTGATGAGCGGGGCCAGGGGCTGGGGCTTGAGCTCGAGGGGGGAGGGCTTGGCGAAGTCGAGTATGTCGGAGAGGATTTCCACGGCGCGGTCGGCTTCCTTCAGAACGGTCGCGAGCTGGGGGCGGGGGTCGCCTCCCTTGTCGAGGACGTTCTGGGCGTGCTCGGCGGTGAGGACGACGGTGGCCAGCGGGGTGCGCACCTCGTGGACGACGCCGGACATCATCTGGCCGATGGTGGAGAGGCGCTGCAGCCAGGCCATGCGCTCCTCGTCGGCGAGCGGCGCCTCGGCGCGCGCGCGGCGGCGGCGGCCGAGCGCGT
>JAKFCD010000036.1:0-35823 GCA_036676805.1 Elusimicrobiota bacterium
GCCGGTGACGGTGTGGTTGTCGGTGTCCGACAGCGCCCCGCCCGAACCGGTGTTGCCGCCGTCGTTGGTGACCACCGTCAGGGTGGCCGTGCCGTTGACGTTGGTGTTGCCGGTGAACAGCAGGCCGTTGGTGGCCGCCAGGGTGGCGTTGATCTGGTTCAGCGTGGCGGTCAGCGTGATGGACGCCGTGCCGTTGCCGACGATGTCGCCGCTGGTCAGGCCGCCGGCGACGTTGGTCAACAAGGTCAGCACGCCCTTGGTCACCGACAGGCTGACGGCGACGTCGGTGATGCCCGGATTGGCGTCAACGTCGCCGATCTGCGGGAGAGGCGCCTGGAGACCGAGGAGGCGTCGCGCGCCGCCCTGCGCCTCATCCTCCTCGCCGGCGCGGCGGCCGCGGCCTTCGTCGCCGTCATTCTGTCGCGCGCGCTGATCGGCCCGGTCGCGGCCCTGCGCGAGAACGCCCGGCGCTGGGCCTTGGGCAAGCCCTGGAGCTTCCCCCCGCCGCGCGGCGCCGGCCCCGAGGTCTCGGACCTCCACGCGGCGATGGGCGAGATGGCGGCCCGCCTCAACGCGCAGTTCGAGCGCGAGGCCGAGCTCGGGCGCCTCAAAGGCAGCCTCGTCTCGATGGCCAGCCACGAGTTCAACAACGCCCTGAGCGTGCTCGGCACGACGGTGAACCTCATGAAGCAGACCGAGCCGGTCCCGCCGTCCGGCCGGCGCGCCGACTATTACGTGATCGTCGAGACCAACGTGCGCTCCCTGTCGCTGGCGACGCGCAACCTTCTCGACCTCGGCCTGCTCGAGTCGGGGCGCTTCGCCGTGCGGCCGCGCCGCGCCGACCTGGGCCGCGTGCTGGGCTCGGCCGCCAAGGCGCTGCAGCCGATCTACGAGCGCAAAGGCCTGGCCTTCGCGCTCGAGATTCCCGAGGGGACGCCCGCGGCCATGGCGGACCCCGAGGCCCTGGTCATGGTCGCGACCAATCTCGTGGGCAACGCGGTCAAGTACGCGCCGGAGGGGGCGCGCGTCGCGGCGGGCGTCTCGATCGAGGCGGACGGGAGGCTGCGCGTCTACGTCTCGGACACGGGCATCGGCATCGCCCCGGAGGACCGCGAGGCGATCCTGAACGGGCACCGCACCGAGAAAGGAAGGCAGACGGCGGCGGGCTTCGGCGTCGGGCTCATGCTCGTCAAGAAGATTCTTGACGCTCATGGAGCCGCGCTCGAGATCGAAGGGGCTCCCGGTGAGGGTTCGCGCTTCTCGTTCACCTTGCCCCGGTGGGACGGCCCCGACGATCAGCTTTTCGTCTGAGCGGCGGAGAGCTCCTCGGCGATCACCTCGAGCAGCTGCCGCCGGTCGATCGTCTTGTTGATGAACCGGCTCCCGCCGACCTGCAGGTGCCGGCGGTAGTCCTCGTTCGAGCTCGAGGCCGTGAGGAACACGATCGGCAGGTCGGCGAAGCGCGGGTCCGCGCGCAGCTCCCGGCAAAGGCCGATGCCTCCCTGCTCGGGCATGTGGATGTCGAGCAGGATCAGGTCCGGCTGCAGCGCGGCGATCTGCTCGTAGGTCCACTCGCTGCCGTACAGCGTCGTCACCCGGTACAAGGGCTTAAGCGAGCGCTCCATCGTCGTCAGGAAGTCCGCCTCGTCGTCGATGACGACGATCTTGGGACGGTCGTCGAGCTTCGGCCTCATGCCATAGTTTACGGCCGGCCGCGCCGGGCCGCCACCAAATTTTTCCCAAATTCCGAGGCGCTAGGGCTCGAAGCGGTAGCCGAGGCCGGGCACGGCGACGATCCGCCGCGCGAGCTTCGCGCCGATCTTCCGGCGCAAGGTGGAGACGTGCACGCCGATCGTGTGCGGATCCGAGTAGTCCGCGGGATCATAGCCCCAGACCGTCTCCAAGAGGAAGGGGACGCTCAGCACGCGTCCGGGCTTGCGCAGCAAGGTCGTGAGCAGGTCGAACTCCTTGCGCGTGAGGCGGACCCGCTTGCCGGAGACGGTCACGGTGCGGGCCACCACGTCGAGCACGAGCCCGTGGGCCTTGAGCGTCTCGCCGAGCTCCTCGGGCGCGCGATAGCGGCGCAGGACCGCGGCGACCTTGGCGCGGATGAGCACCGGGGAGACGGGCTTGGACAGGTAGTCGTCGGCGCCCTGATCGAGGCCCTCGGCCTGATCGGCGGTGCCTTTGCGCACGCCGGACATGAGGACGACGGGCACGCGCGCGGTGGCCTTGTCGGCGCGCAGCTTGGCGAGCAGGGATAATCCGTCGCCGCCGGGCATCGAGACGTCCGACAGCACGAGGTCGGGGACCGTCTTGCGCGCCGCCGCGAAGCCCTCGCGCACGTTCGAGGCGCGGGCTACGGCGTAGCCCTCGGCCTCGAGGAGGTCCCCGTAGGCGCGGCGGATGTCGGCCTCGTCGTCTATCAGCAGAATTCTCGGGCGCGGTGCCATGAGACCATTATACAGAGCCCTGACCTCCCTGACACGCGCCGCATTGCAACGACTTTGTTTACGGGCCAAACTGAAGGCGCCCCCCGGAGAGACCATGCAGGCCCCCGACACCGCCGCCGCCGTCATCGTGCTGCTGGGCGCCGCCGTCGCCGCGACGGCGATCTTCGTCCGGGCCATGCTCTCCGAAAGGACGAGCGCCCGGGAGGAGCTCGCGAACGCGACGGCCTGCCTGCGGGTCGCGGCACTCGCCCGCGGCGAGGACGGCAAGCGCATCCTCCTCTACCGCCGCATCGTCTCGGAGCTGCCCATCGGCATCGCCGTGCTGCGCGTCGAGAAGCCGTCCGACCCCGACAGCTGGCTCATCGTGGACTTCAACCCCGCGGGGATGCGCCTCGCCGCGAGCGGCGAGGAGAACCCCTCGGGGAGGCGCCTCCTCGATTTCGCGCCCGAGCTGCGCGGCGGACCGCTGCCGCGCGCCTGCGTCGAGGCCCTGGGGGGCAATCATGAGGTCGACCTCGAGGATTTTCCCGGGACGGCCCGCGCGCCCGGGCGCCGCTTCTCGATCCGGGTCTTCCCCTTGGGCGCCCCTCTCATCGGCCTCGCCTTCGAGGACGTCACGGACCGCAAGGCGGCCGAGGCCGCCCTCTCCCGCTCCAACGACGAGCTGACCCAGTTCGCTTATGTCGCCTCCCACGACCTCCAGGCCCCGCTGCGCAAGGCCTCCGCGTTCGCCGAGCAGCTCCAACAACGCCTCGGCGACGGCCTCGACGCGACGAGCTTCGATTTTCTGCAGCGCATGGGGCGCTCGCTCGACGAGATGCAGAACCTCATCGACGCCCTGCTGGCGCTCGCCCTGGTCTCCTCGCGCGAGGCTCCCCCGCTGGACGTCGACCTCTCGGCGACGGCCGCGGAAGTCGTGTCCGATCTCGAAGGGGTGATCGCCGACGCGCGGGCCAGCGTCCGGGTCGGGCGCCTGCCCGTGGTCAAGGGCGATCCGCGGCAGCTGAAGCAGCTCCTCCAGAACCTCCTCGGCAACGCGCTGAAGTTCGCGGCTCACGGCCGCCCCCCCCGCGTCCGGGTCCGGGGCCGGGCGCTCAACGGCGGGGGCGTCGAACTGGTCGTCGAGGACGACGGCATCGGCTTCGACATGAAGTTCGCCGAACGCATCTTCCAGCCGTTTCAACGCCTCCACGCGCGCCACGAGTACCCGGGAAGCGGCATGGGGCTCGCGATCTGCCGGAGGATCGTCGAGCGCGGGGGCGGCTCGATCGCCGTCGACAGCGCTCCCGGACGGGGCACGCGCTTCACCATCGTTTTACCGGACGTTCCCGCGCCGCCGGAGGCCATATGGAGCAACGCGTCAGAGTCCTTCTCATCGAAGACGACCCCGACTATACGATGCTGATGAACGTGTACGTCAACGAGGCCTGCGGCGAGAGCGTCAAATATCTGCTCGAGAGCGTGGTGAGCCTCCAAGGCGGCCTGGATCTGCTGTCCCGACAGGAGTACGACATCGTGCTGCTCGACCTGATGCTGCCCGACAGCCGCGGCCTCGACACCCTCGTCAAGGTCCGGGCGAAGGCGCCGAGCCTTCCCGTCGTCGTGCTGACCAACCTCGACCAGGAGGACATGGGGCTCGAGGCGATCGCCCACGGCGCCCAGGACTTCCTGCCCAAGAGCAGGCTCGACGCCGGACGCCTGCGGCACGCCATCGGCTTCGCGCTGGCCCGCGACCGCATGTTCCGCCAGATGGAGCGCCTCGTCGAGGGCTCCCCCGACGGGATGGTCATCGTCGACCGCAGCCGCATGGTGCGCTACGCGAACGCGGCGGCGCTGGGCCTGTTCCGGCGGAAATGGGAGGAGTTCGTCGGCCGCCTGTTCGACTACTCTCTCGCGCCGGGCCGGCCCGCGGAGGTGAAGCTCTCCGGGCGCGGCGACGAGGAGATTAGCGCCGAGATGCGCGTCGGCGAGATCGAGTGGAAGGGCTACCCCGCGTGGGTCGTCGCGATCCGGGACGTGTCCGACCTCAAGAAGCTCGAGAAGGTGCGCGCCGAGGTGCGCGAGCGTCGCCACACCGACCAGCTCAAGGACCAGCTGCTGAGCACGGTGTCGCACGAGCTGCGCACGCCGCTGAGCGTGGTCAAGGCCGTCGTCGGCACCTTGCGCGACCGCCTGGCGGGCCCGCTGACCGGCGAGCAGACCGAGATGATCGCCACCGCCGACCGCCACATCAGCCGGCTGAACCGCCTGCTCAACAACTTCCTCGATCTGACGCGTCTCGAATCCCGGCGCTCGCGCGTCCGGCGGGAGCCCCTGGATCCGCGCGCGCTCATCGAGGAGGTCTTCTCGGGGGTGCGCCTGGCCAACCGGGGACGCAAGGTCGCCCTGCAGCTCGAGCTGCCTCCGCGGCTGCCGAGCGCGCGGGTCGACGCGGACATGATCGCCCAGGTGCTGGGCAACCTGCTCGACAACTCCCTGCGCTACGCGCGCTCGCGGGTGACGGTGCGCGCCGCGCTCCGGGACGAGGAGATCGAGGTAAGCGTCACGGACGACGGCCCCGGCATCCCCGCGGAGAGAATCGGGGAGCTGTTCGACAAGTTCGTCCAGCTCGACCGGGCGCGGGGAGGCGAGGGCTACAAGGGCACCGGGCTCGGCCTGGCGATCTCGCGCGAGATCATGACTCTCAACGACGGGCGCATCTGGGCGGAGAACGCCCCCGGCCGGGGCGCCTGCTTCCGCTTCACCATGCCGCTGACGTCGAAGACATGCGACGCGCCGAAGGAGGACGAATCCCGTGCCGAAACCCGCGCGTAGGAAGGTCCTGATCGTCGACGACGAGCGCGACCTCGTGCGGCCCCTGGCGCTGCGCCTGGGGGCGGATGGGCGCTTCGAGGTCGCCGTCGCCTTCGACGGCGAGGAGGGCCTGGCGCGGGCCCTGAAGTTCCGGCCCGACATCGCGCTGATCGACCTGTCCATGCCGCGGCTCGACGGCTGGAGCCTCTGCCGCCGCCTGCGAGAGGATCAGCGCACGCGCGAGACCGTGCTGATCGTCATGACGGCATGGCTGTCCCCCGATCTCGGCAAGAAGGCCGTGTCCGAGGGCGTCAACCGCCTCCTGCTCAAGCCCTTCGAGGAGGAGGCCCTTCTCAAGGCGCTGGATGCCCCGGAAGTTCATCGATAGTTTGGCGGCGCGGCCTCGAGCCGGCGTCTATAATCCGGGAAACGATGCCGCGAATACTCAGCGTCGAGGACGATCCGGACTTCCAGCACCTGATCTCCTGCGCCCTGCGCAATCAGGGCTTCGAGGTCCATTACGCCTTCACCGGCAAGGAAGGCCACGAGAAGGCGCTGTCTCTCAACCCCGATCTGATCCTGCTCGACATGATGCTCCCGGGCCTCAACGGGGTGGAGGTCGTCAAGCTGCTCATGAAGAACAAGGCCACGCGCGAGATTCCGGTGATCGTGCTCACCGCCTATCCGGCCGACACGAACTTCTTCGAGAGCGAGATCAAGGCCCTCCGCCCGGTCGAGTACCTGCGCAAGCCCGTGCAGATGGACGAGCTCCTGAAGGTCATGCGCCGAATGCTGTCGTCGCGCAAGGCCAAGCCGCCGTTCGCGGTCTGGAAGCGCGGCGCCTTGCGCCTCATGCCGGAGGCGAAGTCCGTGTGGATCGGCGGGACCTTGATCGCCAGCCTTCCCCCCAAGCGATTCGAGGTGCTCTTCCACCTGCTCCAGAGCGAGGGCGAGGTGCGCTGGGAGGAGCTGCTGCGCAAGATCTGGGGGCGCGACGGGACCAAGAACGACCTCGAGAAGACCGTGCAGCGCCTGCGCGCCGACCTCGGCGCCGAGGGGTACCGCCTGTCGACGACGCGCAACGGCTACCAGCTCGTGATTTAAGGCCCCGGAAATCGGTAAGATGGAGGCATGCCCTTCACCTTCAAGCCCTACGGCGGCCTCGACGGGCTTCTGCTCGTCGAGGGAGCGTTCTTTCCCGATGAGCGCGGCTTCTTCTTCGAGTCGTTCCGCGCCGACGAATGGGAGAAGGCCGGCCTGCCGCCGCTCGTGCAGGACAACCTCTCGCGTTCGAGGAAAGGGGTCGTGCGCGGGCTTCATTATCAGATCCCCCCGAAGGCGATCGGCAAGCTCGTGCGCTGCTCGCGCGGCCGGATCTTCGACGCGGTCGTGGACCTGCGCCGCGGCTCCCCGACCTTCGGCCGCTCCGCGGCCATCGAGCTCGACGATTCCGGCAACCGCATGTTCTGGGTGCCCGCCGGCTTCGCCCACGGCTTCTGCGCCCTCTCGGACAGCGCGGACGTGAGCTACAAGGTCACCGGCTACTGGAGCAAGGACGTCGACGCGGGCATACGCTGGAACGACCCCGCGCTCGGCATCGCGTGGCCCGTCGCCGCCGGCGGGGCGATCGTGACCGCCAAGGACGCGGCGCTCCCCCTGCTCGCCGACGCCGCCTCCCCCTTTTAGCTACTCGTAGTGCAGCGCCTCGACGGGATCGAAGCGCGAGGCCTTCCACGCGGGGTAGAGCGCGAACAGGAAGCCGGTGCCGAGCGCGATCACCAGCGCGCCCGCGACGTGGAGCAGGCTGATCTCTAGCATGCGGTCCTCCTTCGGGGCGAGATACCAGATGCCGAAGACGCCCAGGCACGTCCCGCCGGCGCCGCCGAGCACGCCCAGCATCATCGCCTCGCTGACGAACTGCCAGACGATGTCCGCCCGGGTCGCACCCAGGGCGCGCCGGATGCCGATCTCGCGCACGCGCGAAAAGATCGTCGCGAGCGTCACGTTCATGATGCCGATGCCCGAGGCCAAGATAGCCACGATGCCGATGATCATGATGGAGACGATGAACTCCCGCATCTGGCTCAGCGCGCCCTGCATGATCTCGCGGTAGTCCTTGACCTCGAAGTCCTCCTCGCCGCGGTGGCGGGCCTTGAGCAGGACCTTGATGCGCCGCAGGTACGCGGCGGCCGTGGCGGCGTCGCCCGTGTCCACGCTGATGGACTCGATGACCTCCGGGTTCTTCTGGTAGCGCGGAACGAGGAAGCGCTGATAGGCGGTCGCGGGTACGAGTGCTACCCCCTGGCCGCCCCACTGACGGCCGAACCAGCGGGGGTCCTTGTCTCGCGGAGGCTCCTTGAGCACGCCGACCACGGTGAACACGTGCTCTCCGAGCATGATCTTGCGGCCGAGCGGGTCGCGGCGGGAGATGTGCTTGGTCAGCGCCTGCTCGGGCCAATACTTGGCCCAGTAAGGCTTCTTGACCCAGCCGCCCGTCTCGATGAGGACGGCCACGCGCGCGGACTCGGCCACGTCGCGCTCGCTGATGAGCCGGCCGCGCGAGGTGTAGACCCAGTCGCGCTTGGCCCACTCCGGGGTGATCCCGCGGGCGCGGATGCCGTCGTTCTTGAAATCGTCGAGGCGCATGCGCGTGCCCCAGCTCGAGATCGTGGGCGAGACCATGTGCAGCTCGGGATACTGCCGGCGAATCTCGACGGCGTCGCCGTAGGTGAGCCCGGGCGAGAGTCCTTTCGAGACGTAGTTGTTCTTCTGGGTGACCTCGATGCGCCCCGGGCCCGCGAGGCGCAGCGCCTCGTCGTAGCGCTTCATCATGCCCGCGGTCTGCGAGAAGGTGAAGAGCATCGCGGCGATTCCGATCGACAGCGAAAGGCTCGTCATCGCGGAGCGCGTCTTGTGGGCGCGGATCTCAATGAGCGCCGAGCGGCCCAATTCCGAGATCCTCATTCGGCCTTGAGCGCCTCGACGGGATCGAGCCGCGAGGCCCGGTAGGCCGGGATCAGGGCGAACGCGGCGCTGACGAGCGCGGCGAGCAGGATGCCCTCGGCGCATTGGGCCCAGGTGATCTCCGCCACGTCCCGGGACCCGGAGAGGCCGGAGAGCCATTTGAGGCCCCCGAGGCCGAGGGCCACTCCCGCGACGCCGCCCGCGGCCCCGAGCATCGCCGCCTCGAGCAGGAACTGCGCGAGGATGTCGGCGCGGCCGGCGCCGAGGGCGCGGCGGATGCCGATCTCGCGCACGCGCGCGAAGATGGTGGCCAAGGTCACGTTCATGATGCCGATGCCGCCGGCGAGCAGGGCCACGACGCCCAGCGCGAGGCCGGCCTTGACGTACTTGCGCATGTCCTCCATCTTGGCCTCGATCGCCTCGCGGTCGTCCTTGATCTCGAAGTCCTCCTCGTCCCGGTGGCGGCGCTTGAGGATGGCCGACACCTGGCGGCGGCGCGAGGCCAAGGTCCGCTCGCTGCCGGTGTCGATGAGAATCTCTCCGACGGCGTCCGGATCGGCTTCGCCGCGGGAGAGGTGCCGCTGGAAGGCCGTGATCGGCACCAGCGCGTGGGGCGTGCTCCAGCTCTCCCACCGGGGGTCCTTGTCTCGCGGAGGCGGCGTCAGCACCCCGACGACGGTGAACACCGCGTCGTCGAGGCGCACGCGCTCCCCCAGGAGGTCGCGGCGCTCGGCGAATAGCTGATACGGGCTGTCCTCGCCCCAGAACTTCGCCCAGAAAGGCTTCTTGATCCAGGTCGCGGGCTCGACCAGCACGACGACGCGGGCGCGATGCTCGACGTCCCAGCCGTTCAGGAAGCGCCCGCGCAGCTTGAAGACCCAATCGCGCTTGCGGAAATCGGGGGTGGCGCCGGCGACCCGGACCCCTTCGATCGAGGACCGTCCGTGGACCAGCTTGCTGCCCCAGCTCGCCGAACGCGGCTCGACCATGTACAGGTCGGGGAGCTCCCGGCGCAGGGCCAGGGCGTCGCCGTAGGTGAGGCCCGAGGAGAGGCCTTTCGAGACGTAGTTGCGCTTCTTCTCGATCGTCATGCGGCCGGGGCCCATCAGCTCCAGGTTCCGGGCCAGGGCCTCCTGCATGCCGCGCGTCTGAGCCATCGTGTAGAGCAAGGACGCCACGCCGACGGAGACCGCGGTGAAGGATAGGGCCGAGCGGAACTTGTTCGCGGCGATCTCGCGCGCGCCGGCGCGGAAGGCCTCGCGCAGGTTCACGCGAGCGAGCCGTCCTTGACGCGGATGACCCGCCCCGCCGCCGCGCCGATGGCGGGGTCGTGGGTGACGAGCACGACCGTCATGCCCTCGGCGTTGAGCTCCTTGAACAGCGCCAGGATCTCGGCCGAGGATTTCGAGTCGAGGTTGCCCGTCGGCTCGTCGGCGAGCAGGAGCGCGGGCTTGTTGGAGAGGGCGCGCGCGATGCCGACGCGCTGGCGCTCGCCGCCGGAGAGCTGCAGGGGCGTGTTCTCGGCCTTGCGGCCGAGGCCGACGCGCGTCAGCAGCTCGCGCGCTCGCGCGCGGCGCTCGTCGACCCCGACGCCGGCGTAAGCCATGGGCAGGGCGACGTTTTCCAAGGCCGACAAACGCGGCAGAAGATTGAAGGCCTGGAAGACGAAGCCGATGCGCGAGCGGCGCAGGCCGGTGAGGTCGGCGTCGCCCAGGCGCGCGGTCTCGGCGCCTTCGAGCAGGTACTTGCCGGAGGTGGGGCGGTCGAGCAGGCCGAGGATGTTGAGCAAGGTCGACTTGCCGCACCCGGACGGGCCCATGATCGCGGCGAATTCGCCTTGGGAAACGGAGAAGGTGACTCCTTTGAGAGCCTGATATCCGCCCTGATAAGTCCGGGTCAGACCGTCAACGTGTATTGCGTTCACGACTTCTTCTTGTCGTCCGGTTTCTCGGTGAGGAGCTTGTCGCCTTCCTTGACGCCCTCGAGCACCTCGACGTCCATCTCCGAGCGCAGGCCGAGCTTCAGAGGGGTTTTAACGGAAGACTTGTCGCCGTTGGCGACATAGGCGAACTCCTTTCCGCCCTCTTCGAAGACGCCGGACAGGGCCAGCTTGAGGACCATCTTGCGCGAGTCGAGCAGGCCGTCGACGCGCGCGGTCATGCCGGGCTTGAGCCGCGCGTCCCCCTTGAGCAGGGCGACCTCGACCTTGAAGTTCTTGAGGTTGTTGCTGTCCTTCTCCGCCTGGGGCGAGACGAGCGTGACCTTGGCCGGGAAGTCCCGGCCGGGGAGGGCGTCGACGGTGACCTTCACGTCCATGCCCTCCTTCAGCTTCAGAATATCCATCTCGGAGATCTTCATCTTCACGATGAGGCGCGAGAGATCGGCGACGGTCATCAGGTAGGTCGGGTTCTGGGACTCCATGAGCCCGGTGACGTACTCCCCGAGCTTGGACAGGCGGCCCTCCTGCGCATTGTTCGAGCTCCGGTCCTGGTAGCGCATGACGACGCCGTCGATCGGCGCGGTCAAGGTCGCCGGGACATAGGCCTCCGCCTCGGTGCGGCCGGGCTGGATCACGGCGAGCTTGTCGCCCTTGCGGACCCGCGCGCCCTCGTCGACGAACAGCTCGATGACGCGCCCCGACACCTTGCTGGCCACGTCCGCGTACAGCTTCGGCGTCAGCTCGCCGGAGTCCATGAAGCGCAGCTCGATGTCGCCGCGCGCGACGGTCACCGTGGACGGGCCGCCCTCCTCGGCGGCGTTTCCTTTGTATTTATACCAGCCGCCCGCGCCCGCGAGGGCGGCGGCGACGGCGGCGACGATCCACTTCGGCGGCTTCACCATAGAGGCTCTCCCACCGCGCGCTTGTACCGGGCGCGGTCGATGAAAATATCGTGCAGGGCCAGCACGCGCTCGACGCGGGCGTTGAGGTAGTCGTTCTGGGCCTGGTTCATGCGGATCGCGTCGGCCGCCCCCTGCTGGAACTGCCGTCCCACCAAATCAAGCGCCTTCGACGCGATCTCCTCCTTCTGGAGCGCGACGGAGTAGGAGCTCGAGACCCGCTCCAGGTCGATGTAGGCATTATACACCTCGGACTTGACGGTCCGCTCGGCCAAGGCGCGCGCGGCCTCGGCGCGCCGCTTCTCCGCGCGCGCCGCCGAGATCGCCCAGCCCTGCGTGAAGCCGTTGAACCCGACCGGCAGGGATAGGGAGACGCCGACGTTGTGGTTGGGATTGGGGATCGACGAGCCGGCGCCGGCGAAGGAGGGCTGGCGCGTTCGCGTCCAGGACGCGTCCACCTTGAGGTTGGGCAGGAGGCCCTGCACGGCCTGCTGGACGGCGACGCGCGCGCTCTCGAGCTCCTCGCGCGCCCGGTCCACCTCGGGACGCCGCGCGAGCGCCGAGGCGAAGCCGGCGTCGGCGAGCGGCAAAGTCGTGGCGCCGGCCTGGAGGTCGACCGTCAGCGCGGCCTCGTCTAGGGCGCCGCGGTCGAGCAGCACGTTGAAGGCGACCAAAGACTTCCTGCGCTCCGCCTCGGCCGAGATGATGCGCAGCTCCGAGGAGCGCCAGTCCGTCTCGCTCTTGAGCAGATCGGCCAGGCTTTTCATGCCGTGCTTGTACAGGTCGAGGGACTGCTCGTATTGCCGGCGCTGGTCCTCGAGGTTTTGCCGCGCCACGCTCAACAGCTCGGTCTTCGAGCTGAGGTCATAATAGGCGAAGATCGCCGCGAAGGCGCGATCCTGCCTGGCCGTCGTCAAGGCGGAGCGGGCCGCCCGGCGCGCGAGCGCGGCGGCGCGGACGCGCTGCAGGTCCTGGAAGCCGTTGAACAGGTTCCAGTTGGCCGTCGTCACGGCCTGCCCCAGCCGCGGCGCGAGCCTGCCGCGCTCGTAGCGGTAGGCGTCGAGCGGGTTGTGGCCGTACGGATACTGGACGTAGAAGAAGGCGAGCGTGGGAAGGGCCATGGCCGCGGCCTGGCCCTTGAGGGCCGCGTCCGCGGCCTCGTAGGCGTCCCGGGCGGAGCGGACCTCGGGGGAGGACGCCAGCGCGGCGGCGGTATAGGAGGAGACCGTGAGGCCGTCGGCGAAGACCGGGGTGGAGAGCAGCGCCAGCGCCGTCAGGGCGGAGAAGGGAATCATCGGATACGGGCGCGTTATTCTAGCATGCCCGACCCGGCCGCATCGAGCATGACGCCCGTCATAGGACTATGGACCCGGTCCCGGGCTGGGTCCGCGGCCCCTGACCTTCTGGGCCCGCGGGCCCCATACTCAAGCATGGACATGAAACAAGCGCCGCTGCTGGTTCTGCTCCTCGCGACGCCGGGCGGCGCCTCCGTACATCTCAACGTGGCGCCCGGGCCGATGGCCGCCGAAGCGGTCAAGCGCACCGAGGCCGCCGCCGCCAAGCTCTTGGAAGCCCCGGTTCGGGACCCGCTCGCCGCCGGCCTCGTCATCAACGCTCCCTCCTGGAAGCGGAATCTCCCCCGGGCCCGGCGCCGGGACATCCTCGACGAGCTCCAGGCCCTCTGGGGCCGCCGCCTCGCCGTCCGAGAGGACGCCGCCCCCGCCCCCTTCGCTCCCGGCCCCGTGCCGCCGGCCTCCGCTCTCGAATTCCGCGCCCGCACCGACGCCATGCGCGCCGCTCTCGACGCCGCGCCCCGGCCCCTCGAGCGCGGCGCCCAGGACCGCTTCTACGACGCAAGCCGCGCCGACGCGGGCTCCGCCGTCGTCGCGTCGGGCGCCCTCGGCCCGGCCGGCCGGCGCGTCGCGTACTCCCCGGCGGCTCCCCGCCTGACGGCCGCGCCGCCGCCCCCGCCGCCCGCGCGCAAGGCCGCCTCGCCGATCTCCTGGAAGCGGGCGGGAGTCGAGTTTCTGAAGGGCGCCGGCCGCGCGGTCGCGGAGGTGTTCACCTGGAAGGGCCTGGCGGTCGCCGCCGGCTCGATCGCGCTCGTGACCGTGGCTCCCGTCGCGATCTACGGCTTTCTCGTCCTCGGCGCGGCCTTCGCGGGCTGGACCATCGGCAAGGCTCTCGCCAACGGTTACGCCGCCCACAAGGCCGGCGACGCCGGGAAGTTCTACGGCGCGTCCCGCGAGATGGGCCGCGGCGCCTTGGCCCTGAGCCTGACCCTGATCGGCGCGCGCCACGCGCCGACGAACTTCAAGCCGCATTTTCCCCGCGGCTCCGGGGAATGGCGCGCGATGGCCGCGGCGGTCGACGACGAGCCGATCATCGCGATGTCGATCCTGCGCGACCGTACGAAAAACCCTTAGCCCGCGGCAGTCGGAAAAGCTAAAATAGCGGCCTACCGTCATTTTCCGCCTTCGGGGAATTCATGGCCGCCGCGCCGCTGCTCGCCGCCAAGGGACTGACCAAGACGTTTCACGCCCGGCCGGTGCTCAAGGGCGTCGACTTCGAAGCCGGCGCCGGCGAGCTCATCGTCATCGTGGGCCGCTCCGGCTGCGGCAAGTCCACCTTGCTGCGCTGCCTCAACGGCCTCGAGACGTTCGACGGAGGCTCCCTGCGCTTCGGCGACCTCGTCCTGGGCGGCGAGCGGGACGACCGCAAGCTCCGAGCCCTGCGCGCCAACTTCGGCATGGTCTTCCAGAGCTTCAACCTCTTCCCCCATCTCGACCTGCTCGGGAACCTCGTCGCCGCGCCGATGATCGTCAAAGGAATGACGCGCGAGCAAGCCGAGGCCGTCGCCCTGCCCCTGCTCGAGAAGGTCGGCCTCGCCGGGCACGCGCGCCATTATCCCGGCCAGATGTCCGGCGGCCAGCAGCAGCGCGCCGCGATCGCCCGGGCTCTGGCGATGTCGCCCAAGGTCATGCTTTACGACGAGCCCACCTCGGCGCTGGACCCCTGGCTCGTCGACGAGGTCTTCGACGTCATGCGCAAGCTCGACGCCGAGGGGATGACCCAGGTCGTCGTCACCCACGAGACGCGCTTCGCGCGCGAGGTCGCCCGCCAGATCGTGTTCATGGAGGAGGGCCGCGTCGTCGAGAAGGGCCCGCCCGCCCGGCTCTTCGGCGACCCGACGGATCCCCGCACGATCAAATACATGAGCAGGTTCGCCGCGTGAGCCCGTCCCTCCTTCTCCTCCTCGCGTGCGCGCTGGGCGCCCACGCCGCCCCGCCGGCGAAGACCCTGCGCTGGGGAGGAGACTCCTCCGGCGGCGCGCCCTTCGTCTTCCAGGACCCCAAGGACCCCGCCAAGACCGTGGGCTTCGAGGTCGACCTCGCCGAGGCGCTGGCCGCCGAGCTCGGGCTTAAGCCTTGGTTCGTCCAGAACCAGTGGGACAGCCTGGTGCCCGGCCTCAAGCGCGGCGACTACGACGTCGTCATCAACGGCCTCGAGATCACCGAGGAGCGCAAGGCCGAGGTGGAGTTCTCCGACCCGTACTACCTGACCTACGAGGCCCTGACGGTGCCGCTCAAGGCCTTCGATATCGCGTCTCTCGCCGATCTGAAGGGCCGTCGCGCCGGCACGCTCAAAGGCGCGCTGGCCGAGCGCCTGCTGGCCGAGACCGACGGCGTCGTCGTCGTCGGCTACGACACGCAGACGATGCTCTACGACGACCTGGCCCTGGGCCGCGTCGACGCGGTGCTGATGGACCACCCGGCCGCCGTGTATTATGGAATCGATCCGCGCCTTAAAAATCTTCCCGGCCAGTTCGGCCGCATGGCCTACGGCGTGGCCGTCCGCAAGGACGAAGCCAAGCTCCTGGCGCAGGTCAACGCGGCGCTGGCGCGCCTGATGAAATCCGGCAAGCTGCGCGAGATCTACGAGCGCTGGGGCATCTGGAACCCGGTCATGGCCGCGGCCTTCGTCGACGAATCACGCAGCCATGCCGAGCCCGTGAAGTATGCCGAATACCTCGCGTCGCGCGGGGTAAAGCTGGGCCGGCGCGCGAAGTTCTCCAGATATCTCGGCTACGTCCCGCTGCTCGCGAGAGGGGCGGTCACCACCGTCCAGCTCTCTCTGATCTCGATGCTCTTCGCCGTGATCATGGGGCTGATTCTCGCCCTCACGCGCCTGTACGGCCCTCTTTTCCTGTCCTGGCCGGCGGCCGTCTACGTCGAGGTCATCCGCGGCAGCCCCCTGCTCATCCAGCTCTTCTTCATCTTCTACGGCCTGCCCACCCTCGGCGTCAAGCTCCAGCCCTTCACCGCGGCCGTCCTCGGCCTGGCGATCAATTACTCCGCCTACGAGTCCGAGGTCTACCGCGCGGGCATACAGGCCATCCCCCACGCCCAGCTGGAGGCCTCCCTCGCCCTGGGCATGACCCGCTGGCAGGCCCTGCGCCACATCATCATTCCGCAGGCGCTGCGGGTGGTGCTGCCGCCCACGACGAACGACTTCATCGCCCTGCTCAAGGACTCCTCCCTCGTGTCCGTGATCACGATGGTCGAGCTGACCCGCGTCTACGGCCAGCTCGCCGCGTCGACCTACGACTACCTGGGCATCGGGCTCCTCACCGCTTTGATGTACGTGCTCATCGGACTGCCGTTCGTGCGCCTCTCTCGCTGGGCCGAGGCGCGCCTCGCCGTCGAGCGGCGTCCGGTGATTTCCTAAGGAGAAAGACTATGGGACAGGACCTCAAGGCCGCGAAGGACAAATCCGCCTACGTGCTCGACCTCATCGGCAAGAAGACCTTGTCCGCCGCGGAAAAGAAGAACGTCATCGCCGAATCGGTGAAATTCTGGGTCGACCACGTCAACGAGGGCTTCCTCAAGTACCGCAAGTCGGTGAGCACGGACTACACGGCGGTGGAGTGGGAGGACGAAGGCGCCGTCTTCCGCGACATCAACGGCAAGGAGTTCATCGACATGCTCGGCGGCTTCGGCGTCTACGTGACGGGGCACCGCCACCCGAAGGTGCTCAAGGCCGTCATCGACCAGCTCGGCCGCCAGGGCATCCACTCGCAGGAGCTCATCGATCCCCTGCGCACCTATCTCGCTCACCTCGTCTCCCTCATCACGCCCGGCGACCTGCGGTACGCCTTCCTCACCAACTCCGGCACCGAGTCCGTCGAGGGCTGCCTGAAGATGGCCGTGCTCACCACGGGCCGGCATAAGTTCATCGGCGCCGTCGGCGGCTTCCACGGCAAGAGCATGGGCGCCCTGGGCGGCACCTCGAAGGCCGTTTTTCGAGAGCCCTTCCTCCCCCTGCTCAACTGGTCGCACGTCCCGTTCGGGAACATAGACGCGCTCAAGACGATGATGGAGTCCTGCGATTTTTCTGGAGATCGGGTCGCCGCCGTCGTCCTCGAGCCGATCCTGGGAGAAGGCGGCATCGTCGTCGCGCCCCCCGGCTACCTCGCCGCGGCGCGAGAGCTGTGCGACAAGTTCGGCGCGATGCTCGTCTTCGACGAGATCCAGTCCGGCATGGGCCGCACCGGGAAGATGTTCGCCTGCGAGCACGACGGCGTCGTGCCCGACCTCATGGCCCTGGGCAAGGGCTTCGGCGGCGGCATCATGCCCATCGGCGCGGTCGTCGGCACGGCCAAGACCTGGGAGAAATACATCGATAACCCCTTCCTGCACACGACGACCTTCGGCGGCAACCCTCCCGCCTGCGCCGCGGCCATCGCGACGATCAACGTCTTGTTGGAAGAAGAGCTCCCGCGCCAGGCCGCGGAGAAGGGGGCGTACATGCTCGAGCAGCTTGCCGCTCTCGCGGCAAAATATCCTCAAATCCTCAAGCTCGCCCGCGGCCGCGGCCTCATGCTCGGCATGGAGTTCATGGACAACGACCTCGGCTACGAGGTGTCCAAGCAGCTGTTCGGCCGCGGCATCCTGATCAGCGGCACCTACATCAACGCCCGCGTCCTGCGCCTGGAGCCGGCGCTGACCATCAGCCGCGCCCAGCTCGACGTGTTCCTCGGCGCCCTCGAGGAGTCCCTCAAGGCCGTCGCGACGGCGCGCGGACTCAAATAGCCCCGGAACGATTGACGCCGCCGGGGCTAAGCGCTAAACTCGAGTTATGCTCCCCCTCCTCCTGATCCTCGCGGCGTCGTCCGCCGGCGCCGAGAACCTGCTTCAGTCGCGGCCGGAGAAGGCCGTGCTCAACGAGCGCGTCGAGCTCAAGCCCGTCGCGGGCCACCACTTCAACGTCGACGCGCCCCAGAAGTGCGGCAAGCGCAAGGCCGACGAGGTCACGCCGCGCGTGTTCCGCTGCCGCCTGGCGTCCTCGGGCGACGTCCCGGTCGTCGCGAGCGTCTGCGACGACGCGAAGACCTTCTGCCGCCAGGAGCGCTTCACGGTGAAGGTCGCCGGGAAGAAGAAGGACTCCCAGAGGGCGAAGCTCGCCCCGAAGCCCCACCCCTTCGCCGCCGGCTTCCTCGTCAACGAGCCCGGCAAGGCCGTGACGTTCGCCCGCCGCGCGCGGCAGCCCATCTTCGTGCACTTCTACGGCATCTGGTGCCCGCCCTGCAACATGCTCGAGGAGGGCGTCTATCCCGCCGCGGCGTTCCGCAAGGCGTCGGAGGGCTTCGTGCTGCTGGCCCTCGACGCCGACGCCGAGCTGTCCTGGGACTGGAAGGCCCGCTTCAAGATCGGCGGCTACCCGACCTTGCTCGTGCTCGACGAGCGCGGCCAGGAGATCTCCCGCGCGGTCGGCTACCGCTCGCCCGACGCGCTGGCCGCCTTCCTCGCCGAGGCCCGGGGCCTGATGGACGAGCCCATCGAGGTCGCGGCCCTGGCCGCGGCGAAATCGAGTCCGGCTTCGGACGGCGCCCGCCGCGCCCGCGTCGCCCGCTGGCGCCTGGAGCGCTCCGAGCCCGCGGAGGCCCTGGCCGCCGCGGCCCAGGCGCCGGAAGCCCGCCGCGAGGCGCTGCTCGCTCAAAAGGCGCTCGCCGCCAAGGCCGACGACTCCCGCGGCGTGCTCGCAGCACTCACCGCGCTGATCTCCGAATACCCCGGCGACGCCGAGTTCGCCGGCTGGGCCTCGGATATCGTCGAGCGCGACCGCCCCGCCGCCGCCGCCCTGGAGGGCGCCGTGCGGGCCTCCGTCGCCAAATGGGCGTCGGACCCGAAGCTCAGCGAGCGCGGCCTGGTGCCCGGAGACATGTTCGCCTACGAAGCCTCCTTCCTCGAGTCCCTCGGCAAGGAAGACCTGGCGAAGGCCGCCTGGTCCCACGCCGCCGAAGCCTATGGCGCGGACGCCAAGGCCTCCACGCTTGCGCCGGCACGCGGCGCAAACTTAGAACGCGCCTACTGCCTGCGCAAGGCCGGCCGCCTGGGCGAGGCCCGCGCCCTCTACGACTCCTTGGTCGGCGCCTACCCGAACGAGTTCACCTTCCAGTACGGCTACGCGCGCCTGCTCTTCGCGCAGAAGGAGCACCCCGCCGCCCTCGTCTCCGCCCGCGCCGCCGTCAAATCCGCCTACGGCGACAACTATCTCAGGGCGATTGCGCTGGAAGCGCGGGTCCTCAAGGAGATGGGCCTCAAGGACGAGGCCGCCAAGTCCCTCGACGCGGCCCTCGACGAGGCCGCCGCGCCCAAGTCCGCCGCGGTGCGCACGCATCGATACTTGGCGGAACTCCGCAAGCTCCGCGCCGAACTCTAGCACAGGGGTCCTTCTTTTCTAGAAAAATCCGCTGATTTATTCGAGCGAATCCACGGTCGGCGTCGACGGTGATTCGCCCTTATTTTCCAAGCGTTAATTTTTGGATTTCGAGGACCTGCCGGCAGGAATGGCCAGGGAATAGCCGATCGGACTGACGGTACCGTCAGTTCAATATATCATGTGGCCGCCCCCGTAGGGAGGCCAGTCGTCGCGGAAGCGCGGGTTGCTGGGGCCGCGCGGGTAGGAGTTGGACGACGTGGATGAAGAAGAGCCGGCGCCGGGATGAATGTCGGGAACGTTCCCCTTCGGCTCGGCGGCGCGGCGGGAGAAGGAGGGATCGCGCGCGTAGGCGATGGCGCGCAGCGCGGCGGCGGTCTTCATCGGCCGGATCTGGTTGGTCAGCATCTCCTGGAGCTTCGAGGGCTTGGGCGAGCCGTCCTCGTTGAGGCCCTGCGAGCGCGCGTACTCCTCGAACTTGCCCGAGCGGACGAGGACGCGGGCCCAGGCGTCGGGCGAGTTGAAGTAGGCCTGCTCGTTGACGCTGGCGATGTCGCCGGGCGACTGGTCCATCAGCTCCTCGAGGGGCGCCAGGGCGTCGACGCCGCCGCCGAGCTGCGCGGCCACGACGTACGCGTACAGGATGGGCCAGCTCGAGCCCAGGCTGTAGTCCTTCACGCCGCGCGCGTCGAGATAGCGCTTCATCGCGTCGCCGAGGCCGCCGGTGAGGCCCTCGCGCGCGACGATCGCCGCCCACGCGCGCGACATCTCGTAGCCGGTGCGCGAGTAGCTCGTCTGCGTCTTCATCATGTTGTGCAGGCGGTTGAGCGCCGCCGCGTCCGATTCCCGCTCGCCCGCGAGCTTGAGCGCGGCCTGGCGCACGGGCTCGGCGCTGTTCGTGCCCCAGAAGGTCGTGTCGCGGAAGATCCGCTGCAGCTCTTCCGCGCGGCCGAGGCGCTTCATCATCGCGAGGTAGGCGTCGGCGTCGGTCTTCGCGTGGTCGAGGTCGGCGGGCATGCCGACCGTCCCGAGCGCGCGGTTGGCGGCGTCGGTGATGTCGGTGGCGTGGCCGCCCTTGATCTGCGAGGCGCGGCTCATCGCCTGGCGCGTCGCGGCGAGGCCCAGGCGGGCGTAGATCGCGGATAAGGCTTGGACGAGGGCGTTATGGACCGGGACCTCGTAGTGCGAGGAGCCGGTGACGCGGCGGGCCATGTTCTCGAGGACCTGCACGTCTTCGGCTCCGCCGAAGCGCTCCAAGATGAGCGCCGCGGTCATCGCCAGCGGCCAATCGGCGCCGACCTCGTTGGTCACCTTCGGGGAGGACCAGGTGTTCTCCGCCGGCGCCTCGAGGGTCTCGGCGCCCCACTTCTTCGCCTCGATCCAGCCGCGCGCGACCGCCGCGTCCGACGGCTGCGCCAGCATGGCGTAGCCCTCGGCCGCGGCGATCCGGATCGCGTGGCCGTCGCGCTGGTTCTCCGAGATGCGCGACTGGTCGATGACGCGCATCATCAGCTCCCGGGTCTTGGCCATCTCCCGGATCTGGTGCGGCGTTCCTTTGGCGGCCGGCCCCTCGCTCGCTGAAGCGGCGACTATGGTCCCGTCTGAGAGGGCCGGAGCCTCCTTGCGAATCTCGAGCCAGAGCTGGGTGCCTTCGGGGCCGGTCTTGAAGCCCATGCGCGCGCCCGGGATGGAGGCGAGGCGGCGGTACAGGTCGAGCAGGTTGTGGTCCCAGAGCAGGCGGGCGCTGAGGTTGAGGTTGTCGGCCTTCTGCTGGGCCGCGAGGTAGGACTCGGGCGCCGCGCCGCTGAAGTGCATGACCAAGGCCTTCTGGTCGTCGGCCGAGAGCTCGTAGGCGCCGGCGACGGCGACGCGGATCGCGCTCTCGTCCACCTTCGCCGTCACGGTGACGGGCGAGGAGGCGCCGGCCTTCATCGCCTGCTCCTTTACGAGCTTGACGATTTGCTTGAGCCAGCCCTCGCCCTGGCCGGAGGACGGAGTGTCGAGCGCCTGGATCACGCCCTCATCCCACCCCGCCGCCTTGACCGAGGCGATGACCTCGGCGGTCGCCGCGCGGATCGCCGCGTCCTTCTTCTTGGAGTTGTTGTGCTCGGCCGCGACCGCGGCGGAGTTCACCGCAAGCCCCGCGCCCGGCGCGAGGAAGGCCTTCGTCCGCTCGGAAGCGGCCGGAGCCGCCGTAGACGCCCCTTCCCTCGGAGGCAGCGACTTGCGCATGAGCTGATCGAACAGGTTCTCGGAAGGCTCCTCGGCGTCCATGCCGCCGGAGAGGCGCTCGATGATGGAGAACAGCTCGGCCGCGACGGCCTCGGACGCGCCCTGCACCGTCGCGCGCGCCGTGTTCTTCTCCGGCTTTTTGCTCGCCTCGAAGACGATCTTGCCTTCGGAGTAGGAAACCTTGATCAAAGCCCCGCGCACGTCGCTCTTGCCCGCCTCGGCCTCGTTGAGTATCCACTGCGCGAGGGGGTCGATGATGTTCTTCTCGATGGCCGCCGTCATGGGACGCGCGCCGTAGAGAGGAGAATAGCCCTCGACCGCGAGGAAATCGACGACGCTCTGGTCGAACTGGATATCGGTGTCGTGCCGGTCGGCCAGGAGCTGCTGGAACTCCTTGAGCTGGATGGTCCCGATCTTGGCGATGTCCTCGGGGCGCAGGCGGTTGACGCGGATCCACTTGTTCTTGGACTGGGGGTCCTCATCCAAGCGGTTCAGGAATTCCGGCCGGAACCGCTCCTTGAGGGCCGCGCCGACCATCAGGTCGATCTCCTCGTCCCACATCTTGTTGATCTCGGCGATCTCGTTGTGGTCCTTCACCTTCGCGAGCAGCTTGGCGTACTTCTCGCCGTCCACGCCGCCCATGCCGGAGTTCGAAGTCATGATGATGACGGTGTTCTTGAAGTCGACCGTCCGGCCCTGACCGTCGGTCAGGCGGCCGTCGTCGAGAATCTGAAGGAGCACGTCGAACACCTTGGGATGGGCTTTTTCGACTTCGTCGAAAAGCAATACTGAATACGGCTTCTTGCGCACGGCTTCCGTAAGCTGCCCCCCCTCTCCATAACCGACATAGCCGGGAGGCGAGCCGGTCAGGCGCTGGGCCGTGTGCTCCTCCATGTACTCGGACATGTCCATGCGGACCATGGCCTCGGGGTCGTTGAACAGGAAGCGCGCGAGCTCCTTGGCGAGGTAGGTCTTGCCGACGCCGGTGGGGCCGGTGAGCAGGAACTTGCCCATCGGCCGGTTCGGGTTGGAGAGGCCGGCCTTGTTGCGGCGCACCGCGTTGGCGATGGCCGTCAGGGCGGGGCCCTGGTTGACCACGCGCTTGCCGATCTCACCCTCCATCTTCGTGTAGCGCGCGGCGTCGTCCTCGCCCAGGTTGAGCTGGCCGGAGGCGATGCCGGTCTTGGCGGCGATCACGCGCTTGACCACTTCGGTCGTGACCTTGCCCGAGCCCGTCGCGACGGCGTCGCGCTCGGCGTACAAGGATTCGGCCTTCTTCACCAGCTGGGCGACCTTGTTGTACATGTCGACCGGCAAGGCGAGCGTCGACGCGATGCCCTTATCCACCAAGGCCTGACGAGCTTCATTGACGGCCACGACGAGCTCGCCCCACGTCTCGCGCAGGTCGAGGGTGATCGCGGCGCGCAGGTTGTCCGGGCGGGACAGCTCGGCGGCGTCCTGCACGGCCTTGATCGACTTGTCCGGGTTGAAGTTGGTCTTGTCGAACTGGTCCGTGAGCTTGGCCGCGTCGACGAGCGCCTGGTCGGGGATGACCGCGTCGTGCAGCTGCTGCAGCCAGGCCTTCATCGCGCGCAGGATCGAGATGGTCTGAGGGACGGTCGGCTCCTCGACGTCGATCTTCTCGAAGCGGCGGCGGAACGCGTCGTCGCCCTCGATGAACTTCTTGAACTCTGAACGCGTGGTCGTCGCGATCACCGAGATCTTGCCGTCGCGCAGCGGCCCCTTGAGCACGTTGGCGATCTTCTGGCCCGCGTTGTCGAGGAAGAACTTCTGGATCTCGTCCATGAGCACGATGATGTCGTTGCCGCGCGAGGGGCCGCCCTGGTTCAGGCGCGGCAGCAGGTCGAGGATGGCCGAGAGCATGCCGACGGGATCGTCCTGGGTCAGGATCTTGTTGATGTCGAGCTCGACGAGCCAGCGGCCCTTGAGGCGCTCGAACTGGAGGAACGCGCCGGCATCCGCCGCGGTCGCGGCCTCGGCGTCCTCGATCATCTCCGCCAGGCCCTCGGGCACGGCGGTCTTGCCCACGCCGGCCTCGCCGATGAGGATGACGGAGTTGCGCATGCCGCGCGGGGACGTCACGATCGGAAGCATCCGCTTGATCTCCTCGCCGCGGCCCACGATGGGCGGGCGCTTCTCGTCGGGCTGGCGGGCCAGAGGCTTGAGCATCACGGAGAGCAGCTGGACCTGCTTGTCGGTCAGCTTGCTCTTGCCGTCGTTGAGGGTGATGCCCTGCAGGTATTCGACCCAGGCCTGCGCCGGATCGCGGCGCGCGACGGCGGGCGACTCGGGCTCGGACTCGACCGCCGCGGCGACCGCCTCGGCGGAGGGCTTGAGCTCCGGCGCGCCGGGCTGCTCCTGGAACGGGCGGATCGACGAGGCGCCCGAGTGCGGGGCGGCCGTCTCGTCGGCGAGGATCTGCAAGGTCGCGGCCAGGTCGGCGTCCTTGGGGACCTCGAGCAAGGCGGACCGCTCCGAGCCGCGGAAGTTCGGGTGAACGAGGCGCAGGCGGCGCACCTCGGCGTAGTCCTTGATCGACTCCTCGGTAGCGCCCTCGCGGAACTCGACGAGGATGGCGCGCTCGTGGTCGTAGGCCGGGGCGTCGGCGTAAGGGAGCTCGTCCTCGGTCATCGCCGCGGCGACGTTCGGGTGGACCTTGACCTCGGCGACCGTGTCCTCCTCGGAGAGGCTCGCGGCCTTCTCGCGCGCGGCCTCGGGGGTCGCGGCGGACAAGGTGTACATGTCGCCGTGACGGTGCACGGTCGCCTGGCCGAAGCGCGACAGCACGTCGCGGATGTAGGACTCGGACGTCCCCTCGTTGAACTTCACGAGCACGGCGTTCGTCGCGAACTCGGCCTTACCGTGGGTGGACACCTTCGCGGGCAGTTGCGGCGGCGGGATCAGGGCGCGGCGGACGTCCGCGGCCACGTCGACTCTGCGCACGTCGGCGCGGCGCGCGAGCTCACGGGCGATCTCCGCGGCGCGCGCGGGATCGGAGGCGCTGATCTTCCAGACGAAGTACTCGACCTTCTCGCGGGCGCCGTAGCCGACGAGGCTTCCGGCCAGCTTCTCGGCGGCGACCTCGGGGTCGAACAACACGTGGACCTTGCCCTCGATCCCGTATTTCACCCAGACCTTGGCCTGCCAGTTCTCGTCCACGCCGGGGGCGTAGGGCGCCTCGGCGGCGGGCTCGGGAGAGGTTTCAGGCGCGTTTTCGGCGGCGGGCGCGGCGGCGTCGGAGGCGGCGCCGAAGGTCGCGACGACGTCGCGGTGGGCGCGAATGCTGTGGGTCACGGGCACCGCGCGGAAGACGCGCGCGGCGCGGGCGGCGTCCGCGTCGGACCCGAAGGTCAGCTTGACGGAGGTGACGAAGCCCATGCCGTGGGAATCGTTGACGGTCTCCCGGGACTGGACCGCGGGCAGATCCTCCATCATGTCGATCATGAAATTCCCGAACTCGTCCTCGGTCATGGGGTTGTCGAACGCGACGTCGATGACGGTGGCGGGCAAGGAATCGTCGGACGTCACGGGCTTGCCGTCGCCGGAGGCGCCAGCCTCGGACTCGAGCGGGAGCGCGCCCGGCGCGGGGTCGGCGGCGGGCTCCTGCGCGGCGGGCCGGCCGCGGGTCAGCAGGAGGTTGTGCACGAAGCGGGAGACGACGACCGTCTTCACGTCGGCCTCGTCGGCTAGAGCGCGGGCGAGCTCGGCGGCTTCGGCCGCGGAGCGCAAGGTCGTCTCCACGACCGTCTTGCCCTTCATCTCCTTCGGAGTCCCCAGGGAGCGGAAGGCGCGCATGGCGGCCGGGGGGTTCGCGAACACGGCGCGCACGCGCGCCTGCGGGTAACCGCTGTTGAGCTTGACCTTCGCGGTCCACTCCGCGCGGAGGTTCGCGTTGACTCCGACCGGCTCAGGGACCGGCAGGGGCTCGTCGCCGATGGACGGCGCGCTCAGCTTGCCGGACAGCGCGGACAGCGCGCGGGACACGAGGTTGACGGGCATCTCCACGGCCCCGCCGCCCTGCGTCTTCTCCTTGTCGGCCTGCTTCATCGCGTCCTTGAGCTTGCCCTGCTGGTGCTTGTTGTCCCAGCGCGCGAAGATCTCGTGCTCCTTGAACCACTTCTTAAGCCGCTCGTAGAAGGGCCCATTTCGGGGATCGGCGAGCACGGCCTTGATCTTCTCGAGCGAATCCTCGGGCATCGCCTTCTCTTTGAGGAACTCGGCGGCCTTGTCCGGGTACTCCTTCATCAGCGCCTCGAGCTTCTGGTCGTCGGAGAGCGCGCGGAACTCCTCCTTGGCCATCATCTCGTCGACGAGCGTCTCTAGCGCGTTCTTCATCGCGTGCTCGGTCTCGTAGGCGGAGACCTCGCTGTCGAGGCCGAGGTCCTCGGCGATCTGCACGATCACCGCGCTCCACTGGCTCATCAACTCCATGAGGTCCTGGACGGCGGCCTCGGAACGGACCTTCTCGCGGATGCACCAGTAGTCGTACGAGCAGGGCAGGGCGAGGAAGAGCAGCGGCAGGGCCAGCGCGAAGTTGAAGTACGCCGCCGCGTAGAACGCCGCGAGCGCCGTGAACGTCACGGCGTTGGCCAGGGTGTTGACGCCTTTCTGCGTGCGCACGCCCATCTTGTCGGCCAGATAGGTCAGCACGTTCGAGGGGCCCTCGTACAAGCGGCGGAAGAAGTGCTGGTAGTTGCGCTCGACCTTGGGGTTGAACACCCACTTGGAATAGAAGCGCTCCGGCAGGACGCTGGCGAGGATCTTGCCGCCGTCGAGCTGGGGCAGGGGAAGCATGTTGAACGCGGCGAGCGCGAGGTTCATCTTCCACAGCCCCGCCGCCACGAGGGCGAGCACGCCGCCCGCGGGCAGCAGCGCCGCCGCGCCGAAGGCGAGGCCGGCGATCAGCAGATTCGTCGCGGGACCGGCCGCGGCGACCCAGAAGGCGTTGCGCGCGGAGCGCGGGCCGCCGAACGGGGAGGTCAGGTTGTTGAAGTCGGCGTCCACCGGCTTGCCGGCGCCGATCAGCAGCGGGAAGGGCAGCAGCGCGCTCGAGAGCGCCAGAGAGAGCGCGGGAACGATCACGGTCTTGACCGCGTCGATGTGGACGAAGGGGTTGAGGCTGTGGGAGTGGGCGTGCTCGGCCGTCTTGTCGCCGAGGCGGTGCAGGACCGCGATGTGCGCGACCTCGTGGGCGAGCACGGAGACGACGAGCCCCGCGCCGAGGGTCAGAACGGGAACGGCGCCGTAAACGATCGCCACGGCGACGGCGGCGGCGACGGCCAGCGGGGCGACGATCTTCGCCCAGAGCGGCGTGCCCCGCTTCTCGCGGAGCGCGCCGACGCGGCGCGCGGCCTCCGGGGTCGGGATCGAGTAGTCGTTGATGATCTCGGACGAAAGGGCCGAGGGGCGGGAGAGACCGGAGGCGTGCACGTGCGCCTCCCCCCGCGCGGGGGCCACGGGCGCGGCGGCCTCGCGGGCGACGGCGCCGTCGAACGTCTCGTCTCCGGAGCGCGCGAGAAAAGGCAGGTACTTGGCCAACGCCGAGCGCAGGGCGGACTTCTTAGGCTCGACCCAGCGCGGCCCGGTCTCGGCGGCCTGCTTCTTGCCGTCGACCCAGCGCGGTCCGGGCGCGGGCGTCGCGGGCTTGGCCGGCTCGACCCAGCGCGGCCCCTGCTCGGTCTTCGGCGCCGGAGCCTGCTTCGCGGTCTCGACGGGCGCGGCGGGCTTCTCGGCGACCTGATCGGGCTTGCTCGCCGCGGGGCGGGGCAAGGCGAGGGCCGTCGGGGCCGGGGCGGGAGAGAGCGACGGCATGAGGCTCGCGGAGCCGAGCTGAAGCTGGGCGGGAAGCCCGGAGACGCCGTTGACCCCCGCGGGCGTGAAGCTCGCGCGCGCGGCCGATCCGGCCTCGGCGGCCTGCCCCGCGCGGAACGTCTGCGCGGCGACCGGAAGCACCGAGGAGGAGACGAGCATCGACCCGCTCACGATCACGGCCACGGCGGACTTCAAGGTCTTCATGTTGCGCGACGATCCCATTGGTTCTCTCTCCTGAGTACCACCACAACGCGCTGCTATATAAGGACGGAGCTGATTTTAGCGCTCATTGATCTGAATCAATAGGACCCGAGGGCCCAAAATTCCCGGCGATTAAGGCCCACGTTTTCGCGGGCCTTTCGGGCGCGACCTCATAGGCCTACGGCGCAACGACAACGGCTACGGCGGATATGGGCGCGGCCGGCGGGATGACGTCCTTCGGGGACGCGCGGCATTGAGCCGCGCTCATGGTAGACGCGACAACGACGGCCATGGTCGCGTCAACCATACGCCCCTCAGGACGTCATCCCGCCGGCCTATCAAGACGCGAGCCGGTCGAGCCTATCGGCTTAGGTCGATGAGAAGACGGCCGCGGATCAAGGTCCCGAGGGGCGTGGGTCGCGCGACCGCGATGCTTATGGGTCGCGCTAGACCCGAGCGCGGCTCAATGCCGCGCGGCCCCGAGGGGCCTTGATCCGCGGCCGTACCCCGCATCGACGTAGGCCGTTAGGCGCGCAGGGAGAGGATGACGCGGATGCCGGCGAGGTTGACCTTCTTCTCCATCCAGCCGCGGATGTCGCGGAGCCGGTTGAGGTCGAAGTCGTTGTAAAGGCGCTGCCGCCCCTGCGTGCGCGAGGGACGCAGCAGGCCGTGGCGCTCGATCCAGCGCAAGGTCCAGATCGGGATGCCCGTCAGGCGCGACGCGGCCCCGATCGTGTAGATGGGAGTCGCGGTCGTGCGCTTGACCGGACGATAGAGCCTAGCCACGAGGGGGCCGCCTGAGCCTGCGCGCCGGGCGCGCGGCGAGAGACGGCTCGTGGCGCGGGGCCTCCGAGCGGATCTTGACGTAGGGCGTCCAGGTCGCGGTTCTCTTCACGAACATCCAGGGCATCAGATCCTTGGCGATCATCGGCATGACCTCCTTAGAGCGTCTGGCGCGGCAAGCTCCGAGTATATATCAGCTTTACTGATTTTTGTCAATAGTTTATCTAATATGTTTTATCATGGGCTTACGGCACGACGCCTCTTTTGTTAGGATTCAGGCGTGAAGACGCTGCAGATCTATCTGGCCGACCTGAAGGAGCTCCTCGAGGCCCGGGACTTCGTCTCCGCGCGCACGCTCATCAAGGAGCTCAGCCCGATCGACCTCGCCGACGCCTGGGACCACTTCGACGCCGACGAGCGCGTCGCCATCTTCCGGCTGAGCACGCGGCAGAAGGCGATGCAGGTGTTCGAGGAGCTCGAGAGCGAGCAGCAGGCCTCCCTCGTCGGCAGCCTGCAGCGCCAGGACGCGCAGGAGCTGCTCAGCGAGCTCGATCCGGCGGCCACGAGCCGCATGATGCGCGATCTCCCCCCGCCGCTCGTGCGCCAGTTCAACGCGATCATGAAGAAGGGCGGGCAGGAAAGGGTGCAGCAGTACCTCAAGTATCCCCCCGAGTCCGTCGGCGCGCTGATGCGCGGGCGCTACGTGACGCTCGACGAGAAATGGACGACGAAGGCGGCCGTCGAGCGCATACAGCACAGCACGCGCCTCAGACGCATCGAGGAGACCCACCTCGACACCTTGATGGTGATCGACTCCATGACCCGCCTGCGCGGCGTCGTCGGACTCAAATCCCTCGTCGTCGCGCCCAACGTCATGCTCGTGCGCGATCTCATGGATCCCGCGCCGCGCACGCTCGCGCCGGAGCTCGACCAGGAGGAGGCGGTCAAGCTCTTCACGAAGTACAAGCTCAAGAGCGCCCCCGTCGTCGACCGCGAGGGCGCGCTGCTCGGCGTCGTCGTCTACCGCGACATCTTCGCGGTCGCGCGGGAGGAGACGGAGGAGGACTTCGCGAAGATGGCCGGCTACGCGCGCGAGGCCGGCCTGCGCTCGAGCTTCCGCGGCGCGATGCTGCGCCTGCCGTGGCTGGCGA
This sequence comes from Elusimicrobiota bacterium, assembly GCA_036676805.1. Taxonomy (GTDB): domain Bacteria; phylum Elusimicrobiota; class Elusimicrobia; order UBA1565; family UBA9628; genus GWA2-66-18. The sequence goes on from JAKFCD010000036.1 coordinate 28,967, forward strand.
TCACCTGCCTCGGCGGCGTCGGCGTCTCCTTGATCGTGACCCGCTTCGAGACCACGCTCGGCCAGATCATCGCGCTCGCGAGCTTCTCGCCGATGATCGCCGGCATGGGCGGCAACGTCGGCTCGCAGACGGCGACGATCGTCGTGCGCGGGCTGGCGACCGGCGAGATCGGCGACGACGACCAGGCCGCGACCGTCCGTCGCGAGCTGGCGGTGGGCCTGATGCTCGGCCTGTTCTACGGGGCGGCGGTCGGCGCGCTCTCCGGCTTTCTATTCCACGCCCGCCACGGCTGGAGGTTCGGCGCCGTCGTGGGCCTCTCGATGACGCTGTCGATCTTCGTGTCGTCCGGGCTCGCGGCGCTCACGCCTCTGGTCCTGCGCCGCTTCAAGATCGACCCGGCGACCGCCGCGGGGCCGATGACCTCGACGACCACCGACCTGCTCAGCAACGCCTTCTACTTCACGCTCGCGACCTGGCTGCTGCTCTCCTAGCCGCGGCGGGAGGCGAGGACGGCCTCGAAGTCGGGGCCGGGCTCGGCCTTGAGCTCGTAGCCCAGGTCGAGGCGCAGCGTCCAGGCGTGGAGCATGAGGCGCTTGGCGCCGCCGATGGGGCGAGGAGCCGGGCCGTAGCGCGGGTCGCCCAGGACGGGATGGCCCTCGGAGCTGAAGTGGGCGCGGATCTGATGCTTGCGGCCGGTCAAAGTCTCGACGCGCAGGAGCGTAGCGCCGCCGAGGGAGCGCTCGACGCGCCAGCGGGTGACCGCTTTCTTCCCGTCGGGCGCGGGGGCCACGCGGCCGGAGCTGAACTCGCGCAGGGGCTTATTGATCTCCCCGCTGCCCGACATCACGCCCAGTACCGCGACGAGGTACTCCTTCTTCGCGCGGCGCTCCTCGAACTCCATGGAAAGCAGGCGGTGGGTCTCCGCGTCCTTGGCGAACACGAGCAGGCCGCTGGCGTCGAGATCGAGGCGGTGGACGGTGAACACCTTCTTGCGCAGGCGCCGCTCGATCTCCACGTTGACCGCGACGCCGATCTCGCCGCGCCCGGGGATCGTGGGCAGGCCGACGGGCTTGTTCACCGCGACGATGCGGTCGTCCTCGAAGACGATCGGGGTCTCGATCACCTGCTTCCCGTCGCGCGCGCCCAGGCGGCGGCGGGCTCGAGCGCGCCTTTGCCGGCGATGACGAGGTTCAGGAACTCCCAGGCCGCCGAGGGACGGCCGGCGGCCGCCCCCGCCTCGTAGGCTGCGCCGGCGAGAGCGCCCCTCGAGTAAGGCACGGTCTCGTTCTTGAACCCCGCGCGCGCCCACTCGCGCCCTCCGTCGAAGGAGGAGAGCACGCCCGGATGGACGGTGCCCGCGCGTCCGGCGCGGACCGCGTCGAGGCCGACCAACTCGACGGCGCGCAGGACCTCGACGGCCACCGCCGCGATCTCCGCGCCGTACTTCGCCGAGACGAAGCCCTCGTCCTGCAGCCAGTGCACGTACTCGTGCGCGAACAGCGGCCGGTAGTTGGCCGGGAGGTCTTTCAGACGCCGCCAGTCCGGCTTGACCATCAGGCGGATGCCGAAATCGGAGCGGAAATGGCCGTCGGGAATGCCCACGTGGTCGGGATGGTCCTTGTAGGTGGCCGCCGAGTGCCAATGCATCCGGTAGCCGTTCGTGCGCGTGAGCACGTCGGCCTCGTAGGCGGCGTCGATCCTCCGGCCGAGCTTCGCCGCGACGACCGGGAACTCGGCGGCGACCAGGGACGGGATCACCTCCTCGATGACGATCCGCTCGTTGAGCGGCGCCGCGCCCGACTCGAGCCATTCGGTCGTGACCTTGCGCCAGGGCCTGAGCTCCGCCGCCACGCCGCGGCGGGCGAGCAAGGTCGGGTACAGGGCCGGGAAGGAAAGGCGCATGACGAAGCGGCCGAACGACGTGGACGCGAGCGCCGCGCCGATGTCCTTCGGCACGGCCGCGTTCCACTCCACGACGCCCTCCTCGGAGATGACGAAGAAGCGCGCGTCCTTGCCCGCCGCGGTCTCGAGGTCCTCCGGCGACGGATACGCCGAGTGCATCGAGTACACGCCCATGCGCGCCGTCGGGTGGTTGTGCAATGCGAGGTCGTAGTCCTCCCACTCGCCCGACACGCCGTGCCGGTCGCCGCGCGCCAGCAGCCAGCGCCCGTCGGCCTTCCGGCGGTGCAGGAAGACCTCGTGGGAAAGCTCCGCGATCGCCTTCAGGCTCTTCTCGGTGGGCGCGAAGCCGAGCGGGAGGACGGTCCCGGCGGGCGAGGCGTCCAAGGCCTTGAGCGCCGCCTTCATCAATTCGCCCGCCCGGTCGTAGCCGTCGAGCGCGGCCAGGTTTACGGCCGCGGCGCCCGCGGTCTTGGGTCCGGGCTTGAGCAGGCGAAGGGACCGCCCGGAGGTCTCCCCCGCCGCGGGAGCGGAGACGGCGCCCGCGGCGAGCGCGGAGGGCGCGTCGAGCTGGGCGCGCGCGTTGAAATCCTTCTCGGCGGCGCCCGCGGATTCGCCGGCCCCGAGGCGGCCCACGTCGAGCGCGGGCGCGGCGAGCGACTTGATCAGCAGCGGCCGCCCCTCCGCCGCGACGGGCATGACCGAGGCCGCCGCCGCGGGGACGGGCGCCGCGACGGGCGCGATCGAGGGCGCGCCGAGGGCCATGGCCGGAATGAGGGCGTTGGCGCTCAGCTGAAGCGGCGCCGCGGACAGCGACGCCGACGCCGCGGGCGCCGAGCCCAGGCCGCCCAGCTCGGGCACGACATCGACGCGGGCCGTTCCCGCGCGGGCGGAAGCGGCGAGCGTCGCGGCCAGAACGGCGAGGAGACGGACGGGCATAGTCCGGAGGATAACAGCCGCGAGAAGGCCGCGCCAGGGGTCGAAAGACCTATAATACCCGGGTGAAATCGGCCAAGGTGCTGGTCGTGGAAGACGAGCGCGAGAACCTCGAGATCCTGCTGCGCTGTCTCGAGCAGAGGGGGCACGCCGGCGTGGGCGCCGGCAGCGCGGAGGCCGCCGCCCAGGCGCTGATGAAAGGCGCCTACGACCTCGTGCTCCTCGACCACGTCCTGCCCGGCGAGACCGGGATGCAGGCCCTGCCCCGCCTGCGCGCCCTGACCGCGGCGCCGATCCACGTCATGAGCGGCTACTCCGACGACGAGACGCGGCGCGACGCCGAGCTGCTCGGCGCCTCGGGCTTCCTGCCCAAGCCCATCGAGCTCGACGACCTCTACGCCCTGCTCGACGCCCTGCCCGAGCGCGCGTGATATTCCCCCCCGCCGCCGACCTCAAGCGCGAGGCCCTGGCCGGGATGACCACCTTCTTCACGATGGCCTACATCGTCGTGGTCAATCCCGCGATCCTCTCCGCCCCCGGCACGGGGATGCCGTTTTCGGGCGTCCTCACCGCGACGGTCCTGCTCTCGGCTTTGATGACGGCCCTCATGGGCGCCTATGCGCGGCTGCCCTTCGCGGTCGCCCCGGGCATGGGGATAAACGCGTTCTTCACCTACTCCATCGTCATCGGCCAGGGCGTGCCCTGGCCCACGGCGCTCGGGGCCGTGTTCTGGTCGGGCGTCCTCTTCGTGCTCGTCTCGGCCACTCCGCTGCGCGTCAAGCTCGCCGAGGCGATCCCCCTCGGACTGCGCGTCGGCGCGGCCGCGGGCATCGGCCTGTTCCTCGCCTTCATCGGCTTCAAGAACGCCGGGCTCGTCGTCGGGGACGCGGCCACCTTGGTGAAGCTGGGCACGCTCGACCGCAGGACCTTGCTGGCGCTCGCGGGCGGCGCGCTGACGGTCCTCCTCATGCGCCGCAAGAGCCCGTTCGCCTTCCTCGCCGGCATTTTCGCCGCCACGGCCGCGGCTTGGCTGCTGGGCCTGATCGCCGCGCCGCCGTCGCTGACGTCCGCGCCGGATTTCTCGAGCGTCTTCTTGAAGCTGGACGTGGTCGGGGCCCTTCGTCTTTCCTTGCTTCCCGCGATCATCTCCTTGCTGTTCACCGACTTGTTCGACTCGATCTCGACCTTCGTCGGCGTCGCGCACGCGACCGGCCTCGTCGACGAGAAAGGCAGGCCCCTGCGCCTGAAGGAAGGCCTCATCGTGGATTCCTTCGCGACCTTGGGCGCCGGCCTCGCCGGAACCTCCTCGGGGACGGCCTACATCGAGAGCGCCGCCGGCATCGAGATGGGCGGGCGCACCGGCTGGACCTCCTTCTTCACCGCGCTGTGCTTCCTTCCCTGCTTCTTCCTGGCGCCGCTGGCAGGGATGGTCCCGGCCTACGCGACGGCGCCGGTGCTCGTGATCGTGGGCGCCTTGATGTTCCGCAGCGTCGCGCGCGTCGACTTCTCCCGCCTCGAGGACGCCGTCCCCGCCTTCCTGACCATCGCCCTGATCCCGCTGACCTTCTCGATCACGCAGGGCCTGCTGTGGGGCTTCGTCTCCCACGCCGCGCTGTACACGCTGTGCGGCCGCCGCCGGGAGCTCTCCGCCGGGGCCTGCGCCGTCGCGGCGCTCGCCGCCGGACTGCTCGTCCTCGACCACGCGCGCTGGTAGCCTTCGGCTATTTCCAGCCCGTGCACTTGCGGTACACCGCGTCGTAAGGATCCGGCCGGTCGAGCCGCTGCTGGGCCGCTTTGTGCTCCCGCTCGAAGCGCTCGTAGTGCGGGTCGACGACCTTGGCCAGGACCGTCTTGAGGCGCTCGGCGGCGGCGGCGCGGTCGTGGGAGATGACGGGATCGAAGCGGGTCGGGATGTCCTCGGCGGCCGAGAGCGCGCTCTCCAGGCGCGCGGCGAGGACCGCGGCCTGCTCGCGCGCCGTCCGCCCGTGGCCGCGCTCATGCTCGAGCACGATCTCGTGCTCGCAGGAGCCCTTCGGGTACTCCCGCGGGATGTGGACGACGATCGAGGAGATCGCCACCTCGAGGATGACGTCGTCGAACCAGGCGTAGACGGCCTTGCCGCCCGTCGCCGTGCTGAAGCGCGTGCGCGTGGCGAGCTCGTGCTTGATCGTGGTGAGGCCCTGGGTCTTCAAGCCGCTGCCGGCCGCCCCGGGCAGGCGCGAGATTTCCTTAAGAGAGAGGTCGTGGCGGATGCGCTCCGGCGACGCGTTCGCGCGCACCTTGAAGCGGTGGAAGCGGCTCCCGCCGGGATTGCGCGCCCCGGGCTCCGGCCGCCCGGGAGCCGGCGGCGCGCAGGCGGCCGCCAGGAGCAGCAGCGCGAAGAGCGCCCGCCGCCTCACAGCGCCGCTTCGAGCGCGGAGAGCGCGGAGAGCCAGCGCTCCTCCCGCCGGACGTCGTCGAATGACTCGTAATCGAGCGCGCCCGACGGCGCCTTGGCGAGCACGCCCCGCGCCCCCCGGCCGCGCAGGGCCGACGGCGCGCGCCCGCACAGCTCCGCCGCCATCGCCCGGAAGTTCAGCTCGGCGCTGTAGCTCATCGAGGGTCCGAGCGCGGCGTAGTCGAAGCCCTCGGCGAGTATGCGCAGGCGCCGCGCCGGCGCCGCGAAGAGCAGGTCGATGAACGGGGTGCGCCGGGTCTCGGCCACCTGGCGCGACTTCTCCTTGCCGCCGAGGAGGGGCAGGCCCGTCGCCAAGGTCATCCCCAGGCGCACGGACTTTTCCGCGAGGGAAGGCCCCTCGGTCACGGTCTTCAGGCCGCTCTCGATCACCGCGCCGGCCGACACGACCTTCAGGTGCGTCCACGTCAGGCGCTCGACCTCCGCGCCCCGGCCGGCGACCACGTCGAAGCCGTCGCCGGACAGCTCGGCCTTGGTCACGACGACCGCGGGCGGCGGCTCCTCGAGCAGGGAGACCGGCGCGGCGATCGCGGGCTGGCCGGCGGCGGTGAGCGCGGCCGCCAGCGCCTCGGCATCCTCGGCCGCGGAAGGCTCGGCGACGATGCCCCAGGAGCGGCGCACGACCGGCAGCCAGCTCTCGGCGGGCAGCGCGGAGTTTTTGGCGAGCACGGCGGCGACGAGCCGAGGCTCGAAGCCCGCGGGCGCCCGCAGCAGCGCGGCGTGCGGCGGACGGACCTCGCTCACTTCGGGGGGATCAGCGCGTAGCCGCGGCCGGAGACGCTGACCAGCCACTGATCCGACTTCCAGCCGAGCTTGAGGCGCACGCGGCGCACGTGGACCTCGACGGTCTTGAGCGCGCCCTCGGACGGGGCCTCCACACCCCACACCTCCCGGTACACCTCCGCTCGCTCCGTCGGCTGCGGCGTGCGTCCGGCGAGGAAGTACAGCAGCTCGAACTCCTTGGGCGTCAGGTGCTGGTGCTCCTTGGAGCCGATCTTGACGATCTTGCGCGGATAGTCGAGGCTCAGGGCCCCGACCTCGAGCTTGGCGGGCGGCTCGGCGCGCGCCTCGCCGGCGTTGCGGCGCAGCAGCGCGCGGGCGTAGGCGAGCAGGCGGGCGCTCTTGACGGGCTTGGTCAGGTAGTCGTCGGCGCCCATGTCGAGGCAGGCGATGTCCTGCCCCTCCTTGTCGTTGCCGGTGAGGATAATGATGGGCAGGCGCGCGGTTTGAATGTCCTGCTTGAGGACCTGGCACACCTCGAGCCCCTTCATGCCGGGCATGATCAAATCCAGGATCACGAGATCGGGCATCTCCTTCTGCGCGGCCATGATGCCCGCCTTGCCCGACGGCGCTTGGAGGATCGTGTAGCCCTCGAGAGCCAGCACGTCGCCCACCGCCTTGCGGAAGGACGCGTCGTCGTCGATGAGAAGCACCTTCGTGGCCATGCCTGGATTTTATATAAATCAGGGGTGGAACCCAAGCTCTTCGTCCTCGCGGCGCTCGCGCTGGCCGCCGGCCTCGCCGCGGGCTACGCGCTCGGCCGCCGCCGCCGCGCGCGCGCCGAGGC
>JAKFCD010000037.1:0-3988 GCA_036676805.1 Elusimicrobiota bacterium
CGCGGCGGGTGCCGGCGCGGGCGCGGCGGCCGAGGGCGGCGCCGGCGGGACGACGGGCTTGGGAGCGGGCGGCTTCGGGAGAGCGGCGCCGGCGGCGAGGCGCGTCACGGTCGGGCCGGCGGTGGACACGTTGCGCTTCTTGAACATCGCGAACGCGGAGACGAGATTGGCGGTGGGGGGCGCGATCGAGCCCTCCTCCTGAGTGGCGCGAACCTCGGCGGCCGTGCCTTTGGCTTTCTTGGGGGCGGCCTTCGCCTTGGCGGTCGCGGGCTTCGCGGCGGCGGGTTTCTTGACCGGAGTCTTTTTCGTGGGCTTCTTTTCCATTACGAACGAATTATAGCATTTTGCCGGGGACCCAGAAGAGTCCTAGGCCTACGCCTTTTCCAAGGAGGCCTTCGCGTTCGCGATGATCTTGGCCGCGGTCTTCTCGCCGACGCCGGCCGTCTTGAGGTCCTCGGCGGACGCCTCCGCGAGCTTCGCCGCGGTGGTGATGCCGGCCTTGATCAAGGTCTCGAGCGTCTTCGGGCCCACGCCCTCGAGCGTCGTCAGCGACGCGTCGGCGCCTTCGGCGCCGGCGACTTTAGACGGCTTGGCCGGCTCGGCCTTGACCTCGAGGGTCCAGCCGGTGAGCTTCTGCGCCAGGCGCACGTTCTGCCCGTCCTTGCCGATGGCGAGCGCCAGCTGCTCCTCGGCGACGAGCACCTCGGCGATGCGGTTCTCGGGGTCCATGACCTGCACGGAGGAGACCTTGGCCGGAGCCAGGGCCGCGGCGAGGGACTCCTCGACGCCCTCGGCGTACGCGATCAGGTCGATGCGCTCGCCGGCGACCTCGTTCATGATCGAGCGGATGCGCGAGCCGCGCAGCCCGACGCACGAGCCTATCGCGTCCACGCGCGGGTCGTTGGACTTGACGATCACCTTCGCGCGGAAGCCCGGGTCGCGCACGATGCGCACGATCTCGACGGTCCGGTCGGCGATCTCGGGCACCTCGGCCTCCATCAGGCGCTGGAGGAACAGATCGGCCGCGCGCGAGAGCACGACGGCCGGCCCGCGCTGGGACTTGTCCACGCGCAGGATGACGGCGCGCACGTTGCCGCCGATGTTGTAGCGCTCGCGGCGGATCTGCTCGCGCGGGGGCAAAACGCCCTCGGTCTTGCCGAGGTCGACGATGATGCTGCGCTCGACGAAGCGGTGCACGGAGCCGGAGACGACCTCGCCTTCCTTCGGCTTGAACTCCTCGTACAGCTTGTCGCGCTCGACCTCGCGCACGCGCTGGGTCAGCACCTGCTTGGCGGTCTGGGCGGCGATGCGGGCGAAGTCCGCGGCGGGGGCGGGGTAGATCAGCTCGTCGCCGACCTTCGCGCCCTTCTTGATCTTCTGGGCGTCGCTCTCGGTCATTTCGAGCTCCGGATCGACGACGGTCTCGACGACCTTCTTCGCCACGACGGCGGAGAAGATGCCGCTCTCACGGTCGATGGACGCTCTAATATCCGCGTTCTTGCCGACGTGCTTGCGCAGCGAGGACACGACCGCGCCCTCGATCATGGACAGGATCTCGTCCACGGGAATGTTCTTCTCGCGCGCGATCTGCTCCAACGCCGTCATCAGTTCCGATTTGCTCATAAATTCAATCCTCCGAGAAATCCGCCGCGGCCGAGTCGTCGAGCCGAAGCTCGTCGACGTTCTCGCGCGAGAACGCCTTGAGGTCCTTCTCGACCTGGACCTCGATCTTCCCTTCTTTCAGGCCCCTCAGCACGCCGGCGAACCGGCGCTGGCCGTTCTCCGGCAGCTTGAGCCTCAGCTTCACGGGCTTACCCGCGAAGCGCTCGAAATCCTTGTCCTTCTTGATCACGCGATCGAGGCCCGGCGAGGACACCTCGAGCACGTAGGACCGGGCGATCTTGTCGCCCTCGTCGAGGGTCGCGCCGACCCGGTCCGAGAAGTAAGCGCAGTCGTCGAGCGTGATGCCGGCGGGCTTGTCCAGGAACAGGCGGAGCACCCATTGGGGGCCTTCCTTCCGCCACTGAAGGTCCACCAATTCGCCGCCCTCCTGCTCGATCAGGGGGGTCAGAAGCTCTTCGATCTGTTTGGCGTCCATGGTTTATCTCAATAAAAATCAATAAAAAAAGTGGCTCAAGACGGCAGCCACTTCTTAAGAAACGCGTCTCCCAAGACGTTGGAAGGGCGAACGACGACATGATAGCACGAACGCGGGGAGCCTGTCAAGCACTGGCGGCTTCAGATTACAGGGGTTATACTGCGCCCATGAACTTCATCGACCGCTTCAAGAACGGCTTCGTATTGCTGGGCAATTCGTTCGCCGTCATGCGATCCAACCCGCGACTGCTTCTTTTCCCGTTCGCGACGGCCGTCCTGACCATGGTCATCGGGAGCCTGTTCCTGACGCCCATCGTCCTCCAGCCGTCCTCGCACAAGTACACCGAGGCCGCCCATTGGGCCGAGGTCGGCTCCCGCCTCATCGTCGCGAGCCCGCCCGACGCCGTCGACCGCCTCAAAGGCCGGGACCGCCACGTGTCCCTGTCCAAGGAGGCGCTGGCCTACTTCGTCCTCGCGTACTTCCTCTCCATGTTCCTCGCCGCCTTCTTCAACGTGGCCTTCGTCCATGAGATCTTCGACGCCCTCGACGGCAACAGCGTCTCGGTCGCCGAGGGCATCGCTTTCGCTCTGACCAAGATAAAACCCATCCTGATGTGGACCCTGTTCGCCGGCGTCGTCGGGCTCATGATCAAGGCGCTCGAGGAGCGCTTCGGCTTCTTCGGGCGCTGGATCATCCGCCTCATCGGCGTCGCCTGGAGCGTGGCCTCCGTGTTCGTCATCCCCGTCCTCGTCGTCGAGAAGACGACGGAGAACCCTCTCGAGGTGGTCAAGCGCTCGGCCGCCGTCATCCGCGCGGCGTGGGGGGAGGCGCTGGGGGGCTACGCCGGCCTGCAGATCGGCGGCCTCATCGTGATGGCGGGGCTTTTCGTCGCCGGCGCTCTCGGCGGCTGGGCCGCGTACGCGACGCAGACCCTCTGGCCCGTCGTGATCGCGCTGGCCGCGTGGCTGTTCGCGGCGGCCGCGTTCTCCTACGCGCTCGGCGTCGCGGGGCAGATCTATCTCTGCGTCCTGTACCGCTACGCGACCGCCGGCGTCGTGCCTCCCGGCTACACGCCGGAACTGCTCGGCTCGGCCTGGACGCCGAAGAAGCCGTGACGCGCCTCGCCTCGGCCCTGGCCCTCGCGCTCGCCGCCACCCCCGCGCGCGCCGCGCTGCTCGACGTCCTCTTCCCGAAGCCGAAGGCCGAGGCCGTCGACCCGGCCGCCTACCGCGGGCTGACTCACCTCGTCGTCGTCGCCGGAAGCACGAAGTTCTCCGCCGCCCAGGAGATGATCCTCGGCAACATCGAGCAGCGCCTGCGCGCGAGCGGCTGCTGGCAGGTGATGGGCCACGTCGAGGCGCGGGAGAAGCTGCCTCATGCCCTGCTGTCGGCGCCGTCGCCGCGCAAGTGGGCCAACGGGGGCGAGGTCACCTCCGGGCTGCTCGCCCATATGCCGCGGCGCGACGCCCGTCTCGGCGTGCTCGTGCTCTGGGTCAAGGACTGGCGCGGCGAGAAGTACGCCCGGGGAACCGGCGGCGAGGCGCTCGGCGATTTCCTGTCGGACCGGCTGAAGACGCCCGGGACGCCGAACGCGACGCGGGCGACGTACGAACGCGACGCCGTCGCCCAGGTCTTCGACAGCGCCAGCGGCGCGCAGGTCTGGCGCGGGCACATGTTCCTGGGCTCCGGCACGGACGTCGACGAGAACGGGCGGCTTCCCTACGCGGACCAGGACGCGCGCGACGCGAACGCCTCCGCCGAATATGAGTCGTTCATCTCCTTCTTCTCGGGAAAGCTGAAGCATCCCCCGAACATGGAGAACGGCTGCACCGTCCGGCCGGCGTCCCGGCCCGCGGCCGTCGCGACCGCCGCGGCCGCCCCGCCTCCGGA
>JAKFCD010000038.1:0-1759 GCA_036676805.1 Elusimicrobiota bacterium
AGCTTCAAGCCGATCAACGAGCGCGTCACCGCCTCGGTCGAAAAGTTCCAGGCCGCCCGCTAAGGCGCCCGGGAGTTCAGTAAGCGTATCGAAGGGCCCCCGGCGGAAACGCCGGGGGCTTTTCATTGGCCGCTACGCAGCCAGCCCAATGCGGCGTCGATCGCGGGGTCCGACCGATTGGCGAAGCTTCGCGGCGTCCGCGGTGCAAGGACATCGGGCGCAACGCCCCGGCCCTCGATTCTTCCGCCCGAGGGAGCCAAATAGTCCGCGTAGGGCACCATTAGGCTGCCACCGTCTGGCAGCGGGAATATCTGCGAAGCCAGGACGGCTCCCGCGGTCTGCAACCCGAAAAGGCGCGCGCGGCCGTGATGCTGCAGCGCCGCGGCGGTCACCTCCGCGCCGCTCGCGGTCCTTGGACCCACCAGAACGGCGAGCGGTCCGTCGAAAACCTTGCCTCCGGAGGTCGCACCCATCCGATAGTCGCGTTTTCGGCCCTTAAAGACGCCGAGAGCCGCGTCCGGGGGAAGCAAGCAGGAGGATAGCCGAACCATCTCGACAATCAGGCCGCCGCCATTCTGTCGGAGGTCGAGCATAACAGGGCGGTCGTTCGCTTCCTTGAGCGTCTTGATAACCCACGCCACATCCGGGGGCTCGAACGCGTTGAATCTGAGATACCCGGTCCCATCAGGCCGTTCGCGCCATTCGGTGGCCGCAAGCGCGGTCCTGGGCGACCAGTTGACGTCGACCCTTGCGCCGGAAGCTACGTCGGCGAGCTGGAGGGCGCGCCCGGTCTTCGGCAGACTGAGGCCGGAAATCCGGACCGACTGGCCCGGACGAAGGCCGGCTTCATCCGCCGGGCCGCCAACGACGACGTCCTCGACGAGGAAGGCGGTGCCGGTCCATGTCAGCACGGCTCCCATGCCGGCTTCGTCCTCGCGGCCGAGAAAGACCGGAAGGCCCGCCTTCTGCCTCGGAAGCCTGAAGGAGCGGCCCCTCGACAGCATGAGCTCGCCCGGCGGACGAATCTCGACGTGCGAGGTCCGGAACTGGTCCAGCATCGGAACCAGAACATCCAGATAAAGCGCGGCGGGCGTCTCCGCCGCGGCGGCGCGTGGTCGCCACTCGCGCCGGACGGCCTTCCAGTCGACGCCGTCCATCGCAGGATCGAAATACCACTCATCCACGGTCTTCCACATCGCATCGAAGACCGCCAGGCGGCTGCGCTGGATGGCGGAATGACACCCCGTCAGGGTCAGGCCCAGAGCGGCCTGGGCGAGGAATATCCGGCGCGTCGCGCAAATCATTTGAGCAGGCTAATCGCGGCGGGGTTGTGCGGCAATTGCTTCCGGCGTGAGTCTTGCGCGGGGTTATGTCCTGCCTCTCCCCCCATTCGCTGCGCGAACAGGGATGTAACAATGACGCTGCCCGCCGGATATAGTCGCATTGGCGGAAAAACATGCGGCCCTTTCAACGCCTTCCGCTTTTCCCGAACTCTATTCATAGCACCGCCCCCACGGGCCTTATCATTCCCCATCCCGTCGCGGGGGAGGGCGTCTGGCGCCAGGGCCATCAACGTGCGGCGGGGTGCGATCGAGCGGGAAACGTCGTCCTGTAATCGTCGCCCGGACCCTTGCGTGGTGAGGAACTGTGCTTGCGGAGAAACGGGGGCGTGGGGGCGGCGGACTGCCCGGGGGGGCGAAACCCCGGGGCCCGGAAGGCCTGGACGCCTTCCGCCCGTCGCGGGCTTACGACGGACAGG
>JAKFCD010000039.1:0-55356 GCA_036676805.1 Elusimicrobiota bacterium
CCCCTCGCGGCGGCCCTCGGCGCGGCCGCCGCCGCGGCAGGCGCCGCGGCGTGGGCGTTTCAGGGCCGCGAGTGGACCCACGCCTTGATCTGGCGCGACGCGCTGGCCTTATGGCGCGCGCACCCGCTGCTCGGCAGCGGCTTGGGGCGCTTCCATCTCGAGTTCCCGGCCTTCGCCTCCGCGGCGCTGAAGGCGCGCTGGCCGGAGGGCAAGGTCGTCGTCAACTTCGCCCACAACGAGTACCTCCAGACCTTGACCGAGACCGGGCCTCTCGGCCTGGCGGCGCTGGCCGGCGTGCCCGTCGCCGCCTGGCTGCTGCTGCGCCGCGACGACGAGCCGCGAGGACGTCTCCTGCGCGGAGCCGCCGCGGCGGGCGCGTTGGCGCTGTTCGCCGCGGCCTTCGTCTCGCCGGACCTGCGCTTCGGCGGCTCGGCTTTCGCCGCCTTCGCCCTGCTCGCGTCGGCGTTTCCCGCCCGGACGGCCGGCGCGGCCCCGCCCGCGGCCGTTCCCGCGGCCGTCCTGCTCCTCTTCTTCGCCCTCTCCGTCCAGCCCGCCCTCGCCGTGCGCCGCAACGCGCGGGAGGCGCCCTTTCACGCCGGCGCCGACGCGGCGCTTCTGCGCGAGGCCGAGGACCGCCTCGCCCGCGCCCCCGGAGACGCGGACGCGGCCGAGGCGCTCGGCTTCCTTAAGGCCAAGGCCTCCGATTTCGACGGCGCGCGCGCGGCCTTCCGCCTCGCCGCGGAGCTCGCCCCCTCACGTCCGGGGCCGCTGAACAACCTCGGCAACCTCGCCTACCTCGCGGGCGACTTCGACGGGGCGATCGCCTGGTGGGAGAGGTCTCTCGCCGCGGACCCGGACCAGCTCGACGCGCGCCTCAACCTCGCCAAGCTCCTGTGCGAGCGGGGCCAGCTGAAGAAGTGCTCCGGCCATTTGGAAAAAGTATTGAAGGCGGAGCCTTCAAACGCGAAGGCCCGGGTGTTGTATAAGAAGATGGTCGAATGATCAACTCCGCCCTCGCCGCCCTGCTGCTGGCCTGCGCGCCCGTCCGCGCGGCCTCCCCGCCCGGCCCGACGCTCGAGGTCGAGGCGCGCGCGTTCCAGCCCGGCGAGCTCATCCTCCTGAGCGTCGCCGGCCACGACGCCAAGGCGCCGCCGCAGGCGTCGTTGAGCGGCCGCGCGCTGGACTTCTTCGCGGGCCCCGCGACGGGGACCTGGCTCGCCTTCGCCGGGCTCGACCTCGACGTCTCGACGGGCGCGGCGACGCTCGAGACCTTCCTGCGCGCCCCGGGCGGCAAGCCGGCGCGAGAGAGCCGGGCCCTTCATATCCTGGACGGGGGCTTTCCCGTGGCCGAGCTCTCGGTCAACCAGAAGTTCGTCACGCCCGACAAGAGCGACTCCGAACGCGCCGAGGCCGAGTCCGTGCGGCTTCATCTGCTGTTCTCCAAGACCGAGGAGAAGCGGCTGTTCGAAGGCTCGTTCGCCTCGCCGATCCCGGGCGCCCGGACGGCCCGCTTCGGCGAGCGCCGCGTGTTCAACGGCCAGCCGCGCGCGCCGCACTCCGGCATGGATCTCCGGGCCAAAAAGGGCGTGCCGGTCCGCGCCCCCGCCGCCGGGAGGGTCCTGCTCGCCGACCCTCTGTTCTACGCGGGCAACACGGTCATCCTCGACCACGGCCTGGGCCTGACCTCGCAGTACGCCCATCTCTCCGCGATCGGGGTCAAGCCCGGCGACCTGGTCAAGAAGGGGCAAATCATCGGCAAGGTCGGCGCGACCGGCCGCGTCACCGGGCCTCATCTGCACTGGGCCGTCAAGTTCCGCAAGGCCCGCATCGACCCGTTCTCCCTCGCCTACTTCGACCTCGACGCGAAGCTCAAGACCCGGCCGGAGGATCCGCTGAAGCGCTCGGAGCTTTGCGGGCTTACGGACCTGCCTCCCGCGCCGCGCTGGAGCAAGCCCTCCCGCGGCCTGCGCGCCCGCGCGCGCCCGGCCAAAATCGCCTACGCCCCCGGCGAGACCGTCTCCCTTCTCGTCGAGATCCGGAATGCGGGCAAGAAGCCGGCCTTCGTGGACTTCGTGCGCGACGCGGCGCTGCGCCCGCTGGTGCTCGGCGTCGGCGAAAGCCCGCGGGCCTACGAGACGCTGCCGTCCTCGAGCACCGCGGCGGGCGCGCTCACCGAGCAGGTCAAGATCCTCCCCGGCCGGACCTTATGCTTCGAGCAGAGCCGGACCGCCGAGGGCCCCCTGCTGGCGCTCGAGACCACGAGCTACGCGCTGACCTACGGGACCGAGTTCCTTTATCCCTCGACGACGACAGTGCGCGCGGGCCTCTGGCGCGGACGCCTCGCCCTCCCTTCGCTCACGATCTCCGTTTCGACGGGGCCGGCGGAATCGCCTTCGCCCGAGTCCCCGTAAGGCCGGAACTCACCCGGCGGCCGGCTCCCGCCCCGCGCGCGCGAGGCGCCAGCCGGCGAAGAACGTCGCGGCGGCGAAAGCCGTCATGATCCCGGCGAGGGCGACGAAGCCCGCCGTCCCGGCCAGCCCGGAGAACAGCCCCCCGAGAGCGAGCGAGAACGCGAAGGAAGCGAACATCGCAAGGAAGCGGTTGATGCCGGCGGCCTTCGCCTTGGCGCCGGCGGCCGTCTGGGACTGGAGGATGGTGACCAGTCCCACGGTCGGCACGGCCCAGGCCGCCCCGAGAGGGATCATCAGCAGCTGCGCGAGATAGAGCGGGACCGACAGGCCGAAGACCGGGAACACCGCGAGCGGCGCGGTGCCGAGAAGCGCCCAGAACGAGAGGGTCGCCAGGCCCATCGCCGCCAAGGCCCAGCCCATCTGCCTCAGCAGAGCGCGGGCCTTGCGGGCGTCGCGCGAGCCCGCGGGAAGAGCCGCGCCCCGCCTCTCGATGCGCTTGGTCAGGCGCAGCTGGAGGAGCGAGCCGAGTATGCCGCCTCCCGCGAAGAGGCCGGTCATCACCGAGGTGATCTGGGCGGCCGAGCCGCCCGAGGCGGCCGCGGCGGCGGCCCCGAAGGCGGGGCCGGCCAGGAAGTAGAGGGACATCATGACCACGGTGACCAGGGCGAAGCCCGCCACGGACCAGCGCAGGGCGGGCGTCGTCGCGATCGTCCGGAGCGTCTCTCGCCAGCCGTCGGTCTTCTTGAACTTCAACGAGCGCCGGGCCGTCACGAAGCGGGTCGCGCGGCCGCGCAGCGCGAGCAGGCCCCCGGCGGCCGCAAGCGCGAAGAGGACGGGATAGGCCCAGAAGACCGAGCCGTAGCTCCACGCGGCGACCGCCAAGCCGGCGCCGAAAGGCCCGAGCAGGCCGGCGGCGTCGATCGCGATCTGCCGGCGCACGCCGAAGCGGTTGAGGCGGCCCGCGTCGTCGCCGAGCCAGCGCGGCGCGAGCGCGTCGAGCGCGACGTAGTTCATGTAGTGGAGCACGAAGTCCGCCGCGAACAGCCCGACGAGGGCGGCGGCCGGCAGCAGGCCCGCCGCGTACAGCCCGGCCAGGGCCGCGGTCACGGCCGCGCGCGCGACGAGGGTGCCGATGTAGGTGCGCTCCGGCCCGAACTTGTCCGAGGACCAGCTGCCGAGCAGGCTGCCGCCGGCCAGCGCGATGGCGGAGGCCGCGGAGACCGCGGCCATCGTCGCGTAGCCGAAGGCGCCGAGCGCGAACTGCGGGACCGCCAGGCTCATCGCCTCGACGCCGAGCTGGATGAGCGCCACGTTGCCCAGGATGAGCCACAAAGACGAGGAGAGGGAGAGGCCGCGGGACGGGGCTTTCGCGATGGGAGGCTCGGCGGGCCGGACGGGCTCGGCGGCGCTCGCGGCGCGCAGGCGCGCGGCGCCCGCGCCGACGACGCCGGCCGCCGGGCTCGCGCCGAACTCAAAGCCGCGGTCGACGGCGTGCGCCCTGACGTCTGCGGCGAGCCCGGCATGGGGACCGCGCGCGAACTCGGGGCGAGCGCGGCCGCCGGCCGCGGACGCGGCGGCGGGACGCGGTAAGGAGAGAGCCTTGAGCGGGATCGCCGCCGGCGGGAGGGCCTTGACCGCGCCGATGAGCGGAGCGGCCGCGCGCGCCGCGGCGATGCCGGCCGCGCTCTCGAACGGGACGGGCGCCGCGAGGACCCGAAGCGAAGGCGCGGAGAGAGGCGCGAGCGAGGGCGAGAACAGCGGCGAAGCCCCTCCCCCCGGCGGCCTTACGACGGAGGGGGAGGCGGCCCCGACCGAGGCGCCCGGCGCGCGGACCGGGACGATGACCCGCGCGGCCTGCCCCCACGCCGGCCAAGGCGCGAGGAGGACGGCGAGCGAGACGGCGGCGGCCGTCGCGCGGCGAACGCGGGTTCCCATGACCGTGATGCTACCACGCGCCCGCCGCGCTCCCGGCGTTTTTTTCCGCCGCCCGGGACGGACAATCGCACTACCTTTACGGTGGGACCTTCGACTGCCGTCGCTGGGTCGAAGGTCCCCTAAGCCTTGGCGGCGCGCCTCTTGCCGGACGCGTGCCGCCGACGCCCCATGATCGTGCCGCGCCGCAGCTTGGCGCGCGCGGCGGCGTTCGCGGTCACGGCGCGCTGGTTCTCCCCAGGCGGAGGCAGGGCCGCGGGAAGCCCGAGGAACTCCATCCACAGCTCACGTGACCAGTCCATCGTGCGGTAGAGATGCTCGTCCTCCTCGTTTTCCACCTCATCGACCGCCTTCCTCAAAACGTCGGCTTCCTCGCCTTCCAGCTTCTTGGCCGCCTCGCCCAGCAGCTCCCAATCGAGGTGGTCCTTCGTCTCGGCGTCGACGACGCACTCTGCGGCGGCCAGCTGGGCGCCGGCGGGCTCGAGATCCTCGCGGGCCTTCTCCATCGCCTTGACCAGCGCCTGCGCCTTCTGCGCGACGATCTCCATCCCGCGCGTCCGCCGTTCCGGCTCGAGCTGGAAAGCGTCGAGGACTCCGGTCAGGATCTCGACGCGGCGCTTCGTCTGCTCCCGGTACCTGCCCCATTCCCCCTTGAGGTCCGCGTTGACGACGCAGCTCAGGGCGGCGTCGTACACCTCCACGCCTCCCCTTTCCGTCTCGAGGGCCTGGTACAGCAGCTCGGTCATATTCTCGCGTTCCATTTCTTCCTCCTTTGCGGCTCGCGGGCTCGGCGCCGAGCAGCTTCGCCAGCGACATCGCGTCGCGCGGCGCCCTCGCCTTGACGTCATTGTCGAAGTACACGAACGCGTCGCGCCCGCCGCGGGTCCAAGCGCGCACGCGCCGCGCCCATAGCCGAAGCGCGGCGGACGAATAGCCGCTCGCGTAGAGCTCCTCGTCGCCGTGCAGGCGCGCGTAGGAGAAGTCCGCGGTGCGCTCGTCGAAGAACGGCCATTTTCCGGCCGAATCGGCGGCGACGAGCGCCAATCCGTGCCGGCGCAGCATGGCCGGGAACTCCGGCGTCCGGAAGGACGCGTTGCGGACCTCGAGGGCGTGGCGCAGGGGGGCGTCCTCCACGGTCCGCGGCCAGGAGCGGCCGGACACGCGTAAGTCGTGGCGCCGCGCGAGCTCCGCGGCGGCCGAGGTCGTGCGCGGCAGCAGCTCGAGGAACCGCTCGAGCCGGCGCGGCTCGAAGCGCAGGCTCGGGGGCAGCTGCCACAGGATGGGGCCGAGCTTGCGGCCCAGGAGCAGCGGCCCCGAGGCGAAGAAGTTCGCGAGCGGCGTCCGCGGGTCCCGCAGCCGCCGAACGTGCGTGATGAAGCGGGGGCCTTTGACCGCGAACACGAAGCCCTCGGGCGTCTCCTCCCGCCAGCGGACCCAGCTCTCCGGGCGCTGCAGGGAGTAGAAGGTCCCGTTGATCTCGATCGAGCCGACCCGGCGCGAGGCGTACTCGAGCTCGCGGCGCTGAGGAAGGCCCTTCGGATAGAAAACCCCGCGCCACGGCGGATAGGTCCAGCCCGAGATGCCGATTTTTATCACCGGACGACCGGCCGTCCGAGGATTCGCTGCACGTTGCGCGGCACGTCCATCTGCGGGAAGGTGTGGATGAAGTAGCGGATCAGCCTCCCGTACGGCACGTATATCCGCACGTTGCGACGGTCTCGGACCAGCCTTTCCGCGAGCGCCGGCTTGGCGCCGAGGAATAACTGGAACTCGAACTCCGGCCGAGGATGAAGGGCGAGCTGGCGCGCCGCCTCCGCCGTCACGCTCTCGTCGTGCGTGCCGAGCGCGGGCCGGGAGCTTCCGGCGATCAGCGGTCCGAGCAGGCGCTTCATGTTCGCCGTGGTCTCGCGCCAGGTGTCGAAGCGGTCGGCGCGGCTCTCCCGGAAATAGCCCTTCACCAGGCGCACCGGATGCCGTCCCCGCAGAAGCTCCATCAGGTCGTCCTCGGTGCGTCTCAGGCAGCTCTGCAGGCACAGGCCGACGTTCTCGTGCTCCCGGCGCAAGGCGAGAAAATCCGCGATCGTCCGGTTCACGTCGCGGGCGCGCTCCATGTCGATCCACACGAAAGCGCCGCGCTCGCCGGCCCGCCCCGCGATCTCGGATAGGGCGGCGCGGCACTCGGCGGGCGCCCACCGCTGGCCGAGCTGGGAGGGCTTGACCGTCAGGTCGGCCTTAAGCCCCGCGGCCTCGAGCGCCGGCAGGACCGACAGGACGCGGGCCGTCTCCCGGTCGACGCCGCGAGGCCGGAACCGGAGCCCGGGCAGCAGCGCGACGCACGAGGCCATCCCGCCGGCGGCCAGGCGCTTCACCGTGGCCGCGACGTCGTCGATGCTCCGGCCTCCGTAATAACGGGAGAAGATCATGCCTAAGAATACGTCGCGGCCGCCCGCGAGGCCATGGAAGCGAGGTCTGAATTTTTCGACGTCCCTACGCCGGCGTCACTTCACCACCGCGAAGGACTGGAAGACCTCCCCCTCCACGGAATCCTTGATCTTGGCGATATAGACCCCGGAGCCGACCGCGCGCCCATTGCCGTCCCTGGCGTTCCACACGATCGGGACACCCCCGTCGCGCCGGCGCTGGAAGACCGAGCGTCCGCCGACGTCGACGATGCGGACCTCCTCGACGTTCGGCCCGAACACCGCCGTGTCGTTGATGCCGTCCCGGCGCGCCGGGCTCAGGAACTTCTGGGGAGCCCGGCCCGTCGTCGCCGCCGCGGCCAGGGACGGCTCAGCGTCCGCCAGCGAGGCGATCGAGAGGCCCGCGGGGTTGATCTCCCTGACGCTCATCTTCTTGTAGACCAGGCCGTTCGTGCCGACGTTGTCGGAGCGGAAGTACACCGTGATGTTGGGCTTGCCCGACTCGCTGCCCGGCCGCGCGTCGCTGTTGGTGAGCCTGAGGCGCGGGTCGATGCCCGCCGCGCAGGGCGCGCCGCCCGCGCCGACGTTGGTGCCGTCATCGACGATCTCGTTGATCTTGCGCCAGCTGCCGCCGGCGAGGCCGTCGGTCTCGTCGAGATAAGTCTCGACCTTCACGTTGCCGTCGGCCTGGTCGTAGATCACGTACTTGTAGCCGATCCACTTATTGTAGGGCATGCCCCCGGACCAGACCTGCTTGCGGCTGACGACGGTCGAGCTGGGATGGCTGGTCTCCTTCTCGATGTCGGTGTAGCCGTCGTAGCGGATGCGCGCCCCCATCCCGCGCGTGTCGCACAGGTTGGACGTCTCCGCGCCCGTGGTCCCATGGTTGCTGCGCGCGATTCCCACGATGCCGCCCCAGGCGGTGCCGGAGTCGGCCACGCGCATCGCGTACACCGTCATCTCCACGTTGCGCCAGCTCTTGAGCTTCTGGGGGTCGTGGATGTACATGCGCGGCACCGGGCCGCTGATCTTGAACAGCCCGTTGCCGTCCACGCTGTAGCTGGCGTTGCCGTGGTCGGCGTTGAACCACGGGTCCTGCGGATCGACGCCGGTGAAGGTGCGGGGCACTCCGTTGGTCCACGTCGACCACCATTCCTTGCCGTTGGCGACCGTTTGGTAGAGCTGGTTGACGCCGAACCGGTCGGTCGAGCCGAAGGAAGGAGCCGTCGCGTTGACGGCCAAGGCGCACGCCGAGACCGAGCCGCCGGTCGACAGCAGCCCCAGGTTGTCCAGGGACGCCGCGCCCGCCTGCCCGGACCGGAACGAGTAGCCCGAGCCGATGAGCCGCTCGGCGCCGGTTCCCTGGCGCACGTAGGCCGAGTAGGTCTTGGCCGCCGTGTTCACGACGAGACGCATGCGGTACTTCGTCCCCGCCGTATAGGGGATGGCGGACGCCGCGGCGTAGGCTCCGCCGTTGCGGGCCTCGATGAGGCCGCGGTTGCTGAAGCGCACCGCCGCCGCCAGGACGTTGTAGGACTCGGCGGGGCCCTTGGAGAGCCCCATCACGCCGTCGATGTTCGCCGCCGAGGGCGTCGCGTCGAACTCGGCCGTGAACGTCCCCGACTGGCTCATGTAAGCCATGTTCTGCCACGTCCCCGCGCTGTTGACGCAGACCGCGGGCGCGGAGACCGTGTTGGCCACGGTCACCGCGATCGCCGCCGACGTCGCGCCGTTGCCGGCCGCGTCCGTCGCCGTCGCCGTCAGGCTGTGCGCGCCGTCAGGGACGCCCGTCGTGCTCCAGACGTACGTATAGGGGGCCGCGGTCAAGGCCGGCCCCAGGTTCGCGCCGTCGAGCTTGAGCTGCACCGAGGCCACGCCGACGTTGTCCGACGCCGAGGCCGTAACGCTCACCGTGCCCAACAGCTTGGCGCCGGCGGCCGGGGCCGTCAGCGAGACGACCGGAGCCGTGGTATCCACGGCCTTGACCGCCAAAGCGCAGGCCAACGTCTCGCCGCTCGAGGCCAGCACGCCCAGGTTGTCGAGCGAGGCGACCGTCGCCTGCTCGGTGCGGAAGGCGTAGTTCTGGCCGATGAGCTGCTCGGGACCGGTTCCCTGACGCACGTAGGCCGAGTAGGTCTTGGCCGCCGTGTTGACCACCAGGCGCACGCGGTACTTCGTCCCCGCCGTATAGGGGACCGCGGCCGACGCGGCGTAAGCCGCGCCGTTGCGGGCGTCGATCCGTCCGGCGTTGTTGAAGCGCACCGCCGCCGCCAACGCCGTGTAGCCCGAGGCGGGCCCGCGGGAAAGGCCGGTCACGCCGTCGACGATCGCCGCCGAGGGCGTCGCGTCGTACTCCGCCGTGAACGTCCCGTTCTGGCTCGCGTGAGCCAGGTTCTGCCACGTCCCCGCGCTGTTGACGCAGCCCGCGGGCACGGGTACGGCGTTGTTCACCGTGAACGCGCGGACCGCCGATGTCGCGCCGTTGCCCGCGGCGTCCGTCGCCGTCGCCGTCAGGCTATGCGCGCCGTTGGCCGCGAGCTTGGTGTCCCAGGCGTACGTATAGGGAGCCGCGGTCAGAGCCGGCCCCAGGTTCGCGCCGTCGAGCTTGAGCTGCACCGAGGCCACGCCGACGTCGTCGGTCGCCGAGGCCGTCACGCTCACCGTCCCCGACACCGTCGCCCCCTCGGCCGGAGCCGTCAGCGAGACGACCGGGGCCGTGGTATCCACGGCCTTGACCGCCAGCGCGCAGGATAAAGTCTCGCCGCTGGAGGCCATGACGCCCAGGTTGTCGAGCGAGGCGACCGTCGCCTGCTCCGTTCGGAAGGCGTAGTCCCGGCCGATGAGCCGTTCCGCATTCGTCCCCTGACGCACGTAGGCCGAGTAGGTCTTGGCCGCCGTGTTCACGACCAGGCGCACGCGGTACTTCAGCCCCGCCGCATAGGGGACGGCGGCCGCCGCGGCGTAAGCCGCCCCGTTGCGGGCGTCGATCCGTCCGGCGTTGTTGAAGCGCACCGACGCCGCCAACGCCGTGTAGCCCGAGGCGGGCCCGCGGGAAAGGCCGGTCACGCCGTCGACGATCGCCGCCGAGGGCGTCGCGTCGTACTCCGCCGTGAACGTCCCGTTCTGGCTCGCGTGGGCCAGGTTCTGCCACGTCCCCGCGCTGTTGACGCAGCCCGCGGGCAAGGGGGTCACGGCCGCGAGGGTCGTGAACGTCTGATCAGCCGACGTCGCCAGGTTGCCGGCGGCGTCCCGGGATTTCACCCGGTAATGGTAGAGCGTCGAGCTCTGCAGCCCCGAGAGCGCCGTGGAGTGCGCCGTGACGCGCGTCGTGTCGAGAGGGGTGGACTGCCCGTAAGAGGTCGTCGGGCCGTACTCCACCTGCGAGTCGGAGGCCTCGTTCGTGGTCCAAGCGATGGACGCGCCGGACGAGGTGATGCCCGAGGGCGAGATGCCCGAGATGGAAGGAGGCGTCGTGTCGGACGGGACGCTCCCGCCCGTCATCATCGCCTTGTACAGGCTGGCCAGCTCCGCCGTGGTGAGCAGGCGGTCATGCACGGACACCTTGCCGACCGCGCCCTGGAACCAGCTGTTGTAGTTGCGCGTGCCGATGTTGAAGGGCGAGTTGGTCGCCTGCGGAGTCACGTTGTACTGGCTCAACGGCGTCGAATCGCGCAGCACGCCGTTCTTGTAAATGTCGATCGTGCCCTTGTTCATGTCGATGACGTCGGTGAGCATGATCCAGTCCGTCGTGTTGACCGCGTCCTGGAAGTAGCTGCCGGAGCCCAGCCCGCCGCTGGGGTTCCACTGATAGACGGAGATGCGGTTGGGGCGGTTGGCCGAGTTGACCTTCGAGTACATGCGGTTGGCGTACTCGTAGGCGCCCGGAAGGCCCTTGCCGAGGATGTAGACGAAGTCCTCGTTCTCGGTGTTGGGGAACTGCAGGGTGCTCGGCTTGATCCAGGCGACGATCGTGAGCACCCTCTTGGTCGGAACCGAGAGCTTCGGCGAGGACGGCACGCTCAGGTACTGGTTCGAGCCGTTGAAGGACGGGGCCTTCTCCCCGTTGGGCATCGTCGCGGACGCCGGGGTCCCGCCCTTATATGAGCCGACGTGCCCATTGCCGCTGAGGTCGACGGGTGCCGCGGACGGGTCCATATTCAGGAACATCACCGGGCCCAGGCTCAGGGCCGTCTGGTCGTACGCGCTCGCGGCCCCCGCGCTTTGCGCGGAAAGCGCGAGAAGCACGGCGGCGGCTGCGGACTTGATCATTTTTTT
Source organism: Elusimicrobiota bacterium (assembly GCA_036676805.1). Classification (GTDB taxonomy): domain Bacteria; phylum Elusimicrobiota; class Elusimicrobia; order UBA1565; family UBA9628; genus GWA2-66-18. The sequence goes on from JAKFCD010000039.1 coordinate 11,039, forward strand.
CATAGTTTTTTATTTTTCCTCGCCAAAACGGTATTTGAGTCCGATCATGTGCGTCCCGGCGTTGTCCGACGCCAGGCTGCGGGCGATGATGACGGCATAGTCGAAGCTGAATTTTCCCACGTCGACGCCGATGCCGGCGCTGATCTGCTCGGTGTTCGCGCCGGCGCGAAAGGCGACGCGCTCTCCCATGAAGCGCTTCTCGACGCCCGCGGCGGGGACCACGCGGTCTTCGGCCGAGCCGAACATGTCGTCGCGGTACAGCAGGTCGCCGCTGATGCGCAGGCCCCACGGCTTGACGTCGTAGCTCGCCCCCGCCTGGTACTCGCGGGCCACGCGGTCCTCGGAGGCGAGGCCCACATCGGGGCTGTTGATGTTGCGCACCGAGGCGCCCGCGGAGAAGGACTCCGTGAGGTCCGCCTTCAGGCCGGCGTCGAACGCGACGGCGCCCTTGGAGGTGCCGTTGGCGAATACGGGATCGGACGCCGCGAGCGGATCCGAGCCCGTGAGATAGTCGTGATGCAGGTACTTCGCGGCCAGGCCGCCGGAGACCCTGCCGAACAGGCGGCGCGAGAGGCTCACCGAGGCCATGCGCTCGTCGAGCAGGCCCGCCGCGTGGAAGTTGGCGACGCCGACGCCGAGCACGCCGATGCGCGTGGGCACGGCCGCGGCGATGAGGCCTTGGCCGATATCGGCGCTCTCCTGGCCCGCGTAGAGCTTGTTATAAAGGAAATACGCCTCCGCCCGCTCGAGCCCGGCCGCGGAGGCGGCGTTTTGAAACAACGCCCCCGACTCGGGCTCCCCGTACACCGACACGCCGCCCAAAGCGGCGCTGCGGGCGCTCGCTAAAGGATACTGGAAGGCCGCTTCCGCGGGCAGCGCGGAGGCGGCGATGAGGAGTGCGGCGCACAATAAGCGGGACTTCCTGCGGTCATTCGTCATATGGGGGCCTGGGCCCTCCCGACGGCGGATGCGCGCCTTATGGGCGCGGTCTCATCGCCGCCCGGGCGGGCGGCCTCTCGCCGGGGACTGCGGGCGAGGTCACGACTGGGCAACGTCTGCGTCATGCGGCCACAACACGATACATGCTGAAACGGCGGGCCGCAAGGCCGTTTCGGGGATTTAGGGATTATTTGAACGCCGCCGTCACGGGCCCGGGACGCGGCCGTGATGCATTTTTCACCGCGCGGACATGGACGCGCCCGGGACGCGGACGTAGAATGAAAGCGCGAGGAGGAAGCATGGGAAGTCCGGGTGAAGCGGAGCCGACGGCTCCGCACGTCGTCGTCCTCTCCCCCGCCTCGAAGGGCCCTTCGGTCCCGGGAGCCGCCTCGCCGGTTTACTTCCGGCCCATGATCGCCTGGACGCTCGCGGCCGCGGCCGGCCTCCCGCGCGGGGCCGTCGGAGTCTCGGGCACGGCCACGGAGGCCGAGCTGGCGCGGGCGCTGCGCGGTCTTCACGGAGTGCGCTTCTACGGCTCGCAGGCGTCGCCTCGGGCCGCCGCGCGCGCGGCGGCGGCGGCCGAGCCCGAGAAGCGCGACGTTCTGGTGCTCGACGGCGCCCGCGTGCTCCTGTCCCCCCCCGACCTCGAAGCGCTCCTAGCCCGGCACGCGGCGGGCGAATCCGCCTGCACCTTCCTATCCTCCCCCGATGGCTCCCCCGCCGGAGCCTGGTGCTTCCGCCGGGAGGCCCTGGACGCGGACGGCGAGCTCCCCTGCGAGCCGGTCTCCTTGCGCGATCCAGGCGACGCGCTCGCGATCGCCGGGCCGGACAGCCTCGCGGCCGCCGAGCGCCTTCTGCAGACGCGGCTCAACGGCGAACTGCTGCGGCTTGGCGTCCTGCTGACGGACCCGAGCACCACCATCGTGGACCCCGCGTGCCGGCTGGCTCCCGGCGCCGTCGTGGAGGGCGGCTGCCGGCTGACGAACGCCGAGATCGGCGAGGGGAGCGTCGTGCGGCTCTCGTCCGTCGTGGAGTCGAGCCGCCTGGGCAAGCGCTGCCGCGTCGGCCCTTTCGCGAGGATCGCGAGCTCGCGCCTCGACGACGAGGCGTCGGCGGGATGCTACGCGGAGCTCGAGAACACGCGCCTCGGCCGGGGCAGCAAAGCGGGAGGCCACAGCTATCTCGGGAACTGCGAGGTGGGGCGCGGCGTCGAGATCGGCCGCGGTTTCCTGTCCTGCGGGCCGGACGACGCCCGCCGGACCGTCATCGAGGACGACGTCTTCATCGGCGCCGCCTGCCATGTCGTGTCGGCGGTCACCGTGGGCCGCGGGGCCTTCATCGCGACGGGCACCAGCATCACCGACGACGCGCCCGCCGGTTCCTTCGTCATCAGCCGCGGCCGCCAGGTCGTAAAAACCGGCCACGCCCGCTCCCACTCCCCCCGCCGCCGACCTTGACTCGGCCGACTGTTTCCGGAAACAGTCGGGTCGAGGGGCGGCTTCCCTCTCACCCCGGCTATCCTCAAGGATAGTTCGCTATAATCCTCGTGTGAAGACCGAACATATCCCCTTCGCCGAGATCGAGAAGAAGTGGCAGGACAAGTGGGAGGCCGAAGGGGTCTTCCGCGCGCCGAAAACGCCGCGCCCCGGCCGGAAGTTCTACTGCCTCGACATGTTCCCCTACCCCTCCGCCGCCGGCCTCCACGTCGGCCACCCCGAGGGCTACACCGCCACCGACATCCTGTGCCGCTACAAGCGCATGAAGGACTTCGACGTGCTGCACCCGATGGGCTGGGACGCGTTCGGCCTGCCCGCGGAGAACTTCGCCATCGCGACGGGCGTGCATCCGGCGAAGGTCACGCGCGACAACGTCGAGAATTTCCGCCGCCAGATCAAGTCGCTGGGCTTCTCCTACGACTGGGACCGCGAGGTCGACACCACCGATCCCGGCTATTACAAATGGACGCAGTGGATCTTCCTGCAGCTGTTCAAGAAGGGCCTCGCCTACGAGAGCACGGCTCCGATCAATTTCTGCCCGTCGTGCAAGACCGGCCTCGCCAACGAGGAGGTCTTCAACGGGGCGTGCGAGCGCTGCGGGACCAAGGTCGAGCGCAAGAGCATCCGCCAGTGGGTCCTCAAGATCACGGCGTACGCCGACCGTCTCGAGTCCGATCTCTCCGGCCTCGACTGGCCCGAGAGCACGATCTCGATGCAGCGGCACTGGGTCGGGCGCTCCGAGGGCGCCGAGGTGACCTTCAAGTCGGAGGGCGGCGACGAGATCAAGGTCTTCACCACCCGTCCCGACACTCTTTTCGGCGCGACCTATATGGTCCTCGCCCCGGAGCACGCGCTCGTGAGCAAAATCACGACGCCCGCGCAGAAGGAGGCCGTGACTGCCTACGCCGCCGCGGCCGGGAACAAGTCCGACCTCGAGCGCACGGAGCTTCAGAAGGACAAGACCGGGGTGTTCACCGGGGGCTTCGCGATCAATCCCGTCAACGGGAAGAATATCCCGGTCTACATCGCGGACTACGTGCTCGGGTCCTACGGCACGGGCGCCATCATGGCGGTGCCGGCGCATGACGAGCGGGATCATGAGTTCGCGGTCAAGTACAATATCGATATCGTCACCGTCGTGACGCCTCCCGCGGGGACGGCGCTCGAGGAAAGCACGGCGTTCACGGGGGATGGAACGGCAACGAATTCGGGACTCCTGGACGGCCTTACGACGCCCAAAGCCAAGGAAAAGATTATCGCTTGGCTTGAAGAGAAGGGCCTCGGAGCCAAGCGGGTAAACTATAAACTGCGCGACTGGCTTTTTTCGCGGCAACGGTATTGGGGTGAGCCCATACCGATAGTGCACTGCTCGAAGTGCGGAGTTGTCCCTGTACCTGAATCGCAGCTGCCGCTGCGATTGCCCGAGGTGGCCGACTTTAAGCCCACCGGGACGGGCGAATCGCCTTTGGCGAACGTCGCCGACTGGGTCAATACCAAGTGCCCCTCATGCTCGGGACCGGCCAAACGCGAAACGAACACCATGCCGCAGTGGGCGGGGTCGTGCTGGTACTATTTGCGTTTTATCGATCCCCAAAATACCGCGGCCGCTTGGGATAAGGACCTCGAAAAATCCTGGGGACCGGTTGATTGTTATGTCGGAGGAGCCGAGCACGCGGTGCTCCACCTCCTTTACGCCCGTTTCTGGCACAAGGTCCTCTTCGACCTCGGCTTCGTCTCCACGAAGGAGCCCTTCCAGAAACTCAGGCACCAAGGCATGATCCTCTCTTACTCCAATCGCGACGCAATGGGGAACTATCACACGTACGAGGAAGTCGAATACGACGAACAGGGCCGCCCGAAGCTTATTTCGACCGGAGAGCTGCTCGCCACGCAGATCGAAAAGATGTCCAAGGCCAAAAAGAACGTCGTCAACCCCGACGTCGTCGTCAAGCGCTACGGCGCGGACGCGTTCCGTCTCTATGAAATGTTCATGGGACCGTTCGAGCAGTCGAAGCCCTGGGACATGCGCAGCATCGAGGGCGTGTACCGGTTCTTGAAGCGCGCCTACGTCCTGATCAACGATCTCGAGACGGTGCCCGCCGACGGCGAAGGCCTCGTCGCCCTGCGCCATCGCACGATCAAGAAGGTCGGCGAGGACATCGAGGCTTTCGGCTTCAACACCGCGATCTCCGCGCTCATGATTTACCTCAACGCGCTTCAGGCTGATAATGCGCCGTCGAAGATAGACCTCGATACGTTTCTCATTTTGCTCAATCCGTTCGCTCCGCATCTGACCGAAGAATTGTGGGAAAAGCTGGGCCACGAAGATCTGCTCTGCCGTCAGCCGTGGCCGTCGTGGGACGCCAAATACCTCGTCGACTCCATGATCGAGTATCCCGTCCAGGTCAACGGCAAGCTGCGCGCGACCTTCACGATCGCGGCCGGCGCGGCCGACGACGCCGTCAAGGAGGCGGCCCTCTCGCATGAGAAGGTGAAGGCCGCCGTGGGAGCTCAAAAAATCGTAAAAATCATTCTTATCCCCAAAAAGCTCGTCTCCCTGGTGGTCAAATGAAAAAGCTCCTTCCCCTCGCTTTTATCGCGCTCGCCGCCGCCTGCGGAACCGACGTCGCCTACAAGCCCACTCCCCAGATCCTTCCTCAACACGTCCAGAGATTGGCGCTGCGGCCGATCGTCAACAAGACCCAGCAGTTCGGGCTCGAGGACAAGCTGATGCTGCGCGTGCGCGACGAGTTCCTGCGCGACGGACGCTATCCGCTGGTGCCGGAGCCGGAGTCGCAGGGCATCGTCGGGATCACGGTCTCGCGCTACATCCTGACCGCGGTGCAGTACGACGCGACGCAGGCCGCGACGGCCTTCAAGCTGCGCATCCTCGTCGACCTCGCGTTCGTCGACAAGAGCACGAACCAGATCCTATGGGAGGAGAAGAACCTCGAGGGCATTCTCTCCTTCCCCGCGCAGACGCTGCGCGGCGGCTTGACCGAGGAGCAGGCGCGCGAGCAGATCTGGGACATCCTGGCGCGCAACATCGTCAAGCGCGTCGTGGACGGCTTCGGCTCGGTCACCGGAACGTCGGAGCGGCGCATCACCGGCGACGCCCCCTCCACGCAGCCCGCCGCCAAGCCCGAGGAGCCGCTGAGGCCCGTCATCACCAACCCGTACTGAGGCCGATGGAGCTCAATCCGAACGCTCTCGCCGCGGAGTGGAAGGCCGGCAAGTTCCGGCCGGTCTACTACCTCTTCGGCGAGGAGTCCGCGTCGAAGGCCGACGCGGTCCTGAGGCTCAAGGCGCTGTTCAAGCCCGACGACTTCAACCTGCGCGAGTTCTCCGGCGACCCCAACTCGGAATACTCCGCGATCATCAGCGAGGCGCTGACCTTGCCCGTGTTCGCCGAGAGGCGGCTCGTGATCGTGCGCAGCCCCAAGCTCCCCGCCGAGGCGCGCGCGGCCTTCGCCGAGTACCTGCGCGCCCCCTCTCCGACGACGACGCTCGTGCTCCTGTCCGAGGACCGGCGCCCCGACAAGAAGGACGCGCTCGCCGCCGCCGCCGCCGAGGCCGGCGCGATCTGCGTCTTTTCCCCGCTCACCGAGGAGGAGGCCGTCGAGCGCCTGCTCGCCGAGGCCAAGAAGGCCGGCAAGAACCTCGACCCCGCGGCGGCCGCCGCTCTGACCGAGCAGGCAGGGACGGATTGGGGCATATTGAGCGGAGAGCTCGAGAAGGCGATCCTGTTCGCGGGCAAGTCGGCCGACATCGGCATGGAGGCCGTCTCGGCGAGCATGGGCTTTCGCAAGGCGACCGATCCTTGGGCTTTCGAGCGGCTCGTGTCCTCCCGCGACCTCAAAGCCTGCATGACCTACCTGCGCGACGCCTTCGCCGACGCCAAGCCCGACGAGGTCGTGTTCCGCTCGCTCGCCCAGGCCCGCGCCGCCTATCTCAAGCAGCTCAAGGCCAAGCGCATGTTGAAAGCGGGTCTCTCGCAGCGGGACATCGAGATGAAGCTGCGCATATTCTACGACCGCGACTTCTTCCAGCGCGCCCAGCGCGTCACCGAGGAGCGCCTGCGCCGCGACCTGCGCCGCCTGCTCGAGGTGGAGACCGACCTCAAGTCCAAGTCCTGGCTCGACGCCAAGATCGAGTTCGAAGGCGTCGTCGTCGAGCTCTGCACGCCCACCGCCCGCCTATAGGTGTCAGGCTTGTCGTTGTTGCATAACTTCCGGAATTCGTGGCCAACCAAGGAGAGTTATGCAAAGAACGACAAGCCTGACACCAAGAAAACCAATAAAAACGCCCGTCCCTTGGGGGACGGGCGCTTCTTGTTATGCCGGGAAAGGCGTTACTTCGCGGCGGCGGCCAGCTTGTTGACCTGGAGGGCCAGGCGCGACTTCTTGCGCGCGGCGGCCTTCCAATGGATCGTGCCGCGCTTGGCGGCCTTGTCCAGGGCGGACGAGGCCTTGCCCGTCAGGGCCCCGAGATCCTTGACGTCCTTGCTCTTCACCGCGTCCGTGACGGCGCGGACGGCGAGGCGGACCGACTTCTTGATGCCCGCGTTGTGGATCGCGTGCTTCAGGGACTGGCGGTGGGCCTTGAGTCCCGACTTGTGACGCATCTGCTTCTTCTTTGCCATAGTTTTGGGATTGTGCCTTTTTAAGGCCTATGCCGTCAATGAGCCTCCGGCGGGACCTAGAGCGCCCGGACCAGGAAAGTGACGCCCCAGACCAAGGAGCGGTGGAGGACTTTATAAGCGGCTCCGGGGGAGGAGGCCCTGGAGAAGGCGGAGGATGTGGTCCAGACGACGTCGCGCAGGGCGACGCTCGGCCCCACGGAGACCGACCCGGTCGGATGCCACAGCCCCCCGGCGTACCACCAGCGCTCGTAGAAGGACCGCGTGCCGAAGTTGAGAGGGACGTAGGTGCCGTGGCGCAGGAACACCGTCGCCCGGGGCCGCAGGCCCTCGAGCCAGAACCAGGCGACCTCCGGCTCCAGCTTCAGCGAGCTTTGGCCGTTGAAGAAGTTGCGCTCCCAGCGGACCTTCAGCGAGCCGACGAACCGCCCCCCCAGGCTCGCCCTTGGCGTCGCGTCGAGGATGAGGACGTTCTCCGGCCGGTTCGAGGTCGGCCGCCAGAACCAGGTTCCGGCCGTGTCGTTGGTCCAATCGTCGTCGTGGCGGGCGCCGGTCTGCACCCGGTAGAAGACGCCGAGCTTGAGGTTCCGGTGCGCGCGGCCGTAAGCGCCCAGCATCAGGGAGCGCCGGGGCCGAAGGCCTTCGAACTGCCAGCCCTGGGTCATATCCGCGAGGGGCTCCAGGCGCCCGGCCCGCCCCATGACGCGGGCCGACGCCTCGTATTCCGGGACCCGCCCGCGCGGCGCCGAGGGCGCGGGCGCGGCGAGGGCGGAGGACGCGGCCAGCGCGAGAAGCAGGAAGGCCGCCCTAGCGGTAATCTTGATCAAGCAGGTCCGCGTAGGCGCCGTCGAGGTCGGTCTTGTCCTCGACCGGACCGCTCTCGGCGTCCATGTTCCAGTTGAGCGCCCGGGTCCAATCGTAGGCCTGCGGCGCGGTCAGGTCGACCCCGGACTTGATCAGCACGCCCTTGCCCGCGGGCACGAGGAGGCCTTTCTTCGACTTGGACGTCTCGAGCATGACGGAGCCCTCGTTGACGCACACCCACAGATCGCGGGACTTGCCCTTGCCGCGGCCGTAAGCGGTGAAGAACTCGGTGCCGCGCACGGCGGCGACCGCGGTCGGCGTGCGCACGTTGAACTGCTGGCCCGCCAGCCGCTTGGACACATTCGCGAACGCCGAGCCGAAGGACAGGAACGCCTCCGTCACCGCTGATCTCGGGCCGGGCAAGGATACGGCGAGGCGGCTCGACTCGCGCAGCTTGAGGCGCGACCCGTCGGGCAGCTCGATGACCGCGACGGCGCCCGCCGCCGTGGTCACGGCATCGCCCTCGGCGAGCGTCTGCCCGCTTTTCCCGAGGCGGCCGCCGTCCTTCGATTCGACCGTGACGTCCCCTGAGGCGTGAATGAGGCGAGCCGAGGGCGTCTTGGAATCGGCGGCGAACGAAGGCCCGGCGGCGAACAGGAGCGGGGCGAGCAGCAGCCCGAGGATCGTCGTCATACGAGGATTCTACCTCATTGATATACTGTAGGTATGGAGCCTTTCGACCGCCGCCATATCCCCCACCGGACGGGCGTCTACATCATGCGCGACGCCGGCGGCGAGATCCTCTACATCGGCAAGGCCCTCGACCTGTCGTCACGCGTCGCGCAGTATTTCAACCCGAACAAGGAGGACCTCAAGAACCAGTCCTTGGTCCCCCTGATCCGGCGCATCGACTACGTGCTCTGCGAGTCCGAGCGCGAGGCGCTTCTGCTCGAGCGAAGGCTGATCAACGAGCACCAGCCCTTTTTCAACGTCTTATGGAAGGACGGCAAGACCTACCCCTACGTCAAGATCACCATGGGCGAGGACTTCCCCCGCCTCATCACGACGCGGCGCAAGGTCCGCGACGGCGGCGCGTACTTCGGGCCGTATCCGAAGGTCACGCCGGTGCGCGCCCTGCTCCGTTACCTGTGGAAGCAGCGGCTCTTCCCCCTGCGGCCGTGCCGCTGGGACTTCTCCGAGGCGAAGCCTCTCGACAAGCGCAAGATCACCGCGTGCCTGTACTATCACACGAAGGAATGTCCGGCGCCCTGCGCCGCGAAGATCTCCAAGACCGAGTACCGCGGCATCGCCGAGAGGGCGCTGCTCTTCTTCAAGGGCAAGTACGCCGATCTGCGCGGGGAGTTCGAGGCCGAGATGAAGGAGGCGGCGGCCGCACTGGACTACGAGCGCGCCGCCCAGCTGCGCGACAACGTCTCGGCCCTGTCCCAGATGGGCGAGCGCGTGCGCGTGCGCGCGGTCGAAGCGGACCAGGTGGGAGGGCACACCGCCCGGACCCAGATGGTGACCGACCTCCAGAAGGCCCTGCTGCTCTCGACCCCGCCCGTGCACATCGAGTGCTTCGACATCTCCCATTTCCAGGGGTATCAGACGGTCGCGTCGATGGTGTGCTTCTCGGGCGGCAAGCCCAACCGCGACCACTACCGCAAGTTCAAGATCCGCGACACGGCGGGGATCGACGACTTCAAGTCCATGCACGAGGCCGTATACCGCCGCTACCGGCGCCTGAAGGCCGAGAAGGCCTCCCTCCCCGATCTGATCCTCATCGACGGCGGCAAGGGCCAGCTCAGCGCCGCGCAGGCGGCCCTCAAGGAGCTCGAGCTCAGGATCCCGATGGCCTCGCTCGCCAAGCGCATCGAGGAGGTCTTCCTCCCCGGTCGCCCCGACTCGATCCTCCTCCGCCTCGACGATCCCGCCCTGCGCCTGCTCCAGCAGCTCCGCGACGAAGCCCACCGCTTCGGCGTCGCCTACCACCGCCTCCTGCGCGACAAGCACCTCTTCGAGGAGTAACGGCTAACGCTGATGCAGGCCGGGGCGGAGGATTGATCTTCGCCCCGATGAACCGTCAGGTCGGCGCCAACGGCGAGGAAGCGGGTCGGCGAACTACTTCATGAGGCCCGGCGGCGGATTCATGTCCTGAGGGGTGTGGGGTCGCCGCGCCGTTTGCGCTCGAAGCGCGGTCGACCCCAAGCGAGGCTCAATGCCGAGCGGCCCCGAAGGACATGAATCCGCCGCCGGGCCGTCGCGAAGCCGTCAGCCGGTCCGTTACGAGCCCTATTCCGCCATGCCGCCGATCTCGAACATCGGCATGAACATCGCGACGACGATGGTGCCGATGATGAGTCCCATGACGACGATGACGATGGGCTCGATCAGCGAGGTCAGGCCCTTGACGGCGGTGTCGACCTCCTGGTCGTAGAAGTCCGCGATCTTCGAGAGCATGATGTCGAGCGCGCCGGTCTCCTCGCCGACCGAGATCATCGAGGTCACCATGTTGGGGAAGATGCCCGACTTCTTGAGCGGATCGGACAGGTGCCCGCCCTCGCGGATGGACTCGCGCGTGCTGTTGACGGCCTCGGCGATGACGACGTTGCCGGCGGTCTGGGCGACCGTCTCGAGGGCCTGCATGATCGGCACGCCGGACTTGATCAAGGTGCCGAGCGTGCGGGTGAAGCGGGCGACGGCGACCTTCTTCAGGATCGGCCCGAAGATCGGCGCCTTCAAGGACTGGGCGTCGACCCACTTGTGGCCGGCGGGGGTCGCGTAGAACTTCTGGAAGCCCTTCCAGCCGACGAAGGGCGCCGCGACGATCACGTACCACTTCGCCTTCATCGCGTCGGAGATGTCGATGAGCACCTGGGTCGGCAGGGGCAGTTCCCGGCCGAAGCCCTCGAAGATGGCCTTGAAGGTCGGGATCACGAAAATCATGAGGAAGACGGTGACGATCGAGCAGATCGAGAGCACGATCGCGGGATACATCATGGCGCCCTTCACCTTGGCCTTCAGGGCCTCGGAGCTTTCCAGGTAGGCGGTCAGGCGCTCGAGGATGGTGTCCAGGATGCCGCCGAGCTCGCCGGCCTTGACCATCGAGCAGTACAGGTCGGGGAAGGCGTTGGGGTGCTTCTTGAGCGCGTCGGAGATGGACAGGCCGGCCTCGATGTCGGACTTGACCGCGCCGAGGACCTCCTTGAAGTCGGGGTTCTCGGCCTGGCTCTCGAGGATGCCGAGGCTCTGCACGATCGGCACGCCGGCGCCGACCAAGGTCGAGAGCTGGCGGGAGAACAGCGAGAGGTCCTTCGAGGGAATCGCGGGCTTGCCCTTCTTCCAGCCGACGAGCGCCTTGAGCTTGTCGAGCGGCGGAACCGACTTCTCCGAGATCTCGAGAACGACCATCTTCTGGCCCCGCAGCTTCTCGACGGCGACGCGCTGCTCGTCGGCGTCGATGACTCCCTCCATGACGAGGCCGGCGGCGGTCTTGGCTTTATAGTTGTAGGCGGGCATGGGCTCTCCCTATTCTACGATTGCGCGGGCGTCATGTGGCGCTGCATCAGGCGGCGAAGGTCCTCGGGATCCATCGAGTGCGCCATGGCCTCCTGGAAGGTGATCTTCTGCTTGAAATAGTGCTCGGCGAGGGACTGGTTCATCGTCTGCATGCCGGCCTTGCCGCCGGTTTGGATCGCGACCTGGATCTGCTCGACCTTCTGCTCCCGGATCAGGTTGCGGATCGCGGAATTGACGAGCAGGGTCTCGCAGGCCAGGACGCGGCCGGTGCCCGACGAGTGGCTCAGCAGCTGCTGGCAGAGCACGGCCTGGAGGACGAAGGAAAGCTGGACGCGGACCTGATCGAGCTGGTGCTGGGGGAATACGTCGATGATGCGGTTGATCGTCTGCGCGCAGTCCGTCGTGTGCAAAGTGGCCAGGACCATGTGGCCGGTCTCCGCGATGTTGAGCGCGGCCTGGATGGTCTCGAGGTCGCGCAGCTCGCCGATGAGGATGACGTCCGGATCCTGGCGCAGGATGTGGCGCAGGGCGGCCCCGAAGGTCACCGTGTCCGAGCCGACCTCGCGCTGGTTGATGACGGATTTCTTGTGGGTGTGCACGAACTCGATGGGGTCCTCGATCGTCACGATGTGCGCGGCGCGCGTCTCGTTGATGAAGTCGATCATGCTGGCCAGGGTCGTGGACTTGCCCGAGCCCGTCTGGCCGGTGACGAGGATGAGGCCCTTGGGGAGCTTCATGATGTCGAGGATCGACTTGGGCATGCCGATCTCCTCGAAGGTCTTGAAGGAGTTCGGGATCGCCCGGACCGCGGCGCCGACGGAGCCGGTCTGGCGGTAAACGTTCATGCGCACGCGTCCGATGCCGCGCAGATTGAAGGCGAGGTCGAGCTCATTGGACGCCTCGAAGCGCTGGCGCTGCTGGTCGTTGAGCAGCGAGTAGATCAAGGTCTGCGCCATCTCGCTGTTGAGCTTCTCGAAGGGCGTGGGCAGCAGGGCGCCGTCGATGCGCAAGGTCGGCGGGGCGCCGACCGTGAGGTGGAGGTCGGACGCGCCGCGCTCGTGCATCAGCAGAAACAGCTCTCCCATCGAAACCATGCTTTCTCCCTGGGGTCAGGCCTCCCGTTGTTGCAGTATTCCTGCCGGAATCTCCGATTAGGAATACTGCAACAACGGGAGGCCTGACCCCATTATGAATCCCCGTCCGCGGCCGTCACGCGCATCATCTCCTCGGCGGTGGTCAGGCCCCCGAGCAGCTTGCGCACGGCGCACATGCGCAAGGTCAGCATGCCCTGCTTCATCGACTGCATCTTGATCTGCTTGGCCGACGCGCGGTCCAGGATCAGCTGGCGGATCGCGTCGGTGACCTCCATGACCTCGTAGAGGCCCTGGCGGCCGCGGTAGCCGGTGCCGGCGCAGTTCTCGCAGCCCTTGCCCTTGTACAAGGTGATCTTCTTGTTGACCAAAGAGGCGGCCTGGAGCTGGACCTCGGGCACGCCGAGCTTGAGCAGCCAGTCCTTCTCGACCTCGTAGCCCTCCTTGCACTTGGGGCAGATCGCGCGCAGCAGGCGCTGGGCCTCGATCATCAGCATGGCCGAGCTGACGAGGAAGGGCTCCACGCCCATCATCCCCAGGCGCGTGATGGTCTGAGAGGTGTCGTTGGTGTGCAAGGTCGAGAAGACCAAATGGCCCGTGAGGGCGGCGTTGATCGCGATCGTGGCGGTCTCCGCGTCGCGGATCTCGCCGACCATGATGACGTCGGGGTCCTGGCGCAGGAAGGAGCGCAGCGCGGCCGGGAAGGTGAGGCCGACCTGGTTGTTGATCTGGACCTGATTGATGCCGGGAAGCTGGTACTCGACGGGATCCTCGGCCGTCATGATGTTGGTGTCCGGCGTGTTGAGGTTGGAGAGCGCCGAATAGAGCGTCGTCGACTTCCCCGAGCCCGTCGGCCCGGTGACGAGGGCTACGCCATAGGGCGCCTCCATGGCCTTCTTGAAGACGGCCATGGCCTCCGGCTCGAAGCCGAGCTGGGTCATGTTGACCTTCAGCCCCGAGGAGTCGAGGATGCGGGTGACGATCTTCTCGCCCGGCGCGCAGGGCAGGACCGACACGCGCATGTCGATCTCCTTGCCCTCGAGCTTCAGGCGCATGCGCCCGTCCTGGGGCACGCGCCGCTCGGCGATGTTGAGGTTCGACATGATCTTCACGCGCGCGCAGATCGCCGCGTGGAACTTCTTGGGCGGCGCGGGCTGCTCGTGGAGCACGCCGTCGATGCGGTAGCGGATGCGCAGTTCCTTGGAATATGCCTCGATGTGAATGTCCGAGGCGTGGGCCTTCACCGCCCCGGCGATGATCAGGTTGACCATCTTGATGACGGGAGCGTCCTCGGCGGCCCTCTCCAGCCCGGACTCGGCCTTGTCGGCCTTCTCCTCGACCTGCTCGAGCTCGTCGGCCGCGGCCTCGTTGTCCGCGGACTGCTTGACGATCTCCTCAAGGGCCTCCTGGGAGGTCTCCTGCTTGTAATACTTCTCGTGAGCGGCGGAGATCTCGGCCTCGGAGGCGAGGCAGCCGACGACGTCGCAGCCGAGCTGCATCTTGAGGTCGTCGAGGATCATCACGTCGAGGGGGTCGGCGATGGCGACGGTCAGACGGTCCTTCGTCTTGTTGAACGGCATCAGCATCTTCTGCCGGGCGATGGACTCCGGGACCGCCGCGATCGCCTCCTCGGAGATGTCGCCGATGTCGGCCAGGGAGACGTAGGAGATTCCGGTCTTCTCGGCGAGGAATTGAAGGAGCTTCTCCTCCTCGATGAAGCCCTTTTCTATTAGGAGAGAGCCCAGCTTCTCGCCCCCCTTTTTCTGGGCGTCGAGGGCTTCCGTGAGGTTTTCGGCGCTCAAAAGCTTCTCTTCGACCAGAAAGTCGGCGAGGCGACGGGACAGGCCGAGGGAGATCACGTGGTGGGTGCCGGGCATTTCGCTATAAGGTTACGGTCCAAGGCGTCCTTTGTCAAGGCCGGCCTCAGGAGCGGGCATATTAATAAGAAGTGAACGGACGACCCGCTAAATGCCCGAATTGACGGTGTCCGAGCCGAAGGCGCCGTCGTCCTCGGCGGGCGGCCGCAGCTCCCCCGAATCGGGCAAGGGCAGAAGCGGCACCTCCCTGGGCTCCTCGATGACGCGGCGGCGCGGCACGGCCTTCTTCACCGGCTTCTTTTTAGCCTTCGGCGCCTCCGGCGGGGGCGCCCCGGCGAGCATCTGACGGGCTTCGATGTTCTTGCCCATGACGATGCCGTTGCCGTCGATCTCGAACAGGTAAAGCGCGCCCTTGCCGAGCGCGGAGCCGGGAACGAGCCGGTACTCGACGAGCACCGTGTTCTCCCCCGTCGTGCTCGCGTTCCATTCCTCCGCGCCGGCCCCGGGGCTCGCGGTGTAGGAATACTGAAGCCAGCGGCCGACGGTGCCGCGGTCGCCGTCGAGCGGGAAGTCCTTGACCGCTTCGATCGCCGCGACGTGCTCGGCCGGCGGACCGGCCGGCGGCGCCGGCTCCGCGATCGGCGGCGCGACGGCCGGAGCGGCCTCCTCGGCGGTCAAGCCGATCGGGGCCGAGCCGTCGTCGAGCATGGCCATCTGCCGCAGGTCGTCCTTCGGCTGGCGCATGAAGACGACGCCGAGTATGACGAGCAAGGTCACCAGCACGCCGCCGGCGATCAGGAACGCCTTGTTGTTGCGGCCCGGCTTCTTGATCTCGCCCGTCGGCGGCGCGGGCTCGGGCTTGGCGAAGCGGGCGGCGGCGGCGTCGTCGGCCGGGGCGGCGGGCGCGGCCCCGCCCATCCGGGCCATCGTCGCCGGAGGCGCCGACGAGGCGGCCGTGTCGGGTCCCGCCATGTCTCCCGAGAACAGGTCGGGCACGGGCTGGGTCCTGCTGAGCGTGTTCGGGGGCGCCGCCATCGGCGTCGGGGCGGACGGCGGCTGCGCGGGCGCGGTGAACAGATTCATGACCGGCGCCTGCGTCGGGGCCGGAGGCGGCGCCATGACCGGGATCGGCGGAGGAGGAACGACGACGGGCTCGGGCGTCGGCGGCACGATCGGCGCGAACGCGGCCGGCGGAGGCGGTATCTCCGCCGGGGCAGGCGGCATCTCCGCCGGAGCGGGCGGAATCTCGACCGGCGCCTCGGCGACCGGATCGACCTTGAATTCCGGAATCGGATTCGACGAGGGGGCGGAGGCCGCCTCGCCGGCACCGAGGACCTTGAACGACTTCATCGTCGGAACGATCTTGAAGGATTTGGCTTTGCCGAACGGCTTGCGCCGCTCCGGGGTCGGAGCGGCCGAGGGAGGAGGCTCGAAGGCCGGGGCGCCGGGAAGCGCCGCGGAGGCCGGCGCGTCGGGCGCGGAGAAGGACGGAATATCCGGCAGCGCCGGCGGCGGATTCGCCGCCGGGGGAGCGAAAGCCTCGCCGCCGAATGACGGGAAGGAAGCCGGTCCGGCGTCGGGGGCTGCCGGCCATTCGGCCGGCGCCGGCGCCGCGGCCTCCGCCGCGGCCGGGACGGCGGCGACGGGCGGCGGCCCCCCGGGAATAGGAGGCGGAGCCGGCGACAGGAAGGTCTTCACCGATTCCGCCGCGGGGACCGGCGTCGAAGCCGGGGCCGCCGCGGGCTCGATTCCGCGCGCGCGAAGCTCCAGATCCTTCGCGGCCAGGCGCCGCGCCAGGTCGGTGTGGCCCGCCTCGAGCTCCGAGACATGGCGGTACATCGCCTCGAGGCGCGCCGTCAGCTCCGAGATCTTCTCGCGCGCGCCGCGCGCCTCGGCCTCGTCGCCCGAGGCGCGGGGAGCGAGTATGTCGGCGAAGCCTCTCTTGAAGCCCGCGTCCTGGAACATCTCCTCGGCGAAGGCGGCGGAGAACTCGTCGTCGCCGAGGAGGCCGGCGGATTCGATCTGAAGCTGGTCGAGAAGCCCCGCGCTGGAAGGGAAATCATCGACGGGGCCGGGTCCGCCGGAGGCGAGCCTCCCCAGCTCGGCCAGCTCGCCCGCCGGGGCCCAGGCGCCGCCCGCGGGATCGCCGGCGCAGACAAGGGTGCCCGAGTCTAGGCCGGGCAGGCCCGAGACGGCCTCCTTGTCGAAGGGGCCGAGAATGCGGGATTCCTTATAAACCCAATACTTCACTCGATGCTAGGGTAGCTTCCCGGTGTTACAATTTCAAGGCGGCCCCCTTCCCCCTCAAAAGGTAAAATGGACGCATGATCCTCCGGCCCTTCTACCTCGCCTGCCTGGCCCATGCCTCCTACCTGCTCGGCGACGAGAAGACCGGCGTCGCGGTGGTCGTCGACCCCCAGCGCGACGTCGACGTCTACGTCGCGGAGGCCGCCAGGCTCGGGCTGCGCATCGAGCACGTGATGCTCACCCACTTCCACGCGGACTTCGTGGCCGGGCACCTGGAGTTGCGAGACCGGTGCGGGGCGAAGATCCACCTCGGGGCGCGCGCGAAGGCGGACTACGCTTTCGCCCCGCTCGCCGACGGGGCGCGGCTCGAGTTCGGCTCGCTCGGGATCGGCGTGCTCGAGACCCCGGGCCACACGCCCGAGGGCGTCTGCCTGACGGTCTTCGACCTCGGCGCCGACCGGAGCAAGCCCAAGGCCGTGCTCACCGGCGACACCCTTTTCATCGGCGACGTCGGCCGTCCCGATCTGATGGCGTCGGTCGGATTTTCCGCCGAGGACCTCGCCGGCATGCTCTACGACTCGCTTCAGGCCAAGCTCCTGACCTTGCCCGACGAGACCCTCGTCTACCCCGCCCACGGCGCGGGCTCCGCCTGCGGCAAGAACATGTCCGACGAGCGCGTCTCGACGATCGGGGAACAGAAGCTCTACAATTACGCCCTCAAGGCGCGCGCGCGCGAGGAGTTCGTCCGCCTCGTGACCGAGGGTCAACCAGAGACGCCCGCCTACTTCGCCCACGACGCGGACATGAACCGCCGCGAGCGCGGAACGCTCGATAAAGCCCTCGCGGACCTGGCGGAGCTCTCGCCCGAGGCGGCGGAGCGGCTCGTCGGCGAGGGAGCCGTGCTGCTCGACACGCGCGATCCCGCCGACTTCGCGGGCGCGCATTGGCGCGGGGCGGTCAACATCGGCCTCGACGGCAAGTTCGCGAACTGGGCGGGCTCGGTGCTCGACGCCGGCAGGCCGCTCGTGATCGTCGCCGACGCCGGCCGGGAGAAGGAGTCGGTCCTGCGTCTGGCGCGCGTGGGCGTCGACCGCGTGGCGGGAATCCTTAAGGGCGGCATGCTGTCCCTGGACGGACGCCCCGATCTGGTCGAGCGCGCGCCTCGCACCACGGCGCGAGCCCTGGCCGAGCGCCTGGCCGGCAAGGACGCGCCGCTCGTCGTGGACGTGCGCACGGACGCGGAACGCGCTGCGGGCTTCATCGCGGACAGCGTCCACCTGCCGCTGGCGCAGTGGCCGCGGCGCCTCTCGGAGGTCCCGAAGGGGCGGACCGTGGCCGTCTACTGCGCGGGCGGCTACCGCTCCTCGATCGCGGCGAGCCTGCTGCGCGCGTCGGGATACGCGAACGTCACGGATCTCGTCGGCGGCTTCGCCGCCTGGCGCGAAGCCTCGCTGCCGACGGCCGCGCTCTAAAACGCCCGGGCTATTCGCCGGCGCGCTCGGTCTCGCCGATCACGCTGAAGTCGAGGCCGGGCTCGGCGGCCTCGGTCACCTTCTGCTCGATCTGGTTCTGATAGGCGATCGAGTAGCGCGCGTAGGGGATCGCCTCGAGGCGCGCGCGGGTGATCGGCTTCTGGGTGGCCTCGCACAGGCCGTAGGTCCCGTTGTCGATCTTGCGGATCGCGGACTCGACCATGTCGAGGGTGGTGCGCTCGTTGTCGGAGAGCTCGAACATGAGCTCCTTCTCGATGGACTGGCTCGCCTGGTCGACGGAGTCGCCGTTGTCCACCTCGCCGATGCTCTGCTTGCGGACCGTGCGCAGGATGTCGTCGCGCATCTCGACGAGCTCGGCGCGGATCGACTTGAGCTTCGCGGGGGTGAGCCACGCCAAATCTTTCGCCGACGACCCCGCGGCCTTGGCCTTAGCGGGGGAAATCGCGGCTTTCTTCACGAGTTTTTTCGTCATGACGCCTCCGGAAAATCGGAACGAGATAGTATATGAGAATGCCCGACGGGCGCAAGGCCCAGACGCTGATTCTAGGGCAGCTTGCCGGCGGCGTCCTGCAGACGGGAGACGACCATATCCCGCCCCATGATCTCGAGCATCAGGAACAAGGTCGGGCCCTCGGTCCGGCCGCTGACGGCGACCCGGATCGGATGGAAGACCTGGCCGTTCTTGAGCCCCTTGTCCGCGACGAATTGGCGGATGCGGGCCTCGAGGGCCTTGTCCTCGAACGGGGAGAATCCCTGCAACGTTTCGGCGAGGCCGAGCAGCACCTCCTTGGCGCCGGGGGCCCTGAGGACCTTGTCGAACGCCTTCGGGTCGAAGACGACGGGCTTGTAGAAGAACTCGATCAAGGTCGGGATGTCGGAGAGCAGCTTGAACTTCTCGTGCTCGAGAGCGACGACGCGCTCCAGCTTCGGCCCGGGAAGGCCGGCGAGACCGGCCTTTTCAAGGAAAGGCTTCGCCAAACTCAGCAGGTCTTCCACGGAGGTTTGGCGGATATATTCCCCGTTCATCCAGTTGAGCTTGACCGTGTCGAAGGTGGCGGGGCTTTTCTGGCAGCCCGCGAGGTCGAACTTGGAGATGAGGTCCTCGTCGGTGAACAGCTGCTGGGATTCGGTCGTGGACCAGCCGAGCAGGGCCAGGTAGTTGCGCATCGTGCGCGGCAGATAGCCCTGGTCGCGGTACTCGAGCACCGAGGTGGCGCCATGGCGCTTGGAGAGCTTGGAGCCGTCGGGCCCCAGGATCATGGACAGGTGCGCGAACAGAGGCGGCTGCCAGCCCAGCGCGTAGTAGATCTGGATCTGCGACGGCGTGTTGGAGAGATGCTCGTCGCCGCGGATGACGTGGGTCATCCCCATGAGATGGTCGTCGATGACGCAGCAGAAGTTGTACGTCGGGCCGTCGGTCGTCTTCCAGATGACGAGGTCCTGCTGGAGATTGTTCTCGAAGGAGACCTTGCCGCGGATCTGGTCGTCGACGATGGTCGCGCCGTCGGCGGGCATCTTGAATCGGATGGAGAATTTCTTGCCGGCGTCCTCGCGCTCCTTGCGCTGGCCGTCGCTGAGGGTCCGGCACACCCCCGGATAGCGCGGCGGGCGCTTCTCGAGCTGGGCCAGGCGCCGGTACTCGTCGAGCTCCTCCTTCGTGCAGTAGCAGCGATAGGCCTTGCTCTCGGCGACGAGCTGATCGAGGTACTTGCGGTAGATGGAAACTCGCCGCATCTGGAAGTAGGGAGAGTGCGGGCCCTTGTCGGTCTTTCCGTCGAGGGGACCCTCGTCCCAGTCGAGGCCGAGCCACTTCACCGAGTCCAGGATCGCCGTCACCGACTCGTCGGTCGAGCGGACCTCATCGGTATCTTCTATGCGCAGGATAAAATCGCCCTTGTGGCGGCGCGCGAAGAGCCAGTTGTACAGCGTCGTGCGCGCTCCTCCGATATGCAGGAAGCCGGTCGGAGACGGCGCGAATCTGGTGCGTATCTTTTGGCTCATGAGATTGAACTCTCCAGTAATTCTTGGGCGTGCTTGCGGCTGGCGCCGGTGGGCTTGCCGCCGAGCATCGTCGCGACCGCCTCGAGGCGGTCGGCTCCGCCGAGCCGGTCGACGCGCAGGCGCGTGCGGCCCGCGGAGACGTCCTTGACGGCGTGAAAGTGATTCTGGGCGAAGCAGGCCACCTGCGGAAGGTGGGTGATGCACAGCACCTGGCGGCCCTTGGCCAGCGCGGACAGGCGCTCACCGACGGCATGCGCCACCTCGCCGCCGATGCCGGCGTCGACTTCGTCGAAGACAAGCAGCGCCGTTCGGTCCGCCTTCGCGAAGACGGTCTTCAGAGCGAGCATGACCCGAGAGAGTTCTCCGCCGGAGGCGGCGCTCTTCACGGGACGAGGCGGCTCGCCGGGGTTCGGCGCCAGCAGGAACTCCACGGCGTCCGCGCCGGTCTTGGACCAGCTCCCCTCCTCCATCTCGACGGCGCAGGAGAAGCGGGCGTGCGGGAGGCCCAGGACCCTGAGCTCCTTGAGGGCGGCGGCGTCGAGCTTCCTGGCCGCCTTCACGCGCTTGTCGTGGGCCTCGCCGGAGAGGCGCGAGAGCTCCCCTTCCGTCTTCGCGAGCTCCTTGCGCGTCTTCTCGAGATGCGCGTCCGCGTTGATGAGGCCGTCGAGCTCCGCGGCCAGCCGCTCGCGCGCCTCGAGCACCGCCGACAGCGTCACGCCGTGGCGCTTCTTGAGGCGCGCCAGGACGTCCTGACGGGCCAGCAGCGCGTCGAGGGCGGCGGGGTCGGCCGAGACCGCATCGCGGTAATTGCCGAGCTCGCGCGCGACCGAGCCGACGGCGACGTGCGCGCCCTCGAGCTCGGTGTGAAGGCTTCCCGCGGCGGGGTCGAGCTTGGCCAGCTCGGAGACGGCGCGCGAAGCCTTGAGCAGGCGAGCCACGGCGGCGTTCTCCTCGGCGTAGAGGAGGCCGTAGGCCGCGTCGGCGAGGCCGCGCAGGCGCTCGGCGTTCTTCAGGCGCGGCAGGCGCTCCTCGAGCTCCTCATCTTCTCCCATACGAAGCCTCGCGGCGTCGATCTCCTCGAGCTGGAAGCGCAGCAGGTCGGCGCGGCGTTCGCGCTCCGCCTCGGACAGGGAAGACGCCTCGAGGCGGGCCTTGAGGCCCGACCACGCGGCGTGCGCCTCGGCCAGCGCCGCGCGCTCGGCGTCGAGGCCGCCGAAGCGGTCGAGCAGCTCGAGCTGGGAGGCGGCCTGAAGCAAGGTGCGGCTCTCGTGCTGACCGTGAAAATCGGCGAAATGGTCCCCGATGCGGGCCAAGGCGGCCACCGGGGCGGGGCGGCCGGCGATCAGCGCGCGCGTGCGGCCGGTGGCGTCGAGCTCGCGGCGCAGCTCCACGCTCTTGCCGTCGAGGACGAGCTCTCGGCGCAGGTCGGCCGGGACGTCGGCGGCGTCGACGAGCCCCTCGACCTCGAGCCGCTCCGCGCCGGCGCGCAGCCAGGACGAGGAGCCGCGCGCGCCGAGGAGAAAGCCCAGCGCCTCGAGCAGGATGGACTTGCCCGCGCCGGTCTCGCCGGTGAGCGCGGTAAATCCCGGGCCGAGCTCAAGCTCGACCTTCTCGGCCACGGCGAAGTTGAGGACCTTCAGTCGCCTGAGCATATCAGCGCTGCCCCCACTTCAGCTTGCGGCGAAGGACCTCGAAGAAGGAGCGTCCCGGCGGCAGCAGCAGCCGCAGGGGCGTCTCCGCGCGGCGCACGCGCACCTCGTCGCCGAGCTTGAGGTCGCAGCCGGGGCGGCCGTCGAGCGAGACGAGCACGCGGGGCGCCTCGCCCTCGCGCCGCTTGCCTAGGCGGATGGTCAGCGGCAGGTGCGCCGGAACGATCAGCGGCCGCTGGGTCAGGGCGTGCGGGCAGATCGGCGCCACCAAGGTCACGTCGAGCGAGGGGTCGATGATCGGGCCGGACGCGGCCAGGGAATAAGCCGTGGAGCCCGTCGGCGTCGCCACGATGAGCCCGTCGCCGAAGTAGTCGGCCACGAAGCGCTCCCCGGAGCGCGTCGAGAGCGTGATCGCGCGCGCCTGCTCGCCGCAGCGGATGACGACCTCGTTGAGGGCGAGGTCCGGCCCGTAGACGCGCCGTCCTCCGCGCAGCACCTCCGCGGAGAGCATCGAGCGCTCTTCCACGGCGAAGCGCCCGGCGAGGACCGAATTCAGGCAGCGCTTGAGGTCCCCCGCCTCGGCCGCGGAGAGAAAGCCCAAGGTCCCGATGTTGACGCCGAGCAGCGGGATGCCGCGCGGGGCCACCTCGCGCGCGACGTGGAGCATGGTGCCGTCGCCGCCGAGCGCGATCGCGAGGTCGGCGTCGCGCAGGGAGCGCGCCGTCGGCACGCGGGCCGCCGTCACCGCGCGCACGCCGCTCTTCTTGAGCAGGGAGCGTATGAGCGCGAGGGTCCGCGACGAGTCGGGCTTGGCCTCGTTGCGGAAAACGAGGACCGAGCCGAACGCCCGGACGGAGGGGATCTTGGATGAAGTAGGTGTCGCCATCGATGACCACCTCGAACGCGGACGCCCAAGGGGCCTCGATTATAGCAAAAGCCCCTTGCGCCCTCCGGATGGAAGGGCCTTCCCGCCCGCCGAGCGATAATTCGACGCGCCCCAGCCTCAGGAGCCAGGGGCCGCCGACGGCGCGGCGTTCCAGCCCCCCCGCCCCCAGGGCGCGCGCCGCGCGGCGCGCCGTCGCGCGCGGGGGCTTGCTCCCCATATGCCAGGCGGGCCCGCCGTTGAAGCGCAGAAGCACGCCCCCGTCCGTCAGGAACAGCGCCGACACCGGAGGCCGCGGCGCGAGCGCTCGCCCGGCGGCGAAGACGAGGGCCGCCGCGGCGAGCAGCCCGGCGCGCGCCCGGGGCCGGGGCCAGAAGGTCAGGCCGGCGAGCAGGAGAAGCCAGGCGGCGACCTCCGTCGCGCTCCAAGGGCTCGGCTCGACGGCGGCCCAGGGCAGGGCCGCGGCGCGCACGCAGGTCCGCTCGAAGAGCCAGAGACCGGCGCCGACGAGCTTCGCCGCCGCGGGCGCCGCGAACGGCAGCCACGCGTCCGCCGTCCACAGCAGGAAGCCCCCGGCGAGCAGCGGCCCGGACAGCGGGACCAGGACGACGTTCACGAAAGGCCCCACGAGCGAGGCGCGCCCGAAAACGGCGAGCCAAAGGGGCCACAGCGCCGCGGCGATGGCGAGGCTGATCAAAAACAGGGCCGCCGCCGCGCGCAGAAGCCGCGGCCAGCCTCCGGGAGCGGCGCGCTCCGCGCCGTCGCCCGCCCAGATGATCGCCGCGCACGCTCCCACGCTCATGACCGCGCTCGGCGACAGCGCGGCGGCCGGATCGAGGAGGAGCAGCGCGGCGGCCGCCAAGGTCAGGGCGGCCGACGCCGTCGTCTCCCGGCCGAGGGCGCGCCCGACGAGCGCGGCGGCGAGCATCACCCACGCTCGCACGCAGGGAGGGTCGGCCCCGGCCATCAAGGTGTAGAACCCCGCGCCCCCGAGGATCAGCGCCGCGCGCCCTCCCGGCCTCAGGCCCGCGGCGAGCCCCAGCAGCGCGGCCATCGCCGCCGCGAAGCCGACGTTGGACCCCGACGCGACGAGCAGGTGGGTCGCACCCGCGTCGCGCACCGCCTTGGCGAGACCGTCGGACAAGGCGCCCGCGTCGCCGAGAGCGATGCCCGCGAGCAGGGCGGCGCGCTCGGGGGGCAGGCGCCGCGAGAAGGCGCCCTCCGCGGAGAGACGCGCGCGTTGGGCCCAGGCCCAGGGCAAAAGGCGCGCGGGCGCGGCGCTCGTCGACACCGTCACCTCGGAGGCATGCAGCACCCAGCCGCAGCCGGCCGCCTCGAGCGCGGCCTTTTCGTCGAAATCGCCGGGGTCGCGCGGCCGGCGCGGCAGCCTCAGCTTTCCCGCGACGACCGCCCGGCGTCCCTTTTCGAGGTCGTCGATCCCGCGCCCGCGCGGCAGCCAGACCTGCGCGCGCTGCGGGCCCGACGGGGAGTCGAAGACGAACCGCGTGCGCCAGCCCCGCCGGGTCCGGCGCACCGGCGCGTCGAGCGTCCCGGCGACGCGCACCGGCCCCGCGTACGCGGCCTCCCGCCAGTCGTCGTCGCGCCCGGGCGCCAGCACGCCCGCCCGGCGCGCCGCCAGGACCGCCAGCGCGCCGGCGACCACGGCCCAAAACAGCGGACGGCGCAGTATCCCCATCACTTCATACGATCGACCCCCCCAAAATGTTCCATCGCCCCGTCGAGAACTCATACTTGTCATTTCGCGGGAGCGGGGCTATACTGCGGCTATGAGTTGTCCCGGGGGAGCCTGCGGCAAGGACGGCCTCGAGCAGCGCATGATCCTGTACGGCATACTCGCGGCCTGCCTCGTCGTGGGCGTGATCTGGATCTCGGGCTACCGCAAGACCGCCTACGTCCTGGTCTCGATCCCCGTCGCGATCGCCGTCGCCGGCCCCCAGCTTTCGCGCGGCCTCGACCGCGCTACCGCGGCCCTCTCGAAGCGCTGGCGCGCGCACGCGCGCCTGCCCGGCCGCCAGTACTGCCCGGAGTGCGCCTGCGCCCTCGGCCCGCCCACAGAAGGACGTCCGGCCGTCGTCGGCGACTGCCCGAAATGCGGCGGCAGCTGGTGCGACTCGCGCAAGCTTCTGAGCTCTCTGGCGCCCTACGGCACGGCCGAGAGCACGTGGCAGACCATCGCCCGCGACGAGCTGACGGCGCCGTTGCTCTGTCCGCAATGCGCCGTCCCTCTCGAGCTGGGGACCCTGGACCGCCTTCAGCCGATGTTCGCCCGCTGCGCCGCCTGCGACGGCCACTGGATCGCCCGCATGACGTGGACGTGGTTCGAGCTGAACCCGCCGAGCCCGCCGAAGGCCGTTCGCCCGGCGCCGCCCGCGCCCGCGGAGCCCGCCAAGCCCGAGCTCGTCCTGCGCAAGAGCGCTTGAACCTCCTGCTCGCGGCCGCGCTGGCGTTGGGCGCTCCCGCGCGGGCCGCCCCCGCGTTCGCGCCTCTGGAAAAAGTCCGCGGCTGGCCCGTTTACGACGAGCGCGTCTCAGGGGAGACGGATATAGGCGACCTGTGCCGCATGGCGCGCCTGCCCTGCGGCGTCGTCGCGCCCAAGGGCGAGAGGCTCAAGGCGCCCGCCGGCCCGATCGCCGGGCTGACCGTGGGCGCTTTGCTCGACCGGGTCCTCGCCGCGCATCCGGGCTACGCCGCCGAGCTGAGCGAGGGCGTCCTCTTCGTGCGCCGTCCGAAGGACGCCTGCGCCGCCGCGCTCGAGCGCCCGGCCGTCCCCGCACGCTATCCGATCCGGTCCGCGCGCGTGGCCTCCTGGCTCGTGCTGCGCGCCGCCGGCTGGGCCTCCGCGGCCGACGCCGGGATCGCCTCCTTGGCCGGCGACGCGGAGGACGCCCGCTACCAGCGCGTCGACCTCATCGTCCACGAGGGCGCGAGCGTGCGCCGCGCGCTCGACGCGATCGCCCGCGGCGACGGGCGCATGCTGTGGGCCGCCGAGAGCGACGGGAAAGCCTGCGCCGGGTTCCGCTTCGAGAACTGGCGCCGGCCCCAGGCCATCGAGAAGGGCTCGGTCCTCGTGTCCGTTTCGCGGACGCCCGAGCCGCCCTAGTTCGGCGCGGGAGGGGACGTCAGCTTCAGCACCGTCGCGAGAGACGACTCCAGCTCTCGAGCCTTGGCTTCATCCCCCCGCCGGCGCGCCAGCTTGATCCGGCTCTCCAGCAGGCCGGGCAGGCCCCGGTCGAGCCTGAGGGCGCGGTCGTAGGCCCGCTCCGCCTCGATGAGATCGCCTTTCATGAGCGAGGTGACCGCCAACGTCCGCTGGGCGATCACGCTGGCGGGCCGCCAAGCCGAGCTTCGCCGCGCCGCGGCCGAGGCCTCGTCGAGCAAGCTCTGGCGCACGTCGGGCGAGGGGGCGGCTTTGGCCAGATTGAGCAGGAGGCGGACGCGGGCCAGCTGGTAGCTGGGCTCGGCGGGGTTGAGGTTCGACGCGCGGCGATAGGCGTTCAAGGCCTGCCGGTGGCGTCCCGCGTCGGCATGCGCGATCGCCGCCATCTGGGCGGCGTCGGCCCGATAGATCAGCCCGGAGAGGAGCAGGGCCGCGAGGCAATAGAGCGCCGCCGGGATCGAGGCGGCCCGAGGCAGCCGCGCATCGCTCCGGCGCGCGAGCAGGCCGGCGAACAGCGCGGCCAGGACAAAGGAGGCCAAAGGCGCCGCGTTGAGTTTTGCCTGGAGGAAAAGCCCGAGAAGCCCCGCGGCCAGGGCCGCCGCCGCGTCGCGCCGGGCCGGGTCGGCCAGCGCCTGACGGGCGGACCGCGCTATTCCAAGAAGAAGCCAGAGATAGGCGAGAATTCCGGCCAGACCCGTCGTGGACAGCACCTGGAGGAGGTCATTGTGGGCGCTGTTCTGGCTGGTGAGGCGGCCGTGCG
Source organism: Elusimicrobiota bacterium (assembly GCA_036676805.1). Lineage (GTDB taxonomy): Bacteria > Elusimicrobiota > Elusimicrobia > UBA1565 > UBA9628 > GWA2-66-18. The sequence continues at coordinate 37,555 of JAKFCD010000039.1, forward strand.
TACGAAGATAGCCGTCGGTCATGGCGCGGCCCAGGGCGCTTTGAAAGGTGTCGGGACCGCTGCCCAGCCAAGGGTCTTCCTCGAATATCCGCAGGCTGGATTGCCAGAGATGCAGGCGCATGGAGTCGGACTGCGTCACCGGCCGGGCCCTGACGACGAGGATCAGTCCTCCGGCGAGGAGGACCGCCCCAAGGACCACCCAGCGCGCTCTCACGCGTCCGGTCCAGACGACATAGGCCCCGCAGGCCGCGGCCGCCCCGAGCCACGCCGAGCGCGACAACGTCAGGGCCAGCGTGACCGAGGCCGCGAGGAAAACCATCCCGCCGAAGGGACGGTCGGCGCCCTTGCCCGCGAGCGCGAAGTGGAGCGCCACCGGCAGCAGCATGAGCAGGCAGGAGCCGAGGTAGACGGGATTTCCCTGAAGAGAGGTGAGGCGGCCGTAGGGCAGATAGGTCGGAAGCCCGGCGAGCGAGTCCACTCCCGCTTTCTGGAGCAGGCCGTAGAGCGCGACGGCCAGGCCGGACAAAAGGCAGGCGCGCAGCAGCGGAGCGGGGTCCCGATTTTGCCCCGAGCAGACCGTTCCATAATATAGCGCCGCGCACAGCCCCAGCGGGAGCAGGCCGTAGGCGTACAGGGAATAGCTTCCGACGACGCTGGCCGCCGGGTCCTCGGAGAAGAAGGTGGAGAGCACGAGGACGAGGCCCAGCGCGGCCAACGGCAGATCCAGGGGCGTGTTCGGCCGAAAGGACCGCTCGGGCCGGCGCAAGAGGCAGGCCCAGGTCCAAGCCGCGCCCAGGGCCGCGAGAAAAAGCTTGGCCGGAGCGTAATACGAGGCGACGGCGGGCGAGGCGCCCGCCAGGACGCCGGCGGCGGCCAAGGCCAGGCCCCAGCGCGCGTAATCGAGCGGCTCGGGAGTATTTCCCTTCATAAGGCGGGACTCATTCTAGTACATCGAACGATCCGACGGATTCGGCGCCGACGGGTCGGGCGCGGAGGGCTGTAATCGATTACTCGGCGCGCAGAACCCAATCCGCGCCGGACCCGCGCAGCGTGGGGTGCTGGTCGCGGTTGTCGCGCTTGGCGGCGTCGGCGACCCTGTCCTTCAAGTAGCCGTAGAGACTGTCCACCGTGACACGGCCGCCCGGGTCGCGGCCGGCGCCGTTGAGGCCCGTCAATAGATGATAGGTGAACAGGCCGTGACCCTGGCTCTCCGCCGTGCCGGTGATCTCGTCGGCGTCCGAAGCCGCCAGCACGGTCAGGTTTCCGCCCAACGGGGCCTGGCGCAACTCGGTGACCAGGGGGCGCGTGCCGCGCGGGATGACGGAGCGGCCGCCGGCCCCCGAGAAGCAGGAATCGAGGGCGACGAGGACGCGCTTGACCGGAAGGTCGGCCAGGGTCTTGTAGAGCCGCGCCACCGGGTAGCCGGTGACCTCGAGGTACCGGGGATCGCCGTCGGCCGGCACCAGGTAGGCCTCGCGAGTCTTCACGTCCGGGGCGCCGTGGCCCGAGTAATAGAAATACACGGTCGACTCCCGCGAGACGTTGTTGGCCAGCCACGCCTCGAGGTTTTTCGACAGTCCCGCGCGGCTGGCCTCGGCGCCGGTCAGAAGGACGATGTTGCGGTCGGGGACGCCCAGGGCGCTGAGGTGGGCGCGCACCGAGCGGGCGTCGCGCTCGGCGAACTCGGCCGGCGGCAGGTTGGCGTACGTCTCGACGCCGACGATCAGGGCGTAGGCGTTCGGGTCCTGCGCGCCGCGGTACCGCGGGGTGTCGGCGTCGGAACGGTAGACGCGGGCCCGAGGCTCGGGCTTCACCACGCCGCCTTTCGCGGCGGCCAGGCCGCCCAGGGCCGGCGAATGGCGCAGGACCGTTTCCATCTGGGAGATGGCGTCGTAGAAGGCTGCCTCGATCTCCGGGCCCGTGTTGAAGGACCGGAACTGGATGGCCTTCTCCCCGCGCGCCTCATCGAGCTTGCGGCCGTCGGGAGAAAACAGCAGGGCGCCGGCGCTGAACTTCCAGCCGCGGCCGCGGCCCTCGGCGAGGACGTCGAGGACGGCGACGGCGTCGACGCCGGCGGCGGCCGCCTCGGCCACGGAGCCCAGCTTGACCACTCCCTTGAAGTTGCGCTTGAACACGTCCTGGGCGCGGTCGCGCATGGCGACCATGTCGTAGCGCGCGAAGCGGCTCATCTTGACCCCGTGCTCGAACTGCTTCTTGAGGTTCTCGGAGGGGATGACGCCCACGGTCAGTCCCGGATAGGCCGCCGGCATGTCTATGCCGGCCATGGGATCGACGGCCCTCGGCGTCATCGCAGGCATCGACCCCTGGCAGCCCAGGGCGGCCAGCAGGATAACGGCGGGAAAGCGCTTCATGGCGTCGCCTCGCGGGCAAGGAGCGAGGCCGCCGGAAACAGGCAGGCGAACCTCATTGCGTGAATTATCGGAAATACGAAGCAGGAATTTCCAGCGCTCGTTCCGCCTGAAAGCAGCCGCATCCGAACAGCTTAGCCCCTCCTCCCCGCCCGCGCAAGAGCGGCGAACGGTCATGAAAGCGTGACGGCGAGACGATGAAAGATATTGCAGAATCCCTCGATACCAGGAGGTCGACGAACATGACGTCCAAGACCGAAGAGAAGAGGGCCGCCGGCACCGTCCGGCTCCACCGCGTGCTCAAGGCGCCGGCGGAACGCATCTACAAGGCGGTGCTCGATCCGGCGGCGAACTGCAAGTGGCTGCCGCCGCACGGCTTCACCTGCACGGTCCACAGCCTCGACGCCAAGGTGGGCGGGACCTACAAGATGTCCTTCACGAACTTCTCCACGGGCAAGAGCATGCCCTTCGCCGGCAAGTACGTCGAGCTCAAGCCCGGCGAACGCATCGTCGCCACCGACGCCTTCGACGACCCCAACCTGCCGGGCGAGATGCGGACCACCTACACGTTCACCAAGGTCTCCGTCGGCACGGAGGTGAACATCGTGCAGGAAGGCATCCCGGCGATGATCCCGGCCGAGGCATGCTATCTGGGCTGGCAGGAGTCGCTGGAGCAGCTCGCCAAGCTCGTCGAGCCGGAGATCCCCGACTAATACTGGTCGCGTGGCGGCCGAGAAACAATCCCTTGACGGAAAACGGCGCGAGGGCTAAGCTGTTGGCCATGGCCAAGATCGACGCGTTTTTCAAGCTGATGTTCGACCAGGGCGCCTCCGACCTGCATCTCGTGTCCGGGCAGCAGCCGATCCTCCGGCTGCGCGGCGAGATGGAGCGCGTCAAGTACAAGGTCCTCGAGAACGACGAGCTCAAGGCGATGCTCTACGAGATCGCTCCCGAGCTCAAGATCAAGCAGTACGAGGAGACCGGCGACGTCGACTTCGGCTACGAGATCCCGGGCATGGCGCGCTTCCGCGCCAACTTCTTCCAGCAGAAGAACGGCTGCGCCGCGGTCTTCCGGCTGATCCCGAGCAAGATCGTCTCGGCCGAGGATCTCGGGCTCCATCCGATCCTGACGCAGGCCGCCATGTATAGGAAGGGCCTGGTCCTGGTCACCGGCCCCACGGGCAGCGGCAAGTCCACGACGCTCGCCGCGATGATGGATTACGCCAATCACCACCGCCACGACCACATCATCACCGTCGAGGATCCCATCGAGTTCGTCCACACGAGCGCGAAGTGCCTCGTGAACCACCGCGAGATCGGCCGCCACACGCGCTCCTTCGGCGCGGCGCTCAAGGGCGCGCTGCGCCAGGACCCCGACATCATCCTCGTGGGCGAGATGCGCGATCTCGAGACGATCCGCCTGGCCGTCGAGGCCGCGTCCACGGGCCACCTCGTCTTCGGGACCCTGCACACGGTGAGCGCGGCCAAGACCGTCGACCGCGTGATCGAGGTCTTCCCCGCCGAGGAGCAGAGCCAGATCCGCAGCACGCTCGCGACGAGCCTCAAGCTCGTCGTGGCCCAGAACCTGTTCAAGCGCATCGACAAGAAGGGCCGCTGCGCGGCGCTGGAGATCATGGTCTGCAACGCGGCCATCGCCAACCTCATCCGCGACAACAAGACGTTCCAGATCCCGTCCGCCATCCAGACCGGCAAGAAGGCGGGCATGATCGCGCTCGACGACGCGATCATGGACCTGCTCAACAAGAAGTGGATCAGCGCCGAGGAGGCGTTCGACAAGTGCATCGACAAGAGCCGGTTCCTGGGGCTGCTCAAGGAGGCTCCGGCGGACTATTTCGGCTGAGGAGACCCATGAGAAAAGCGGAAATCGACAGCATGCTGGACGCGATGCTCTACGCCTTCCCCAACGTCTCGGACCTTAACATCTCCGTGGACCGTCCCCTGCAGGTCGAGTCCTCGGGGCAGCTCACCGCGGTGCCCTTCGAGCCGTCCATCGAGAGCCTGACCCCCTTTCAGACCGAGGTCTTCGCGCTGAACCTGATGAACAACAACCGGCGCCTCGCGAAGAGCCTGCTCGAGCAGGGCTCCTGCGACAGCTCGTACTACCTCGAGGGCAAGGCGCGATTCCGCGTGAACATCTTCTCCCAGCGCGGCAGCTACTCGATCATCCTGCGCAAGCTCGAGACGCGCATCGCCACGATCGCGGAGCTCAGGCTTCCCGAGGCGTTCCTCAAGATGACGAAGGAGCACAACGGCCTCATCCTGGTCACGGGCGGCACGGGCAGCGGCAAGTCCACCTCGCTGGCGGCGCTCCTGCGCGAGCTCAACGAGACGAAGGCCATCCACATCGTCACGCTCGAGGACCCCGTGGAGTTCGTCCACGCGAACATCAAGGCCACGTTCAACCAGCGCGAGCTCGGCGGCGACTTCGACGCGTTCGCCAACGGCCTGCGCGCCGCCCTGCGCCAGGCCCCGAAGGTCATCCTGGTCGGCGAGATGCGCGACCGCGAGACCGTCGAGCTCGGCATGAAGGCCGCCGAGACCGGCCACATGGTCGTCAGCACCCTGCACACCATCGACGCCGGCCAGACGATCAACCGCATCGTCGGCATGTTCGGGCAGGAGGAGGAGAAGCAGATCCGCCAGCGCCTCGCCGAGACGGTCCGCTGGATCGTCGGGCAGCGCCTCGTCCCCAAGATCGGCGGCGGCCGCGTGGCCATCCACGACATCCTGGGCAACAACATGCGCGTCAAGGAGTCGATCGTCCAGGGCGAGTGCGAGGGCAAGACCTTCTACGAGATCCAGGAAGCCAGCGGGGCCTTCGGCATGCAGACCTTCGACCAGGCCCTGATCAAGGCCTTCGAGGACGGCCTCATCACCGCCGAGAGCGCGGAGTCCTTCGCCACGCGCAGGGCGACCGTGCAGCGCGGCATCGACAGGGTCCGGCAGACCCGCGGCGAGAAAACGAGCGAGATCGACGACTTGGCCATCGACGAAGAGTACGGCCGATTGGCCGGCGCCAAGGAGAAATAAGGTGGAGATCACTTGCGGCTCCTGCTCGGCGAAGCTCAGCGTCCCCGACGACAAGCTGCCCAAAGGCATTCCGGTCGTCAACGCCAATTGCCCGACGTGCAAGCAACCGCTGGAGATCCGCATCCCGCAGCCGGGAGACGCGTCGCCGCCCGCCGCGGAACCCGCTCCTCAACCCGCGCCCGCGGCGGCGGCCGCTGAACCCTCGCCGGCCGACGTTACGACGCCTGCTCCGACGCCCGAAGAGCCTCGTCCGGCGCCGGTCGCTCAAGTCCCGCGGGCTCCCGAGGAGCTGCCGGCCCCTCCCCCCGTCGCCGAGGATTTTTCCGAGGACCGGAAGTTCGCGATGGTCTGCTTCGCCGACGCCGCGCTCGCGTCGTCGGCCAAGGAAGGGCTGGAGGCCGCGGGCTACTGCGTTCACTCCCCCGCCAAGGCGGTCGACGCCCTGCATTGGATGCGCCGCGGCAAGTATGAGCTCGTCCTGATCCATGAGGACTTCGACGCCCGCTTCCTCCAGACTTTGCAGCCGATGGCGATGTCCCTGCGCCGGCACATGTGCGTCGGGCTCGTGGGCAAGACGCTCGCGACGATGGACAACATGGCGGCATTCTCGAAGAGCGTCAATTTCACGGCGTCCGAGCGGGAGCTCGACAAGATCAAGGGCATCGCGCGCCAGGCCCTGGCCGACAACGAGCAGTTCTACCGCGTCTTCCGCGAGGCCGTGCTCGACGCGGGCAAGGCCTAGAAGAAAACCATGCTCTTCGAGGAGAAGATCAAGCTGCTCAAGGCCATGCGCCTGCTCAGCCAGATTCCCGATCGGCAGCTGACGGGCTTGGCCGAGTTCCTGCGTCCCAAGGAGCTCGAGCCCGGCGCGGTCGTCTTCCAAGAGGGCTCGACGGGCATGAGCCTCTATTTCGTCTCGAGCGGCCGCGTCCGCATCGCGAAGAGCGGCTCCGACGGCTCGACGACGGACCTCGCGACGCTCGGGCCCGGCGACTTCTTCGGGGAGATGGCGCTCATCGAGGAAGCCACGCGCTCGGCCAGCGCGATCGCGTTCAGCCCGTGCGTCGTCTTCGAGCTCTTCCGCGGCGACCTGGCCCGGTGGGTCAAGACCAACCCGCAGCAGGCGGTGCAGTTCTTCGCCGAGCTCGTCCATCTGCAGTCGGACCGGCTGCGGCGCACGTCGAACGAGCTGACTTTGCACTCCGACCTCTCGAGCCTGCTGTTCGGACAGGCGCAGCCGGCGGCCGAACTGCTGCCGAAGGTGCTCGACCACGTCCTTCCCCGGCTCGACGGCGCGTGGTCGGCGGCCGCCTACCTGGTCCCCGAGGCCGGACCCGCGGCCTTGCTCGCGGTGAAGGGCGGCGCCGAGTTCGATCCCGTCCCGCCCAAGGGCACGGGCGGCTGGCTCGACGGCTCGACGTTCCACGTCGCCCTCGGCACCGCGATGAAGACGGTCGCCCACCTGGTGTTCTGGGCGAAGAACCCGGTGCCCAAGCATCTGCACGACGACGTCACGCGCTCCCTGACGGCGGTGGCGAGGCTCACGTCCTCGGCGCTGGAGCTGCACCGCCTGGCCAAGCCCTGAGCGGCGTGTAGCCGTACAATTCGCGCAGGGTCTTGAACTGCCCGGGGCCGCTGCTGATCTCGACGTCCTCGGCCGTGAACTGCGCGGGGTGCTCGTAGCCGCAGGCATGAGTGACCGCGACGAGTTCGTTTCTAAAAGACCGGCAGAAGCGGGTGAAGCGCATTGACTGGATCTTCGGGTCCAGCCCGTGCTGCAGCCAGCGGTTGTGCGTCGCGACTCCCGTGGGGCACAGGTCGGTGTGGCATTTCTGGGCCTGGATGCAGCCGATGGAGAGCATGGCCTCGCGGGCGATGTTGACCATGTCGGCGCCGAGGCAGAAGGCCACGATCGCGCGGTCGGGAAAGCCGAGCTTGCCGCTGGCGATCCAGACCACGCGGTCGGCCATGCCCTCGTCGAGAAAGGTCCGATAGACGCGCGTGAACCCGATCTTGAAGGGCAGCGCGACGTGGTCGGCGAACGTCAGCGGCGCCGCGCCGGTCCCCCCCTCGCCGCCGTCGATGGTGATCCAGTCCGGGCCGCGTCCGGTCGACTTCATCCGCTGGGCCAATTCCCTCCAGAAATCCAGGTGCCCGACCGCCGACTTGATGCCGACGGGCAGGCCCGTGGCCGCGGCGACCGTCTCGATGAATTCGATCAAGGAGGCGGCGTCGCGAAAGGCGCTGTGGGAGTTCGGGCTGATGCAGTCGCGCCCCTCGGGCACGCCCCGGATGGCGGCGATCTCGGCGGTGACCTTGCGCCCGGGCAGCACGCCGCCCTTGCCCGGCTTGGCGCCTTGGGACAGCTTGAGCTCGATGCCGCGCACGGACGGCGCCCCGGCCAAGGTCGCCGCGAGCTTGTCGATGGAGAAGCGCCCGTGCTCGTCGCGGCAGCCGAAATAGCCGGTGCCGATCTGCCAGATCAGATCCGCTCCCAGCTTATGGTAAGGCGAGATGCCGCCCTCGCCGGTGTTGTGCCAGCACCCGGCGGCCTTCGCTCCCAGGTTGAGAGCCTCCACCGCCGGCGCCGACAGGGAGCCGAAGCTCATCGCGGACACGTTCACGATCGAGGGCGGCCGCCAGGCTTTGGCGCGGCCGTGGACCTCGCCCAAGGTCTTGGCCCCGGGAAGCTCGTGCAGCTTGTCGTGGATCGAGGCGGTGAAGCTGACCTCGCCGTATGGAAAAACCGCGTGCTTGATGATCGGATACCCGGTGCCGTAGATCTGATCGTCGGTGCCGAAGCCGAAGTAGTTGTTTTCCCCGCGCGCGGAGCGGTAGATCCAGTCGCGCTCGTCGCGATTGAAAGGCAGCTCCTCGCGGTTGTTCGCGATGATGTATTGGCGCAGCTCCGGGCCCAGCTCGATCAGCCAATATCGCAGGTGGCCGAGCACGGGGAAGTTGCGGAGGACGTTGTCGGCGCTGAAGAAGCGCTCGTAGAGAAAAAGCGCGGCGAGAAGGACCAAGAGGAGCGCGACCATGGCCAGAGCATACCCCGGGAACCGCCGGCCCGCAAGGCCGAGCGGTCGGCGGAATCCGCAAGCCCGTTGGGATCGAGGCGCTCAGGAACGCCGTCGCCGCCTTCGTCCGCTACTGGCTGGAGACGGCCGAGCTGCCGTGACCGCGCTCAGCGCCTGGCCCGGTTCTTATCGAGGATCGCCCAGAAGATGAGCCCGAAGGCCGCCAGGCGGATCAGATAGAAGAGCGGCAGGTGCTCCGAGGCGGGGTCGACGAAGGAGAGGCAGACCCGGTTGCCGGACTCGATGAAGAAGGAGACGGCGAAGAGCAGGAAGAAGCGGTCGGCCGTGGTCCTCCAGAAGCGGAGGAAGAAGAGGCCGCAGGCGAGGTTCGCCATCGCGATCGCGCCGATCAGGAAATCCGTCATCGCTCCTCCCAGATGAGGCCGTAGAGCAGCAGGGTCAGGCCGGCGAGGGCGGGGAGCTGCCGCGCCAACGACAAATCCGTCAGAGGGTAGAGCACCCGGTCCATCACCAGCAGCACGTTGCTCAAGGCGAGGCAGACGAAGCAGAGGCCGCTCCAGAGCAGCAGCGGGGAGCGGCCGCGAGAGAAGCCCCGCAGGAGCATGAAGGCGCAGCCGAGCGCCACGAGCGCGCACAGTCCGTAGATCAGCCCTGCCATTTGAAGGCGTCCCCCAGTTCCTGCGCTTGTTTGGTGATCTTGGAATGGATCAAGTTCGTGACCTCCTTCAAGTTCTTGTTGTAGGCCTCGGCGAGCAGGTCCATCTTCTCGCGCAGGCCGAGGTAGATGGGCTCGTAATGGTACCGGCCGTTGCCCGGGTTGACGACGATCAGGCCGCTGGCGCGCAGGTCCTCGAGGATGCGGGCCGCCCGGGCCTCGGCGATGTAGAGCTTCTCGACGACCATCCGGGCGTCCCACTCCGCCTTCGGGTCGCGGCGCAGCAGGAGCGCGGTCTCCAGGTGGGGCACGGACTCGACGGCGGCGAGAACGAGGCTCGATGGTATCAACCCTCGGAGCCTAACTCGATGGAGGCGGCTCAACGAAAAGTTGTCGGATTTATATCCGCCCTGGAAACCGGAGCGCCCTGGAAGCATGGGCGGATTCGAGCTATACTAAGACCGTGAAACGCCGCTCCCGCCGCCTAGCCGCCCTGGCCCGCCGCGTCATGCGCCTGCCCCACAACAAGCCGGGCACGGACAAGACCTTCGTTCATATCGCCGCGCATCAGTACATGCTCCATCGCCGGGCGATCCGCCCGGCATGACGACGCCATCCCATCTTCGAGCGCTGACGGCGTTGATCCGGGCCAAAGTGGATTTCCTGCTGATCGGCGCCTTGGCGTTGGATCATTTCGCGCCGGAAGCCGCGGCCGTTTACGCCACCCTTGATTGCGACATCCTTCTGCGCTCGACCCTCCCGAACGTCCGCAAGGCGTATCGGACGCTGTTGCGCGAGAGGTATGCCCTGAGCGTCGGGGGCGAGCCTCTGGTCGCACCCGATGATCTCGTATTCCGCCGGATTCTCGAATACAAGATAACGGCGCGGGCGGAACGAGCCGACAGTCTGCCCATCGACATGCTCGTCGAAGCAAAGGGATTCGCTTTCCGAGAGTGGTGGACGAGACGAACTCACTTCAAGGTGGGCCGCAGCCGCGTTCCCTGCGCGTCATTGGAACATGTCCTCGAGTCCAAGCGACAGGCGGGCAGGGACAAGGACAAGAAGCTCCTCGCTCTCTATGAGACCGCCTACAAGCCGCCGCTTAAGCGCCGGCGCAAATCGCGATGAAACCTAGCGCTTCTTCGCGCAGTCGACCCACCTTGCCGGCCGCCGCCGCGATCCTGCGATAGGGCGGCTTGCGCTCCTGGTCAAGAAAGCGTGACGTCGAGACGATGAAAAATTTTGCAGAATCCCCTAATACCAGGAGGGCACGAACATGACGACCACGACTGAAGAGAAGAAGGCCACCGGCACCGTTCGGCTCCGCCGCGTGCTCAAGGCGCCCGCGGAACGCATCTACAAGGCGGTGCTCGATCCGGCGGCGAACTGCAAGTGGCTTCCGCCGCACGGCTTCACCTGCACGGTCCACAGCCTCGACGCGAAAGTGGGCGGGACCTACAGGATGTCATTCACGAACTTCTCCACGGGCAAGAGCATGCCCTTCGGCGGCAAGTACGTCGAGCTGAAGCCCGGCGAACGCATCGTCGCCACCGACGTCTTCGACGACCCCGGCATGCCGGGCGAGATGCGCACCACCTACACGTTCACCAAGGTCTCCGTCGGCACGGAGGTGAACATCGTGCAGGAAGGCATCCCGGCGATGATCCCGGCCGAAGCCTGCTATCTGGGCTGGCAGGAGTCGCTCGAGCAGCTCGCCAAGCTCGTCGAGCCGGAGATCCCCGACTAGATGAAAGTAGTCCTGGCCGGCGGCACGGGCTTCATCGGGAGCGCCCTCATCGACGCGCTGCTCAAGCGCGGCGACAAGGTCGTCCTGCTCACGCGCGACCCCGCCGCCGCGCTGCACCGCTGGGACGCGAAGGTGGACGCGCGCCTGTGGAACGGCCGCGATCCCGGCCCCTGGGTGATGACCCTCGACGGCGCCGACGCGGTGATCAACCTCGCCGGCGAGAGCGTGGCCGGCGGCCGCTGGACGCCGGAGCGCAAGCTCGCCCTGATCCGCAGCCGCGTCGACAGCACGCGCGATCTCATCGCCGGGATCAAGACAGCCCAAGAGCGCCCGCTGGTCCTCGTCAACGCCTCGGCCGTCGGCTATTACGGGACGGACCCGCTGGGCGAATGCGCCGAGGACGCGCCGCGGGGCTCGGATTTCCTGGCCGCGCTGTGCGGCCAATGGGAGCGCGACGCCCGCGACGCGGAGAAGCTCGAGGTGCGCGTCGTCATGACCCGCTTCGGCGTCGTGCTGGGCAAGGACGGCGGCGCGCTCGCCAAGATGCTGCCCCCCTTCAAGCTCGGCCTGGGCGGCCCGCTCGGCTCGGGGCGCCAGCCCTTCCCCTGGGTCCATATCGACGACGTCGTCGGCGCGATCCTCTTCGCCGTCGACGACGCCCGACTCGCCGGTCCGGTGAACGTCGTGGCACCCGACGCGAAGACGAACGCCGAGTTCACCAAGGCCCTCGGCCGCGCGCTCCACCGCCCGGCCTTCCTGCCCGCGCCCGGCTTCGCCCTGCGCCTGGCGCTCGGCGAGATGGCGAGCATGCTCCTGGGCGGCCAGCGCGCCGTCCCCAAGAAGCTCCTCGAGCGCGGCTACAAGTTCCGCCATCCCTCGCTCGACGAGGCCCTCGCCGCGCTGTTCGAGAGGTAACGCAGGCTACTTCGAGACGGCGGTGAAGACGCCGTCCCAGCCCTCGGGCGGCGCCTCGGCGCGAAACGCCGCGACGCGCGCGGCCAGGGCGTCGTAATACCCGCCCATCGCGCCGTTCTCGTCGAGCGCCCGGCACCCGGCCAGCCCGCGCTCCGCCTCGTCCCAGCGCAGGGCGCGGTAGTCGGAGAGCAGCGCGTCGTGAAGCGCGGCCAGGCGCCGGAATTCCGCCGACGCGGCGAGCTCGGGGCCGCCGAGCAGGGCGAAGACGCGCACCGGCACGGTCTTGCCCTTGACGCGGATGAGGTCGAGCTCGAGAGCGGCGAAGTCGGGCGCCAGCTCGCGGGTGCGCGGGCCGATGACGGCGTCCACGCCGTAGGGCTTGGACTGCCCCTCCAGGCGCGAGGCGAGGTTGACGTCGTCGCCGAGCGCGGTGTAGTTGAGCTTTTGATCCGAGCCCATGTAGCCCACGCAGCAGGGGCCGGTGTTGAGCCCGAAGCCGATCTTGACCGGGGCGTGCGCGCGCCCGGCGGCCTCGGCCTCCGCGCGCCATTCATTATTGAGGGCCTTGAGCCGGTCCTTCATCTCGAGGGCGGCCCGGCAGGCGTTGCGCGCGTGCTCCGCGTCGTCGGACGGGGCGTTCCAGAAGGCCATGATGCAGTCGCCGATGTACTTGTCGATGAAGCCGAAACGCCCCATGATGATCCGACTCATGGGCGTGAGGAAGCGGTTGATGACGCGGGTGAGCCCCTGCGCGTCGTACATCTCCGAGATCGTCGTGAAGCCGCGGATATCGCAGAAGAGAACGGTAATCTCGCGCGTCTCGCCGCCCAGGGCGAGCCGCTCGGGATGCTCGGCCAGCTCCGCGACGAGCTTGGGGTGCAGCGACTTGCCGAACGCCTCGGTGACGTTGCGCCTCTCGGCCTCGGTACGCACGAAGCTGACCGCGCTCCAGGTCGCATAGACGAGGAGCAGGCCCAGGGCCGGGAAGACGGGATCGAGCAGCCAGCCCCGGGAGGCGTAGACGTGCCAGGAAGCCCCCAAGGTCGCAGCACAGCCCAGCAGCGCGACGGGCGCCGACCAAGCGGCCCCCGCCCGGGAGAGCACCGCCAGAAGGAAGAAGCCCAGCAGGAGCATGTAGGCGAACTCGGCCCCCTCCGCCCAGTCCGGCCGGCGCAGGAACTCCCCCGTGAGGAACATCTCCAGGGCGTTGGCGTGGGACTCCACGCCCGGCGCGGCGGGATTGAGGGGCGTGGGCCGCAGGTCCTTGAGGCCCGCGGCGCTCGTGCCGACGAAGAAGATGAGCCCCTCGAGCTCGGCCCGGGGAATCTCGCCGGAGAGGATCTTCCAGGCCGGGATGATCCGTCCGGGGGCCGCGGCGGTGTAATGGACGCGCACTCGGCCGTCGCGCTCCACGGGGATCTCGACGGCGCCGACCTTGACGCTCTCCAGCCCCGTCTCGGCGGCCTTGATCTTGAAGCTCGAGGCGCCCTGGGCGACGCGCAGGGCCTCGACGCTCAGCGACGGCAGGAGGCTGCCGCGCACCTTCACGAAGGTCGGCACGCGCCGCACGATCGCGTCGGATTCCGGCTCCAGGGAGAACGCGCCGAGCCCTTTGGCGGCGGCGTCGTGCACGACCAGGTTGCGGGTGACCCCGGGATAGTCGGGAAGGGACTCCGCCGGATCGGGACCCGCGAAGGCGTACCCGGCCTTGGCCTCGAGACCGGCGGCCCCCTGGCCGTGCGCGACGAAGCCCAGAACGACGGGACCGCGGCGCACCTCGTCGGCGAGGAAGCGGTCGTGGTCGGGCATGCGCGCGAGCGCGGCCTTGAGGACGGGATCGGCGTCAGGGCCCAGCGCCGCCGACACGCGCGACGGGGAGGTGCGGTCGGGCTCGGGGAAGACCGCGTCGAAGGCGATCGCCGCGGCGCCGCCCTCGCGAAGGCGCCGCGTCAGCGCGGCGACGGTCGTGCGCGGCCACGGCCACTGGCCGACCTTCTCCAAGGTCTCGTCGTCGATATCGATGACGCGCACGCCGGCGTCTTGATAGACGCGGGGCTTGAGGCGCTGATAGCCGTCGAAGGCGCGGTTCTGGATCCAGTCGGAGACGGCGGGGAACTGCGAGCGCGCCAGCGCCAGGCACAGCAGCGCGCCGGCGGGCAGGGCCGTGTGCGTCCGCGAGGACATCGTCCGGGCGCGCTCCTTGAACCAGCCCGCGGCCCGGGCGCGCATCGTCATGCGCTCATTTTCCTTTATTCGCGCGCGCTCCGCAATGCATCGGCCGCGGGGACTGTGCTAGAATTCAAGCCTTGAGAGCTCTCCCCCTCATGCTGCTCTTGCTCGCGGCCGCCCCGCCCGCCGGGGCCCAGGTCAATCTCGACCCCGTCAGCCAGGACCCCGACGCCGCGCTGCGAGCCGCCGAGAAGGCCGCCGAGGCCGCCGCCCTCGCCCGCCAGGGTCCGAGGATCACCTTCGAGCAGATCCTCGCCGCGCCGGACGACGTCGCGCTCAACATGCGCTTCGCGCGCCAGCAGATCATGGACGGCGACCTGCGCGGCGCGGCCTCGACGCTCGAGCGCCTGCTCATGCTGCGCCCGGGGGACGCCAAGGCGCGCCTCCTTTATGGCCTGGTGCTCTACCGCCTCGACAGCCGCCTGGAGGCCGATCGCGAGCTCGAGCGGGCGCTCAAGGACGGCCTGGGCGGCGGCGACGCCGACGAGGCGCGGCGCTACCGCAAGCTCATCGCCTCCCGGGCGCGCCGCGCGCGCTTCGACGCCAGGCTCGGCTTCGGCTTCAACTACGACGACAACCGCAACTCGGCGCCGACCTCGGCGCAGCGCCTGCTCGCCGACCTGCCGGTGAACCTCAACAAGGACTCCCAGCGCACGGAGGACACGTCGCTGCAGTTCCTCGGCTCGGTGGGAGCGACCTACGATCTCCCGGGGCAGAGCCGCCGGCGGCTGTTCGCTCAACTCGGCTACTACCGCGCCGAGCAGACCGTCGTGGACCTTCTCGACCTGCAGGCCTACACCCAAAAGGCGGGCCTGACCTGGGCGACGCCCTGGGCGGAATTCACGCCGACCGCCCAGGTCGACGAGATTTACCTCTCGCAGACTTATTACATGTACTCCTACGGGACCGGCCTGCGCGCCGCGCGCCGCCTGCGCCCCGGCCTGGACGTCTGGGCCGAGTTCCAATACGGCTACCAGAAGTTCCAGAGCTCGGCCCTGTTCCGCACCGCGCCCGAGCGCACGGGCGACCAGTACGACACGACCTTCGGAGCGGGCTGGAGCGTCCGGCCGGCCACCGTCCTGTCCGCGCGGCTCCTGCACCGGCGCAAGGTGGCATTTCGCGCCTTCAACGCCTACCGGCGCCTTCAGCTCGACCTGGACTGGACGCAGCTGCTCGGCAAGGGGCGCTTCGCCCTGCTCGGCGTGACTTCGCGCCTTGACCGCTACGAGCAGCCCGAGCGCGCGGTCAGCCGCCGCACGCGCAGCGACGACGCCTGGGGCGTGCGCCTGATGTACGGCATGCCGCTGACCGAGCTCTGGGCCCCCCTGCGCGACTTCTCCGCCGTCTTCGGCTTCGAGCACCTTCTCCAGCAGTCGAACCTGACGAGCTACGAGTACAGCAACAACCGCCTCTCGTCGATGATCACGTACAAGTGGGGTTACTGAGATGACGCGATCCATCGCCGCCGTTCTGCTCCTCGCGCTCGCCGCGCCGGCGGACGCCGCCTCGCCCGCCGCCGCCGCGCAGCGCATAGGCGTGGCCGCCGCCGTCGCCGGCGCGGTGAAGGCCCTCCCGCGGGAGAAGCCCGTGGGACGGGTGCTGGGCAGCGGCCAGCCCCTGTTCCTCCATGAGAAGATCGTCACCGGCCCGGGCGGCCGTCTGCAGATCCTTCTCCTCGACGAGACGACCTTCACGATCGGCCCGAACGCGGAGATCGTCCTCGACGAGTTCGTCTACGACCCGGCCGGCGGGAAGGGCGCGGTCGCGGCGACCATCTCCAAGGGCGCCTTCCGCTTCATCACGGGCAAGGTCGCGCGCCGCGATCCCGCGAGCATGAAGGTCAAGACCGGGGTGGCGACGATCGGCATCCGGGGCACGATGGTGGCGGGCTCGACGGGCGGCGGAGAGACCACGGTCGTGCTGCTCGGCCCCGGCCCCGCCAACAACGCCGGCGAGAAGACGGGCGCCTGCTCGGTGGGCAACGACGCCGGCTCGGTCGAGCTCTCGCAGGGCGGCTTCGGCACGACCGTCGCCGGCTCGGGAGCCCCGTCGGCGCCGGTGGAGTTCACCCAGGAGCAGATCGACGCCATCACCGGCGACCTCGGCGGACCGGCCGGCTCGGGCGGCGGCGACGGCTCCGCGCAGGAAGGCTCCGCCTCCGAGGCCAGCGGCGAGAGCACCGCGGCGGGCGGCGCCCAGGCCGCCGAGACGGGCGACGTCGGCGCGCTCGTCAGCGCGCTCGACCAGCAGAGCTCCGTCGCCTCCCAGGACGTAATCAGCAGCGGCGGCTCCGCGGCCACGAGCTGGGCGGACATCCTCGCCATCCCTTCCGGCCAGGGCCATTACCTCGGCACGGGGTCGGCAACCTGCACGGGCGGCGGCTGCGACGCGTCGAGCGGAAGCTTCAACATACACGTGGGCGTGGACTTCGGAAACAAGACCTTGCTCAACGACGGCTTCCTCAACGCGACCAGCCTGTACTCCGGAGCCTCCACGAACTTCAACTCCATGAGCTTCGCGAGCTTCACCGGCGACGCCGTGTACACCCTTCAGTCCTCCGACCTCAGCAACTCCAACTTCTCCGGGACCTCTCTCAAGTTCTCCAGCGCCGACGGCACGGCCGCGGGCTCCTCCCTGACGGTGGACCTCCAGTTCGATGCGAGCGGAAGCGCGGCGATCACCGGGACCGGGACCGCGCAGTACGAAGACAACCCGCTGTAGCGCGCTGTTCAAGAAGCCGCGCCAAGAATGCCACGCGCGGTCCATGGACCGCGCGCCCCGCCCGGAGTATCCTGGCGTCATGCCCAAGCTCGCGCCGTTCGCGCACCAGGGAAAGCTCGTCGCCGGCCGGAAAATCCTGATCACGGGAGCGTCCTCCGGGATCGGCCGCGCGCTGGCGGAGGCCTTTCTCGTCGACGGAGCGGCCGTCGCGGTTTGCGCCCGGCGGGAGCCCCTGCTCGAGACGCTGTGCCCGAGGATGTCGACGTTCCGCGCCGACGTCTCCAAGCCCGGGGACGTCGAGGGACTGATCCGCGGCGTCGAGGCCTCTCTCGGCGGGCTCGACGCGGTGATCAACAACGCCGGCGTCCTCGAATCGGGGCGCTTGACGGAGCAGCCCCTCGAGCAGTGGTCCCGCGCGCTCGACGTCAACCTCACGGGGCCGCTGCTCGTCGCGCGCGCGGCCGCGCGCCTGATGAAGCGCGGCTGCGTCGTCAACGTGACCTCCGGCCTAGGCTTCTTTCCAATGGAGCCCTATCACGCCTACTGCGTATCCAAGGCCGGTCTCAACATGCTCACGCGCGCCCTCGCGGCGGAATGGGAGGGCCGCATCGCCGTGAACGCGGTCGACCCCGGCACGGCGCGCACGGCGATGAACCCGTCGGCCGGGGGCGAGCCCGCCGGCGTCTACCCGGTCGTGCGCGCCTTGGTCGCGGCCGGCGCCGACGGCCCGACCGGCCGCTGCTTCAAGAAGTCCGGAGACGAGGTCGCCTGGGCCGTCTGAGCCTGGGTCCAAGGCCTGAGGCCGCCCGGGACCTTTTACCCTAGGCCGCCGTCGACAAGGCTGATATGCTCTAGCCGTTGAAGAAATCCCTCGCGCTTTTGCTCTGCGCCCTCCTCGAGCTGCCCGCCGCCGCCGCCGTCACGGCGCCCCGGCTGACGCCGGGGCTGTCCGCGTCGGCCGGCCCGGCGCTCGCCGCTCCCTCCCTCTCGGCCTCGCGCTTTCAGCTCCCCCCGCTGGCCGCGTCGGCGCCGTCGCTGAGCGCCGCCGCGCTCCTCGCCGCGCCCGCGCCGGCGCCC
>JAKFCD010000040.1:0-15638 GCA_036676805.1 Elusimicrobiota bacterium
GCTTATCAATTTCAACGTTCCTCTGATTCGGGACGGCATTCGAAGAATTGTTCTTTAAAACCCGATTATCTTTGTGTCTTGGTGACTTAGTGGTTCATCCGTTAAAACCCCATGAACTGGAAGTTCGATTAGCTTCAATGCGACCATTCAGGAAACGCGATCGTATGATGCCGCGGCGATTTCGCGCCGAGAAAGCGGAGCTACGCTCATCTTTTTTCTCGCCGCAAGTCGCCGTCGTGGAGACGGCTATTTCTTCGAGCGCCCTTTGCTGCCGGCCGCGCCGAAGGACACCATGCCGAACAGGTAGGCGATGTCGGTGTCCTCGAACATGACGTTCAGCCAGGTCTGATAGCGAGGGACCTCCGCGAGGTCCTCGACGCGCCCGCCGAGCTTGACGTACTTGTGGACCCGGACCTGGGCGCCCAGGTCGTAAGCCGGCTTGTCGAAGCGGCGGCCCTCGATGACGCGGTTGCGCCCGAAGTCGTAAGCCTGCGCGGTGACGGAGACGCGGCCCAGGAGCGGATCCTTGTGGAAGGGCGTCAAGGTCACGCGCCCGCCGCCGCCGGAGCGGAGCACGCCGAACCCGACGTTCCACCAGCCGTTCTCGAAGCCGAGCAGGCCGTCGATGCGGTTGGGCTGGACGTAGTCGACGTTGCCGTTGCGCTTGTCGTCGGAGAGGTTGGCGAGATTCGAGCCGCCGACGTAGTAGTAGCGACCGTCGCGCGGCGAGATCTTGAGGCCGATGTCCACGCGCGAGGTGCGCACCGCGTGCTCGTAGCGCCAGTCGTAGTTCCAGAACACCCGGAACTGGGTGATGCGGCCGAACACGTCCTTGGCCGTGCCGGCGGCTTCCTTCACGCTGGCCACCGTCTCCTTCACGTCGTCCTTGATCTTCTGGTCGTTGAGCAGGGCGCCGATGGTGCCGGAGCTCGTGTTGAGGCTCGCCATCATGACATTCGACTTGGCGAGCAGGGCGTCGAGCTTCTCGGTGATGTCGTCGGTGCGGCCCATCGCGCGCTCGACCTGGGGCTTGGTCGTCTCGATGAGGTCGTTGAGGTTGGCCGTCATCTCGCGGACGTTGGCCACGGTCTCGGTCAGGTTGTCGGAGAGCGTGCCGCGCGGGCCCTCCTTGAGCATGCTGTCGAGGAGCTTCTCGACCTTGGCGAGCGCCTTGGTCAGCGACTTCTCGATGGAGATCGGGTCCTCGCCCCGGACGGTCGAGTTGGCCGCGATGACGCCCTGGGCGCGGGAGCCTTGGTCGACCTGGAGGTACTTGGAGCCGATGATGCCGGTGGAGCCGATCTGGAAGACGGCGTCGTTGTAGATGTCCACACCACGACGGATGGACATAATAACGCGTGCGCCCCCGTCGACGAGCTCGATCGAGCGGACCTGGCCGACCTCCACGCCGGAGAGCTTGACCGGCGCGTCCTTGGAGAGGTTGGCGACGTCGGAGAACTGGCCGTAGAGGGTGTAGCGCTTCTCGAAGGTGACGTCGCCGAGCAGGAAAATGGCGGTGGCGAGCAGGGAGAGCCCGCCCAGCACGAACGCGCCGACCTTGGTCTCGAGCGTCATCAGGAGCCTGCCTTGTCGGGATGGGCGTTCGACGCGCCTTCCGCCTCGAATTCCTTGAGCTTCATCTTGATCGGGCCCTCGCTCTTGCCGTCCACGAACTGGCGCACGTAAGGGTTGTCGCTGATCTTGATGATGTCCGGATGCGCGACCTGCAGCACCTTCCCCTCGTGAAACATCGCGATGCGGCTGGCGACCTTGTACGCCGCCTTCATGTCGTGCGTGACCATGATGGCGGTGACCTTCAGCTGCTTTTGAAGGTCCAGGATCAGATCGGCGATGACGTCCGTCATGATCGGATCCAGTCCCGTCGTGGGCTCATCATACAAAATGTACGACGGCTGGGCGGCGATGGCGCGCGCGAGGGCGACGCGCTTCTTCATGCCTCCGGAGAGCTCGGAGGGCTTGAAGTCCTCGACGTCCTTGAGCCCGACGAGCGCGAGGCAGTCCGAGGCGATGCTCCGGTATTTCCCGGGCGGGATGTCGGTCAGGTAGCGCAGGCCGAAGCTGATGTTCTCCCAGACGGTCATCGAGTCGAAGAGGGCGCCCTCTTGAAAAAGGTAGCCGAAGCGCCGCCGGTAGTCGGCGATCTCGGCCTCGGTCTTGAGCTTGGCGACCTCGATGCCGTCGACGACGATCTTGCCGCCGTCGGGATGATGCAGGCCGATCACGCACTTGAGGAAGGTGGACTTGCCGCAGCCGGAGCCGCCGATGATGACGAGGGTCTCGCCGGTCTCGACGCGCAGGTCGATGCCGCGCAGGATGGTGCGGGGCCCGAAGCGCTTGACGACGCCTTCGGCGTCTATCACGTGATCCCGAACGCGTTGAGGACCGCGGTGGCGAAGTAGTCGAGCACGAGGATGAGGACCATGCTGATGACGACGGCGGCGGTCGTGGACTTGCCCACGCCCTCGGCGCCGCCGCGGGTGGTGACGCCCTTGAAGCAGGAGACCAAGGAGACGACGGCCGCGAACACGAAGGTTTTAAGGAATCCGTGCACGAAGTGCCTGATCTCCATCTGGTCGACGATGTCGTGCCAGTACACGGTCGCGGGAATCTGGTACTTGGCGTGGGCCACGAGGTAGCCGCCGAAGATGCCGGTGAAGTCGGAGGCGACGGTGAGCAGGGGCAGCACCAGCATGAAGGCGATGAAGCGCGGGATCACGAGGTAGCGGATCGGGTCGGTGCCGAGGGTGTAGAGCGCGTCGATCTGCTCGGTGACCTTCATCGTGCCGAGCTCGGCGGCGATCGCGGCGCCGGCGCGGCCGGCGACGACGATCGCGGTCATGACGGGGGCGAGCTCCATGACCAAAGAGAAGGCGACGACCGTGCCGACGAAGAGCGGCTCGTTGAAGAAGTGCTTGGAGGACGCGCCGGTCTGCAGGGCCAGCACCATGCCGGTGAAGAAGGCGGTCATCGCGGTGACCGGCAGGGACTCGACGCCGATGCGGACCATCTGGATCAGGGTCTGGCGCCACTCGATGCGGTAGCTCGTCATCCAGCCGAAAGTCGAGCGCACGAGGAAGGAGAACTGCCCGGTTTCCTCCGCGGCGCCGAGGATGTACCGGCCCAGGCCGCCGACGGCGCCGGAGATCAAGCGCCCACCTCCATGCGCGGCACGCGGCTCGAGAGGGAGGTCACGGTCTCGTAGGGGATGGTCCCGCAGAGGCGGGCCAATTCCGCGGCGGAAACGACCGAGCCCTCTTGGCTTCCAATTAAAACGGCGTCCTCCCCTACGCGGCAGCGCGGGACGCCGGTCACGTCGATCATGGTCTGGTCCATCGTGACGCGCCCGACGACGGGGCAGCGCTTGCCGCCGACGAGGACCGAGGCCCGGTTGGACAGGGCGCGCGGATAGCCGTCGCCGTAGCCGATGGGCATGGTCGCGACGCGGGAGACGCGCCCGGCGCGCCAGGTCGCCCCGTAGCTGACCGAGGCGCCCTTCGACGCCGTCTTGATGTAGACGAGCTTGCTCTTGAGCGTGAGCACCGGCGCGAAGCCGTCGAGCAGGCCGTAGGCGGCCAGGCCCGGGCGCACCAGGTCGAAGCGGGCCTCGGGATGACGCAGCGCCGCGGAGGAGTTGGCGGCGTGGACGAGCGGCGGCCGCAGGCCCTCCCGTTCCAAGGTTTTCAGGACGCCGTTGAAGGCTTTCAATTGCCGCGCCGTAAAACCGCGGTCGTCCTCGGCCTTGGCCATATGAGTATACAGCCCCTGCACCCGTATTCCTTTCACCGTGGAGAGGCCGCGCACGAGCGCCAGCGCCGCGTCGGGGCGCAGGCCGATCCGGCCCATTCCGGTATCCACCTTCACATGAATGTTTATTTTGCGGCGCAGGCGCAAGGCCGCCTCCGCCACGCGCTGGGCGGACTCCAAAGAGGCGACGCTCGGAGTGAGGTCGTGCGCGGCGGCGGCGAGCACGCTCTCGAACGGATACAGGGAGCCGAGGATCAAAATGGGGAGCCTCACGCCGGCTCCGCGCAGGGCGACGCCCTCCTCGACCGAGGACACGCCGAGCCAGTCCGCCGCGCGGGCCTTCTGCGCCGCGAGCGAGCACAAAGTCGCGTCGTGGCCGTAGGCGTTCGCCTTGACGACGAACATGAGCTTCACGCGGGGACCCGCGCGCTTGCGGAGGAGGCGGAGGTTTGCGACGAGGGCGCCGAGGTCGATTTCAGCCCAGGTGGGCCGGAAGAAGCGCCGCATCACGAGAACTGAGTCTGCGGTTCCTCGAAGGCGACGGGCTCTTCCGTGCTCGTCTCGTCGACGAAGCGGGTGATGCTGCGCAGGAAGGTGACGGGCACCGAGCCGGTCGGGCCCTGGCGCTGCTTGGCGATGATGATCTCGGCCTTGTTCTCGAGGGTCGGGTCGTTGGGCTTGTAGTAGCCCTCGCGGTGGATCATCGCGACGACGTCGGCGTCCTGCTCGAGCGAGCCGGACTCTCGAAGATCCGAGAGCTTCGGACGATTATCGAGGCGCGACTTGTCCTCGCTGGCGCGCGAGAGCTGGGACAGCGCGATCACGGGGACGTTGAGCTCGCGGGCGAGCTGCTTGAGGCCGCGGGAGATCTCGGAGACCTCCTGCTGGCGGTTCTCCTGGCGCCCGCCGCCGCCGCGCAGGAGCTGGAGGTAGTCGACGACGACCATGCCCAGCTCCTTCTTCTCCTGGCGCAGGCGGGTCATCAGCTGGCGCGAGATCGTGCGCACGCTCATGACCGTCATCCCGGGATTGTCGTTGATGAACAAAGGCGCCTCGGAGAAGCGGGCGGCCGCGCCGGTCAGATCCTGCCAGCGGTCGCGCTTGAAGTAGCCGGTGCGGATGTCCTTGAGGTTGACCTTCGCCTCGGAGGCGATGAAGCGCTGCATGATCGCGTGGCGGTTCATCTCGAGGGAGAAGAACAGCACGGGCAGGCTCCTCTCGAGGACGGCGTGCGCGACCATGTTGAGGGCGATCGCGGTCTTGCCCTGCGAGGGCCGCGCGGCGATGAGGATGAGGTCGGAGCGCTGGAAGCCGGTCGTCATGCGGTCGAAGGCGCGCAGGCCCGTGGGGATGCCGGTGACCTCCTGCTTGCTGTGGTGGGCGCGCTCGATCTGCTCGACGACCTCGTGCACGAGGTCCTTCATCTCGACGACGCCCTGCAAGGTCTGGCGCTCCGAGACCTTCAAGATCGAGCCCTGGGCCTCGTCGAGGATCTGCTTGGGATCCTTCTCCTGCGTGTAGCAGGCGGTCACGACGCCGGTGGCGGCCGCGATCAGGTCGCGCAGGATGGCCTTCTCCTTGACGAGGCGGCCGTAGTACTCCACGTGCGCGGCGGTGGTGACTTTATTAATCAGCTCGGCCAGATAACCGCCGCCGCCGACGCCGTCGAGCTCGCTCTTCTTGCGCAGCTCCTCGGAGACGGTGACGACGTCCACGGCCTGGCCGGCGCCGAACAAGGAGTGGACCGCGCGGAAGATGCGCCGGTGCCCATCGAGATAGAAGTCCGTTTCGTGCAGGAGATCGAGGGCCCGTTCCGACGCCTCGCGCTCGATGAGCATCGAGCCGAGAACGGCCATTTCGGCCTCGAGGGCCTGCGGGGGCGTGGACGGATTCTGCGCCATGCGCCCCGAGCTACTCGCGCGCGGCGACGCTGACCTTGACCTTGGCGATGACCTCGGGCTGAAGGCGCAAGGACACCTCGTGCTCGCCCGTCGTCTTGATCGCGGTCTCGAGATTGACGGCGTTCTTCGGAACCTCGTAGCCCGCCGCCTTCAGGCTCTTGAGCAGGTCGGCCTTGCCGATCGAGCCGAACAGCTTGCCTTCCTCGGAGGCCGGCACCGAGAAGGAAAGCGTGACGCCGGCGAGCTTCTCCAGCAACTCCTTGGCGGCCGCGACGTCCGCGGCCACGACGGCGGCGCGCTTCTCCTTGCCCTTCTCCCAGTACTTGAGCGAAGACTCGGTGGCCGGCTCCGCGAGCTTGCGGGGGAGCAGGTAGTTGCGGGCGTAGCCGGTCTTGACGTCCTTGACGTCGCCGGGGCGGCCGAGATTGTCGACGGTGCTGCGAAGGATGACTTTCATGACGGTGCTCCTAGCGGGTGACGTACGGCAGCAGCGCGAGGTTGCGCGCGCGCTTGATGCAGCGGGTGAGCTGGCGCTGGTGCGACGCGCAGTTGCCCGTGATGCGGGCCGACAGGATCTTGCCCGTGTCGGTCGTGAAAGTGCGCAGGATCTGGATCTGCTTGAAGTCGATGTCGCGGACCTTCTCGGCGCAGAAGCGGCAGACCTTGCGGCGCACCGGATACGGGGCGCGGCGCCCTCCGGGAGCGCCGCTGGCGGGACGGCGCGCGGCGGGGGCGGGGGACGCGGACGGGGTGGAAGCGGCCTCGGGGGCCGCGGCGGCGTTGGGTTCGGCGGACATCAGAACGGTACCTCCTCAATCTCTGCGCCGGAAGACGACTCCGGCTCCGCGGCGCCGGTCGAGCCGGCTCCCGAGGCTTTCTCAAGAATCTGAACGCGACGCGCCTCGACTTCGATGCCGGAGCGTTTATTGCCTTCCTTGTCCTGGAAATCGTAGCTGCGCAGGCGGCCCTCGACGTGCACGGGCGCGCCCTTCTTCACCGTCTTGCCGACCCGTTCCCCCGCCTCGCGCCAGATCACGCAGTTGACGAAGGTCGTGTCGTCCTTCCATTCGCCGGACTTCGGGTCCTTGTAGCGGCGGTTGACGGCGAGGCCGAAACGGCACATCGCCGTGCCGCTGGCGGTGTATTTGAGCTCGGGGTCGCGGGTGAGCCTTCCGGTCAGAAGTACGGTATTCTGCTCGGGCAGGCGCAGCTCCGCGGCCATGTTTACGCCTGGGCCGGAGCCGCGGCGGCGACGGCGGGCTTGATCTTCTTGGGCTTCTTCTCGCGCATCTTGCGATCGCGGACCAAGACGGTCATTTCACGCAGGACGGTGTCGGAGACGCCGAAATTGTGAGCCATCTTCTTCAGGAGCGAGGGGCTGCCCTTGTACTTGAGGTACACGTAAATGCCTTCGCGCGCCTTGCCGATGATATGGGTCAGCTTCCGCCGCCCCCAGATCTCGTGGTTGACCAGCTCTCCGGCTTCGCCGGTGATGGTCAGCTTGGTCTTCTCGACGAACTCCGCGACTTCGGGGTCGGCGAGGACCGGCTTCAGGATGAGGACCGTTTCGTAAATCTGCATGATGTCCCACAATATAGCAAAAGCCTTCCGTCGATGACAAGCTCTTTTTTCGAGGAAGACTTGACGGGAAAGAGGTCCGGTGTTACTCTTCCTATTATAAACCATGAGCCCGCGACCGCCTCTCGCCTTCATCATAGCCTTTCTCGCCGTCGTACCGGCGGGCGCGGAGTCGTTCAAGTCCTGGGCGGCCCGCGGCGCGCGCGAGGAACGGGAAAAGAACCCGAAGGCGGCCTTTTCCTCCTACTCCAACGCGCTCTCGCTTTGGGATAAGGGCGACGGCAGCCCGGCCAAGGCGAAGGTCCTGTGCGCGCGCGCGAGCCTGCGGGAAGAGAAAGGCGACGAGGCGGGGGCGATCGGAGACCTCTCGGCCTGCCTGGCGCTCGACAAGAAGAACTCCAAGGCCTTCCATCGGCGCGGCCTGCTGCGTCTCAAGGCACGCCGGACGCAGGCGGCGATCGGGGACTTTTACCGGGCGATCGCGGTCGATATCCGCTTCGGGCAGGCGTACGCCGACCGCGCCCGCGCCTACGAAAGCCAAAGCGAGCTCGGCTTCGCGCATGAGGACTACAGCCAGGCCTGCCGCCTCGGGGTGAAGGCCGCCTGCGCGAAGGCCAAGGCGCTGGCCCCGTCGCCCGCCGCGAGGAGAACAGGGAAGGCCAAGCCGAAAGGTCCTCCGCCCGAGGAAGACGACGACGAGACGGCCGCGGCGGAGGCGTCCGCCGCGCCGGAGGAGCAAGCCCCGAAGCCCGCGCCGGCCCCCTCGTCCAAGCCCTCGGCCTATTATCCCAGATTCAAGGACTGCCTCGCCTCGCTCGAACGCTGCGTCGAGAAGGGCGATTCCTTCGGCGCGTGCGTGCGGCGCGCGCCCGACTGCGACGCCAAGGCGGTCAAGGGCTGCTGCCCCGGCGCCTGCCTGAAGGCCTATCAGAAATCGCTGAACCGCGACCGCAGCGAGGCCCAGGCCTACCGGGAGCATTTCGTGCCCGGCGCGGCCTGCGGGGCGCCTCCCAAGGAGGAAGAAGAATAAAGCGGCTCCGTCGCAATACTTGACAGAAGATGATAGAGGACATACACTTTGAGTGTTAGGCGATTCTAAACGGTAGAGTTCAACGCTCAATTAATGAAAAAGAAGCGAAAGACGTCTAAAAAGGGAATCAGCGGCCCCGTGCCAGACGTTATGGACATCAAGACCCTCGCCTTGTACCTGAGCATGGGGCGCTCCAAGATCTACGGCCTCATCCGGCAGAAGCGCATCCCCGCTTCGCGCATCGGACGCCAGTACCGCTTCTCCAAGGATCTCGTCGACGCCTGGCTCAAGGAGCGCCTGATCATGCCCCAGGAGACGCAGATGGCCCTTTTCGATAAATCAGGGAAATAGGTTCCCGCCAGTCGTCCCGCCGCGACCAGAAGCGGCGGGACGCGCCCGAGAGGAAAGAGGCCGGGCAGTCATTTCATCGTCGAGCCCCCGTCGAGAAAAACTTGCATCTCCGTCGGAGACTATGCTAGATTCTCGTCGTCGCACCCCAGGGATCCAGGGGCATCGATCCCGGCGTCTGTACGGAGGTCACTATAATGGCTGAAAAGGTTCAGAAGGTCGGCGTTGAGCGGGTCCAGGGTTTCCTTTACTACATCGACAAGCAGGGCGACGTGTCCCGCGCGAAGATGGCCCGCGGCGGCAAGAAGGGCGGCAAGACGGAGAAGGTCGCCAAGGTCGGCGTGAAGAAGCAGGCCGGCTTCCTGTACTTCCTCGACAAGAAGGGCGACGTGTCCCGCGCGAAGATGGTGAACGCGTAAAACGGATCGCCGAAGCAGACCCTCGGCGCCTAACGGCGCCGGGGGTCATTCTTTTATAGGGGGTCGTTTTTTTTGCCATAATCGGGCCGTGAGCGAACCCGTCCTGGTCGTCGGTCCCGGAGCCGTGGGCCTGTCCCTGGCCGCCGGGCTGCGCCGGGCGGGCCTGCCGGTCGCGGTCCTGGGGCGCGACGCCTCCGCCGAGCGCGAGCTGGCCCGCTCCGGGTTCACGGCGACGGCCCCGGACGGCTCGCGGGAGAAGATCACCGGCCTCTCCTCCGGCCGCGCCCTCAAGTCCCCCGCCCGCGCCGCCTTCTTCTGCGTCAAGTCCGGCGACGCCCGAAAGGCCGCGAGGGCCGCCCGGCGCATGATCGGAGCGGAGACCCCGGTGATCGCCCTTCAAAACGGGATCGGCCACGAGAAGGTGTTCCGGCGCGCCTTCGGGTCCAAGCGCACCGTCATCGGCGCGGTCTATTTCGCCGCCGACCGGACCGCGCTCGGGGAGCTCAAGCTCAACGGCGGAGAGGACGTCCTCCTGGCGCGCCGCGCCGGCAACGAGAAGGCCCTTGAGACCGCCCGCGAGCTGCTGACGAGCGCCGGCTTTCGCGTGCATCTGAAGGATTCCGAGGAGGGCATGCTCTGGACCAAGGCGGCCTTCAACGCCGCGGTCAATCCCCTCGGCGCCGCCTGCGCGGTGGAGAGCGGGCGCATCGAGGCTGATCCGGCCCTGCGCGAGGTGGCGCTCGCGGCGCTGGGCGAGGCGGCCGCGGCCGCCGCCGCGTCCGGCCACCGCCTCGACTACTCCGACATGGCCGGCAAGCTCATGCTCTCCTGCCGCAACGCCCCCCGCCAGCGCAACTCGATGCTTCAGGATCTCGCCGCCGGCCGCCGCACCGAGGTCCGCGCCATTCTCGGACCCCTGCTGCTCGCCGCCAAGCGCCGCAAGGTGCCCGCGCCGACGCTCGAGATACTGTCCGCCGTGATCGCGCGCCTTGAGCGCAGGCTGGCCAAGAGATGAGCGCCAAGCTCCTCGACGGCAAGATCCTGGCCGCCTTCATCCTGGCCGAGGCCCGCCGCCGCGCCGCGAAGGTCGCCGCCCGCCGCGGACGTCCCCCGCGCCTGGCGATCGTCGCCGCGGCCGACGCGGCGGCGGGGAGCTACCTCAAGGCAAAATTGCGGGCGTGCGAAGCCGCGGGCGTCGAGGCCGTCATCCATCGCCTTTCGCCCGCTTCGCGGGAAAAAACCATTGGCCTGCTGGCCGACCTCGCGGGAGACGCCTCGGCCGACGCCCTCATGATCGAGACGCCTTATCCGCGAGGAATCAATACCGACGACGCGGCGGCGGCGATCCCCGCGGACAAGGACGCCGAAGGGATCACCGCGTTCGCCTACGGCAAACTGTTCCTCTCCAAGACCTGGAAGGAGACCGCTGCGCTCGTCGTCCCGTGCACCGCGCTCGCCCTCGCGCGCCTGGCGCTCGCCTCGGGCCTGAACCTCGCGGGACGCCGCGCCGTGGTGATCGGCCGCTCCGCGACCGTGGGACGTCCCGCGGCGCACCTGCTCTCCACGCTCGACATGACCGTGACCTTGGCCCACACGCGCACGAAGGGGCTTGCGGCGCTGTGCCGCGAGGCGGACCTGCTCGTGCTGGCCGCCGGCGCGCCCGGGCTCGTGAAGGCCTCCTGGATCAAGCGCGGGGCCGTGGTGCTCGACGCCGGCGTCAGCGTCGTGCGCGGCCGCCTCAAGGGCGACGCCTCGGCCGGCGCCGCCGCGCGCGCCGGGATGATCACGCCCGTCCCCGGCGGCGTCGGCCCCGTGACCACCGCCTGCGCGGTGCTCAACGCCGTCCTGCTCGCCGAGCGGCGCGCGCGCTGAGCGTCACCGCGCCCAGGACCAGCGCCCCCGCGAGCGCGCCCGCGAGGCCGTCGAACAGCGCCTGCGGGACGGGATGCGGCGCGTGGAGAGCAAGGGCGTGGGTGAGTATGCCGCCGCCGACGAGGAACATCGCGGCGGTGCCCGCCGCCGACAAGGTCTTCATCATCCAGGGCGCGGCGCGCAGAATGAAGCGGCCCACGGCGGCGGAGCCGTCGCGGCGGCTCAGGTGCAGCCCCAGGTCGTCGAGCTTGACGATGCAGGCCACGAAGCCGTACACGAACACCGTCATCGCCAGGGCGATGGCCGACAGCACGCCCGCCCTGACGATGAACGGCGCGCCCGCCGCCGCGCCGAGGCTGATGACGATGATCTCCGCCGAGAGGATGAAATCGGTGCGGATAGTACCCGCGATCTTCTCGCGCTCGAAGGCGACGAGGTCCGCCTCCGGGTCGGCCACGGCCTTGACCAGCTCCGCGTGCGCCTTGCGGTCCTCGGCCGGCGTGTGCAGGAGCCTATGCGCGACCTTCTCGACGCCCTCGAAGCACAGGTACAGCCCGCCGATCATGAGCAGCGGCGTCACGGCCCAGGGCGCGACGGCGCTGATCGCGAGCGCGGAGGGCACGAGAATGACCTTATTCTTGAGCGAGCCCTTCGCCACCGCCCACACCACCGGCAGCTCGCGCTCGGCGCGCACGCCCGCGACCTGGTCGGCGTTGAGCGCCAGGTCGTCGCCCAGCACGCCCGACGTCTTCTTGGCCGCGACCTTGGAAAGCACGGCGACGTCGTCGAGCACGGTCGTGATGTCGTCGAGCAGCGCGAGGAGGCTCGTGGCCATGGGCGGCGGTCAGTCTATCAACTATCCTTGAGGATAGTCGCGTTCAGCGGAACAGGAAGGCGAGCGGCGGGCCGCCCAGGGTCCCAGGTCCCCTCGGGTCCTTTTGCTATCGGAAGGCGATGAGCTGGCGGCTGACGAGCTGGTCGAGGACGCGCCGCGCGGCGATCAGCCGGAAATCGCCCTGCTCGATGGAGACGACCGGCTCGTACCGGATGCTCGCGTCGAACTCCAGAGCCGAGAGGAGCGCGGCCGGGCGGTGGACGCTTCGGGCCAGCATGGCCGGCGCTCCGACGGCCATGGCGGCGACCGTCAGCGCCAGGCTCACGCACGGAAGCAGGAGAGAAGCCTTGGACGTCCGGACCGGCGCGCTCGCGTTGTCGCTCATGCCCTGAGAGTAGCAGGCGGTCGCGTTTTGGTGATAAACGAATTATTAAAAACTCAGGGCTTGGCCTCGATCAGCTCGAGGTATTGGCCCGCGGCCATGGACAGGCCGCGCTCGCAGGAGATGAAGAACGACGCGTAGGGCGTGCCGTCGGCGTTGACCGCCTCCAGGACATGGCCGTGCCTATCGATGAGGGCTTCGACCGCGGCCCGTCCCTTCGCCGTGTCGCGCCCCAGCTTCTTGAGGCCGTTGAGCCACATCAGACCCAGGTGAAGCCAATGCGCTTGGTGATAGCCGCCGGCCAGACGTGTGATCCAAGGAACGGTGGCCGGGTCGTACTCGCCCGCGGCGCAGCGCATCGGCCAGGGCTCGTCCAATCTCTCGGCGGCGAGGCGGTCGGCCGCCGGGCCGAGGATCTCCGGCCCGAACGAGCGCAGGTACAGCGCGGCGACGGCCGCGTCCACGCTCATCGCCTCGGTGTCGGCGTGATCCCGGAAGAAATCCCCCCGCCAGCGGTCGGCGAGCAGGAGCCGGGCGAAGCCTTCCGCGTCCCTCCGAGGCTTGAGGCCGATCTCCGCGCCGCGGCGCAGCATCATCAGCACGCACAGGTTGTTGTAGGTCGAGGACGGCCGCCGGATCGTGTCCACCCAGTCCCCGGTCACGCGCCGCGAGACGAGGCCCCCGGGCTCGAGGTGCCTTCCCTCATAATCAGCGAGCAGGGCCTGGAGCGCCGCCGTCTGCTCCGCGTCGGGACCTCGCCCCGTCCGCTCCGCGATCTCCGCCCAGCACCACACGAGCCAGGGCAGGTTGTCCCCCCGCCACCAGGGCATGTCGAAGCCCCGCCCGGGCCGGAAGCAGCTGGTCACGCGCCCGAGCCGCGCCGACTCGCGCGTCATGAGCGCGGTTCGTCCGCGCAGATATTCCTCGCCCAGCGCGCCCCACGCCCCGGCGAAGGACTTGCCGAAGTCCGAGGGCCACATCGGCCAGAAGTGCCCGTGGCCGGCGCGCAGGACCGGCCCCGCGTTGCGGCGCAGAACCCCGGCGGCGATCTCCGCGGGGGTCCCCCCGCCCGGGGCGCGCTCGACGCCGCGAATGATCACGCGCCAGGAGTCCAGGGTCTGCACGACCACGGTGTAGAACAGCTCGGGCGTGAGGTCGTAGGGGCCGACGATCATCGCGGGCTAGAAGCCGGGCGTGATGTTGGGGCAGCGCGTCCTCAGGAACGCGGAGAGCTGGGCGTCGGTGAACTTCAGCTCGTGC
Source organism: Elusimicrobiota bacterium (assembly GCA_036676805.1). GTDB lineage: Bacteria > Elusimicrobiota > Elusimicrobia > UBA1565 > UBA9628 > GWA2-66-18. The sequence continues at coordinate 13,391 of JAKFCD010000040.1, forward strand.
TCGCCGTCGGCATAGGCGAACACCTCCGAATTCTTGACCGTGCACAAGTGGCCGTGCGCGTCCCGGAACGTCGAGTCCGCCTTCGGCCGTCCGGACGGGGACTCCCCCATGCGAAAGCCCGCGTCTAGCATGAGCCCCGCGTAGCTCGTGATCTCCACGCCGCCCCGGTCCGCCGGGTCGATGCGCGCGGCGACGAGGACGGAGCCGCGGTCCAAGGCCGAGATCTGGGACGTGGCGGGGTCGATGGTCGCCCGCCCGCCGTCGGCCATCACCACCGCTATGGTGCCGCCCGCCTTGTCCATCTCCAGGGCCATCGCGCCCCGCCGCGGGAAGAAGTAGAACTCGCGCGCGGAGGTCAGGTTCGGGTTGCTGTCCTCGCCGTCGCCGTAGGAGTTAAACACCATCAGCATCCCGTCGCTGAAGAAGCCGTAGCTGCGGTAGATCAGGTCGGTCACGAGCATCGAGCCGATCGACACGTAGCACTTGCCCGAGGAGAAGCCGTCGGCGTAGCCCTGGGTGTTGCCCACGTGCGAGGGCGGCACGCGCGGGCAGGCGCTCACGGCGGCGGCGCTGAAGGCGGGAATCTTCCGGATCGGGGCCGCGATGGACGACAGCGGCAAAGCCAGGAGGCAAAGGGCGAGCGTTGTTCTCATGCCCGCAGGCTAACAATTTCGGGCCCGCTTTTGGAGGGCTAAATCGCTCCGCTGTCCTCTCTTTTCAGCACCCGTCCGTGGCCGACGATCCTGGCTCCTTCCCGCACGGTGAACGTGGCGCCGGGCACGAGCTCCCGGTAGTCGACCTGGGGGTGATACATGAGATCCATGCGGACCTTGGCGGTGGCGCCGGGCGGGAGGCTGAGCGGCGCGCGGCGAAAGGCCACGCCGAGGGGCTTCCCCGACGCGCTCCGCTGCTTCGGGTCGCCGATCACGAGGTGCGGCATGTAGAAGGGGGTGCCGGGCTCCAGGCGCAGGGGCAGGGAGCGGCCTCCGTCCTCGGTCTTGAGCAAGGTCAGCTCGGCTTCGATGGCGGGCGTCATTGTCAATGCCTCAAAATCTTGTCCAGCGCCTTCCCTTTCGCCAAATCATCGATCAACAAATGACGGCGTCGACTTCCGACTTTATGCGCCCCTTTTTTTCGCCTTCGCGACGTAGAGGGGATAGACGCTGAGACTCAGCTGAGCGCGTACTTTCGCCGAAAGTGAGTGCTGTGAACAGTGGGGATAGCTTCTGAAGGAACTCCATAAAGCAGGCGCGCGGCGGCACAAGGCGGGGCCGCCGCTCAAAACGCAACTGATGCCCATATTCCGCATCTTCCTTCCATTCTCCATTGGAAACACCGGGGATCTGCCGCCGCAACTTCATGGGTAAACGTCTCGACCGTTTGCATCGGCGACTACGTTGGACTCGAAAAGATCGACAACGGCATCTGGAACGTCTACTACGGCATGCTTAAACTAGGTCGATTTGATGAGAGAACGGCAAGGATTGAAGACGCATTCGGGAGGCTGAAGAGACGGGTGTAACCCATGTCTCCGGACGCTTTTGTTACCTATGTCCCCGGCCCTTCAATGCACTTTAGGGATTTTTTCAGGATCCGACCCGCCCGCCTTCCTATTGAAGTCAATAACAGCCGATATGAACGTTTTCTTCTCCTCTTTCAGTTTCTGTGCAGAGTCCTTACATTCAGATGCGGTGTCCGGCGTCAGCCATTGATCACATTGGGAATTATAGAGTTTCACCTTGGTACGGAGTTTCGTGCGCCAAGTCTCTATTCGCACACGTTCCTTGTTTAAACGCATTCGGAGTGCTTTCGGTAAGCTTTCAGACACAAGGGCGGTTGCGGGAATTTCGTGTTTTCTTTTTGCCTCGGCGCATAAAACGCGTTCGGGAAAATAGAATTGGACGATCATAAGTGCGAACCATAGCATCCTATGCATTGACATTCTCCTTGGCTAGTGGGTGAATTTATGTAAAAGAATTTCGGCGCGTCTAACGCCGAGGCTGACCAGCGGCGGCTACATCAGTCCATCCAAACGAGGCCGCCGTCTGGTCAAGCCAATAGTTCGACGGAGGACAGGGACCGATTCCGCCGTTCGCCGTGCTTGGCCGCCAACGAGGCCTAAACGCTCCAATGCTCATTTCGAAAATCGGTGCCTCCGCGAGTGCTTCCGTTCAACTGTTTCCAGAAACAGTTGCCGTTCAAACTTTATGCTTTTGCCGTCCACGGCGCTTCGTCCGTCGAACGCAGA
>JAKFCD010000041.1:0-111416 GCA_036676805.1 Elusimicrobiota bacterium
AGGCGCGCGAGGATGCCGCGGCGGATCGGATGCGAGAGCGCCCCGAAGGACAGGTCGAGCTGCCGCTGGCTATAGTTAACCATATGGTTAAGTATAAAGGATTTCGACGCCGGCGTCAAGCCCCTGAAGGATGACGCTCTCTCAGAAATGTACACTGTCCCCATGGCACGCATACTCAGCGTCGAGGACGACGTCGACCTTCAGCAGATCGTCACCTATGCCCTGGCGAAGAAGGGGTGGGACGTCGTCTACGCCTACGACGGCAACGACGGCCTCGCCCAGGCCCGGAAGTTCATCCCCGACCTCATCCTCCTCGACATGATGCTCCCCGGCATCAACGGCATCGAGGTCATCAAGGCGCTCAAGGCGGACGAGGCGACGCGCGCCATACCCGTCGTCGTCATGACGGCCTACCCCTCCGACGCCCAGTTCCTCAAGAGCGCGGTCATGGCGATGGGCGCCGTCGAGTACCTCGCCAAGCCCGTCCACATCGACGAGCTCGTTTCGACGATCGAACGGCTGCTCCCGCGCTGACCCGGGAGTGCTAAAATAGCCGCATGAGATTCCTGATCCTCGGCTCCGGCTTCCAGGGGCGCGCCTGCGCCTACGACATGCTCCGCAACCCCGCGGTGACGGAGGTCGCGCTGTGCGACATGTCCGCGGCCAACCTCGCGTCGGCGAAGAAGTTCCTCGCCAAGGTGTCGGGCGGCCGCGCCAAGTTCAAGCGCCTCGATGCCGGGAACCCCGCCGCGGTCAAGAAGGCGCTCAAAGGCTACAGCGCCTTGGTCTCCTGCGTGCCTTATTTCCTGAACCTCCCGCTCGCCAAGGCCGCGATCGAGGCGCGCGTGCATTACGTCGATCTCGGCGGCAACACCGACATCGTCAAAAAAGAAATTGCCCTGCACCCGCTGGCCGTGAAGGCCGGCGTTTCCGTCCTGCCCGACAACGGGTTGGGCCCGGGCATGATCTCGACCTTGGCCGTTCACGCCATGTCGATGCTCGACCGCGCCGACGAGGTCTTGATCCGCGACGGCGGCCTGCCGCAGAGGCCGGTCCCGCCGATGAACTACATGCTCACCTTCTCCGAGCACGGCCTGATCAACGAGTACGTGGCTCCCGCGACCGCCTTGCGCGACGGCAAGGTCGTGCAGCTGCCCGGACTCTCCGAGACCGAGCTCATCGACCTGCCCGCTCCCCTCGGACGCTGCGAGGCGGCGCACGCCGCCGGAGGCCTGTCCACCATGGCCGAGACCTACGCGGGCAAGGTCAGGACGATGGACAACAAGCTCATCCGCTACCCGGGCCATGTCGCGGTGATCAACGCGATGGCCGCCATGGGCTTTTTCGACGATGCCCCCCTGGAGGTCCGCAAGGGCGTGAAGGTCGCCCCTCGGGAGGTCGCGGCCAAGCTGTTCCGCCGCCACTTCCACCGCCCGGGCGACGAGGACATGGTCGTCATCCACAACATCGTGCGCGGCGTGAAGGACGGCCGCCCCGCCGAGATCGTGCACAGCCTCGTTGACCGGGGCGACAAGGCCGCCGGCATGACCGCGATGATGCGCACGACGGGCTGGCCCGCCTCGATCGTCGCCCAGATGGCCGCCGACGGGCGCGGGCGCATCAAGCCCGGGGCCTACCCCGTCGAGCTCGGCGTCCCGGCCGAGGCGTTCATCGACGAGGCGCGCAAGCGCGGCTTCAACCTGACCTGGAAGTTCCGCTGGCTCGACGATCCCGTCGCCCTCGCCTCCTAAGGCTCGAGGCCCACGCGCCGCTCGAGCCCGGCCACCTCTTCGCGCCACGTCGCCACGCCGCCGTTGTGCTGGACTATCCGGCGCTCGAGCCGGCGCGCCTTCCGTTCAAGGGAGGTGCGCTTCTTTTGGCAGCGGTCGATGGAGAGGTTCAGGGCGGCGCGCTTGCGGCCCAAGCTCGCGGCGGCCTTGTCGAGCTTGAGCCCCCGGCGGAAGAGCTTCCTGCCTTCCCGATCCAACTTCCTCGCCTCGCGGAGCAAAACGGCCCCCTCGGCCTGCACATTCTTCCATTCAGCCCGCAGGGATTTTCGCACATCCGGCGGAAGGTCGCTCATGCGCGGGTCGTCGGCGAGCCGCTTGGCTTCCAGGTAAGGCGGGCTGTTCAAGATACGGTCGGCCAAGGACGGCATGACCGCCAGCGCTGGCGGTAACGTGGATGGCCTCACCCCTATTCTCGGCGTCCCGGCAGGCTTAGGCCCGACAACGCGAGGATCAGGCCGCCGACGACGGTCCCTGCGACCGGGAAGGGCACGGCGGCCGCGAGCGCGCCGAGGAAGGCCTTGCCGTGCGCCCGGCGGGCGTCGTCGCCTCCGAGCCGGGTCTGCGCCTTCCAGACGACGGCGTAGGTGGCCACGAACGCGGCGACGCTCATGGCCGCCATCGACAGCGGCCCGAGCTGCCATTCCAGGCCGAAGCAAAGCCAATCGACCAGCAGGATCGCGGCGCCGCTGGCGCGCTCGAAGAAGGCCCGGCGAGGCTCCAGGGAAGGTTCTCTCACTCGACGGGGTCGCGGGGCTTGGGCGCCTGGGCCTCGAGGCGCTCCCGTTCATGGGCGAGCTGATTCAAGGCTTGGCCCGCCGCGTCGCGCAGTTCCTCGTTCTGCTTGACGACCCGCTCGAGGGCTCGCGCCAGATTGTCCATGACGGAGTTGACCGCCTTCACGGACCGGGCGATCTCGGGATCGAGGTCGTCCTCGAAGCGGATGCCCCAGCCCCCGTTGGCGAGCTTCTCGAGCGCGAGGCGCATCTCGAGCTTCTGGATGCGCTCGTCGCGCTCGCGCACGCGCGCGGCCGTCACGGCGGTGAAGAACGCCACCGCCTGGAACAGAGCGAAGCGCAGCAGGAGGTTGGTCAGGGGCAGGTCCGCGCCGGCCTTGCCCGAGGACCATAGCCCGGCATAGATCAAAGAGGCGACGCCGGCGATGAGGAAGCTGTGCCAGACCTTGGTCATCAAGGCCGACATGAACAGGATCAGGAAGAACATCAGGTACAGCTCGGAGTCGAAGCCCTCGCTGAAGTACATGACGCCCGCCAACGCGCCGATGTCCCACAGGAAGGCGGCGGCCTGGACGGGCGGGGCGCCGAGGCGCCGGTCCTGGGATTTCCACAGCAGGAAGCTCGAGAAAAGGTGGGCGGCGGCGATGGAGAAGGGGACGAGGTCGAGGGCCAACTCCTGGTGGCGGCTGTGCACCAGCATCAAGCCCATGGAGAGGAAGAGGACGCCGCGGAAGGCGAACACCGTCGTGCGATCGTCGAGCGCGAGAACCTTCACAGCTTGAAGGATAACGGAGGCGCCTCCCGAAGTAAAGGCCCCTGGGCCCTTTGTTAACCGCTAATTTTCCGGTTATTTTATATCGGGAAACTGGAAATACCGCAGGTTAATCTGTTAGACTCGGCCCCATGAACAAGAAACTCCTCCCCCTCCTCGCCGTAGCCGCCGCCTTCGCGCTCGCCGCCTGCGACAAGAAAGGCGAAGCCGAAGCCCCCGCGCCGGCCGCCGCCCCGGCCCAGACCATGCCGGCCGCCGCCGCGAACCCCGCCTTGCTTTCCCCGGAGAAAGCCGTCGAGAAGGCCCCGGAGCAGTTCAAGGTCAAGATCGTCACCACGAAGGGCGACCTGGTCGTCGAGGTCAACCGCTCCTGGTCTCCGAACGGGGCCGACCGGTTCTACAACCTCGTCAAGCTCGGCTTCTACGACGACACCGCGTTCTTCCGCATCGTCAACGGCTTCATGGCGCAGATCGGCATCCACGGCGACCCGACGGTCATGGCGAAGTGGCGCACGGCCAACATCCCCGACGATCCTCCCGCCGGACAGTCCAACAAGCCAGGCTACGTGACCTTCGCCAAGACCGGCGCGCCGAACAGCCGCTCGACGCAGATCTTCTTCAACTTCGGGGACAACTCCTTCCTCGACGGCCAGGGCTTCACGCCCTTCGGCAAGGTCGTCGAGGGCGCGCCGGTGCTGGGCGCGCTGAACCTCGAGTACGGCGAGTCCCCCGACCAGGGCGCCATCCAGTCCTCCGGGAACGCCTACCTGAAGGCGAACTTCCCGCGGCTGGACTACATCAAGACCGCGCGCATCGTCCCCTAGCGAGAGCAAGCAGTCGAGGAACGCTTCGCGACGGCCCGGCGGCGGTTTCATGTCCTTCGGGGCCGCTCGGCATTGAGCCTCGCTTGGGGTCGACCGCGCTTCGAGCGCAAACGGCGCGGCGACCCCACACCCCTCAGGACATGAAACCGCCGCCGGGCCTTATGAAGGTTTCGGCCATCCTGCTTCCATGCCGTTGCGCGCTCAAAAACAAGCCCATCGCCGCAGGCGATAAATCCGTTGCCGTTTCCGTTGCCGTGCGCGCGCGAGCCTGACCTGACGGGTCATCGGGGAGGGGGATCGAGGTCCTGAGGGGCGTATGGTTGACGCGACCATGGCCGTCGTTGTCGCGTCTACCATGAGCGCGGCTCAATGCCGCGCGTCCCCGAAGGACTTCGATCCCCCTCCCCGGCCCGCATCGACGTTCCTCGCGCTAACCCTTCGCGGGGGGCGCCGCGTGATGGGGCTTGCCCGCGATCATGTAGACCGCGCCCGCGCCGGCCGTCACGGCGACGGTGAGGACCATGGCGTAGTTCACGTACCAGGCGGCGTCCGGCGAACGCGGCCAGAGCATGTTGAGCACGGCGCCCGAGCCGTAGGCGAAGGCGGCGGCGTTGACCGGCCAGCCCCAGGCGCCCAAGGTGAACTTCCCCGACGGGCGCCAGCCGCGCGCGCGCGCCAGCAGCGCGCCCAGGACGACCATCTGGAAGGACACGTAGATCCCGATCGCCGCCGAGCTGATGATGGTGTTGATCGCGTCCTGCAGCCAGTAGCCGAGCCCCGCGATCGCCGCGGGGATGAGCCCGGTCACGAGCAGGGCCGCCACCGGCACGCGCGTATGGGGCGAAAGCCGCTTGAGCGTCCCGCTGCCGAAGATCATCCCGTCGCGCGCGAAGGAGAACAGCAGGCGGCTCGCCGCCGCCTGCAGGCTCAGCAGGCACGACAGGAAGGAGATCATGACCACCGCGATCACGAGGCGAAAGCCGGTCATGCCCATCGCCGCCTGCAAGGTCGTCGCGACGGGGTCCTTGTCGGCGCCGGACACGGCGGCGCCCAGGTCGGGGACCGCGAGCAGCAAGGCGAGGCAGACGAAGGTCGCGGCACCCCCGCCCACGTAGATCGTCATGCGCATCGATCTCGGGATCGCGACGCCGGCGTTCGGCGTCTCCTCGGCGACGTCGCCGCAGGCCTCGAAGCCGTAGTAGCAGAACATCGCGGCCACCGACGAGGCGAGCAAAGCGGGCAGATAGGAGGCGCCTTCGCCGAAGCCGGCCGTGTCGAAGAGGACGCTCAGGGGTTGGCGGCGCGCCGCGATGAGCAGGTACCCTCCGACGAGAATGGCGCCGATCAGCTCGCAGACGAAGCCGAACATCGCGACGCGTCCGAGAAGGCGCGTGCCGCTCACGTTGAGGACGGTCGTGAAGGCGATCATCGAGAGCGCGATCACGGTGCAGGCGCCGGCGCCGAGCTCGAGGCCGAGCAGCTGGCTCATGAACGGCGCGCCGCCGACCGCCACGGCCGCGACGGTGGTGAACAGCGCCCAGCCGTAGATCCACGCCGCCATCCACGCCCAGCGGGGCCCGACGAGCCGCAGCGACCACGGATACAGGCCTCCCGCGATCGGGTATTGGGAGACGACCTCGCCGAAGACCAGGCAGACGAGAAACTGGCCGAAGCCGACGAGCAGGTAGTTCCAGAACATCGGCGGCCCGCCGGCCTTCAAGGCCATCGCGAACACGGAGTACACCCCGACCACCGGGGAGAGGTAGGTGAACCCCAGAGCGAAGTTCTCCCAGAAGCTCATGGTGCGGTCGAAATGGGAGACGTAGCCGAGCTCGGCCAGCTGCTCGGCGTCGTGGTCGGGGGCGGCCATGGCCGCAAGAATACCATAACGCCCTTATCTGCTAAAATACATATTCGCTTAGTTACGGGGGCTCTTCCATGAAAACCGCGGTCAAGACCATGGCCAAGACGTATGAGATGCTCATCGACGGCAGGTTCGTAAAGGCCCGCAACGGCGGCGTGCGCGACATCCTCGACCCCGCCACCGGAGAGGCGCTCGCCGTCGTTCCCGAGGCGGGCCGCGCCGACGTAAAGCTCGCGATCCAGGCCGCCCGCAAGGCCTTCGACGAGGGGCCATGGCGCAAGACCACCGCCCAGGACCGCGGCAAGCTCCTCTTCAAGATCGGCGAGTCGATCCGCGCCAACGCGAAGGCCCTGGCCGAGCTCGAGGTCCGCAACATGGGCAAGCCGCTCGCCGAGGCCGAATACGACGTCGCCGACGCGGCCAACTGCTTCGAGTTCTACGGCGGCCTGGCCACCAAGATCCACGGCGAGACGATGTCGGTGCCCGCCAACTCGATGAGCTTTGTCCTGCGCGAGCCCGTCGGCGTCTGCGGCCAGATCATTCCTTGGAACTACCCTCTTCTGATGTCGGCGTGGAAGATCGCCCCCGCGCTGGCGGCGGGCTGCACGGTGATCCTCAAGCCCTCCGAGCTCACGCCGCTGACCGCCCTCGTCCTCGCCCGCCTGATGCACGAGGCGGGCGCGCCCGCCGGCGTCGTCAACGTCGTCTCCGGCCCCGGCGCGGGCGCCGGCGAGGAATTGGCGGAAAGCCCGCTCGTGGACAAGGTCGCCTTCACGGGCGGCACCGCGACCGGCCGCAAGATCGCGCTGGCCGCGACGGGCAGCCTCAAGAAGCTCACTCTCGAGCTCGGCGGCAAGAACCCCAATATCGTGTTCGCCGACGCCGACTTCGAGTCCGCCGTGGACGGCGCGCTGTTCGCCGCCTTCGCCAACCAGGGCGAGGTCTGCTCCGCGGGCTCGCGCCTGCTCGTCGAGAAGAGCATCCACAAGAAGTTCGTCGAGGCGATGCTCAAGAAGATTCCCCGCATCAAGCTGGGCCACGGCCTGGGCGCGGGCGTCAAGATGGGGCCGCTCGTCTCCGCCGCCCACCGCGAGAAGGTCGAGGGCTACATCCAGGCCGGCCTCCACGAGGGCGCCAAGCTCGTCTGCGGCGGCGGGCGCCCCAAGGGCGCCGAGCTCGCCAAGGGCTTCTTCCTCGAACCGACCATCTTCGACGAGGTCAAGCCGACGATGCGCATCGCCCGTGAGGAGATATTCGGGCCGGTCCTGTCGGTCATCGAGTTCAAGGACGAGGCGGAGGCGATCCGCATCGCCAACGACACGGAGTACGGCCTGGCGGCGGGGGTTTGGACGCTTAACGTCAACAAGGGCATCCGGGTGCTCAAAGAATTGAGGGCCGGCATCACCTGGCTCAACACCTATCACCCCACGTTCAATGAGATGCCCTGGGGCGGGTACAAGCAGAGCGGCAACGGAAGGGAACTCGGTTTGTACGGCATTCAAGCCTACCTGGAAACCAAACAAATCAATATCAATCTCGACGAGGCTCCCCTTGGCTGGTACTAAGACGAAGAGCATCGTCCTCAAGACCGCGATCCCCGGGCCGAAGAGCGTCGCGCTCATGGCGCGGCGGCGCGCGGCGGTCGCGAGGGGACCGTTCCACGGGACGCCTGTCTTCGTCGACCATGCTCGTGGGGCCTTGATCATGGACGTCGACGGCAATACGCTGATCGATCTCGCGGCGGGGATCGGGGTCGTGAATACGGGGCACACGCCGGGGGCGCTCGTGGAGGCCATAACGGCGCAGGCCGGGAAGCTTATTCATGGCAGCTTCAACGTCACGCCTTACGAGGGGTACGTCGCGCTGTGCGAGAAGCTCAACGGCCTCGCTCCGGGGAAATTCCAGAAAAAATCTTTCCTGGCCAACAGCGGCGCGGAAGCGGTCGAGAACTCGATAAAGATCGCTCGCGCTCATACAGGCCGACCGTCCGTCATCGCCTTTGAACATGCATTCCATGGACGGACCTACATGGCGATGACGTTGACGGCTAAAGAAAAACCATATAAGGTCGGATTTGCGCCTTTTAACGGCAACGTATTGAGGGCTCCTTATCCCTATCCTTATCACGACGTCACGGCGGAGACGGCTTTTAAAGCGTTTAGCGACCTCGCAACGAAGGACATGCCGGCGGCAGTGATCATAGAACCTGTGCTTGGCGAGGGAGGCTTCATACCGGCGCCTAAAGAGTTTCTAGCGAACCTTTCCTCGTTCTGCGCCAAAAACGGAATCGTGCTTATTGCCGACGAGATCCAAAGCGGCTTCGGCCGCACTGGAACCTTATTTGCGTCCGAGCAGCTCGATTTCGCCCCCGATCTGATTCTGACCGCCAAAGGGCTCGGCGGGGGCATGCCCATTTCCGCGGTGACCGGACGCGCGGAGATCATGGACGCCCCGATCGAGGGCGGCATCGGCGGCACGTTCGGGGGCAACCCCGTCGCGGTCGCCTCGGCGCTCGCCGTCATCGAAATGATGGGGGACCCGGCGTTCCTGCCGCGCGTCCAGGCGCTCGGCCGGTCCGTGCTCGGGACCTTGCGGTCCTGGAAGGAGAAATACCCCGTCATCGGCGACGTGCGCGGCCTGGGGCCGATGCTGGCCCTCGAGCTCGTCAAGGACCGCGCCTCCAAGGCGCCCCATGCCGACGGGGCGAAGGCCCTCGTCAAGCATTGCTGGGAGCGCGGCGTCGTCCTCATGACCGCGGGCTCCAACGGCAACTGCGTGCGACTGCTCTTCCCCCTCGTGATCACGGACGAGCAGCTGGCCGAGGCGTTCGAGGTCGTCGAGGACGGGCTTAAGAGCCTGCAGCAGTAAGCCGTTTGACCCCCCTCGCGCCTGGGCCGTATGCCCCAGGCGGCGGTAGGCGCCTTCCGGTATACTCGAGCAAGCCCCTTGAGGGGCGCTCTGTAACCCAGGGAATAGGCCCCGGGGCATCCACGACCCGACCTTAATCGGGTGAACCCAGAGGAAGCGCATCGGCGCTTCCTCTATTTTATTTTATGAGACAGAATCATCTGAGAATACTCGGCATCGCCAGCTTGATCCTCACAGGGTTTTCCGCCTGCGGGAAGAAAGAGCCGTCGCCGATTCCGCCTACGACGACGAACCGCGCGGTCTTCGTTCCTTCAGCAGAAGCGGAGGTCGTCGGCACCAAAGGGCCGCTTGAATTGACGCTCCGTGTATACAAAACGAAGGTCAAATCCGAAGAGGAATCTCTTTGGTACCAGGTCCGCCTTCGAAATATCGGGCTGAAAGAGATTCCGGTTTTTGACAACGCTTTTCTCGTATCAGCGCCTGTCGAGATGTGCTGTAGCCCAGGGACTTCCATTTTGGTTACCGGCCCCGACGGCAAAGCACTCAAGCCGATGCCGACCCTGGGAGGCGGGGCTGTGCTGGTTCCCGGCTCCCCCTCCTGGCCCATACAAGACGGCGACACGCGCGACGAAGCGACGAAGAAGAAGGTTATTGATGCCATGTGGGCCGACCGGGCAATCCTTCGCCTGCGCGAAGAGCATGCCCGGAAATTGGAAAGAGAGAAATTGCCGCCCGAGGAATTCTCTCGAAAAGTAATTGATTTCGAGAAAAGACATCCCTTGTCCGATGATGGAGCTGAACGACGGCCGAGTCCGCACATCATGCTGAAACCCGGCGCCGCTATTACGAGCACTCCCTGGACTGATCGGCACATTTCCGATCCTGATATTCAGCGTGAATTCACTGAGCTTACAGGCTACTGGTATACGAAGCCGGGGAAATATCGAATCAAAGCCATTTTCAATCGCCAGACTTCGACCTGGGAGGCCGAATATAACAAGACACACGGCATACTTCCGGAAGAGGATGCCGTTTTGGTGGAGACTGAGGCCATCGAATTCGAGATAATCCAATGAAATTCATTGGATTACTTTTGTGTTTTTTATTTTCACCTTGCCTTGCAAAAGCGATTCACCCGGCTTCGGCCGCCGAGCATGCGGCGATCCAAAGCTTGATCGATCGGGCGAATCTGATCAATGACTCCGCCTCTCCCAGTCCCAACGTTCGGGACGTGAAGAAGGTCAAAGCCGATCTGGAACTCGAATACCGCAAACCAGAGTCGCTTCGAAATTCCGCTAAAATCGCCCACTGGCAGGTGGAGCTCAAGTCCCTTAGGACAACCCGCGACCAGCTTTATCAACAGGCCATCCGCAAGACACTGCTCGCTTATGACCTGGTCGACCGCGATCATCACGGCCTCCCTATCATGCCGACAAAACCCGCGGTGCACCCATCTTTTAATAATCGAACAATCCATTGGATTCTTGTATATAAAGACGACGAGCCGAGAGTTCTACTCGACAGTGGAGGAAAACCGCGAACGATACCGGCCGGAAAGGCCTCGGGGGGCGGCCTTACCGGGGCGGACGGAGTCACGACCATGTACGGAAAATTCGAATCGCCGGCGGACCTCGCTCTGCTCCTATACCATGAGCGAGTTCATTACGACCAGTTCACGACTCCTGGGATCGGCGACAAGCTTACCTACGATGAGCGCGAAGAGGCAGCATATCGCGCCCAATATCAAGCTCTCGGACACTTCGGCCTAACCGCCGCCGAAAAGAAATTATTCGAAGAGTTTTTAGCCGGAGACGGAAAAAATAAGCCTGGCAAGATTCGAGAGCACAATGAACGAGCGAAAGCCGAGAAACTAAAAAGGAAGTTCAGCTTGGGCCTTTGGGGCAGCGGTGAACCGGCCCACGTTCAGCCTCGATCCCGCACGGAATATGCCGCACTGCTCAAAGAGTCCAAGGATTTCGACTCACAATTGGCTGATGCGGAGCGTGATCTGATCGCCCAGGCGAGGAAAGACAAGGAAGCCGCGGAACACAGAGATCTCATGGCGGAAATGAAGCGCCGTTCTGACGCGCTACCGGCGCCGGTCGGACTTACCCCTACGCGGCCCGAAGACGGTCCGCCCGGCTACGTGAGAGTTGAGCCCACGCGCCCCGGCGATGGGCCCGTCGCGGCGCACCCAAGCCCGCTGGGAGCCTATGATGCGAAGATGCTGGCGATTAGAAAGATCGCCCAGGACGCCTGCGCGTCGCCTCCGAGGGCCGTCGATGCGACTCTCGCCTGGATCCCGTGGGCGGAATTTCACACGGTGACTGAGATCCAAATCCATGAGATCGGGTTGACTGCCTGCGAACTGCGCGTTTTCCGGCGGCTCGTGGAGTTCGGAAAGACCTGGAGGCCCGGCGCCGCCATCGACGCCGCCGCCGTCCGTGCGGCCGCAGCCGAACCCGGCACCGGGACACCTTCAGGCGGCGGCGCCGTCCCGCCGACCCAAAATCACGATCCCGTCAGGGATCGGGTCGGACGGATCATCGGCCGCTGATTCGCCGCGGACGAACCTACATGGCGATGACGTTGACGGCTAAAGTAAAGCCGTATAAAACGGGCTTCGCGCCTTTTAACGGCAACGTCTTGAGGGCTCCTTATCCCTACCCTTACCGGGGTATTGGTTCCGAAGCTGCCTTCGCCGTTTTCACCGACCCGTGCTCGGGACCTTGTCGTCCTGGAAGGGGAAGTATCCCGTCGTCGGGGACGTGCGCGGCCTCGGCCCGATGCTGGCCCTCGAACTCGTCAAGGACCGCGCCTCCAAGGCGCCCCATGCCGACGGGGCGAAGGCCCTCGTCAAGCACTGCTGGGAGCGCGGCGTCGTCCTCATGACCGCGGGCTCCTACGGCAACTGCGTGCGCCTGCTCTTCCCCCTCGTCATCACCGACGAGCAGCTGGCCGAGGCGTTCGAGGTCCTCGAAGAAGGCCTCAAGGGCCTCAAGCCGTCGTAGTATAAGTATTATAAGATTAAGTTGCCCGGGCGTTATGTCCGGCGCGCTCACGATTGGGTTATATCCTGCTCGTGAAGCCCGCCCGCGCCTTCCATCGCCTCGATCTCGCCGCGCTCCTGCTGGCGGCGCTCGCCCGCACGGCCGCCGGCGAGGAGATCCAGCGCCTCAAGCGGCTCAGCCTCGAGGAGCTTCTCGACGTCCCGATCACGGCCGCCTCAGGGCTTCCCGAGCGGCCCTCCGACGCGCCGTGGAGCGCGCACGTCGTGACGGAGGAGACGATCCGCGCCCGCGGCTACGCCACCCTGCTCGACCTGCTCGAGGACGTGCCTCAGTTCGAGATCCAGCACAAGGACTCGGAGACCCGCCGGAACATCGTCAGCGTCCGCGGCCTCTTCGGCAACGAGCGCCTGCTCATCCTCTACGACGGCGTCCGCGTCACGCCTCCGTCCGGAGACTTCTACGCGCTGAGCACGCAGTTCTCCCTGCGCGGCGCGAAGCGCGTGGAGATCGTCGTGGGCCCGATGTCGGCGCTCTACGGCCCCGACGCCGTGAGCGGCGTGATCAATATCGTCACGAAGAAGGGCGGCGACCTCGGCGGGGCCCGCCTTTCGGGCGGCTACGGCTCCTACGGCACGTCGGACGTCTCGGCGTCGGCGGGCGCCTCGTTCCTGGGCGGCGCGGAGTTCTCCGCGACCGCCCACCGATTCGCGTCGGACGAGCCGTTCCTGCCGGGCCGCTACCCCGGCGATTTCTCCGCGGCGCCGCCGGTGCCCGCGGGCCCCTACGACGCGGGCAGCGGCTCGCTGTTCTTCCACGGCCGTCTCAACCTGGGGCTGCTCGAGACGGGCTGGCTGCGCATGGACGAGTCGCACTCGTCGGCCACGGGCGTCAAGCCCGAGTTCTCGCTTTACGACGAGGACGCCCGGTTTCAGACCGTCTACGACACCTTCTACGCCAAGCATTCCTTTTTTTCCGACGACTACCGCTGGAAGCTCGACACCCACGCCGCCTTCCACTCCTACGAGATCGACCCCAAGAGCCGATTCATCAACTCCTTCTCGAATTTTCAGGACGCCTACAAGTACGGCTATGACCGGACGTTCGAATTCCGGGAGCAGGTCACCCACCAGCTCGCGGCCGAAGCTTCCCTGATCGCGGGGGTCAGCTACGAGGATCATTCGTCCCTCGCCTATTCGGCCGACCTCGACCATCCCTTCGACCCCGGCCGGAGCGCCGACTCCCAGGGCTTCCTCTATACCGGCTCCGACGTCGTCGATCTCAACGGCAATCCCCTGGGCATCCCGGTGGACTTCCATTATCTTCAATACCGGAACCTCGGCGCCTTCGCCCAGCTGGGGCTCAAGCGGGATTCATGGAGCGTCATGCTCGGCGCGCGCTACGACCACCACACGGGCTACGGCGACGCCGTCAACCCGCGCATCGGCGTCGTCTTCGAGCCGCGCGAGAAGCTCGCCGTCAAGGCCAACTACGGCGAGGCCCTCCTGACCCCGTCCCCCTTCCGTACGCACGGCCATTTCGGCTCCTTCACGCCGACGACCAACGGCCTGGGCCAGGTCACGGGCCTGCAGAGCTTCTTTTTCCACTTGCCCAACCCCGGCCTGCGGCCCGAGAAGCTGAGGGAATGGGACGCCGGCGCCGCCTACCGCTTCACCGAGGGATTCTGGGCGACGCTCAACGGCTACTACACGGAGGTCACGCGCTTGATCCAGGACGACGTCGCCACGGGCCCGGGGACCTTCAAGGGCTGGCCCGTCGCCGCCGTCGAGCGCGCCGTCAACCGCGGCTTCGCGCGGACCTACGGAGCGACGGCGCGCGTCGACGCGCTGGCGCGCGCCGGCCGCTGGAGCCTCAAGCCCAACGCGGCCTACACCTACTCGACCGGCGGCGTGAGCGGAGACGTCCTGGCCTACAGCGCCAGGCACTCCGTCCAGACGGGCGTCGAGGCGGGGCGCGGAAAGCTGACCTTCTATCCCCGGCTGATCTACCGCGGCCGCACCTACAGCGCGGCCAGGGACCCCCAGGGCGGCCTGCAGAGCGCCGCTCCCCACGCGCTCGTCAACGTCTTCGCCCGCTATTCGGACATCATCACGAGGCCGCTGCGCCTCTCGTCGTACCTCGGCGTCACCAACCTCTTCAACCTTCGCCACCGCAACGCCGCTTTCACCCCCGGCTCGGTGGGGTTTCCCGCGGCCCCGCAGGACCCCATCCGCGTCGCCGGCGGCCTGGAGGCGGAATTCTGATGGCTCCGCGCTTTCTGGTGATGGTGATCTTGGCGCTGCCCGCCGCGGCCGCGGCCCCGCCGACCGCGGCGGCCGAGGTGAAGGCGGTCTTCCTTTACAATTTCACGAAGTTCGTCGACTGGCCTCCCGAGTCCTTCCCGGCTCCGCGGTCGCCCATCGTCATCGGCGTGCTGGGCTCGGACCCCTTCGGCGCCGTCCTGGACCAAGCCGTCGCCGGCGAGACCGTCAACGGCCGGCCCCTCGAGATCCGGCGCTTCGCGAATCTCGCCGACCTGGAGCCGTGCCACATCCTCTTCATCTCGGCTTCCCAGGAAAAGCACGTCCCGGTGATCCTCCGCCGCCTGGACCGAACGGGCACCTTGACCGTCGCGGACATGGCGGGATTCGCGGCGCGCGGCGGGGCCATCGAGTTCCGGATCGAGGACGGCCGGATGCGTTTCGAGATCAGCCGGGAGGCGGTGGACCGCGCCGGCCTCAGGGTGAGCTCCCGCCTCCTCAACCTGGCCAGCACCGTCCGTCCGAGGAGCCCATGAGGCGGCGCTTCGCGGGCCTGAAGCTCGGAACGAAGCTTCTGCTGGTCATCACCGGCACCAGCGTGCTGGCCCTGTCGCTGGCTTGCGCGGGCTTCATCGTCTACGAGATCGCCGCCTTCCGCGCCCGCGCCGGACGAGACATGGACCTGAGAGCGGCGATGCTCGCCGCCGGCGGCGCTCCCGCCCTGGCCTTCTCGGACGAGAAGGACGCGATGAAGACGCTCGCACTCCTGCGGGCCGATCCGCACGCGGCCTCGGCCCAGTTCTACGCGGGCGACGGGAGCCTTTTCGCCTCCTTCGTCCGCGAGGGCGCGCGCGAGGTCCCGCCTCCGCGACCGGCGAGCGACGGCCATGTTTTCTCGTGGGAGAGGCAGACGACCGCCTCGGGAGTCTACCTGGCGGGCCGGCGCATCGGGACCGTGGTCTTGACGCGAGACCTCGGCGAGATGCGGCGCAGCCTGGCCGCCGTCCTCAGCATCTCGTTCGTGCTGCTCCTCGGTTCCTCGCTCGCCGCGCTGGCGATCGCGGCCCGGCTGCAGCGCGTGATTTCGGAGCCGATCCTCGACCTGACGCGCGCGGCCGAGGCGATCGCCGAGCGGGGCGACTATTCGTCCCGCGTGGCGGCGCGCGGGGGCGACGAGCTCGGCGTCCTCGTCGCCGCCTTCAACGAGATGCTCGCCCAGATCCAACGCCGGGAGGCGGCCCTGCGCGATTCGCGGCAGCGTCTGGCCCTGCTGGTCGAGTCGGCGCCTCTCGGCGTCATCGTGTGGGACCTCGACTTCCGGGTCCTCGAATGGAACCCGGCCGCCGAGAGAATCTTCGGCTACCCGCCCGGCGAAGCGAGGGGAAAAGAGGGCACCTTCATCTTGAGCGGGCGCGTGTGGACCGCTCAGGCCAGGGCCGTTTGGGAGGATCTGCTGGCGCGGCGCGGCGGCGCGCGGTTCACCAATGAGAACGTCGCCAAGGACGGACGATCCATCATCTGCGAGTGGTACAACACGCCCTTGGTCGGCGCCGGGAACAAGGTGATCGCCGTCGCCTCCATGGTCGACGACGTCACCGAGCGCAAGCGCGCCCAGGACGAGCTTCGAAGCCTTACCGACCAGCTGGAGCGACGGGTCGCGGAACGCACGGCCGAGCTGCTCGCCCTCAACAAGGAGCTCGAGACCTTCTGCTACTCCGTCTCTCACGACCTGCGCGCCCCCCTGCGCGCGATCAACGGCTTCAGCAGCCTGCTGCTCGCCAATTACTCGGGCCGGCTCGAGCCCGAAGGAAAAGCCTACCTCGCGCGCACCGCCGCGGCCGCCCGCCGCATGTCGGAGATCATCGACGACCTGCTCGACCTCTCGCGCGTCACGCGCACCGCGATGAAGCCGGTCCCCGTCGACCTCGGCGCGCTCGCCCGCGACGTCGCGGCCCAGCTGCAGGCGCGCGAGCCCGAGAGGCGGGTGGAGGTCGTCATCGACGAATGCGCGCCGGTCCTGGGCGACCCGAACCTGCTGCGCCTGCTGCTCGAGAATCTGCTGTCCAACGCGTGGAAGTTCACCTCGCGGACGGCCGCGCCCCGCGTCGAGGTGCGCGCCCGCCGGGAGGCCGGGCGCGCGGTCTACTCGGTGCGCGACAACGGCGCGGGCTTCGACCCGGCCTACGCCGACAAGCTCTTCAAGCCCTTCACGCGCCTTCATACCGAGGCCGAATTCGCCGGGACGGGGGTCGGCCTGGCCACCGCCGCGCGCATCATCGAGCGCCACGGCGGCCGAATCTGGGCGGAAGGCGCGGTCGGCCGCGGCGCCGCGTTCCATTTCATCCTGCCGGAGCCCTGAGGGATCCCATGCGAGAAAAGACGATACTGCTGGTCGAGGACAACCCGGACGACGCGCACCTGACGCTGGAGGCTTTCAAGGCGGCCGGAGTCCGCGCGCGCTTCGCCGTCTCGACGGACGGCTGCGCGGCGTTGAAGTACCTGCGCGACGCGGAGGAATTGCCCGCGTTCATCCTGCTGGACCTGAATCTGCCCATGCTCAGCGGCCACGAGATCCTCGAGCGCATCCGCGCGGACCCCGGGACGAAGGCGGTCCCGGTCATCATCCTGACTTCCTCGATCGAGGCCGCCGATCTGGTCCGCTGCTACGCGCTGGGCGCCAACAGCTTCGTGCGCAAGCCCGTGGACTTCGAGCAATTCCTCGACACCGCCCGGCTGCTGGGCCGCTACTGGCTCGAGGTCAACGTGGCTTCGCCGGCTGGACGAGCTTGACCTTCTCCATCTTCACCGGCGTCTCGGGGCGGTCGTTGCGGTCGCGCGGCGAGTCGCCGATCTTGACGACGACGTCCTGGCCCTCGATCACCCGGCCGAAGATCGCGTGGCGGTTGTCGAGGTGCGGCGTCGCGGCCAAGGTGATGAAGAATTGGGAGCCGCCCGTGTCGGGGCCCGCGTTCGCCATGGACAGGATGCCGGCCTTGTCGTGCTTGAGCTTGGGGTGGAACTCGTCGAGGATGGTCCAGCCCGGCCCGCCGCGGCCGGTGCCCGTCGGGTCGCCGGTCTGCACCATGAACTTGGGGATCACGCGGTGGAAGAGCACCCCGTCGTAGTAGCCCTTCTCCACGAGCTTGAGGAAGTTGGCCACCGTGTCGGGGGCCTCCTTCGGGAAAAGCTCGACGGCGATCTTGCCCAGCGTGGACTCGATCACGACGACGGGATTGTCCGTCTTATAAGGGCGTTCGCTCATATTTTCTCCTAACGTTTGAAACAGCGGCGGCAGCGGGCCTCGTACTTGTCGGACGCGCCGACCTCGACGACCTTGCGGCCGCCGGACAGGCGCTGGGAACGGTTCGCGGGGTTGCCGCACAGCATGCAGATGGCGAGGTTCTTGGTGACGAACTCCGACAGGGCCATGAGGCGCGCGGTGGTCTCGAAGGGCGCGCCGCGGAAGTCCTGGTCGAGGCCCGCCACGATCACGCGGCGGCCCTCGCCGGCGAGCCTCTCGCAGACCCCGATGATGTCGGCGTCGAAGAACTGCACCTCGTCGATGCCGACGACCTGGGTGTCGGAGTCGATCTTTCTCAGGATGTCCGTGGCCTTGGAGACCGCGATCGACGCCGTCTTGACCAGGTCGTGGGAGACGATGTGGTCTTTCGCGTAGCGCACGTCGAGGGCCGAGTTGAACACCTGCACCTTCTGGCGCGCGATCTGGGCCAGGCGCAGCCGGCGGATCAGCTCCTGGGTCTTGCCCGAGAACATCGAGCCGACGACGATCTCCATCCAGCCGCCGTGGCTCCACGACATCGGCGCGGCGGGACGGTGGCCGTTGACGACGGGTTTCTTCCTGCTCATTTCTTGTACGCCTTCTTGACGTAGGCGCGGTACCCGCCCGCGACCTTCAGCGGGCGCCACCAGGCCTCGTGGTTCATGTACCAGGCGATGGTCTGCGCCAGGCCGCGTTCGAAGTCGTACTCGTGACGAAATCCCAGGCGTTTGAGCTTTGCGCAGTCGAGAGCGTAGCGCCGGTCGTGACCCTTGCGGTCCTCGACGCGAGCCACCAAGCCGTTCGGCTTCTTCATGAGCCGCAGGACCTTCTGAATGAGTTCTCTGTTCTGGCAGGTGAAGGACCCGCCGATGTTGTAAACCTCGCCGAGCGTCCCCTTCTCCAAGACCGTCAGGATCGCCCGCGCGTGATCCCTCACGTGAAGCCAGTCGCGCACCTGCCTGCCGTCGCCGTACAGGGGGAAGGGCTTGTCCTCCATGAAGTTGGTGATCATGAGGGGCAGGGCCTTCTCGGGGTACTGGTAAGGGCCGTAGTTGTTGGACGCGCGGGTGGTGAGCACCGGCGCCTTGTGGGTCACGAAGTAGGAGCGGACCAGCAGGTCCGAGGCGGCCTTGGAGGCCGCGTATGGGCTGTTCGGCTCGAGGTGGTCGCCTTCCTTCGAAAACCCCTTCGGGATGGAGCCGTACACCTCGTCGGTGGAGACATGCAGGAAGCGCTTGACCTTGTGGCGCAGCGCCGCGTCGAGCAGGACTTGCGTGCCCAATATGTTGGTCTTCAGGAACGCGCCCGCGTCCAAAATCGAGCGGTCCACGTGGGTCTCGGCCGCGAAGTGGACGACGTAATCCGCGCCTCTCATCGCGGCGTCCACCGCCTTGGCGTCGCAGATGTCCTTTTTGACGGTCAGGACCTTGAGTCCCGCCAGGTTCGCCGGGTTGCCCGCGTAAGTCTGCTTGTCGAGATTGACGAGCTTCCACGCGGGCCGGGCCTTGGCCAGCTGCCGGATGAAGTTGGCCCCGATGAAGCCCAGCCCCCCGGTGACGAGGACCCTCACTTCTTCTTACCGTGCTTCTTCGGGAAATACTCCTCGACGAAGTAGTTCCAGGTGTCGCGCAGGCCTTCATCGAACCCGACGACGGGCTTGTAGCCGAGGTCACGGCGGATCTTGCGGTTGTCGGCCCACGTGCGGCGCACGTCGCCGCCGCGCATCGGGTGGTGACGGCGCTCGAGCTTGCGGCCGATCATGCGCTCGATGCCCTCCACGACGTCGAGCAGGCTGTACGTCTCCGAATTGGCGACGTTGTAGACCTCGCCGGAGCTCGACTTCGGCCCCTTCGCGGCGAGGAGGTTGGCGCGGACCACGTTGGCGACGAAGGTGAAGTCCCGGGACTGCTTGCCGTCCCAGTGCACGTCGAGCGGGACGCCGAGGTAGGCCTGCTCCATGAACTTCGGGATCACGGCCGAGTACAGCGACTCGGGGTCCTGGCGCGGGCCGAACACGTTGAAGTAGCGCAGGGAGACCGTTTCGAGGCCGAAGGACTTTGCGAACACGATGGCGTAGTGCTCGGCGGCGAGCTTGGAGACGGCGTAGGGCGACATCGGCTGCTCGCGCATGTCCTCGCGCTGCGGGAACACCTTGCAGTTTCCGTAGGCCGAGCTCGAGGAGGCGTACACGAAGCGCTTGACCTTGGCGTCGCGCGCGGCGACGAGCATGTTCAAGGTGCCGGTGACGTTGGCCTCGTTGGAGGGCTGGGGCCGGTCCATGGACTTCGGCACCGAGCGTATGGCGGCCTGGTGCAGGACGTAGGTCGCGCCCTTGCAGGCCCTGGCGCAGTCCGCGGGGCGCGTGATGTCGCCCTTGAGAAAGTCGATCTTCGCGCGCACCGGGGCGAGCTTGTCGAGGAGGCCCGTGGAAAGGTTGTCGATGACGCGGACGCGCTCCCCGCGACGCACGAGCTCCGCGACGATGTGCGAGCCGATGAAGCCGGCGCCGCCGGTGACGAGCCAGAGGGGGTTTTTCATGTTGAAAGCCATATTAGCATTTCGCAGTTTGGCGGATGTTTGGTTGTCCGAACCGGCTCGCCCTGCTATCCTCGAATGGACGGATGAAAGGAGGCCACGCTATCGAAAGAGCCTGACGTTCGGACTCGGCGCGTTACACGGGGCTCCCCGTTCTCGGCGGGGAGCCCCTCTTCTTGAGTGTCAGGCTTTGACTTTTGTGCGGAGTTTCGCACATAAGTCAAAGCCTGACACTCCTTAAGGGCGGAGGTCGTCCTGGGTGGCGCGCTCGGGGAAGAGCTCGGTCTCCCAGTCGCGGCGGGGGGCCTGCTTGGGGTCGAAGGTGCCGAACTTGAAGTCGACGCGGACGGAGGCTTCGCCGACGCCGCCGGGGCGGAAGCGGCCGGAGATCTTGGTGTAGAAGTCGTGCCAGCGCTTCGTCCAGGCGAACTCCTTCTCGAAGACGCGCCAGCCGTGCAGGCCGCCGATGCCGCGGGAGCTCTCCGCCTGGCCGCGGACGCCGAAGGCCAGGCGCCAGGTGGGGCTCGAGGGCGCGATCGCGAAGTCGAAGCTCGCGACGTAGCGGCGCGAGTCCGCGGCGTTCCAGGAGAAGCCGCCGCCGACCGCGGCGCCCTCGTCGTCGCCCCAGCGGGCGTCCAGGATCGCGGCCTGGTTGCCCTCGTCGAGGGCGTAGGTGTCGCGCAGCGTCAGGTTAAGGCGGGAGGTCGGCGCCCAGCTCGCGTCGGCGGTGATGGGCTGGACGCGCCGGCGGAAGCCGATCGTGCGGTCGCGGAAGGTCCGGAAGTCGTAGCCGGAGGAGAGGCGGGCGTACATGCGCGGCGCCGGGATGAACACGTCGGTGACCGTGAGCAGGTTCTCCTCGACGCCCTTGTCGACCGCGGCCTTGTCGCGCAGGACCTTGCCCGCCTGGGAGCGCTGGCGGTACGACTGGGTCAGGTCGAGGCCGCCCAGCGGGGTGTCGAAGCGCAGCGTCCCGGAGGCCGCCGGGCGGCCGATCGCCGCGTCGAGCGTCGAGACCGTCGAGCCCGCGATGGAGACCTGGTCGAAGCGGTTGTAGTACGTCTCCTGGTAGCCTATCTTGGGAGTGAGGCTCACGCCGCGCATGAGCGCGAAGGTGCGCGTGCCCTCCCAGCCTCCGCCGACCGTCTTCTCGATGTAGGGCCGTCCGTTCAGGAAGGTGTTGTCGGCGAAGCCGTTCAGGGTGTTGAGCCAGGGCAGGCGCCCGAAGCGCAGGGGCTGGCTCACGATCTCCAGCCTCGGATAGCTCTCGCTGGACTTTACGAAGCGGCGGCGGCTCTCGTCGCCCGTATCGAGCCGGGAGTACGAGAGGCGCGCGGTGGCCTGGGAGAAGCGATGCGTGAAGGCGCCGCCGTTGACGAGCTCCTGCGTGACGCGAAAGGAATTTCCCCGGGAATAGTTGTTGTTGAAATCCGCGTCGGACTGAACCTGCAGGCGGCCCTGGAACGACGTCGAGGAGAACAGCGCATGGTACTGCTGGCCGAGCACCGCCCAGCGGCGGTCGCCGGTCGAGGTCTCCTTGATCGTATAGCCGAACAGGGCGCCGCGAGAGTCCTCGCCGTCCCGGCGATGCAGCTCGCCGCCGAAGCCGCCCCCCTGCTTCAGGTAGTAGTCGGCGTAGAGCTTGCTGTACGCCGTGTCGCCGTGGTCGGTCGTCAACGTGTTCTTCAGGAACGGGCCGTTGCGCTGGTCGTAGCCGGGCTGGCTCTTCCAGCGCAGGTAATGCCGCGGAGACAGCGTCTTGTACAAGAACGGCATGTAAAAAACGGGCACGTCGCCCAGGTAAAACAGGACGTTGCGGGCGATCATGTGCTTCTTGGGCTTGACGGTGATGGTCGAGGCGCGGAAGTGATAATGCGGAGGCTTTTTGCCGCAGCTCGTGAATTCCCCGCCGAGGTAGTCCAGGCGCCGGTTCTCCCCGACCTTGGCCTCCTTGGCGTGGATGCGCCAGTCCGCGTGTCCCGCGCTCGTGCGCTGCAGGCGGCCCGTGTGCCTGGCGAAGTCGAACTCGCCGGATTCGCCGTACACGGCGGAGATGCCGTCCTCGACGAGGAGCGGGCCTTCGGAGCGGCCGCGGCGAAGCTCGGTGTCGATCCACAGCTCCTCGCCCTTGACGGTCCAGGTGGACTCGGTGAGGACCACGCGCCCCTTCAGGTGCAGCTGCTGGCGGTCGGCGTCGAACTCGACCTGATCGGCGGCGTAGTCGAGGCGCGGTCCGGGCGGCGGCTCGGGCAGGGGGTAGTCCTCGGCGCGCGCGGCGGCGCCGAGCGCCAGAAGCAGCAAAGCGGCTCGGATCAACCGCGCCTCTCTCGGGAGAGCAGCGCGGCGCCCACGACGCCCCAGTCGCGCTCGGCCGGCGACGAGAGGACGACCTTCCGGAACGGCTCGCGGAACGGCTGGGCCGCGAACACGCGGCGGATCGGATCGAGCACGAGGCGTCCCGCGCGCGCCACGCCGCCGAGCAGAAGGATCGCGTCGGGGTTGAGGACGAGGACCAGGCCGGCGAGGCCCTGTCCGAGTCGCGTGCCGACCTCGTCCCAGACGGCCCGGGCGCCGCGGTCCCCGGCGAGCGCGGCGGCCGCGACGGCCTTCGGGGTGAGAGCGGACGGGGGGCGGCGCATGAGCTTCCTGGCGGCGCGCAGTATGCCGTAGGTGCCGGCGTAGGCCTCGAGGCAGCCGCGGCGGCCGCAATGGCAGCGGGGTCCGTTGAGCTCGAGCGTGAGATGGCCGATCTCGCCCGCCGAGCCGGAGGCGCCGCGGTGCAGGCGGCCGTCGATGACGAGGCCGCCGCCGACGCCGGTGCCGAGAGTGAGGCCGATGACGGTCGCGTGGGGCCGCTTTTTCAGGGCCACGACGTAGCCGCCCCAGACGGCGGCGTTGGCGTCGTTCTCCACTATGACAGGAACGCCTAACGACTTCGAGAATTCTTTTTTGAAGGAATAACCCGTCCAGCCCTTCAAATTGGGAACGAATAGAAGAGAACCGGTCTTCGCATCCACGCCCCCCGCCAAGCCTAACCCGACGGATCCAAAGCTCCATCCTTTCAGGATCGCCGCCGCGCGGCGTTTGAAATGGGCGGGGCCTTTGGAGGGTTCGGTGGGGATTTGGAGGGATCGGACCAGAGAACCGTCCGGGCGCGCCAAACCGATCTTGGTGAACGTGCCCCCGACGTCTATCCCGACCGAATTTTTATTCAATTTACGGCCTTCAAAGCGGCGCCGGCTAGATAAAGAGATCCGACGCAGACCGCGACGTTCGGCGACCTCTTGTCTCTTCGCCACGAATTGATCGCGGTCGCCGGATTCCTTTCAATCGTGACATGCGCCTTCGGCGCGGCGCGGCGGACGAAGCCCGCGAGGTCGAACGGCTCGAGGGCGCGGGGGCTCGGCGGCCGCACGAGCACGGCCTCTTTGATGAACGGCGCCAGCGGCGAGAGGACCCCGCGGGCGTCCTTATCCTTCATGATGCCCATGATCCAGCGCGCGGGCTTGGCCGAGAACGGAGAGGAACGCCACGTCGCGGCCAGCGCGTTCGCGGCCTCGGGATTATGTCCGCCGTCCACGATCAATATTTTTTTACCCAGCTTGATCGCCTCGAAGCGCCCGCGCCAGGACACCTCGGCGAGGCCCTTCTTCCAGGCCATTTCGGAAATCTTGAGGCCGGAGGCCTCAAGAGCGGCGTGGGCCAAAGCGGCGTTCCAGCCCTGGCGGGAGCCGAGCAAGGACAGCGCGTAGGAGCGGCCGGACGGCGCGCGCAGGACCTGCCGTCCCCTCGCCCAGTCGACCCTGACCGCCTTCCAAGGCCGGCGCACGATGACCGGACGGCCGCGCAGCGCGGCGCGGCGCAGGATCGGGAGGTCGGGGCGCACGGCGGGACGGCCGGACTTGAATATGCCCGTTTTCTGGCGCGCGATCTCGGCCAGCGCGTCGCCGAGATAGGCCTGGTGATCGAAGCCGATCGAGGTCACGATCGCGGCGAGCGGGGACGGCACCACGTTGGTCGCGTCGAGGCGCCCGCCGAGGCCGGTCTCGAGCACCATGACCGCGCATCTCTTGGCGGCGAAATGCTGGAAGGCGACCGAGGTCAGCAGCTCGAAATAGGTCAGGGTCTTCTTCTTGTCGGCGCGCAGGGCGCGCGACAGGAAGGCGGCGAACTCGGCCTCGGAGATGTTCCGCCCGTCGACTTGGATGCGCTCCCGGATGGAGAGCAGGTGCGGCGAGATGAAAAGCCCGGTGCGATGGCCGGCCGCGGTCAGGACCGAGGAGAGCATCGCGCAGGTGGAACCCTTGCCGTTGGTGCCGGCAACGTGGAAAGCGGGGACCGCGAGGTGCGGATCGCCGAGCGCCGCGAGATGGGCCCGCACGCGGCCCAGGCCCAGCACGATCTTCGTCTCCTGGCGCTCCTCGAGCCTCTCGAGGGCGGCGGCGAACTTCATTTCAGCCGCTCGAGGCGGGCGCCCGCTCCGGACAGCTTGCGCTCCACCGTCTCGTAGCCCCGGTCGATGTGATAGACGCGCGCGATCGTCGTCTTTCCCTTGGCCGCGAGGCCGGCGACCAGCAGGGCCGCGCCCGCACGGATGTCGGAGGCCATGATGGGCGCGCCCGACAGGCGCTCAACCCCCGCGACGACGGCGGTGCGCCCCGACACGGCGATCTGGGCGCCCATGCGGCCGAGCTCGGCGGCATGCAGAAATCTATTCTCGAAGACCGTCTCCGTCACTTTCGCGAACCCGGCGCACAAGGTCATCAGGCTCATCCACGGCGCCTGAAGGTCGGTGGGGAACCCGGGGTGCGGCCTGGTCACGACCGCCACCGCCTTGGGACGGCGCTCCATCGAGATCTCGATCCACGCTTTGCCGGTCTTGATCGAAGCCCCCGCTTTCTTCAAGGCCGAGAGGACCGCCGTCAGGTGCGAAGAGTCGGCCCCGAGCAGCCTCACGCGGCCCCGCGCCGCTGCGCAGGCAAGTAAAAAGGTCCCCGCCTCGATCCGGTCCGGTATGACGCGATGGCGCGCGCCGTGAAGCTTCGTCTTCCCCACGACGGTCACCACCGCCGTTCCGGCGCCGTGGACCGTCGCCCCGAGGCTTTGCAGGAACCTGCCGAGGTCCTCCATCTCCGGCTCGCGGGCCGCGTTCTTGATGATCGTCTTCCCTTCGGTCGCCGCGGCGGCCATCATGAGATTCTGGGTGGCGCCGACGCTCGGGAAGCGGAGCTTGATCGCGACGGCCTTGAGCCGCGGCGCGGACATGATGATGTCGCCCTGGTCGGCGATGCGGCGCGCGCCCATGGCCTCGAAGCCCTTCAGGTGGATGTCGATCGGGCGCAGGCCGATCGCGCAGCCGCCCGGGATCGGCACGCGCACGAGCCCGAAGCGGGCGAGCAGGGGGCCGGCGGCCAGCACCGAGGCGCGCATCTGCTTGACGATCTCATACGGGGCCTGCGTCTTCAATGACCCCGTGGACAGGACCTTGACCGTCGAGCCTTCGACGACGACCTTCTTGCCGAGGCTTTCCAACAGGCGGAAGGTGGTGCGCAGGTCGCGCAAGGTCGAAGGCACGTTCTCGATCACGCAAGGCTCGTCGGTCAGCAAGGTCGCGATCAGGATGGGCAAGGCCGCGTTCTTGGCGCCGCTGACCTTGATCGTGCCGTTGAGGGGCTTGCCGCCTTCGATGACGAGCTTATCCATGGGAAAATGAATTTACCATTTTTCCCCGCGGCGGCTTACCTCTACGTTTTATGAAAAATTACGCCGCAAATCATTGCGCAATTCACTTTCGGCGCCGAAAGTGAATAAGGCTTATTTCTGCGGTGTTATTTTTTAAAAAACGAAGGGCCCGCTCAATTCGGCAGCGCGCCGATGGCGAAGCGGTCGAGGCCCTGGGCGTCCTTCTTGATGTGCACGCCCTGAAGCCCGGCGGCGGCGAACAGCTTGGAGACGGCCGGCCCCTGCTTCGCGCCGATCTCCATGGCGAGGAGGCCCCCCGCCTTGAGCATCTTCGGCGCCATCGCGGTGATGGCGCGGATGGCATCGAGGCCGTCCTTGCCGCCGTCGAGCGCCATGCGCGGCTCCTTGAGGACCTCGGGCTCGAGGCCGTCGAGGTCCTTGGTCGGGATGTAGGGAGGGTTGGAGACCATCAGGTCGGCCCAGCCGCGCAGCCCCTGCTTATCCGAGAACAAGTCCTCGCGGACGAACCGGATGCGGTTGCCGACGTGGTGGGCGATCGCGTTGCGCTGGGCGAGCTCGAGAGCCTGCTTGGACAGGTCGGTCGCGAAGATGGTCGCCGAAGGCAGCAGCTGGGCCAAGGCGATGGCGATGCAGCCGGTGCCGGTGCCGATCTCGAGTATTTTCGGCGCGGCGGCGCCCGCCGCCTTGACCAGGCGCTCGCACTCGATGACGAGCTCCTCGGTCTCCGGGCGCGGGACCAGGGAATCGCGGGTGACGCGTATATTGATGCCGAGGAAGGGCTGGTGGCCGATGATGTAGGCGAGCGGAATGCGCTTGCCGCGCCACTTGATCCAATCCAGGTACTGGTGCGTCTCCTTGGACGTCAGCGCGCGCGCCGCCTGCGTCACCGCCGTCAGGCGCCCGACGCCGAGCATCTCGGCCATCAGGAACTCGGCGTTGGCCTTCGGCTCGGGCACGCCCCGGTCGATGAGGTAGGACTCGCCCTTCTTCAGGCACTCGCCGACGTTCATTTCGTTTCAGCCATCAGCAGGCGGCGCTGCTCGTCGCGCAAGGCCTCGAAGACCTGGCCCATGTCGCCCTCCATGATGCCGGCGAGGTTGTGCCAGGAGCGCTCGAGCCGGTGGTCGGTCACGCGCGATTGGGGGAAGTTGTAGGTGCGGATTTTCTCGGAGCGGTCGCCGGTGCCGACCTGCGACTTGCGCTGGGAGGCGTTGGCCGCGGCGGCCTTGACGCGCTCCGCGTCGGCCAGCATCGCGTACAGGCGCTTCATCGCCTTCTCGCGGTTGCGCCCCTGGGAGCGCTCCTCCTGGCACTCGACGATGAAGCCGGAGGGGAGGTGCGTGATGCGCACGGCCGTCTCGACCTTGTTGACGTT
This sequence comes from Elusimicrobiota bacterium, assembly GCA_036676805.1. Lineage (GTDB taxonomy): Bacteria > Elusimicrobiota > Elusimicrobia > UBA1565 > UBA9628 > GWA2-66-18. The sequence goes on from JAKFCD010000041.1 coordinate 27,015, forward strand.
CTGGCCGCCCGCCCCGCCGGCGCGGTAGGTGTCGACCTTCAGCTCGTCGGGGCGGATGACGATCTCGGCGGACTCCTCGACCTCGGGCATGACCGCGACGGTCACCGTCGAGGTGTGGATGCGCCCCGCGGCCTCGGTCGCCGGCACGCGCTGGACGCGGTGCACCCCGCCCTCATAGCGCAGCCAAGAATAAACTTCTTTGCCGGAAACAAAAATGACCGCCCCTTTAACACCCTTGCCGTTGGCGGACAATTCCTGCGTCTCCACCTTCCAGCCCTTGGTTTCGCAATAGCGCATGTAGGCGCGCAGGAGCTCGCCGGCGAACAGCGCCGCCTCGTCGCCGCCGGCGCCCGCGCGGATCTCGAGATAGCAGTTCTTGACGTCGTTGGGATCCTTCGGGAGAAGGTCCGCCGCGATGTCGGCGGACAAGGCGTTCCAGCGGTCCTGGAGCCGAGCGCGCTCCTCGTCGGCCAGCGCCTTCATGTCCGGGTCGGCCTCCATCGCCGCGAGGCCCTCGAGCTCGCCCTCGACGCGCAGCAGCTCGCGCACCTTGGCCATCATCGGCGCCAGCTGGGAGTGGCGCACGGCCAGCTCCTTCATCTCGGCGGCCGACAGCGCGCCCGACGCGAGCTTGCCTTCGAGCTCGCGGTAGTCGTTGTCCAGCTTGGCGATTTTAGGGTCCATGGTTCAGGCGATGAAGGGTTGCGATAAAAAAAGCGAACCCCGGCCATTTCTGGCCGGGGTCCGGTTCGGAGCGAGACCGCTAGTCCTTCTTCGCGGGCTTGTCCTTCTTCGGTCCGGCCTTCTTCGCGTCCTTGTCTTCCTTCTTCACGGCGGTGGAGAGAACCTTCTCGCGCTTGGCCGTATGGCCGACGTGGACGAGGCGCTTGGCCTGGGTCTTGGCGACCTTGCGGCCGACGGTCTTGCCCTCGGAGGCGACGAAGCGCTTCTTGAAGCGGTCGATGCGGCCGGCGGTGTCCATGACCTTCTGCTGGCCCGTGTAGAACGGGTGGGAGAGGGCGGAGATGTCGAGCTTGACCATGGGGTAGGTCTTGCCGTCTTCCCAGACGACCGTGTCCTTGGCGATGACGGCCGAGCGGGTGATGAAGCCCTTGTTGGCCGAGACGTCCTGGAACACGACGGTGCGATAGAGGGGGTGCAGGTTCTTCTTCATAATTTAATCAGTATAGCAAATTAATCCCGTCTCAGGGCGAATTTTCCGGAGCCCTGGCAAGCGATATAGAGAAACAGGAAGCAATAAACGACCGCCAACTCGCCCTTGTTCACGGCCGGGAAGAAAAATGAATTAAGCTTTAATTTCCAATGGAATTGAGTGTAGGCGACGGCCATCGTGCCGCTGGCCAAGAAGGCCGCCCAACGGGTCTTGAAGCCGACGGCGATCAGCAGGCCGCAGACGAGCTCGATGACGCCGCCGAGGCCGATCTGCGACAGCAGCGGCGGCCGCTCGGCGCTGAGGAAGAGCTTCTGAGCGCCGTGGAAGGCGAACATCCAGCCCGACATGAAGCGCAGGGCGGCGTAGGCGAAATCCGAAAAATGGGAGAGGAATTTCATGCCGCTATTATAGAAAATCGCGGCCGGATCAGCCCAGGCGCGCGAGCAGCTCTCGCGCGCGCCGGGCCAGCGCCGCGCGCTCATGGCGGATCAGCTCCTTGAGCTCCAGCTCGTGCACCCCCGCGCGCCGAGCGGCCATGGCGAGCAAGGCGCGCTCGGAGTCCTCGACGTATCCGTCGGCGAGGCACATGCGGATCAGGCTCGACAGCAAGGACCGGTCCGCCCCGAACGGCGCGGCGTAGGGCAGGCGCCCCGCGCGCGCCTCCTCGACGATCTTCTCGACCTGCGCCGACGTCATGCCGCGGCGCTCGGCGTACTTGTCGAGATAGGCGAGCTCGCGGTGGTGCAAAGTCCCGTCCACGGCGAGGCAGGCCGCCATCGCGGCGACCGCGTCGGCCGGGGCGACGTCCTCGCCTCCCTCGAGGCCGGGCAGGACGTGCGCCGTCGGCGCCTCCTCGGGACGCTCCCACAGGCCGAACGGCGCGATCTCGAAGAGCACCCAGCCGCGGCTGCCGTCGTTGAACGCGGTCGCGCAGTACTCGCACTTATCCGCGTCGGCTTTCGCGGGCGCGGCGCCGCAGCCGGGGCAGCGGGTGGCGCTGAGACCGGCCTTGCGGTCGCTGGCCATCCCGGCGCGCCGCCGGAAGATGAAGGTGTCGGTGTGCCGCTCCCCCCCGCTCTCCCACCGCACCTGCACGTGGGCGGAGTCCAGGTCGTCGCCGTGCTCGAAGGCGGCGGTCTCGGCCGCGCCGAGCAGGGCGTCGCCCGGGAACGGCGCCTCGAAGGAGAGCGCCTCAACGAACTCCTTGGTCGCGATGCCGCGCAGCGGGGCGCGGTCGCGCCGCCTTCTCGCGTCCGTCCAGCGCCAGAACGCGACCGCCGCGCGGTCCTCGAGCGACTCCAGGCTCAGGTCGGGATCATGCTCGCGCATCGGCGCCCAGCCGGTGACGTCCCGGCGCGGGTCGGCGAAGCGCCACTCCCAGGGCACGGTGCGCTCAACGGCGACCCAGTCGTGCTCGCCGGAGTTGATCCAGGTCCTGCACGAGGCGCAGCTCACCGCGTCGACGATCGACACGGGCGCGCCGCACGACGGGCAGAAGCCCTCGATGGCGCCCCTCCTCGCGAGGGTCGCCGCGCCGGGGCGCCGCAGGAAGGTCCATATCTCCTCGAAGACCTCCTCGCCGCCGTCGAGCAGCCTCCCCGTCTCCGCCGCCACGCTGGCGCGCACCGCCGAGACCTTGAAGCGCACCGACACGGAGTCGTAGTGCCAGCCGGCGGCGTAGCCCAGCGCGCGCCGCTCGAGGACCTTCACCTCGCGCATCACATGGCGCACGCCGGCCGCCTCCTGCGCGCCGATATGCCGCCGCAGGCGCTCGAACATCCCGTCGGACAGAAAAGCGCGCGCCGCGCCCAGCTCATGGCGGCTGAAGGCGTCCTGGACCTTCCGGAACGCCTCCTCGGCCCGGTGCAGGAACAGGTCCTCGTCGAAGTACTGGTCCCGCTTCTTGATCTCCTTGAGGGCGTTGACGCGGCTGCGCGCGGCCTGGAGCTCGCGGCCTTTCGCGATCACGACGGCGTCGAGCTCCTCGGCGCGCTCGCGATTATGCACCCAGAACCAATAGACGGCGTAGACGACGCCCAGGCCGACGAGCACGAAGAACTCGGGCGAGCGGATGAACTTGGCGATCGCGGCCATGAAGGCCTTGTCGCCGAAGGGATCGGGCCCGAAGTCGAAGCCCAGGTCGCGCAGGGTCAGGCGTTCGAGTTCCTCGGCCATCTCGAGTCAAGCGTAGCCCGGACGGCCGCCGCTGTCAATAGAAGTCCTCGCCGTCAGGAAGGAGAGTCCGGGACGGACCGCGCCAGATAGAGCCAAAAGGCGGCGAGGACGAAAAAGGGCAGCGAGAACACCGCGTTGAGCGGCCCATGGGCGAACCAGCCCAGGCGGGGCAGCGAGATGAACTTGTCCGACACGACGGGAACGAACTCCGCGAGGACGACGTAGAAGGCGGCCGCGCCGAGAGTGAGCGGCAGGGAGAGGAACCCGACGAGCAGAAGCGCCTGATGGTGGGTGTCCGCGTGAGGCGCGACGAGCAGCGCGGTGACCAGGCACAGGGCCAGAAGGCGCCCGGAGTGTTCCTCCCCGCGGGCGCGCAGCGCGGCGCGCGCGTAGCCCCCGAGAAAGACGACGGAGAGCGCGACCTGGAGGACGGCGGCGGCGCGAGGGCTGTGAATCCAGCCGGTCGCGTAGGGAGAAGATGTGAGCCAGCGATGGGCGAAGCCGCTCGCCGATTGATTGTCGTAGAACGCCTCTATGCCCAGCGGCGCGCTCAAGCGCGCCCAGTAGGGCGCCTGCGCCTCCCAGGGCACGACCAGCCCTCCGGCCGCGAACAGCAGCGCCAGCCAGAACAAGCAGGAGGCCAGGTCGCGGTACCGGCGGCGTAGGAGGAGGTGGACGAGGAGGAGCCCCAGGAACAGCTTGAGCCACACCGCCAGCGCCAGGAGCAGGCCGCCGGCGAGCAGGCGCCCCTTGCTCAGCCCGTGCAGCCCGGCCGCCATGCAGAAAAGGATCAGAGGCTCGCTTTGACCGAGCCGCAGCGACAGGTACAGCGGATAGAAAAGGAGGATGACGACGAGGGCGGCCAGCCCCTTCTCGCGCCGCTCGGCCTCGGGCCAGCGTCTGATCCAGACCGCCCAGAATCCCCACAGCAGGGCGTGGCTGAGAAGCTGAAAAACGGCGAAGGCGGCGGGAAAATCGAGCAGGCCGAAAGGCGCGAACAGCAGCGCCGCGGGAGGCGGGTACATGTAAAACAGCGAACTCGCGCCGGGGCGGAAGGCGAGGAAGGCGTCGTAAATCCCCGCACCCCGGCCGTGGATGACGGCCGCCGCGGCGTCATGCACGACCTTGAAATCGAAGCCGTTGGCGAATAGGCCGGCGTAAAGCCCCTGGCAAAGGTAGCGGGACAGGGCGAGCAGCAGCAGCAGCCGCAGGGCGAGAGGCGCGCGCCGGGCGGCCTCGAGCCAGGGCCCGATCACAGGCGCGTCAGGAAGGACAGCAGGCGCTCGTTGAACGCGGCGGGGTTCTCGGCGTTGGCGAAATGTCCCGCGTCGGGGATGATGTGCAGCTCCGCGCCCGGGATGCGGGAGCGCATCGCCTCGGAGAGCGGCAGCGGCGTGATCTTGTCCCGGGAGCCGACGAGCACCGCCGTCGGCGCCGTGATCTTGGACAGGCCGGGGACGGCGTCGGGCCGGGCGGCCAAGGCGGCGAGCGCGGCCATGACGGCCTCCGGCGAGGAGTTCAGCGCGACGCCGCGCAGGAAGGGCAAGGCCGCCTGGTTGGCGACGGCGTCTTTCAGGAAGGGCCCGAGGAACGGCTCCACGCCGTTCTTGCGCACGAAGTCGATGGCGGCGGCGCGCTTGAGCTTGTTCTCGTTGGCGTCGGGCTCGGCGCGCGTGTCGCATAGGACGAGGCCGGCGACTCGCTCGGGCGCCGCGACGGCGATCTGCAGCGCCACGTAGCCGCCCATCGAGAGCCCGACGAAGACGGCCCTGCCCGTGAAGGACTCGAGGACGTCGGCGGCGGCGTGCTCGATGAGCCACGGCGCGGCCGAAGGGGTCGCGCCGAAGCCGCGCATATCAGGGATAAGAACGCGGTACGCGTTCAACGTCTCGAGCTGCGGCTCCCACATCTCCCCCGACATGGGGAAGGCGTGCAGCAAGACGACGGGGAGCCCTTTCGGGTCGCCGGCCTCGCGCAGGGAGAGCTTCATCAGCGCTTTCCGATCTTTTGCATCGGATCCTTGGGCCTGCCGTGCTTGTCGCGCACCTCGAAGTGAAGGTGCGGCCCGGTCGAGATGCCCGTCGAGCCGACGCGCCCGATCATCGTCTTGCCGCGCTCGACCATGGCGCCGACCTTCACCATCGTCTTGGACATGTGGCCGTAGCGCGTCGTCTCGCCGTTGTTGTGCTTGATGACGACGACCTGCCCGTACCCGTCGTTCCAGGTGGCCTCGATGACGCGGCCCGAGCGGGAGGGGTAGATCGGGGTGCCGTAGGGCTTGGGGATGTCGAGCCCGTCGTGCCGTCGGCGGCGCTTGAGCACGGGATGGTAGCGCGAGCCGAAGCGCGAGGAGATGCGCGGGAAGGCCTGGGAGGCGAAAGGGAAGCGGTAGGTGTCGAAGCTGACGCGGATGCCGGGAAGGAGCACGCGGTCGCCGCGCTCGAACTCGAGAGGCTGGAGCAAGGCGAGGCCCGGCAGGCCGTTGGCCGTCACGATCTGCTCCTTGAACCGCCGCCGCTCGTCGGCGCCCCGCTTGTACCTCGCGACGATCGCGTCGAGCGACTCCTTCTCCCTGCGCACCTCGTAGAGCAGGCCGTCGCCGTTGAACACCGTCATGCGCATGCCGGTGTACATCAGCACGAACTCGTTGTTGTTGGTGGCCTGCAGCGAGGCCAAGGTCGTGCCGTAGTTCTTGGCCAGGTTGCCGATCCAAAGCTCCCCCCGCTTCACGCGATGCTCGGCATATAGAAGCCGGCGAGACTTGGCCAAGATCTCCGGCCGAGGTTCGTCCGGGCCGGGCGGGGTCAGCACGGAGAAGCGCTCAAAGGCGGCGGCGTCCGGCGCCCCGGAGGCGATGACGGCCGCCGGAGACGGCGCCGCCAGGACCAGCGCGAGGGCCAGCGCCCTCATCAGCCGACCATGTTGGAGAGCTCCATGGACTTCAAGAACTCCTTGTTGGACTTGGTGGAGAGTATCTTCTCGCGGAGCAGGTCCATGGCCTCCACGGACGACAACGGAGCGAGGACTTTTCTAAGGATCCAGATCTTATTGAGTTCGTCTTCGGTCATCAGCAGCTCTTCCTTGCGCGTGCCGGTGCGGTTGATCTCGATGGCCGGAAACATTCGACGATCGGCCAATTTCCTGTCGAGGTAGGCCTCGGAGTTGCCGGTGCCCTTGAACTCCTCGAAGATGACCTCGTCCATGCGCGAGCCGGTGTCTATGAGGGCCGTAGCCAGGATCGTGAGTGACCCGCCTTCCTCGACGTTGCGCGCCGCCCCCAGGAAGCGCTTCGGGCGCTGCAGGGAGGTCGCCTCGAGGCCTCCGGAGAGCACGCGGCCGGAGGAGGGCGTGCAGGTGTTGTAGGCCCTCGCCAAGCGCGTGATCGAGTCGAGGAGGATGACGACGTCCTTGCCCAGCTCGACCATGCGCTTGGCCTTCTCCAGGACCATCTCGGAGACCTGGACGTGGCGCTCGGCGGGCTCGTCGAAGGTGGAGGCGATGACCTCTCCCTTGATCGTGCGCTTGCACTCGGTGACTTCCTCGGGCCTCTCGTCGATAAGCAGGACGAGGATGACGGTCCCGGGGTGGTTCTTGGCGATCGCGTTGGCGATCTTGCCGAGGATGATGGTCTTGCCGGTCTTGGGCGGGGCGACGATGAGGCCGCGCTGGCCCTTGCCGATGGGGCAGATGAGGTCGAGCAGGCGTCCGATGACCTCCTCGCGCGTGGTCTCGAGCGTGTACTTCGCGTTCGGATGAAGCGGCGTCAGGTTGTCGAAGAGCGGACGGTCCTTGATCGTCTCCGCGTCGATGCCGTTTATTTTCTTGACCTGAAGAAGGGCGAAGAAGCGCTCGCCGTCCTTGGGCGGGCGCACGAAGCCGGCGACGGTGTCGCAGCGGCGCAGGCCGAACTTCTTGATCTGGGAGGGCGACATGTAGATGTCGTCGGGGCCGGGGAGGTAGGAGTAGTCGGGGGAGCGCAGGAAGCCGAATCCGTCTGGCAGGATCTCGAGGACGCCCTCGTCGTAGATCATGCCGTTGGCCTTGAGCTGGCCCTCGACGATCTTGGCGATGAGTTCCTGCTTCTTCAGGCCGCTCAAGCCCTCGAGCTTGAGCTCCTTGGCGATCGCGTTCAGCTCGGCCATGGTCTTCTTGGCCATCTCCGCCGTCTCGAGCGGCTTGAGAGCGGCGGCGGCGGCGGCCGTCGGGACCGGCGCCGGGACGGGCGCCGCGGGGAGCTTGGGAGTTTCGGTCATAGGTTTAGTCGTGGTTTCCATGGGAGAATCCTCCAAGAAGGAGACTGAGGCCTTCGTGGTATGCATGAATATCGTTGATTAGATGCTTCAAACCGTTGTCGTTGTCGATCGCAACGTCGGCCAATTTCCGTTTCTGATCCAAGGGCAACTGCGCCTTGATACGGAGCCGCGCTTCCCTCGAGTTCAAGCCATCCCGCTTGATGATCCGTTGAAGCTGCGTTCGGGGCTTGCAGCAGATCACCATCGTGGCGTCAAAATTATTCTGGAGCTTCTTCTCGAAAAGCAACGGCACATCCACGACGACGAGGCCCGTCAATTTATCCACCAACCGCCTCATTTCTTTCAAGATCAACGGATGGGTCGCTCGCTCCAGGCCCAGTTTCGCGCGCTTATCGCTGAAGATCACGCGTCCGAGGAGCGCGCGGTTGATGGACCCGTCATCGTTCAGGATGCACGGTCCGAACGCTTTCAAGATGGCCCTGTACCCTTCTCTTCCCGGCTTCGCCTGCTCTTTCGCGATCTGATCCAAACTGACCGCAGCGGCCCCGCGGCCTTCGAACGCCTTCAGCGCGGACGACTTCCCGGTGCCGATGCCTCCGGTCAGTCCGACCACGAAGCGCTTCGGCCTTCTCACGAAAGCTTGTTCCTCTCCGAGTACTTGTGCATGATTCCGCGCTCCTCATCCGTCAACGACTCCAGGCCATCGGACAATATCTTATCGAGAATCCGGTCCACCTCGGCCATGTCGTTGGCCGGCGCGGCGGCCTTCGGCTTGGACGCGCGGCGCGGGATGGGGCGCGGCGCGGGCTCGTCCTCGGGCTCCGCGCGGCGCGCGCGGCGCCAGAGGGCCTTGAGCTGGATCTTGGCGACCCACCACCAGCGGATGTAGAGATAGCCGGTGAGCATGCCGCCGAGGTGGGCGAAGCGGGCGACGCCGGGGGTCGAGCCCGTGGCGCCGGCGAAAAACTCGATGGCGCCGAACAGGAGCGCCATATGCGCGGCCTTTATCGGGATCAGGAAATAGAGGTAGACGACCGCGTCCGGATACAGCATCGCGAAGGCCACGAGCAGGCCGTACACCGAGCCGGAAGCGCCGATCACGGGAATGCCGGAGTGCGGGGCCAAGGCGAGGTGGGCCGCCGCCGCGCCGAGGCCGCACAGGAAGTAGTATTTCAGGAAGTCGCGCTCGCCCCACTGCGCCTCGACGGGCATGCCGAACATCCAAAGCGCGAACAGGTTGAAGAAAAGATGCCAGAGGTTGCCGTGCAGGAAGAGGTAGGTGATCGGCTGCCAGATCCAGCGGTGGAAGAGCACCTGCTGGGGCACCAGGCCGAAGAGGTTGTGCATGTCCGGCACGACGAGGCCGATGAGGAAGCCGACGACGTTGGCGATCATCAGGAGCCGGATCGCGGGCGGCAGGCTGCGGAAGTCGACGGGGTCGTGGCGGAATATGCGCGTCACTTGATTTTCTCCATGTCCTGCCAGTTGGGCCCGACCTTGACCTCGGCGACGACGGGGACGCGAAGCTTGACCGCGTCCTCCATCACGCCCTTGACCCACTTCCCGAAGGCGGACGCCTCGCCCTTCTCGACCTCGAAGACGAGCTCATCGTGCACCTGAAGGAGCATGACGGCGTTCCGCTTGCCCTTGGCGAGCTCCTTGGCGATATTGATCATCGCGAGCTTGATGATGTCGGCCGAGCCGCCCTGGATCGGGGTGTTGCGGGCGGCGCGCTCGGTGAACTGGCGCACGGCCGCGTTCTTGGCGCCGAGCTCGGGCAGCCAGCGCACGCGCCCGAGCAAGGTGCGCACGCAGCCGTCGGCCTTGGCCCGGGCCAGGTTCGTTTCCACCCAGGCGGACACGCCCGGATAGCGCACGAGATAGTTCTTGATGTAGGCCGACGCCTCCTGCTGGGAGATGCCGAGCTGGTTGGACAGGCCGAAGGCGGTCTGGCCGTAGACGATGCCGAAGTTGATGGCCTTGGCGGCGCGGCGCTGATCGGTCGTTATGGTCTTCGGATCCGAGTGGAATATCTCCGCCGCGGTGCGCAGGTGGATGTCCTCCCCCTTCTCGAAGGACTCCATCAAGGTGGCGTCCCGGGACTCGTGGGCGAGCACGCGCAGGTCGATCTGGGAGTAGTCGGCGGAGACGAGGACCTTGCCCACCGGGGCGATGAAGGCGCGCCGGATGCGGCGGCCGGCCTCGGTGCGGATCGGTATGTTCTGCAGGTTCGGGTCGAGGCTCGAGAGACGGCCGGTCACGCTGCCGGTCTGGTCGAAGGTCGTGTGCACGCGGCTCGTCTGCATGCGCATGCGCTCGAGCAGGCCGCGCACGTAGGTGGACTCGAGCTTGGCGATCTCGCGGTACTCGAGGATCTTGCCGGGCAGGGCGTGCTGCCCCGCAAGAGCCTGGAGGGTCTCCTCGTCGGTGGAGCGGCCGCCCTTGGCGGTCTTGTGAAGGACGGGCAGATTGAGCCTGTCGAACAAGACCTCGCCCAACTGTTTCGGCGACTGCGCGTTGAGGGGCGCGCCGGCAAGCGCGTCGATCTCCTTTTGAAGAACCTTAAGGGCCTTGAGGAACTCGACGGAGAGCTCGCGGAGGTAATCGGCGTCGGTGAGGATGCCGGCACGCTCCATGTCGCGCAGAACGAAGGACAGGGGCATCTCGACGTTCTGAAAGAGGTCGTAGACCTTGTGCTCTTTCATCTTCGCGACTGCGGCGTCGCGGCCGGAGCATTGAGCGGCGCGCGCGAGCACGGCGGCCTCGGGGTCGCCGTTCTTGGGGTCGCGGGCGGACGTCGGGTCGATGCAGTACGCGGCGAGTTTATAGTCGAAATCGGGACCGTTCAGGGTCACTCCGGCGACGTCCAGCGCACGGCGCGTCCCTTTGAGATCCCAGCCGACTTTTAACGCATTACCCGCGAGCGAAGCGAGCGCGGCTTTTTCTTGGAGCTGGTGCTCATCCAGAACGGCAACTTTGCCGTTCTCAAGGCCGAGCCCCACGCGAACGCGCGACACGGACAGGAGTTCGCCTTCGCCGGCCGAGTCAGGCACGCAGAGCGCGAGCACGGCTTTCGCTTTGGCGAGGTCTTTCGCGATGGACCGGAACTCGACTTTTTCAACGGATAAGACCGGCGCGGACGCGGGCCCCTTTACCGACGGAGCGGTAGACGGCGCCGCGCCTTCGGCGCGTGGCGGCAGGTTGGCGCCGAGATCCCTGGCCAACGTTCTGAATTCAAATTTTTCGAGGCCCGCCGCGAGGACCTTCGGGTCGGGATCTTTGACTTTACATTCATCGACGCTCGCTTCTAACGGCACCTTTTCGTCCAAAGCGATCAGCGAGAGCGCGAGATCGGCGGTCTTCTCCCCGTCGATGAGCGCCTGGGTCAGCTTCGGAGTGAGGGCCTTATCTCCCTTTTTTGCCGCCGCGATCGCGCCTTTCAGACTTCCATACGCCTTGATCAATTTCACCGCTCCCACGGGCCCCACGCCCTTGAGCCCCGGCACGTTATCCGACGTATCCCCGACGATCGCCAGATAATCCCTCACCGACTTGGCGGCGATCCCGAACTTCTCTTCGATCTGCGCCTCGTCCATCCAGGCGTCCCTCGACACGTTGAAAACGCGTATTCCCGGCCTTACCAACTGCAGCGCGTCCTTATCCCCCGTAACGAGAACCGCGTCCCAGCCCTCATCGACGGCCTTGCGCGCCATCGTCGCCATGATGTCGTCGGCCTCGTAACCGACCTTCTCGATGCAATGGAAACCCAACGCCTCCGTTAACGGCTTGGCCTGCCCCAATTGCGTGATCAGGTCCCCGTCGATCTCCTTGCGCGTCGCCTTGTACAGCTCGTACGCCTTGTGCCGGAACGTGGCCCCCGGCGTGTCGAAGCAGACGGCGATGCCCTCCGGCTTGTCCCGCTTGAGAATCTGGATCAAGGTGCGCGCGAAGCCGTACAGCGCCCCCACCGGCTCGCCCTTGGAGTTCGTCAGGGGCGGCATGGCGTGATAAGCCCTATGGAGGTAAGCGTGGGCGTCGATCAGGTAAAGGCGGGGTTTCATCGACCGTAGGTCGGATTAGGGCGGCTGGACTTATTAAGGTACGGCGGTTAAGCGAGCAGACCGTCGAGGAGTTTCTTGATGTCGGCCTTGGACTGCACGCCGACGCGCTGCTCGACCATCTTTCCGCCTTTGAAGAACAAAATCGTGGGAATGGCCGAGATGCGGAAGCGGCCGGGCGCCCCCGGGTGCTCGTCGGTGTTGAGCTTGCCGACCTTGACCTTTCCCGCGTACTCCTTGGCGATCTCCTCGATGATGGGCGTCAGCATCCGGCACGGACCGCACCACGGAGCCCAGAAGTCGACGAGCACGGGCTCGGAGGACTCGAGAACTTCCTTGTCGAAGGTGTCGTCGGTGAGCTGAATTTCGGCCATCTGGGGGATCTCCTGGGGGGAACGGGGCTGCCGTTTCATGATAGCAGGACCGTCAAATGGTGTCAAGCGCAACGGCTCACTTCACGGCGTAGACCGTGATGAGCGCGGAGCGCCGCAGCGCGGCGGCGGCCAGGTCGAACGGGACGGTCAGGAGCTTCGTCAGCGGATTGGAGATCCGGATCGGGATCCGGCGGTCCTTGAGCATGTGCTGAAGCGAGTTGATGAACCCGAAGGACAGCGCGTCATGACGCACATGGAGGACGCGGAAACCGGCGGCCTCGACCATGCGCCGCAGGCTCGCCTCGGTGAACTGCCAATAATGCTCCGGCACGAGCAGATGATGCCAGTACCGACCGAACAGGCGCGCCTCCAGCGAGTCGGAGTTGCTCGTGTCGATCGCGATGAGGCCTCCGGGCTTGAGCATCTCATGGCACTTCTTGAGGCTGAGCAGGGGCTCGCGCAGGTGCTCGATGGAGAACCAGGAGGTGATGACGTCGAAGGATCCGGCCGGGAAAGGCGCGTCCTGGACTTCGCCGTTGAAGAACGGGAAGTCCCGGGTGACCGCCTCCGGCACCGGAGAGATATCCTGGCCGCAGCACGACCACCCGAGCTCGCGCATGAGGTAAAGGTAGCCCCCGTGGCCGCAGCCGATGTCCAGGAGCCTGCCCGGAGGCCGGCGGATCGCCCGGAACAGCCGGTAGTAGACCCGCAGCGGCAGGCTCAGGCTCCCCCGCCAGGACTCGTAATGCTCGGGGTAATACAGCCGCATCGACTCCCGGGTCGGAGACGGGCTCGTGAACCGCAACGAGCAGTCGAGGCACTCCACCACGTCGAAGTACCGCTTGGTGCCGCGGCGCAGGTTGTCGGCCCGCAGCCAGAGCCTGCTTCGCGTCGAGGCGCACAGGCCGCACGCCCGTGCCTCGGTCTGGACCTTATCCTCGTCGACGCGGACTTCCATGATGTCGGCGTCGCTCACGCGCGCCGCCTCGCGCGCCGGCGGCGCAGCAGCTCGTCGAAGCCGGCGCCCGCCAGCATCAGCACGATGATCATCAACGGCACGCGGTAGCGGATCGGCGCCTGGCTGATCGAGAAGGCCCCGGTGACCAGGACGATAATCGGAACGAAGAACATCCGGACCCACGGATCGCGGCGCCTGGCCCAGGCCCCGAACAGCGCGAGCGGGATGAGCCAGCCGTCCGAGGCGAGCGCGGTCAGGGCGACGACCGCGTAGCTGTGCGTGTAGGCGCGGTCGCGCGGCAGCGGGCGCCAAAGCTTGACGGAGTGCTCGGCCATCGTCGCCAGGAACCGCAGCGGGTTCGCCAGGAAGTAAGCCTTGGAGGCCGCCATGTAGGCCTTGTGCAGGGGAATCTCCCCCTCGACCTTCGCGATGGCCTGGAAGGTCTCGTCGGCGAGGAGCCGGCGCGTCTGCTCCTCGGTGCCGAGGAGGTCGTACGGGATCGTCATGCCGATGTAGATCTCGCCGCCCACGTTCGAGGAAAAAGGGATCACCTCGCGGAAGACGAGCCAGTTTCGCCCCGCCCACGCCCCGATCATCAGGACGATCGGCAGGGCGAAGGCGGCTCCCCGCGCCAGGCGCATGCCGGGCCGCTCGGTCCCGGCGAGCGCCGCCGCCGACCAGAGGCAGGCGGCGGCCCACGCGCCGTTGGCCAGGCAAAGCCAGCCCGCCAGGAAGCCGGCGGCCGCCGCCGCGGCGGCGCCCTTCCACCGGACCAGGACGTACAGCAGGAGCACGAGCAGGAACGCCAGGAAGTCCTCCCGGAAAAAATAGCCGGCGTAGTAGATGAAGTAGGGGTAGAACACGCAGGCCCAGAACGCGAACCGGGCCGCGACCGGCGAGAACAGGCGCGCGGTCAGGCCGTAGAGGAGGCCGGCGGTGATCGTCGACAGCAGCACCTGGGCGAGGAAGACGTACATCCGGTGGGTCGTGAAGATCTTGTAGATCAGGGCGACGAACAGGATGTAGCCCGGCTCGCGCCGCGCGGTCGGGACGCCGCCCGGAGGATCGCTGTAAACGCCCGAGGCCAGCAGGCCGCGGGCGATCGGCTCGTACTCGTAGGAGCCCGGCGCCGTGGGCTGCGCGTCCCTGTGATAGGCGTGGATCGTGAAGCCCAAGCGAAGGATCAGGGCCAGGGACAGCCCGATGATCAGCTCGCGGCGGCTCATGCGCCCGGCTTCCTCAAGCGGTAGATCTCGATGAGAGGATTCACCGTCGTCGAGGTCGGGTCGATCTCGATCCAAGGGAAGAGCCGGCCGCGCGGGAATTCCGCGAGCCGCTCGTAGCGCTGCAGGAGCGGGCCGAGATAGCGCCGGTCGTCGTGATCGGGAATGGTCAGCGCCAGGTAGGGCGGCAGCCGCTCGGGCGGCAAGGACGTCGCCAGGCGCGGCTCGATGAACTGGAGCCGGTAGCGGTCGAAGCGGAAGTGCGGGGAGTTCGAAGGCTGCGGGTATCGGAGCAGGCCGATCGTATCGCCCGCGGGGATGTTCGCCTCGATCCAACGGCCGGCGAGGACGTGATTGGAGCGGTCGCCCTCGCCGAGGCGGAAGTTGTGCGCGTAGGCGAGACCCTGGCAGGCGAGGCCGGAGAGCGCGATCACCGCCGCCGCCGTGCCGAATCGCCCCGCCGGCCCCTTCTGGGCGCGCAGCTCCTGCAGCAGCCGCCCCGCGAGCAGGGAGCCGACCGCGACCCAGCCCATGAAGTAGCGCACCTGGCGCGCCGACGCCACGTTCCCGATCGTCGCGGCGGACGCGACCGCCGCCAAGAAGGCGACGCCGCACAGGAGCAGGGCCGGCTCGCGCCGGCCTTTGACCAGCGCCAGCAGCGCGCCTCCGAAGAACAAGACCAGCGCGGGATCCGTGATCGAGCGGCGAAGGGCGCCCATGGTGAACAGCCACGCATGAGAGAAGTTGAAGGCGCTGTAGTTCCTCAGCACCTCCACCTCCAGCATCGCCTCGCGGAAATCGAGCGCCCAATAAGGGCTCGCGGCGAAGAACACGGCGACGGAGCAGGCGCCGGCGAGCAGAAGACCCGAAATTTCGGGCCCGGGTCGGCAGGGACGGCCGTTCGGCTCGTGCAGGCCGGAAAGGCGCATGGCGCCCGCCGCGCCGACGATCAGGCACGCGGGCCAAGCGCCCAGGAACAACGCCACGGCCAGGCCCGAAAGGGCCCCGGCCGCGGCGTAATCCTCGAGGCTCCCGGATTTGAGTATCCGGACGCCGCGCTCCAAGGTCAACAGGACCGATACCGGCCAGACGCTGTGGGGCTTCATGACATGCGCCTGGACCACGGACGCGGGCAGCATCAGGTACAGCGCGCCGCCCAGCACCCCGGCCTCCGCGCCGACGTGCCGCCGTCCGATCCACAGGAGGAGCAGGGCGACGGCGATGTAGGACGCGACCGAAAACAGGCGGCCGGCCAGGTACATGTCCGCCATGTCGGCGGGAGCGGCGAGGTAATGCAGCAGGGAGCTCTTGACCTCGATGAGCCCCGTCGCCGCGCCCAGGCCCAGCACGGCTCCGACGGAGTAGATGTACGGGGCGCCGTAGGTGAACAGGTGCGGGTTGAATTCCAGGCGCTTGGGCTTCATGCGCGAGAGGCCGAGCAGTATGCTCTGCTCATCCTCGTGCTCGGAGCGGAGATAGAACGAGCGATAGGAATTGAGCAGCTCGTTCGGGGGATATTTCCAGCCCGCGGGCGTCACGACGACCCCGGTGAAGGTGCCGCTGGCCTCCGGATTGATCATCAGGTTGGCGCCGAGGGTCTTATGCAGGACGGCCCAGGAGTCGGCGAGCTCCTTCTGGAACGCCGGACCGTCGAGCCCCGGCGGCATCACGCGCGCCAGACGCTCCGGGCTGGGCAGCCCCCAGCGGATGCCGTACAGCCCGAGCGTCAGCCCGAGCACGACCAGCGCGGCGCGGGCGTGAATTATGGTTATTTGAAAATGCATTTTCCGACCTCGTCCGATTCATTATTGTATAATTCCGGCGCCAACGGGCACAAACCATGAAAAAATGCCTCATCACCGGCGGGCTGGGCTTCATCGGTTACAACGCCGCCCTTCACTACGCCCGGCGCGGCTACGCGGTCACCGCCTTTGACGATCTCTCCCGCCGCACCGCGCGCCGGAACTACGAGGAATTCAAGCGCGACCGGCCGGCCTCCATCCGCTTCGTGCGCGGCGACGTGCGCGACGCCGGAAGCGTGCGCCGCGCGGTCGCCCGCGGCGGAAGGTTCGACCTGGTCCTGCACCTCGCGGGCCAGGTCGCGGTGACGACGTCCGTCGTCGACCCGCGGCTGGACTTCGAGATCAACGCGCTCGGCACGCTGAACGTCCTGGAGGCGGTCCGCCGCGAGTGCCCGAAAGCCTTCTTCGCGTTCTCCTCGACGAACAAGGTCTACGGCGGCACCGAGTGGGTCAAGCTCGGCCGAAAGGGAGACCGCTATTTCTTCAAGCACCCCAAAGGCGGCGTCGACGAAGACGCCCCTCTCGACTTCCACTCGCCCTACGGCTGCTCCAAGGGCGCCGCGGATCAATACGTGCGGGACTACGCGCGCATCTACGGCCTGAGGACCGTCGTGTTCCGCCAATCCTGCATCTACGGGCCCTGGCAGTACGGCGAGGAGGATCAGGGCTGGGTCGCCTGGTTCCTCATCGCGGCCCTCTCGGGCCGGCGCATCACGCTCTACGGCGACGGGCGGCAGGTCCGGGACGCGCTTTACGTCGACGACCTCCTCGCGCTGTACGACGCCGCGCTGGAACGCGCCCCGCGCTCCGCGGGACGGATCTTCAACGCCGGCGGCGGCCCGGGGAACACGCTCTCGCTGCGCGAGCTTCTCTCGTGGATCGAGGGCCGCCTCGGGAAAGACCTCCGGCCGCGCCGCGCGGGCTGGCGTCCCGGCGACCAAAAAGTCTACATCTCGGACATCTCGAGGGCCCGCCGCCTGCTGGGCTGGAGCCCCGCGAACAGCGTTCCCGAAGGCCTCGAAAAGATGCTCGGCTGGCTCAAGCCGCGCTTCGCGGGCCGATGATCTCCGTCATCCTCCTGGCCTACAACGAGGAGGGCTCCCTTCCGCTGCTGATCCCCGAGCTGGAGAGCACCGTCGCCGCGATCCCCGGGCCCCACCGCTTCATCATCGTCGACGACGGCTCGCGCGACCGGACGGCCGAAGCCGCCGCGGAGCTGGCCAAGACCTATCCCGTGGTGCTGGCCTCCCACCCGGTCAACCTCGGCGTGGCCAAGGCCTTCGACACGGGGCTGCGCCTGGCGCTGCGCGACGCGGCCCCGGACGACCTGATCTTCACCCTCGAGGGCGACCGGACCAACGATCCCGCCTGCATCCCGGAGATGGTCCGCCTGCTGCGCGCCGGCCGGGACATCGTCTGCGCCTCGCGCTATCATCCCGGCGGGAACTATATCGGCTTCCCCCTCAAGCGCCGCATCCTGAGCGTCGGCGCCAACTACCTGGCGCGGATCATCTTCCGCGTTCCCGGCGTCAAGGACTACACGATCTTCTACCGCGGCTACCGCGCGGCCGTGCTGCGGCGCGCGCTCGAGGCGTACGGCGACCGCTTCATCGAATGCCGGGGCTTCGCCTCGAACGCCGAGATTCTCGTCAAGACCGCGAAGGCGGGCCCCTTGAACTGCGCCGAGGTCGCGATGATCTACCGCTACGATCTCAAGCCCGGCGTCAGCAACATGAAGATCGCCAAGAACCTCCTGGAATACATGAAGCTCTTCCTGAATGTCCTCCGCTGACCGGCCCTGCCCCGCCTGCGCAAGCTCCGGCGCGCGGCCGCTTTTCGAAAAGGCCGGTTACCGGGTGCTGGAATGCGCCTGCGGGACCGCGTTCACCGCGCGCCTGCCCTCTCCGGAGGAGCTGGGCGCGCATTACGGGCTCGACTACTTCCAGGGGAACCCGGAGAAGTTCGGCTACGTCGACTACTCCGCCGAGGAGCCATTCCTCCTTCAGAGCTTTCGCGCCAAGGTCGAGCGCCTGCGGCGGTCGCCGGGACCGGGGCGCGTCCTGGACGTCGGCTGCGCCACCGGCGGCTTCCTCAAGCTGCTCGGCCCGGATTGGGACCGCCGCGGCATCGAGCTGTCGGGAGAGCTCCTCGCGTCGCAGGCGCCGGAGCCCGGCATCTCGATCTGGAACGGCGACTTCCTGAGCTATCCGCGGGAGAACGGGCCCTTCGACCTGCTTACGATGTGGGACGTACTCGATCATGTCCCCGATCCCGCCGCGGCGCTGACCAAGGCCCGCGAGCTGCTCCGCCCCGGCGGCACGCTCGCGATGAACCTCGGCGACCGCCGCAGCCTCTTCGCCCGCGCGCTCGGGCGGCGCTGGCACATCTACATCCCCCCGACGCACCTGACCTATTTCACGCGGGACTCCCTGACCGCGCTGCTCGATCGGTCCGGGTTCCGCGTCACGCACTGCGAGTACGAGGGCAAGTGGGTGCCGCTGAGCCTGTGCTTCTTCCGCCTCAGCTATATCCTCACCCATCCGTTCTTCCGGTGGCTGTCGGACCGCTTTTCCAAGTGGCCGGTCGGGCGGCTCAAGGCTTACGTGAATCTGCGCGACGTGATGACGGTCTACGCCGTCAAGAAGACCGAGCTTCCCTAGCTCAGGATTTTTCCCGCCGGGTCCAGGCGCAGGATCGAGCCCGTCGGCAGCGGGCAATCGTCCAGCGCGAGCGACACGAAGGCCCCCGCGACGACCGCCGGGCTCTTGATCGTCCGGGGATCCTCGTCCGGCGCCGCCGCCGCCCGCATCGCCGTCGCCGTCGGCCCCGGGCTCAGGCTGTAGAAACGTATTCCGCGGCCGCGCGTCTCGTCGGCCCACACCTGGGTCATGCCCTCGAGCCCGAACTTGCTCGCGGCGTACGGCCCCCAGCCGGCCGTCCCGCGCCGCCCCACGCCGGAGGAGACGTTGATCACGACGCCGCTTTCCCTCTTCAGCATGGATGAGCGCAGGACCTCGCGCGTGACCAGGAAGGGCCCGTCCAGGTTGGCGGCCATCACGGCCCGCCACTCGGCGGGCGCTGCCGCCGCCAGCGGGCCGAGCGGCCCCAGAACGGCCGCGTTGTTGATCAGGACGTCGATGCGGCCGAACTCCCGGAGCACGGCGGCGATGAACTCGGACACCTGGCCTTCGTCGGAGACGTCGCAGCTCTCGGCGACGGCCTTCCCGCCGAGGGCCCTCAATTCGGCGGCGACGGCCCCCAGATTGGCCGCGTCGCGCCCGCAGACGGCGACTTCAGCGCCTTCCTTGGCGAAGGCGACCGCCGCGGCCCTGCCGATGCCCCGTCCGCCGCCCGTGATGAGGACCGTCTTCTCACGGAGGCGTCCGTTCATGGCGGCATTATAATAGATTTCTGATACCATAGCCCCCGATGAAGAAGATGCATTGGCCCGAGGGGCGGTCGGCGGCGGCGGTATTTACCGCCGTTCTGTTTTTCAACCTCGCGCAGCGCTCCCTCTTCTACAACTTCGACGGCGTCGCCTGCGCCATCGCCGTCGAGCTGTCGGATTTCAAGCATCTGGTCCACGGGAACCATCTGGCCTACGGCGTCGTGGGCTGGTGCTTCGATAAGTTGTGGCGTTTTTTCGGATATCAGGGCCAATCGGTGCTCGTCCTCCAAGTCCTCGACTCCGTTCTCGGCGCCGCGGGCGCCGCCGTTTTTTCTTCCCTTCTCCGCCGCATGGGGCGCGGCGAGCGCGAAGCCGTCCTCGGCGCCGCCGCGCTTGCCGTAAGTCACGCCTGGTGGTTCTGGAGCCTCGAGGCGCAGGTCTATATGTTGGGGGCTTTGTTCGCCGCGCTCGCCGCAAGAGAAGCTTTATCGGAAAAACCGCGCCCGGCCCTCATGGGGTTGTGGCACGCGGGCGCGATCCTGGGCCACGTCGGCCATCTCATGGCGTTCCCGGCATTGGTGTACGTCCTCACGAGAAAAAAGGGCCGCCGCGAGGCCCTTCCCTACATGAGTTCTCTATGCGTTGCCGTTGCCATCCCTTATATCTGCGCCGGCCTCTTTGCCGTTCAACCGTCGTCGTTCCATGAATTGAAGCTGTGGCTTCTAGGCAGCGCCGCCCTCACCACCGACCGCTCCTTCCTGTGGCACTCGATCCCTTTGGCGCAGGCCTTGCCCGCCTGGGCCGGCATGACCTTGCGCGTCTTCACCGAGTTCGTCGGCCGCTCAGGCCTCGCCTGGACCGCAGGCGTCGCGCTGGCCATCCTGCCCCTGCTCGCCGCCGCCCGAGGCGCCGCGGATCGCACCCGGGAGTCGGCCTTCTGGCTTCTGTGGCTCGCCGGCTACGCGGTTCTCTTCATCGCCTGGGAGCCGTACACGATCGTGTACCGCGTCAGCGACCTGCCCGCCCTCTGGGCGCTGGCGACCTTGGGCCTGAAGGCCCTGCCGGCGCGGCTGCGCCTGGGCGTCTTGGTCGCCTGGACGGCGGCGGCCTTCGCCTTCAACCTGACCTACGTCGTGCGCCCGGCCGCGGACCCGGCGAACAATCCCGACCTCGTCGAGGCGGAGTGGACGAAGATCAGCGCTCCCGAGCGCGCCTGGATCCTCGCCAACGGCCGCGGCGCGGTGTACATCCCCTATTTCGCCGGCCGCCGCCCGGTGAACCTGCGCTACTACACCGACGAGAGGGTCCTGCACGCCCGCCTCGACGCCCTGACGGGAGCCGGAGAGATCGTCTACGTCAGCGGCCGGACCTTGCTCGAGGAGGGCCTGCGCGCCAAGCTCGAGCGCTACGGGCTGAAGCCCGCCGCCGCGGCCGGCGGCCTCACGATGTACCGCGTCACGCGCGGAAGATAGGCGGCCCAATCGTTGCATGGATCGGGCATGACCCGCGCCGGGGTCATTTCGTATACTAATCCCGCTTTGCAACCATAGGAGACTTCCCGACATGACCACGAACATCGAAGCCCTGCTCGGAGCCGACGCCAAGCTCCTCGAGCACAAGTGCACCACGATCCCCAAGGAGACGATCCACCTCCCGGGCCCGGATTCCGTCGACCGCCTTTTCGCCCTCTCCGACCGGCCCACTCCGGTGCTCAAGTCGCTTCAGAGCCTGTACGACCACGGCCGTCTCGCGGGAACGGGCTATGTCTCCATACTCCCCGTCGACCAGGGCATCGAGCACTCGGCCGCGGCCTCCTTCGCGCCGAACCCGGCCTACTTCGACCCGGAGAACATCGTCAAGCTCGCGCTCGAGGGCGGGGCCAACGGCGTGGCTTCCACGCTCGGCGTGCTCGGAATGACCGCGCGCAAGTACGCCCACAAGATCCCGTACATCCTGAAGTTCAACCACAGCGAGCTGCTCAGCTACCCGAACAGCTACGATCAGACCATGTACGGCAGCATCAAGCAGGCCTACGACATGGGCTGCGTCGCCGTGGGCGCTACGGTGTACTTCGGCTCCGCCGAGTCCCGCCGCCAGATCTGGGAGGTCTCCCAGGCGTTCGAGGCCGCGCACTCGCTGGGCATGGCCACGATCCTGTGGTGCTACGTGCGCAACAACGCCTTTAAGACCGCGGAGAAGGACTATCATGTCTCCGCCGACCTCACCGGCCAGGCCAATCATCTCGGCGTCACCATTCAGGCGGACATCATCAAGCAAAAGCTGCCCGAGAACAACGGCGGCTACAACGCGATCAAGGGCTTCGGAAAGACGCATAAGCTCGTCTACGAGAAGCTCACGACCGACAACCCCATCGACCTGACCCGCTGGCAGGTGGCCAACTGCTACATGGGCCGCGCGGGCCTGATCAACTCGGGCGGAGCCTCCTCCGGAGCCTCCGACCTCGCCGAGGCGGTCAAGACGGCCGTCATCAACAAGCGCGCCGGCGGCATGGGCCTCATCTCCGGCCGCAAGGCCTTCCAGCGTCCCATGAAGGACGGGGTCGGCATCCTCAACGCGATCCAGGACGTGTACCTCGACAAGAAGGTCACGATCGCATAACGCGTCCGTTCAAACAGAAGAGCCCGCGGGGTTTGCCCCCGCGGGCTCTTTCTTTTGGGCGAACTGTTTCCGGAAACAGTTCCCTATTCGTTCATCAGTGATGCTTCCCGAGCACGAGTTCGATCTCGCCCCAGAGCTTCTCGACGGTGATCGGCTTGGGCAGGAACTGCTCGGCGCCGGCGAGGAGGCCCTCGACGCGGTCGCGCGGGTCGGCGTACAGAGTGGAGGCGGACACGAAGATGACGGGGGTGTCCTTCTGGTTGTCGAGGCCCTTGACCTTGCGGCACAGGTCGAAGCCGTGCACGTCGGGGAGCTGAACGTCCATGATGATGACCGAGGGCCGGCTCTGGCGCAGGGCCTTGATCGCCTCGTCGCCGGTGCGCGCGCCGGTCACCTCGATGCCCTTCAACGACATGACGTCGATGAAGGTCTCGCGAAAATGATCGTCGTCTTCGACTATAAACATCGCTGAGGAAGTCATGGCACGAATCTCCGTAACGGTATGGGTGCGGCGCCGGTCGCATTTAGAATCAAGCGCTCAGCCGTGCCGGCGGCACGGTAAGCCGGAGCCTCGTCGGACGGGCTCCTTCGTCTTCACGGCTTCGCTGAAAATATCTCCTTGAGCTTGCGGTACGCGGCGTCTACGTTGAGAAAGCCCTGGCCTTCCGCGTCGGGGCTCTGGCCCGTCTTCTCGAGAGTGGACATGACCGCGTTGACGACCGCGTCGAGCCTCGGCCCGAGCTCGACGACGCCGAACATCATCGCGAGCAGCGCGATCGCGCCCGCCACGCCGGGGGTGGACATCGAGGTGCCGGAGATGGCCTTCACCGGGCCCTTCTCGCCGTCGACGCGGTCGGCCTCGTTGAGGGCCGCGGGCCAGGCGCCCTCTATGTTGTAGCCGACGGCCGTCAGGTCAGGGCGGTGGTCCTTGTAGTTGGGGTCGCGCGCGGTCATGCTCGAGCCGGGGCCGCGCGAGGAGAAGTAGGCGATCCTCTTGTCGCGGCCGGCGGCGGCGACGGAGACCACGCGGATCGCGCCGGTCGAGGGATCCTTGTAGGTCACGATCGCGGGCGAGCCGATCGTGTTCGCGCGCGAGCCGGCGTTGCCGGCCGCGAAGACCATGATGTGGCCTTCGGCGGCCAACTTTTCAACTAACAGCGAGTCGGGGCTCGTCGGGTCCCCGTCGTCGGAGCCCCAGGAGTTGGAGATCACGAGGTTGCCGTCGTTGCCCGCCTGGGTCAGCGACTTGAGGATGTCGTCGAGGGTCGCTCCGCCGTTCAAAAACGTCTTGTAGTGCGTCGTGTTCCTCGACCAAGGCGCCATATGAAGGACCGTCGAGTGGACCCACGAACCGTGGCCGATGTCGTCGACGTTCTCGCCGGAGGTCATGTTCTTGACCTCCTTGACGCGCCGCAGCAGGGGATGGGAGAGGTCCGCGCCGGAGTCTATGACGCCGATCTTGGGCTGAGCGGGCTCGGACTTGAAGACCTTGGCCCACAGCCCCGACCAGAAGCCGAGGACCGGCTTGCCCCACAGCTTCTCCGCTTCGGCCTGGACGAGGTCGGCCTTCACGATCCGGAGATTCTCGTCCATCGTGACCGCGCTGCGCGCGCCCGGGTCCATGTCCTCGGGCGATACGGGCACGGGGCGGATGATCTTGCGCTCGGCGTTCGGATAGACGGTGAAGCCGCGCTGCGCCATCGCCTTGGTGAACTCGGCCACGGAGGCGCCGTCGACGCGGATCGTGGCGGCGTTGATGCGCGCGTAGGTCGCAAGCGGGGTCCCCTTGAAGGGATCGAGGGCGGCGGAGTCGAGCCCTGCGGTCTCGAGCTGGGCCAGCATCGCCTGCTGCAGGCGCGTGTACCGGTCGACGCCGGAGGGCAGGTTCACGTCCACGTTCGAGATGTGCGAGTCGTGGAGGCGAGTGCGCTTCTCGCCGAACATCACGATGAGATCGACGGGGGCGCTGCCGCCGCCGGAGGCCGCGCCGGGTACGGAGGGGCCGGCCGGGGCTTCCTGCGCCGCGGCCCGGCTCGCGGACTTGCCGCCGGCGATCTGCCCGAACGCCAGGCCGAGGGCGGCCAAGGCGGGCAGGAACGCGCTCGCCGTCTGCACGCCGGTCACGGCCATCACGCCGCCGATCAGCAGCTTGGCGACGAACGCCGACGCGCCCACGATCGCTCCGCCGGCGACCATGAACACCAGCAGGATCGGCAGCAGCATGCCCATCGGTCCCAGGCGCGCCATGACGTTGTCGATCGCGTTGCGCGCCTGATAAGGGAGGAAGGCCTTGAGCATGTGGCTGCCGTCGAGCGGCGGCAGCGGGATCAGGTTGAACACCGCGAGCAGGACGTTCAGGAACACGAACATGCCGAGCGTCGCGATGACGCCCGCGCCCAGGCCCGCGGCCACGGCGCCGGTGACGGCCAGGGCGCCGGCGAGGGCCAGTCCGATGTTCACCGCGGGGCCCGCCAGGGCCACGAGCGCCATGCCCTTGACCGGGTCCTTGAAGTAGCGGGGCTCCACCGGCACGGGGCGGGCGCCGCCGAAGATGAAGCCGGCGAACAGGAAGGTCGCCGCGGGGACGAGCAAGGTCCAGACCGGGTCGATGTGCGTCTTCCAGTGGAGAGGATTGAAGGAGGCGCGGTTCTGCAGGCGGGCCGTCGGGTCGCCGAGCTTGTCGGCCATGCGCGCGTGGCCGATCTCGTGGAGGATCAAGGAGCCGATGATCATCGGGAACATCGCCAGCGTTCCCAAGGACAGACCCGCGACGGCCGCCGCGGCGCCGCCGAGCAGGCCGATGCCGAGCATCCCGAAAAGTCCGTCGTTGCCGCCGCGGCCGCCGCCGAAGTCGGGGTCGGAGCGGTCGTCGGGCCCGCCCTCGCCGCCGGTGCGGCGCGGGTTGCCGAGCTCGTCGATGCCGCCGTCGCGGGAGGGGTTGCCGTTCTCGTCGACGTCCTGATCGGGCATGCCCTTGCCGGAGTCCTTCTTCGCGGCGCGCAGGGAGACGCGCGCCTTGTCGCCGGCCGCGAAGGCGTTGAGGCGGCCCGAGCGGAGCGCGCCGAAAAGGCCGTCGTTGCCGCCGCGGCCGCCGTAGTCGGGGTCGGAGCGGTCGTCGGGCCCGCCCTCGCCGCCGGTGCGGCGCGGGTTGCCGAGCTCGTCGGTTCCGCCGTCGCGGGAGGGGTTGCCGTTCTCGTCCGCGTCCTGGTCGGGCATGCCCTTGCCGGAGTCCTTCTTCTTCGCGAAGGCGCCGTCGAACCGGAGGCTCGCCTCGGCGGCCTGCGTCTCCGCGGACTTCGAATCGGCGGCGGATACGACGGTCTGGAGAGAGGAGACGGCGGCGGCGATCACGGACTTCGCTCCGGGGATGACCGCCTTCGCGGCGGCGGCGGGCGCCCCGGCCTTGAGCGCGGCGGGCGTCCGAGCGGCGACGGGCGCGACCGAGACGGCGGGCATGAAGGCGGCCTTGGGCAGCTCGGACGGGACGATCGACGGGGCGGACAGGACCGGGGAGAGGGTCAGGGCCGACGGAGACATCATCGGGATCGAGGAGACGCCGTTCGCGCGGCCGACGCTCGCGCCTGAGACGCCGGAGACTCCCGCCGAAGCCGACGAGCCCACGGAGGCGCCGACGGTCTGCGCGGCGGCGTGATAGGCGCTCGAGCCCGGGGAGACGACGACGAGGGCGAGCGAGAGAGCGAGGGCGATCACGGAGCGAAGGCGCTTCATCGGAATGTCTCCTTTTGCGTCTGCTTCGATTATAACGCCGCGATCGGTTTCAGAGGCGGGTCATAGGTCCCAACGGGGCCTAGGCATTGGTCCCAACGAGCGAGAGGCCATAGGACTCCAGGAGTGGGCCTGAGGGCGTCCGGAGGGCCCAGCGGGGGATCAGTCCTTTAGCGCGAGGACGGATTCCGACGGTAATTTCGCGCGTTTTTACCGCTTCTTGCGGTTGATCGGGAAGATCAAGGAGGGAGTGAAGATGTCGAGCAGGGCGCACAGGACCATGACGCCGGCCGCGATCCACAGCACCGTCATCGTCGGCAGCAGGGCCATGAGCCAGCCGTAGAACAGCACGCCGCCGATCGCGAAGATCAGCTGATAGAAGAACATCGCCGAGTAGATCTTGCCCTGGCTGTCGGGGTAGGAGCCCGCGACGACCTTGGTCGTGAGGCTCGTCCAGGCCACGATCGCCGGCCCGCCCAGGAGCGCGGACAGGAGCAGCAGGCCCGCGGCCAGATACAGGTTTCCCGAGAAGAACAGCGCGGCGTAGACGAGCCAGGCGAGACCGTGCAGCCAGGAGGTCCACTTGCCCTGGCGCTCGAGGTGGTTCATGCCCGTCGTCGAGTCCTTGTAAGCGCCGGCCAGGAGCTTCGCGCCGCGCAAGGACGCCCAGGCGCGCAGGTCGGAGGCGGCGCTCGTCGCCTCGAGCAGGGAAAGCGCCTCGGCCTCGGAACGAGCGAGAGCCGCCGCGACGGAGCGCGCGGCCTCGGCGACGAGTTCCGCGCCGAAGCGCTCGCTCGAGACCGCCGGTGCGCCCTGGGCCCATTCCCCTCTATAGCGGGCGAGCACCGCGGGCACCGCGCCGCGCAAGGCGGCCGACGCCGCGTCGAGAGCCTGATCGTCCAGCGCGCCTTCGCGGGCCGAAAGCTCGGAGCGGAACACGCGCGCGGACGGCGCCAGCGCCATCTGCTCGGGATCGCGCGCGAAGGCCATCAGCCCGGAGCCGACGCCCGCGCCGAGCGCGGAGGCGGCGAGGAAGAGGCCGAAGGAGCCCGGGCCGGCGCGCAGGACGTCCTCGAGGAAGCGCGGCAGCGCCGCGAAGATCAAGGCGTCGCTGGACATGACCGACAACGTCGTCGAGAGCAGGTAAAGCCTCAGGAACCGGTCGGCGAAGATGATCTTGAAGCCTTTGGCGACCTCGCGGAAGACGCGGCGGCGCGCGACCGCCTTGACCGGGAAGCCGCCGTAGTCGGCGGGCACGACGGCCCGCGCGGGATCGCCGTCCACTTCGACGAAGATCGCCTGCCGCCCTTCGATCCGGCCGCTCGTCACGCCGCGGAAGTCCGCGCCTCCCGTCCCGTCCCGCTCGAGGACGGCGGAGAGCCCCCGGCGCGCGGCCATCATCTCGTCGCGCGGAAGCTTGAGGAACAGGCCGTAGCCGACCGCGGCGGCGAGCAGGAGGACGCCGTAGACGGCGTAGGACATCGCGTTGCCGCTGAGCAGGCCGAAGTGCGCGCTGACCGCCGCGATGAAGGCGCCCGCGAGCAGCGGCGCCACGACGCCGACGACGTTCATCACGATCGTCGAGACCGCGTTGGCGCGGTTGTAATGCGCGACGTCGCCGGCGAGTATGCGGTTGAAGGCGACCGAGCCGGCCGTCATGCCCGCCAGCTGGAGGAAGCCGGCGGTCGCGACGAGCGCGGTGAAGATCCCGAAGCTGAAGAAGCCGGAGAAGAACAGGACCGGCACCAGCAGCATCAGCAGCGAGCGGCCGGCGTTGGTCCAGATGATGACCTTCTGGGTCGAGGCGCGGTCGATCAGCGGGCCGGTGGTCAGCGACGCCGCGGCCTGCGCGCCCCAGTTGATCGCGCGGTTGTAGCCGAGCTGCGCGGCGTCCTCCTTGGCCGGCGCCACGAGCCTGGGCAGCGCGGTGTAATGGAAGTTCCCGCCGAGCAGCGCGAGCGCCTGGCCCGCGGTGTAGATCCAGAACTGCCGGTTGCGGTCCTCGTCGGGGAGCACGCGCAGGGAAGCCTTCAGCTTCGCCCATGCTCCCCGAAGAAGACCGCCCCCGATTTTCTCGGAGGCGGCGCCGGCCTGCGGAGCGAAGGAGACTTTCGTCCCCCCGCCTCCGCCGTCCTCGGGCGGGCGGGGCTTGGGGCGGGTGCCCCGCATGGCCTCGGACATGTCCCACAGCTTGCGGATGCGCACGCCCGTGTTGGGGTGGGTGATGAACAGCTCGAAGATCAGGTCGTCGGCGCGCGTCGGCCCGCCGGAGGCCGACTTCCCGGGCAGCGCGCCCGCGTTCTCGAGCTGCTCGAGCGGGTTGACGATCATGATGTGCTGCAAAGACGCCGCGCGCGGGACCGCCGCGCCCGGCAGGCGGAAGCCGGCCCCCGGCCGCCAGGTCGTCAGCAGGCCCAGCGCCAGCGCCAGCGACTCCGGATCCTCGCTCAGCAGCGCGCCGTCCTCGTCGGCCATCCCCTCGTTGTTGCGCGAGGACGCCATCTGCAGGACCTGGAGCACCACCGGCGCCCACAGCGCGGCGAACAGGCGAAGAAGCGCCGGGAGCGACTTGAGGATGACGCCGGTCGAGATCGGGTCGACGGCGTGGGTCCTGGAGCCTTCGCCCTCGCCGCGCTCCGCGCGCTCGTCCTGAGGCGCCGGCTTCGGCGCCAGTCCGAGCGCCTTCTGGACGACGAGCTTCGCGTGGCCGACGGCCCACATCACGCCGTAGGACGCGAAGGCGACGCCGGAGGCGATCGCGCCTCCGATGGAGCCCGACAGCATATGCCGGTCCATCACGTGGGAGAACTCGTGGCTGAGCACGCCGCGAAGCATGCGCACGCCGAGAGCCTTGAGCTCGGAGCGGTCGGCCTTGAGAACCGCGGACGCGACCTCGGACGGCGTCGCGTCGGCGGACACGCCGGAGACGGAGCCGGCGATCGCGCGGCGGAACACCTTGAACTCCTTGGTGCCCGCGTCGCTCGAGGCGATCAGGCGCACCACGCCGTCGCGGACGATCTCGGGCTCGAGCGTCATCGCCTTGATGCCCCGCGTCACGCCCACCATAGCGGCGAACGGGCTGCGGCCCGTCGCGTAGGCGTTCGGCGCGTCCATGGGGTCGATGACCATCTCGGGCATCGGAATCTCCTTCTTGCCCTTCGCGCGGCGGCCGGCGTTGATCCGGTCGCGCAGGCCCTCCATGATCTCGAAGAACTCGGGATCCTGCTCCTTCGTCGTGGGCTTGGCCTTCATGACGAGCTTGATGATCTTCTTGGCGAAGAAGAACGGCACGAACGCCAGGACGGCGGCGATGCCGAGGTTCGTCAGAAGGCTCGTGACGCCGAACACGGTGAAGGACAGGAGCACGCCGATGCCGGCCATCGAGCCGAGCATCAGGAACGACTTGGCCCAGTAATGGAACGCGGGCCACTTCGGCGGCGCGTCGTCGAGCCTGCTCGGGTCCTCCACTGGAGCCGTCCGCGTCGACGGGGCGGGGGCGGCCTTGGGCAGGACGCGGCCCAGCAGCTTGTCCGTCCAGACCGAGGCCCGCTCGCCCGCGAAGGCGATGACGAGGAAGGTCAAGGGGCTCGCGAAGCCGGTGAAGGCGGTGTAGGCGAACAGCGCGAAGTAGAGGCGGTTGAACGTGACGTAGCTCAGGATTTTCTTAAGGAAGGTCCAGACCGAGTTCACGCGGAAGGTCGAGACCGCGCTGCCGGAGCGCCCGCCGAGCAAGGTCCACACGCCGAACGCGATGTTGGTGTAGACGGCGGAGTAGCCCGTCAGCAGGGCGAACACCACGCCGATCATCACCCACTGGAAGGACGGGAAGCGGATCTTCTGCATCGAGCCGGGCACGGAAAAGGGCGCTCCCGTCTCGGCGGAGTGGATCAAGCGGCCGAGGAAGAAGGCGATCGTCGTCATCACGGGCAGCATCATCAGCCCGACGACCGGGGCGAGCCCGATGAGCCCGGCCGCGGAGGCGACGCCGACGACGGCCGGCGTGAAGCCGAGCACGGCCCACGTCAGCACGGTGTCGGCGAGGGTGCCGCTGCCGAACCAGCGCCCGCCGGCCACGGCCAGCAGGGGCGTCGCGGCGGTGAGCACGCCGGCGGTGGTGAGGACCAGGCCGAGGCTCGGCACGGCGATCGCGACGGCGCCGGCGAAGGCGCCGAGCGAGAGGTCCAGGATGAGCTTGACTTTGTTCAGGCGCGGGGAGTCGCGCTTGGCGAGGCGGTAGCGCGCGTACAGCGCGACCGGGAAAAGAAGGAGGCCCGAGCTGACGGCCCAGACCGCCGCGACGGGCACGACGCCGAAGATCGCGGGGAACAGCGCCACGGCGGCCAACTGCAGGCCGATGGTCAGGGCGGCGCCGGCGGCGAACGTCGCGACCGTCTTGAGAGCGCCGCCGAGCTTCGAGCGGCGCGGGGCATTATCCGGGACGCCGGGGGACGGCACCTGGGCGCTCGACGAGCGCTCCGACGCGGAGGCGGGCGTCAATCCGGCGGATAGGATGCCGGCCGGCGGCAGGCCTTCGACGATGGGCTCGCGCTCGCCGGCTTCCTCGACGCCGAGCAGGCGGTCCATCATGCGCGCGGCGGCCCAGCGCGAGGCGGATGCCGGGCCTTTCTGGATAGCGCCCGCGGCCTCGGCGACGTCGAGGCGGGCGGCGGCGAGGCTTTTCGCGTCGGCCATGACCGGGCTCAAAGCGCCTGCCTTGGAGACGGGCGTTTGCGAAGCGGCGGCGGCGAGGGGAACGGGGGCTTCCGCGGCGAGCGGCAGGGCGATCGCGAGAGCCTGGCGCTGCTCGACGGGCGAGACGGCGGAGATCGGCGCGCGCTGATTGGCGGCCGGGACGGGGCTGTTGGCCATCGGCGCCGACAACGCGCCGGACAGCGCGGGAGCCGTGAGTCTCAGCGCGGGCACGGGAAGCTGAGGAATCGCGGCGTCGCGAGCCGCGCCGGCCGCGGAGCCCGATACGCCCGAGCCCGACCCCATCATCGCGGAGGAGACCTGGGACCAGGCGGGCAGCGGCGCCGAGACGAGGATGAGCGAAAGCGAGACGGACGCCGCGATGATTCGTTTCATGGCCCGATACTATCAACTGGGTCCGCCCGCGGGAGGGGTCCAACGGCCCAAGCCCTCGACGGCAAGCGGCCCGTGGAACGCTGGGCCCATAGTCGCAGGCTCGCGATGACTATCCTTGAGGATAGGCGCCGGTCGTACGGCGCTCAGGGATGGGCGGCGCGGAAGGCGGCGAGTATGTCGGGGAGGGTGCGGCGGGGCGTGTCGTAGCGGACGAGCAGCTGCTCGTTCTCGGCCATCATGTCCTTGGCGGCCTTGCGCGCGGAGGCGAGGTCGAGCCTCTTGAGAAACAGCACGGCGGGGCCGTAGTAGAACTTAAGCCCCAGCCGCACCAGCTCCTCCTTAAACCAGGAGGGCGTCGCGGCGAGCAAAGTGAATTGACGGCCGTCCTTCAGATAGACCTCGATAACGCCGCTCGAGTGCTCGGGGCGCGCGGGATCGCTCAGGTGGGTGAGCTCGATGTGTCCGACGGGGCTCGAGACCGGGCTCACTTTTTCCGCCTATGATAGTAGCGCAGCCAGTAGCCGCCCATCTCCGAGGCCATCGCCTCCACCGCGGCACGCACGGTCTCCGGATCGAGGCTCGAGACGAACAGGACGGGCTCGGACCACCAGGCGCCGCGCTTGGACTCGGCCATCCAGGATTCCGCGCGGTCGTAGGTCGCGACCTTGAAGGTGGAGCCTCCGCCGCCCTCGAAGGCGACCGCGAGGTCGCAGTCGCCCGAGGCGCGGTCCGCGGGCGGCGCGAAGTCGATGGACGCGATCTTGGGGCCGGGCATGCCGCGGATTATACCGTTTACGCGGACGGCTTTTTAGGCTCGGGGGAGCGCAGGCTCTTCTCGGGCAGGCCCGGCAGCCAGCGCGGCGCGAAGAAGAACAGGATCGCGGCGGCGACGTAGACCGCGATGATCGGCGTCAGGGCGCTCGGGAACGCCGGGTCGCCGTACGCCTTCGTGCTCGCCGCCATCAGGCCGTAGCCGAAGGAGGTCAGCGCGTTGAACAGCGAGCTGCTCACGCCGAAGGTCTGCGAGACCATCTTGGGATCGGAGTTGCCGCTGATGTAGGAGGTGATCGCCGACACGAAGGGCCCCACGAACAGGCCGAGCAGCATGACCGACGCGAATATGCCCGGGTAGAAGCCCCATGACAGGGCCACGCCGACGGCGGCCATCAGGCCGATGCCGTAGAACTTGATCCAGCCGCGATGGGTGAGGCGAGAGGTCACGGCGATGACCCCCATGCCGACCGCGACGGCGGCGGCCGCGGCGAGGAGGCTTCCGGGGAACAGGCGCACGCCGGCCCAGATCGCGGCCAAGGCCAGCACGCCGGCCTGCAGCAGGCGTTCGGCGGCGATCGTCTTGCTCGTGAACGGGACCTTGACCTCGGGGAGGCGGGCCATGCTCGCGTTGGAGAGCAGCTGGCCGAAGAAGAACGCGCCGAGCAGCTGCCCGAAGATCAGGGCCTTGGCGCCCAGCGAGGCGGCGATCAGGGGCATCGCGAGGTTCTGGAAGGGATAGATCAGGCCGGCGGCCAGGGCCGACAGCAGCAGCGCGTTGCGGATCTTGGGCGTCGACATCACCTTCTTGAAGGTGTCGGTGCGGGATATCCAATACAGCAGGGCGGCCGCCATCCACAGCGGCGAGCCGATGCCCGTGCCGATCACCGGCAGGACGAAGGGAAGCCCCCATGCGTACACGGCGATCGTGCCCGAGAACAGCGCGATCTCCTTCCAGAACTTCTTGACGAAGGCGGAGGCCTTTTTCAGGAACGGCTCGGCCGCGGCCTTCGCGGCGCCGGCGGCGTTCGACACGATGTTCGCGACCTTGGGAATTTTCCAGTAGTTGAGAAAGACGAGCCCGACGTTGACGGCGGCCGAGATCCAGAAAGGCGTCATCGGGTTCATCGCGTCGATCAGCCCGCCGATCTGCCCGATGGAGCCGAGCATGACCTGCAGCACGAAGTAGATCGAGAAGCCGATGGTGGTGAGGTTGCCGATGTGCAGCCAGCTGCGGGCCTGCTTGGGATCGGTGAGCGCGAAGCGGCGCGTATAGGCGCTGCGGCTCGTCATCAGCAGCGAGAACTGCCAGCCGTTGGCGATCGAGGCGAGCAGCAGCGGCCAGAAGCTGATCATGCCGGTAAGCGCCATGATGGGCAAGGCGACGGTCAGCACGGCCCGCAGGCCGGACAGGATGGCCAGGCCTTCGCGCGGCGCGAAGCGGGTGGCGATCATCCCGCTCAAGGGGCCGAGGGCGATGGCCGCCAGGGGACCGAGGGCCATCAGGACGCCGAAGGTCACGGTGCCGACGGCGGGGATCACGATCATCGGGTAGGCGATCGAGGTCATGATGAACACCGACATGCTGATCGCGTCCTGGATGTACATCCACTTGAGGGCCTTGGCGGAGACGGCGGCGTCGGGCGCCGACGGCGCGGGAGCGGGAACCTGCGGCT
Source organism: Elusimicrobiota bacterium (assembly GCA_036676805.1). Classification (GTDB taxonomy): domain Bacteria; phylum Elusimicrobiota; class Elusimicrobia; order UBA1565; family UBA9628; genus GWA2-66-18. The sequence goes on from JAKFCD010000041.1 coordinate 60,297, forward strand.
TTTCCTCCGCCGCGGGCGCGGTCAGGAACTTGTCGCCGGGCTGGAGGCCGGTGCCGACAAGCGCGACCGGCGTCGGCGCCGCGGCGGAGGCGGACGCAGCGGCGGAGGGCTTCGCGACGGGGGCCTCGCCGGCGACCGGGGTCCGGGCGGGCGCCGCGACCATCGCGCCGGAGGCGGAATTGTCTCCGGTCAGGCGGCCATAGATCGTGCGGGCGCCGGTGAAGAAGGCGTCGAGGAATCCGGTCTTCTCGGAGTCGGCGGCGGCGGACAACCGCTCGCCGGCGAGCGCGAGATGGGCCTTGGCGTCCGCGGCCGGGACGTGCGCGCCTTCGCGCGAGGCCTCGGCGACGGACGGGACGATCGCGGGCGCCGATTCCGTGGGCGTACCGATCGCGCGGGCGGCCAAAGCCCGGACGGCGACGGCGGACGCGGGCAGGGACGGGATCGCGGCAGCGGCGGCGTTGACCGCGTTGGGCGTCGGGGCCGGGGCGTTGACAGCGGGAGCGGAGAGGCCGCCGGCGAGACTCGGAGAGAGGAAGGTCGCGGGCGAGAGCGGAGCGAGGCCGACGCCGTTGACTCCGAAAGCCGGGACGACGGGGACTCCGCCGGAGCGGGCGGCGGCCGCGCCGTTGACGACCTGCGCCGCGGCCTGATAGGAAACGAGGCCGGGGGCGAACGCGAGGGTCAGGAAAGCGAGGAAGACGGCGAGGACGCGGCGCGTATTCTTCATCTATATAGATGATAACCCGGGCGCCGCGCCGGCGCTTGGGCCCTCGGGCCCCCGCCCGGGCAACAAGGGACCTAGGCCCCCTGGGACCCGGCCCGCCCGGATCGCGACCGGGCGGGCCCGGAATCGGTCCTTATCGCCCCGCTTTCACCAAGAGGTCGTCGAGCACGGCGACGTGCGCCTTCGTCTTGGGAAGGAGCTGGGAGCGGATGATCTGGCGAATCCGGTCGTCGAGCTCCCGATCGCGAAGGGCCTTCTCGTAGCTGTCGACGCCGTGCTCCTCGCCTTCCTTCAGCGCCTTGATCGCGGCCGTGTCGCCGATCGCCGCCGCGGCGCCCTCGACGGCCTTGGCCCATTCCCCCCACAGTCCTGACTCGGCCGGCGGCGCCGCGTTCATGTCCGCCATATGCTCCTGGAGCAAGGTCAGGGCTTCCTCATGATCCGATTCGATGGACCGCAGCTCGGGGCCGACGGCCTCCCGGCCGGGAATCTTGTCGAGGGCCTGCTTGTAGGTCTCGACCGCCGCCAGCTCTCCTTTGACCAGAGCGCCGAGATTCTTGATCGCTTCTTTCTTATCGCGCATGATTTCTTCTCGCTTGAATCATTACCGCGGCGGCGACGGCGGGGCCGGGTTGGGGACCATCGGCGCGGCCCGCAGATTCGGGTTGGCCGTGCCGGGCAGGGGCAGATCGGGGTTGGAGGAGGCCGGGTTCGTGTCCCGGCTCGAGGGCGCCGGCGGCGTCAGCCCGGGAGGCGGCGGGCCGGGCGGCGTCAGGCCCGGAGGGGTCAGACCCGGATTCGGAGCGGTGCTTCCCTGAACGCCGGGAATCGCGCCCGTGCTGACGCCTCCGAACGGCGCGCCCGTGCTCGGGCCGATCCCGATCGAGAACGCGCCCGTGCTCGGGGATATTTGGCCGGAGGCGGGCACGGCGGACAGCAAGGCCGACAAGGCTGCGGTCGCGGCGGCAGTTTTCATGGGACCTCCTCTCTCCTCTAAGTTTGGCATGAGCGGAGGCCGCCTTGCGATGCACGGCGCGTAAATTCAATATTGACGGCTTCGGACGGCGGCCGCGTGCGGGGAGCTCAATGGGCTTGCGCGCGAGAGAGAAGGGTTCTCACTTTCATCAAGTCGGAATCCGGCCTCGCGGAAAGGCGCATTTCCAGGTACCATTCGAGCCGACGCGCGTAAAGGGTCTCCTGAAAACGGCTCTCGTCGATGAGCCGGCAGTTCGCGGGCAGGCCGTCGCTCTGAAGCGGCGCCAGAAAGTCAGCGGTGCGGGAGATCATGTCGGGGTATCGCTCTCTTTGGCCCTCATATTCGATCAGGGCGGAAGCGACGGCGCGATCGAGCTTCGATTGCGGCGGCCCGGCATGCCCTCCCTCTCCAAACACCTGCTCCTGCAGCCGACGGCGGATGGCGTCCATCCACCTTTTTTCGACGCATGACTCCATTTCGGCATCCTTGAACTTCCAGCGCGATTCGCACACATCTCTGACGAGGCGAAGCTGCGGACGGCATAATTCAACCATCACGTAGAGCGTGGAATAAATCGCCTCGGGCCACACGCCGTGGGCGATGCGAGGGACGGGACCGAAGACGGCGCGCCCCTTGACCCACGACGGCCCATATATGACATAGACGTCGGGAAGGCCGGGCTTCTCCTCCAGAACCCACGAACTGCCGTCAGCCTCGGGGAAAAATGGGCTCGGAACCACGATCCAGCGATCCCAGCTGCGCAGGCCCAAATAGCGAACGAGCGGGCCCTCCAAATCGGCGCCCGCCAACGTCTCGCGCAGGCTGTTTTCCACGAGGGCGATCTCCTCGCGCTGAGATGCGTGCCATTCCATAAATCCCGAGTCGAGGACGAACCCGTTCATTTCGAGCAGGAAAGCGCTCAATTGCGGCCGGCCTCCGGCGTTGTCCGTGAAAAATTCGGGAACCGGAAAAGCCTCTCGAATGTCGGGAGGCGCGCTCAAGTAAACCGCATAATTGCCGGGGATGTCTCCCCTAAAGCCGCTCTTCCCCATCTCCGCCAGTCGACGCACGGCGGCGTGCGATTTGAACGGCTCGAATCTCTTCAGGACCCCTTTCAAGTAATCGGAGCGCGCAACGCCGTTGCCCTGGGCCATCAGTTGAAGCAGGCCCACCAGGTCGACTCGAACGTCGGATCGCACTTCAAGCGCGGCGGCGGCGGGAGCGCCGAACGCGAAGGCCAGCCCGACGGCCGCCGCGGACAAGCCCCATCGCCGTGTCGTCAACTGGGTGGCCGAGGCCTGACCTGGCGGCGCCTAATTGGCCGAGGACCTGGCCTTGGGCTTGCGCTTCTTCTTCGCCGCGGGCTTCGGGGCGGGCGGGGCGTTGTGCCTGCGCATCCGGTTCATCACGTTGCGCAGGAAGCGCTCGAACTTGATGCGGCTCCACTCGTTGAGCAGCGGCTGGTAGCCCGCCGACGGGTAGATGAAGCGGATCTTGTAGTCCGACACGGGCCGGCGCTCGCCCAAGGCCCCGTAAGGAATCGAGATCTTCGGCCACATCTTTCGTATGGCCAAGTCGTAGAGCTGGACCTGGGTGTCCTTTTCCAAGTTCTGCAAGGTAGGCGTCTGACCCGTCTTGAAGTCCACGACCGCGACCTCGAGCGTGCCGTCGGGCATCTCGCGCGCCACGACGAAATCGAAGATCAGGCGCAGGATGTCGCGGTTGTCGGGCACGCCCTTCTTGTAGTTGTCGAACACGAGCATGTTGGAGAGCTCGGTGCCGACGGCGATCGGGTAGACCTTCAGAATATCCGCGGTCACCGCGTGCATCGTGCGCATCCTGCCCTTCATGACCTCGTGGAAGCCCGCGAGGTTCTCGCCGGGGCGGTCGATGTTCTTGCCCTTGCGCTCGGCCTCCTCATGAAGCCAGATCTTCTCGGCGGCCGCGACGGTGTCGTCGGCCGAGGGGAACACGCCCTCGTTGCGGTACTTCCACACCGCCCAGTTGAACGCCGCGTGCATGACGTGGCCCATCATCATGTAGATGCTTCCCCCGTTGAAGCCGCCGCCGACGCGGTCGGGGTTGTAGATGAAGCTCGTGATCTTGGACGCCGAGGCGGCGAGGTCGCCGGGGCGGTTCTCGCGGTACGGCCCGAGGACCGCGGCCAACGACGCGTCGGCCAGCTCCGCGCCCTGCTGCTCGAGAAGCGAGGAGGGCTGAAAGGAGCCCTTGGTGGCCGCGAGGAGGGCCTCGTCGCGCGAGATCGTCATGATGTCGCTCGGGTTGACGTACAGGCCCTCCTGCTCGCGCAGGGATTCGAGCAGGTGCGGGACGGCGCTGGCCAGATTATGCGGCCGCACGACGACGGAAGTCTTGCCGTCGCGCTCGGCGACGACCGACTGCCAGGATCCTACGGGAAGGCCGAGCGTCTTCATCTGCGCGATGAGAGCCTTCTTCGTCGCCTCGGCGTCGCCGCCCTTCATGACGGGGGCGATGAACTCCGTCCCGTGCGACGCGATCGCGCCTGCCAGGCCGAGTTGCTTCGCCGCGAAGCGCATCAGCTCCTGCTCCTGGTTGGCGAAGCGCTGCGACGGCAGGTAGCGGGCGAAGGCGCCGTCGTAGGACTGCAGGGCGTTGCCGTCGTCGGACAGGACGACCAGCTTGTAGCGGGAGATCGAGTCCTTCTGCTTCATCGTGAGGCCGCGCGTGAGCTGCTCCTCGACCGCGCCGGGGGCGCCGTTGGCCTTGTCGGAGAGCAGCGCGAAGTACATGCCGGCCTTCATCAGCTTGGTCATGTCCTCAAGGATAGGGTAGGGCACCCCGTCCGGGAAGAGGCGCATGTCGAGGAAGACGACCTTGGGCGACATGTGGTTGAGCCCCTGCATCGCCGCGGGCAGCGCATAGGATTTACGCACCACGGGCGCGTAGACGTCCTCGTCCTTGTTCTCGGGGAGCAGGCGGGCCTGGCCGAAAGGCAGCACGCGCACGACGCGGACCTCGGAGAGCTGGGTCACGACGCCGGCCTGGCCGCGCATCGTGCGGTCGTTGCGCTCGTTGAGCTCGGCGATGAGCTTGGCGCGGAGCTTGTAGATGGTCTTGCCGCGGAGCATGGACTTGGAGTACACGCCTTGAAAGTCCCTGAGCGTCATGCGGTTGATCGGCACGGTGCGGGCGTAGGTGACCTTGGACACGAACATGCCCTGGCCGGCGACCTTGATCACGAGGCTCTTATCCTCCTCGAACTTCTCCCAGTAGCGGCGCGAGCCGTTGCCGAGGACGGGACGGACGAGCGCGTAGACCTGGTCCTTCTTGATGTCGGTCTTCTGCTTGCGGGTGAACCACAGGGCGAGGTCTTCCTCGACGTTCTGGTCGGAGATCTCGCGGGTGACGGTCTCGGGCTCGACGGGCTCCTCGAGCGCGTCGCGGACCTTCGCGCCGTCGAAGCGGCCGGCGGCGGCGGGCGCCGACTCGAGCGTCGCGGGCATGTCGCGCAAGGCGGTCAGCGCGTCGACGGGCTTCTGGGCCGCGGGCACGACTCCCGCGGGGACGGCGGCCTTCGCCGCGACGGCCGAGACGGGCTTGAGGGCGGAAGGCACGGGCGAGACGGCGGACGGAGCGATGGCCGGAGCGGTGAGGACCGGCGTCAGCGACAGCGACGGCGCGCTCATGGACGGACCGGTCACGGACGGAGCGGAGAGCCCCGCGCCGATCGAGGGGACCATGGTCGGAGCCCCCGCCGAGGCGCCCGGGACGGAGGCGCGCATCTGCGCGAACGCGGACGACGGGGCCAGCAGGGCCGCCGCCAGGACGACCCGGAGCAAACGGGCCGCGAAGCTCATCTTATTTCCCCGCTCGCGGCTTCGCCGCGACCGGCTTTTTAGCTTTCGCCGCCGGCTTCTTCGCGGCCGGCTTCTTTTTCTTCTTCAGGTCGTCCTTCGTGGCTTCCTGCTCCTGCTCGGCGTAGTAGGCCTGGTATTCGGCGTCGGCCTCCTCGCGCTCGATGGCGGAGATGATCTCCTGGACGATCGGGCCGTTGACGGTCTGGTTCTCCTCGAGGCGCAGGAAGTCCTCGGCCTTGAAGATGTGCAGGCGGGCGCTGGTGCGGTACTCGAGCTGGACGTTGAGGCTCTCGATGACCTTCCCCTCGGGCGAGCCGTGGTGCCACTTGCCGTCGGGACCCTTGCGGGCGTGGCCCTTGAGCATCGCCATGGCGAGCACGCGGGCCAGGAACTCCTCGCCGTCGTCGGGCGTCTCCTTGCCGGTGCGGTAGGCGTAGGCCGTGAGCGTCAGTCCCTGCGCCATCTCGAGGCGCATGACGCGCGGGATGCGGGTGTGAATCTTGTACAGCTTGCCCGTCGCCGCCGAGACGAACTCGAGGGTGATCAGGCTCTTGCGGTCCGTGGAGAGGCCGACGTAGTTCTCCTGCACGTTGCGGGCCGCGCGGGTGTAGTCGCCGAACTCGCGGAAGTAGTAGTTCGTCAGGTAGGAATTGGCGTACTCGAGGTAGCCCTTGCTCTGCGCCTTCCAGGCCGGGGTGCTCATGATCTTGGCCAAGCCCTTATTGACGTAGACGCCGTGCTTGAGCGGGGCGTACCACATCGAGCGGAGCTGGGCCTGGAGCACGGTGAGCTTGGCGAGTTGATGCTGGCCGCGGAAGATGTCGTCGTAGAGCTGGGCCATCATGCGGAACATGATCGTGCCGACGTACATCGCGAACATCTTGTTCGTCTCGCGATCGCCCGCGGCGCGGCGCGCGGAGCCGCCGCCGCCGGCGCCGCCGACCGCGTCGGGCTCGTAGGTCCGCGCGCGGCTGTGGGCCGGCTCCCAGTACTCGACGTACTGGCGCAGCTTGCCGAGCTTCAGCGCGACGCTGCCCAGCGCGCGGTCGCCGAGGACGGCGCCGAGCACGTTCTCCGTCGCCGCGTCGCCGCGCACCACCTGGATCTCGGAGTTCTTGGGGAAGGCGGTCGAGAAGCGGGGCGACTTGACGGAGTCCGACAGGATCAGGAACTTCTCGGGCGACTTGGACAGGTTCTCGCCGGCGAACTGCGTCTCGAGAGCCTGCATAACCCGCGCCAACGAAAAACGCAGCGGCATCGAGTGGATGATCGCCGCGCCGGGGACGTTCGGGTGCGACTCGGCCTTGTACTCCAGGCCGGCGGCCTTGAACTTGCGGTTCAGCGCGTTGATCTGGGCGTTGAGCGACGGGGACTTGAGGCCCGGGACGAGCTTGACGGTGACGGAGAACGCCTCGGCCTCGGTCGGGACCGCCTCGACGACATCGGCGATCTTCCTGATCTTGGCGAGCGCTTCCTTAGGGAAGGCGCCGACGCTCTCGATCAGCGGCTTGGGGATCGCCGCGCGGCCATGCAGGGAGATCTTGCCGCCGTTATAGGAGACGACGATGACCGGGTTGTTGCGCGACTGCTTGACGCGCGCCATCAGCACCGAGTCGGCCGAGTCCGCGCCGCGGTGCGGGCGCCAGGTCAGGAACACCACGTGCACGCCGGCGTCCACGAGCTTGTTGACGTACTCGACGGTCTTCTCGGACGCGGGGCCGGAGAACACGTCCTGGACGAACACGACGCGCGGATAGAGCTTGGCGAGCGGGGCGCCGTTCGCGGCGAAGGGCGTCGCGGCGTCGGAGCCGTCCACGGCGCCCTCGGAGGCGGCGCCGTCAAAGGCCCGGTCGGCGGCCTCCTTGGCCTGGTCGGAGCCCTTGGGCAGGTTTTCGTCGCCGATCGCGGCGGCCAAAGTCCGGGCCGAGGCGAGGGCGTTGACGGGCTCGGCCTTCGCGGCCGCGGGAGCCGCCGCGATCACGGCCTTCGCGGGGGCGAGGGAGATCGGGGCGCTCAAGGCGGGCGTCAAGGCCGCGAAGGGCGCTGCCAAGGCCGGGGCCAGGGCCGGCGTCAGGCTTCCCCTTATAGAGGAAACCCCGCCGATGAGGGCGGGGTTGATCGCGGAAGGCGCCGCGGAAAGGATTCCGCCGGCGGGCGCGTGAACGCCCGCGCCGCCGATGCCCCCGCGCACCGCCTGCGCGAAAGCCGGCGCGGAAGCGCCGCTCATAAGCAATGAACAACAAAAGATGGACGTTGCCTGCTTCGCCGTTTTCTTCATCACGATATCCCCGTGCATCGTTTGAATCTCGCGCGTCCTTGCGGCCATGGTATCACAGGCCGCGTCCGGCACCGGCGGGTCGAAGGTCCCGAAAACGCGAGGGCATTGGTCCCAATTTTTCCTGGGCCCGGAGCTCCGCGCGGCTCATCAAATGTCCCTGCGCCCGACGGGGCCCAATGGGACCCGGTCCAGCGACTTGATCGCCTCGAGCACGAGCAGGTAAGCGTTCTTGTAGTGCGCGAGGCTGAACGCGGCCATGGTGTCGTTCTCGGAATGGACGATGTCGAAGATCACGTCCTGCGACGCGCCGTACATCGTCACCGCGGGGATGCCGGCGTCGCGGAAGGTCGAGGAGTCGGCGTCGCCGCCGTGAAGATAATCCTCCTTCATCGCGCGGCCGCTCTCGCGGGACACCTGGGCCATGCGGTCGAGCAGCGCGCGGGTGGAGTTGTTCTTCCAGGAGAAGGTGCCGTCCACGGCGAGCGTGTCGAGGTTGATCATCGCGTCGATCTTCGCGCGCTTCGTCTTGTCGAGCGAGCGCACGTAGGCCTGCGAGCCGAACAGGCCCTCCTCCTCGCGGGCGAAGGCGATGAAGACGAGCGTGGCGTCGGTGTCGACGCCGTTCATCGCCTGGTAGAGGTTGGCGACCATCGTGGCCCCCGTGCCGTTGTCGATCTTGCCCAGGCCCGCGCTGACCTTGTCGTAGTGGCCGCCGATTACGATGACGCGGTCGGTGCGGCCCTTCTTGGTCACGATGATGTTGTTGCGGCCTCGGCCGGCATCCTGGAGGACGATGTCGGCGTCGGTCGCGCCGGCGAGCTTGAAGAGGTCGAGCATGAATTTCGCGCGCTCGGGGTTCGTGGAGGGGAGGCGGTCCATGCGGCCGTACATGTCCTCGTCGCTGGGGAGGGCGCCCTCGGGGCGGGAGTCCTGGGAGGACTCGGCGCGGCGGAGCGCGGCGAAGCGGCGGCGGGCCTCGAGGACGAAGGCGTCGGACGGCGAAGCGGGGACGGAGACGGCGTCGTTCGCCGAGGCCGCCTTGAGTCCGTCGAACGCGGAGTTGAGGGCTGGAGCTTGGCTGCGTCCTTCGGACGCAGCCGCGGAGAGAGTGCCGGACAATGTTTTTGCCGCGCGGAGCGCGGCGGGGGCCGCGGGGGAGACCGACAACGGATTGAGCGCGGCGGGGACGAGCGCATTAATAGGCGTAGGGGCGATCGACGGGGCGGCGAGGACGGGAGTCAACGACAACGGAGATAATGTCGGGATCGACAGATTACCGCCGAGCGCGGGAGCGCCGGGGATTATCAACGCCGGAGCGCCGGAGGGAAGGCGCGGCGCGACGACGGTTCCGATCGTCTGAGCGGAGACCGACGTGGCGACAAGGAGCGACAGGATCGCGGCGATGGGTTCTCGGCGTTTCATGGCCCGAGTCTACCACCGCATGAGTGTGCGCCGTAGGCCCGAAGGGCCCGAATTCCCGTCGGGAATGGGCCTAGGCTTTGTTGCCGGGAAGGCCTACGGCCAATCCTGGCGAGGCGGCTTTCCCGGACGATTTTGCTAGACTTCCGCCCATGACGCGCCCCGCACGCGCCGGTTGGGCGCGCACCGCCGCCTTCGTCTTCGCCGCGACGGTCCTCAGTCTCCTCGGCACCGCCCTCATCCTCCAGCGCTACGATAGCGACCTCCTCATCGCGGCCGTCGTCGCCTGCCCTCTGGTCGGGCTCCTTTTCGGGATGCCCCTCGGCGCCTACTTCGGCCGGCAGGCATTTCTTTATCCGGCCCTGATCCTCCCGTTCTTGTACTTCGTCCACACCGCCGCGCCTGCCGAGAACAGCCGTTCCGTCGCGCTCATCCTCATCGGCATGCTCGAGACCCCCGCGGCGCTGGTCGGCGTATTTTTAGGCGGTTGGTTGGAAGGCCTGCCCCGCGCGAAAGGCGGGCCCAAGCCCCACGCCCAGATATACGCACAAGTATTCTTCGCCTTCGTTCTCGCATTTTTCTGCATGCTGGCCTTCAGCACCCATCTCGAGACCCTGCTGCCGCCTGAAGCGCCCTTCCCCGCCTGGTTCCCTCGTTTCTACGCCGCATGGTCCCTGCTCACATTGAGCGCGCTATTATGGTGGGTTCGACCCATCCATCTCTTCATCGCTTCCGGACGCCGTGAACTCAAGTCTATGGCCCGCCATCGCGCCTCCGGCATCTACCGCTTCATCGTGTTCGTGTCCGCGGCCTGGGCCCTCCCCGCGCCCGCGCTGGCCCTGACCTCGCTCGACGCGGCAGCCGTCGCGAGGACGGCCTTGATGTCCGCCGTCGAAGGCTACTTCCTAGCCTACCTCTGCATCCTCTGCCTCGAGCCCTATCTATTCTCCGACGCGATGCCCGCTCTTTATGAGGGACCGGAACTGTTCAGGTGCAAAAAGGGCGCCACCCTCAGCATCCGACTGAAGCTGTGGCTGATGGTGGCGAGCCTCGTCATCGCCCCCATGCTCCTCGTCTCGGCCACGCTCGTACAGCACCACAGCTCGCTGGCCGCCATTTGGCCGGTCCCGGTCACCGTCATCGTCGTGTCGCTCTGCTACATCATCGGCTACCTCGAAGTGCTCTATCAGAGCATCACCGCCCCCTTGGCCGAGCTCGTCCGCAAGATGGAACTGGTCGCCGACGGCGACTTCAGCGTCCGCACGTCGGTCTTATCGGACGACGAGCTGGGGCGCATCAAGGGCCACTTCAACGAGATGGTCGAAGGTCTGGCCCAGAGAGAGCGCATCAAGGACACCTTCGGGAAATTCCTCTCGGTCGAGGTCGCCCGGCGCCTCATCGCCGACGGCGACATCGAGCTGGGCGGCGAGGACATCGAGGCCACGATCCTTTTCTCGGACATTCGAGGCTTCACCACGCTGAGCGAGGCGATGTCCGCCAAGGCCGTCGTCGGCTTCCTGAACGCCTACTTCGGCCACATCACGGAGCCCATCATGGGGCACGGCGGCTTCATCAACAAATTCATCGGCGACGCGGTGATGGGTGTCTTCGCGCCGCAATTCGGCTCGGACATGCACGTCGACGACGCCCTGAACGCCGCCCTCGGGATGCGCGCGAAACTGGCCGAGTTCAACGCCACGGGCTTTATGCCCGAGCCGGTCAGCTTCGGCGTCGGCATACACACGGGACCCCTCGTCGCGGGCAACGTGGGGACCGAGAAGCGCATGGAGTACACCCTGATCGGCGACACCGTCAATATCGCCTCGCGGATCGAGGGCGAGAACAAGGCCCTCGGCTCGACCATCCTCATCAGCGGCGACGCCTATGACCGGCTCAGCCCCGGCCTGCGATCGAGGACTTCATTCGAAAGGCACGACAACATCCGCATCCGGGGAAAGAAGAAGACGCTCACCCTCTATCGGGTGCTCTAATCCCCAGATGCGGGCTATTCGACCTCGAAGCGGATTCTGGCCTTGATCGCCTCGAGGTTGCGCTTGGCCTCGGCGGCGTCCTTGCCGCCGACCTCGAGCATCGCCACGCGCGCGTAGCCGCCGCCTTCATCGGTGGTGATGCGGTCGCCGGCCTTCTTGACCTGGCGGAAGCGGATGAAGCCCGGGAGCTTGCGGGCCTCCTCGGAGAGCTCGAGGACCTTGATCACGCCGGCCTTGTCGGAGTTGACGAAGTCGCCGTCGAGGTGGACGAGGGGTTGGGCGGGCATGAACGGACGCCCCCCGACGCGCGCCGCGGCCATGAAGCCCTCCTCGGCGAGGTCCACGCCCCAGACGGTCTTGACCCAGTCGTGGACGTAGGTGCCGCCCATGCGCGCGTTGCCCTCGATGAGGCGGGCGCCCTCGGAGGTGTACTTGCCCTCCATGTGGATGACGCCGTCCGTCAGGCCGAGGGCCTGGGCGGAGGCGATGGCCTGCTCGACGGATTCCGTCTGCCGCTTGGCGGACAGCACGCTGGGCAGGCGGGAGCCGGTCGCGAGGAAGGAGGGCTCGGCGGTGGGCTTGTTGTCGGTCAGCGACTGGAACACCGGCTGGCCGCCCACCATGACGAGGTCCACGTCGTACTCGTGGCCGTCGAGGTACTGCATCAGGAGAAGGTCCGAGTTGTTGGCGAAGATGGGATCGGTCTTGGGGTTGATGATCGCGCTGATGCGCTGGTAGGCGGCGACGGCCTCCTCGAGCGAGGAGACCTTCTCGGTGCCGATGGCGGCGGCCCCGGAGACGGGCTTGATCACCGCGGGGAAGCCCACCTTGGACGCCGTCTCGCGGAACCGAGCGATCATGGCCTCGCGAGCCTTGCCGTTCTTCGCCGTGGAAAGATTCTTGAGCCTCTGCTGGCGCGCGGCCGGGACGCCCTTGAGGGCCAGGACGGCCTGCGTCTCGAACTTGCTGCGCGCCGTGCGCGACGCGTCGGGGCTGTGGTACGGCAGGCCCAGCTTCTTGGCCAGGTCCGCCGTGAGGACCACGTCGTCCTCCCAGAAGGTGGTGATGCCGTCGAGCTTGCCGTTCTTGCGGACCGAGCGCTGCAGCTTCTTGCGGGCGATGGTCAAGGCCTCGGCCGGCTTGGTGTTGTCGGTCGCGATCAGCTCGGAGATGTAGCGCGGGTCGTTGGCCCAGCTCTTGGCGCTGTCGATGAGGATGATGTCCACGCCGAGCTCGCGGGCGCGCTTGAAGATCGGACGCTTGCCCTCGTAGCCGGCCCCGACGATCACGAGCCGCTTGCCCTTGAGGGCGTCGCGGCGCGCGCGCTGCAGCATCGTCGCCACCCATTCGCGGGAATGCTCGCCGGAGCGCTCGGGGTGCATCTGGTCGAGGTTGTACTGGCCTCCCGAGTCGTGATCGTTGACCTCGATGATCACGGGCGTCAGCTTCCCGCCCCGCTTCTCGATCATCACGTCGAGCCCGATCATGTCGCTCTGCGCCTGGTAGGGCTCCCCCTCCTTGCGCTCGAAGGTCTTCTCGTACTCGGCGATCGCCTTGAGCGCGTTCTCGCCCGTCTCGCGCATCTGCGCGTCGAGCTCGCGCGCGCCGCGCTCGTCGATGAGCCCCGCCCTCTTCCACTCGGCGAAGAGCCTCTCCATGGGCTCGACGGTCGCGTTGTCGCGCGGGTCGGCCGCCTCGGCGGTGGTCGGCTTGCCCCACGGCCCGACGCGGGCGAACATGCCCGTGGTCGCCGCCCCGCCCCACGGGGTGCGCGCGACGAGGATGCGGCCCGTGGTCTCCATCTTTCGGCCGCCGCGGTCGAGCGGGGCCGAGTCGACGCGCTCGTCGAGGAGCACCGCGCCGTCCTCGGTCATCTGCGCGTCGACGGCCAGCGCCAGGGCGTGGGCGACGATCGCGTCGCGCTCGGATTTCTTGAAGAACTTGACGCCGCGGCCGGAGTGGAATTGGGGACCGGAGGGCTTCACGACGAGCTCTTCTCCCGTAAACGTCCTCAGGTAATCGTCGACGAGGCGGGCGACCTCGGCCTCGCGCGACTCGGGCGCGGGCATCGCCGCCACCTGCACCGAGCCCTGGGCGCCCATCGGACGGTCAGCGAGGTGGTGCAGCGGCATCAGCAGGGCCAAGGTCGCGGGGACCGCCACGCCCCCGGCGGCCAGGATCAGGCGCGTGCCGAGCTTGTCGTTGACCACCTTCTCGAGCTGGAGCGAGTTAGACTGGGGCACGTCCAGATTCGTCTCGAAAACGTTCCCGTCGTCGCGGTCGTTGGCGCCGAGGGTGAAGTAGTTCGCGAAGTAGCGCACGCGGCGCGGGACCTCGTAGTCGACGACGGTCGCCTGGCCGGCGGCGTCGAACACGACGCCTTTTTTCACCAGCAGCTTGGTGCGGCCGTCGGGATAGGTCTCCTGGATCAGCCAGGAGGAGTCGAGCACGAGATGGAAGTTCCCCTCGGCCTGGCGGCCGCCCTCGCGGGCGAGCGCGATCTTATGGCGCGACGCGGGCGCCAGAACGACGACCGTCGGCAGGTCCTCGCTCGCAGCCCCAGGGACCGCCGCCGTCTTGTGCCCCGGCAGGCCGTTCTCCTTCAGGCTGACCGCGAGCTGGGCGAGCATCTTCGCTTCGCTGCCCTCCGGGGACTTGTGCACGGCCTGCGTCGGCTTGCTGAGCTGAGCCTTGACCCAGCGCAGGCCGCCGAGGTACACGAAGCCCAGCGCGAACAAGGTGACCGTGACGATCTTCATCGGCGCCAGCGCGCCGAGGGCCAGCGCGAGCGCCGAGCCGGGCATGGAGTTGTGGAACAGCCACGCGAAGGCGAGCCCGCCCGCGCCGGCCGCGATCACCTCGACGAAGGTCATCAGGCTGTAGATGTCGTCGGCGTAGGGCGCGGCCTTGGGATCGTTCTTGATCTCGGTCTGCAGCAAGGCGCGCATGCGCGAGCGCAGCGGCTGCAGCATCAGCTTCATCATGAACACCGCGGGGATGGCGAGCGCCAGCGAGGGCACCAGCCACAGCCCGATCGACGGCACGAAGGCCAGCGCGGCCACCGCGGTCAAGGCGGCCAGGACCTTATAGGTGCCGTGCTTGGCCTGCAGGCCCTGGACGCGCTTCATCAAGAACACCGAGGCCACGAGGCCGCCGGCGGTGATCGCGGAGAGCAGCAGGCCGTTGCCGAAGGCCCCGACCTTGAGTATGTCGATGGCGAAGGTGGGCAGGACGACCGCGAAGAGGGCGTCCTCGACGAAGTTCTCCATCGTCGCCATCGAGGAGCGAGCGAGGATGGCCTTGTTCCGAAGGATGATCTTCGCCGTCGCCCAGTTGCGGCGGGGCACGTCGATGAGGATGCGCCCGAAGGTCTTGAGCGCGCCGAGGATGCGGCCGGCGTAGTCCTTGAGGCCGGCCCAAGGCGCCGCGACCATGTCGCCGACCGTGACCACGCGCTTGGCGTATATGTAGGAGACGACGGCCATCAGGGCCGCGAACACCGCGAAGCCCGCGCCCGCGCCGATGCCGGCGCCGAAGCGCGCGTCGATCCAGTCCATCGGCAGGCCGATCAGCGCGGGCACGACGAGCATCATGCCGTAGTAGATGAAGTCGTAGACGTAGCCGGCCTTCTCGATCTTGCGGTCCGTGGCCTTCTGGTCGGCGCCCTTGAAGATCTTGGCCGCGCCGCCGGTGTCGATGTCGACGAGGTGGTTGTGCGCCACGATGAACGCGTTGACGCCGACGAGCGCCAGGAAGGCGGCCCAGGGCAGGCCGCCGAGCAGGGCCAGCACGCCGATCGAGCCGAACAGCATCGCCCGCCCGCCGGCGGCGCCGACGAGTATGCGCTTCATCGGGGTCTTGCCGACCACCGCGCCCGCGAACAGGGACGCGCCGCCGAAAACCCAGTAGTGGACCATGCGCGCCACGCCGGTCATCGCCGCGTCGCCGGTCAGCGCGCTGACGAGCAGGGGCAAGGACGCGAGGTACACCGAGATCGCGAGCAGGAAGACCGCCTGGCCCGCGATGTAGGACTTCTCGCTCTTGTTGAATTCGGAGAGGTCGAAGGTCGATTTGACCCGCTGCCAAAGGCCGGGCTTGGCGGCGGGAGCCTGCGCCGCCGGAACCTCCTCGGCGGAGTTCTTCTCCGCCGAGGACGCCGAGCGCTTGAGGCCCGAGCGCAGGGCCGCGGGGCCCGACGGAGTCCGCACCGCGCTGAGTTCTCCGCGCGAAGCCGAGTTCTCGTAGACGGCGTTGAGCGCCCCGGTCGCGTCGCCGCTCTTGACGCCTTCCAGCACCGGCGCGGCCGTCCGGGACAGGGAATCGATCTGCTTCGAAGCGGCGGACGGGCCGCCGGGAGCGTTCGCCGTCTTGGCCGCGGGCTGAAGCGCGCCGGGGACCAGCGGCTTGGCCGCCGCCGGGATCGCGGCCGCCGGCAGGGCCTTGGCGGGGACGCTCAAGGCGTGAGGCGCGGCGACGGGACCGGCCGCGGCGATCGACGGCGCCAGGGCCGGGACGGCGGCGGCGTTCAGGGCGGGCGCGGCGGCGGGCGCCAAGGCTCCGTTGAGGCCGAGGGTCTGGACCGGCAGA
Organism: Elusimicrobiota bacterium; assembly: GCA_036676805.1. Lineage (GTDB taxonomy): Bacteria > Elusimicrobiota > Elusimicrobia > UBA1565 > UBA9628 > GWA2-66-18. The sequence goes on from JAKFCD010000041.1 coordinate 76,114, forward strand.
GACAACGGCGCAGACAGGCCGCCGGTGTTGACGCCGGAGTTGACCGAGGTCGCCGCGTCGCCCGCGGTTCCCGCCGCCGTTCCGGTCCGGCCCACCGTCTGCGCGAACGCCTGATAGGCGGGCGCGCCCGGGGAAAGGGCCGTAATAAGGAAGGCGAGGGCGAAGGCGAGGGGTCGCTTCACAGTGGGAGTATAGGGCTGGAACCTCGAATTGTCGAGGGGCACTTGGACCTATCTTCGACGGGCCCGGAGGCCTAGACGCTCAGCGGCCGTCGAAGGACGGGAGGGTCTCGAGGAGCGCGCGGACCTTGGAGTCGTCGCGCGGGTTCTTCGGGGCCTTGATCCTCTCCGGGATGGAGACGCGGCCGTTGGGCTCGAAGGCGACCACGGCGGCCTTGCGCACCTTGACCATCGCGAAGGGCCGGCAGATCACCTGGGCGGAGAAGCCCTTGGAGGAGCGGACTTCCTTGTAGAACACGTTGAGGCGGTTGGCGTCGATCATGTCGTTCTGAACGACGATCTCGATCTTCACGCCGGCGGCACGCATCTCGCCGAGGAACACCGCGACGACGCTTTCCTTCGAGAAGTCCACGGCGGGGACGGGAGCTTCGGCCGAGTGCTCCTTCCAGACCTGCTCCCAGGCCGCCTTGTCGCTCACGGCGACCATGCGGCGCTCGGCGATGCCGCTGCGCTGGCCTTCGAGCTTGTCCCACGTTCCGACTTGGGCGGAGGCGGCGACGGAGAGGAGAAGGGCGGCGAGCGCGGCGAAAGCGATTTTGGTCATGACCCTATCGTACCAGGCTCCCCCCTTTTTTCCGTGGGCCAAGGAGGCCCAAAACGGCCCGCCATGCGGCCCACCCCGGACCGGGCCCCCGGTCCTAGCCGCCCTGGGCCCTATTTCGGTACAGTCTGGGCCATGAATCCGCGCCTCGTGCCCCCGCCGCCGGCCGGCTCGCCCTGGAGCGGGTGGGCCTTGCCCGACATCAAGCATTGCGAGGCCAATCTCGCCGGATGGATCGCGGCCCCGGCCAACACCTGGTCGAATCTCGCCTACATCGCGGTGGGATTCTGGATCTGGAAGCGCGCGGCCAAGCGGGACCTGCTGACGGCGGGGGGCCTCGGACCCGTCTCCGTCGCCGTCGGCGCCACCTCCTTCGTTTTCCACGCCTCCTACACCTTCGCGGGCCAGGTCCTCGACTACGGCGGCATGTTCCTGCTCATCGGTTGGGCCCTCGCGCGGGGGGCCTTGCGCGCCGGCCTCCTGGCGCCCGCGGGGGCGCTTCGTTTCTGGGGCGGCCTGTTCGCGGCGAGCATGGCCGCCTTGTTCGCCTTCCGCGCCGCGGGCTGGGGCATCCAGACCCTCGTGCTCGTCCAGGCGCTGGCCCTCGTCGCCCTGGAGCTGCGGCTCATGCTCGTCAAGCGCGACGCCCCCTCCTACGCCGCGTTTTGGCTCATGCTGGTTCTGCTGAGCGCCGCCTACGCCTGCTGGCATCTCGACCACACCGACTTCGGCTGCGCGCCGGAGAACCATTGGTTCCAGTTCCACGCCCTCTGGCACGTCGTCACGGCCGGCGCCTTCCTGGCCGCCTGGCGCTTTCACGAGGGGATCGACGCCCGCGCCGCGCAATAGCGTTACGTTCCCGTCGAGCCGGCGTCACGCGCCCCACGCTAGAATGGGGCATGAAGAAAGAGAAGCCGGGGCCCCAAGGGCTTGCGAACCTCCAGACGTGGCGCCTGCCGTTCAGCTCCGACGTGAAGCACCGGCGGCGCCAGACTTTGGAGAACCGCCGTCCCCACCGCCTGCGCGCGGGCTCCCGCCCGGACGCCGTGCTGGGAACTCCGGACCTTCACTGGACCGCGCCGCCCAAGCTCGACCGTTCGGGCGCGGCCCTCAACGCCACGCCGAAGGGCCGCGGCAAGCCGATGCACGAGCCCGTGTTCTTCGCCCGCAAGGTCAAGCGGGTCCGCCACCGCTCGCTGCGCCACGGAAAGACGCGGCCCTGAGAGCCGTCACAACGCCGTCATTATAACGTGACCACGGGGCCATGGTCGCCGGTGCTATCATATCGCCCCGACCCCGATGCTCCTCCCTTTGCCCTCTTGCTTGACGTCCTCCTCCGAGGCATCGCACGCGTGCCCCGGCGTCGAGTTCCGCGAGCGCCTGGAGTTCCTGGTGTCCGCCGCGCAGGCGATGTCGGACTCGCCCGATCTCCGCTCGACGCTGCATTGCCTTTGCGCCGCGGCCGTTCCCCGCCTCGGCCAGTGGTGCTCGATCAGCCTGCGCTCCGGCGGAGCCCTCGGCGCGCCCCAGGTCTGGCACGATTCGCCGGACCGCCTCCTTCTTCTCCAAAAGCTCTCCGCCCTTCACTCGTCCGAAGGCGACCGGCGCCACCCCGTCCGCCGCGTCCTGAGATCCGGGCGCTCCGAGTTCGCGGCCCGGGCCCCGGCCGACCTCGCCGAGCGTCTCGCCGTATCCCCTGAGCATCTTCGCCTGCTGCGCGAGCTCGACGTCGCCTCGTACATGTGCGTTCCCCTGCGCTCCCACGGAAAGACCCTCGGCGTGATGACGCTCGGCGCCGACTCGGGCTGGCGTCCGCTGCGACGGGCGGATCTCGTGCTCGCCGAGCAGCTCGCGACGCGCGCCGGCGCGGCGATCGAGAAGGCCCGGCTGCGCCAGGCCGTCGAGAACGAGCTGGCCGAGCGGCGCAGGGCCGAGGCCGCCCTGCGCCGCCTGGAGGCCGAGCACGCGGCGATCCTCGACACCGTGCGCGCGATGATCTGGCACAAGGACACCGGCAACCGCATCCTCAGCTGCAACCGCGCCGCGGCCCGCTGGCTCGGCAAGACCGTCGAGGAGGTCCAGGGGCGCGGGGCCGAGGAGCTCTTTCCGGCGGCCCGCGCGCGCGAGTATCTCGAGAATGACCTGTCCGTCATCGCCTCGGGCAGGGCCAGGATCGGGGAGCTCGAGGAGATCAGCCTGCGCGGCGGCGCGAAGCGCTGGGTCCAGCGCGACATCCTGCCTTACCGCGACGACAAGGGCGCGATCACCGGCGTCGTCATCATCGCCGTGGACGTCACGAAGCGCAAGCGCGCCGAGGATCTCGCGATCACCAAGGAGCGCGCGGAGCGGGAGTTCGTCGCGAACGTCTCCCACGAGTTCCGTACGCCCGTGGCCGCGATCAAGGGCTTCACGGAAACCCTCCGCGAGGGCGCCTGGAGAAACCCCGTCGACCGCGCCCGCTTCCTGAACATCATCGAGGCCAACGCCGACCGCCTCGACGCGATGATCGGGGACCTCCTCACGCTGTCGTCGCTCGAGGGCTCTTCACCCCCCCGTTCCAGCGCCGTCGAGCTGGCCCGCGTCGCGCGCGAACGGGTCCGGAAGGCCCTGCCTCGAGCCAAACGCAAGGGCGTCGCCTTCGGCGTCTCGGTTCCGCGCGGCCTGCGCGTGAAGATGAATCCGCATCATCTGGGGCTGACGCTCGAGCACCTGCTCGACAACGCGATCAAGTTCACTCCGCCCGGCGGCTGGGTGCGGCTCAAGGCGCGGGGCGCGAAGCGCGGCGTGCGCATCGTCGTCGAGGACAGCGGCATCGGCATCCCGAGAGCCGAACTGCCGCGCGTCTTCGACCGCTTCTTCCGAGTCGCCAAGGGCGCGGCGGCGGGCAGCCCGGGGCTGGGCCTGCACCTGGTCAAGAAGCTCGTCGTCGCCCACGGCGGGAGCGTCTCGGCGCGCAGCCGCCTCGCGCGGGGCTCGACCTTCACCGTCACGCTCCCGCCGTGCTAGAATGGGCTCATGATCAAGGCCCTGCTCTGCGCCGCTTTGCTCGCCGCCTCGTCGTGCGCCCACGCCGGCATCCGCCTCACCGACGCCGAGGCCGAGGCCGTCGGCCGCAAGATCTGGCACAACGAGAGCCGCGGCTCCATCGACGGGCTCACGCACTGGAACAAGGGCGAGGACTTCGCCTCGCTGGGCATCGGCCACTTCATCTGGTACAAGGCGGGAGAGCGCGGGCCGTTCACCGAGAGCTTCCCGGGCCTGCTCGACGCGCTGGCCGCGTCGGGGCGGACCTTGCCGGCCTGGCTTCAAGGCCGCCCGCCCTGCCCCTGGCCCGACCGCGATGCCTTCTTCGCCGATTTCCGCGGCCCGCGCCTGAGCGAGCTGCGCGCGCTGCTGGCCGACACGGTGGGCGTCCAGGCCCGCTACGCGGCCGACCGCCTCGAGGCGGCCCTGCCCAAGATCCTCGCGGCCGCGCCGGCCGCGGAGCGCCCGGCGCTGGAGGCCCGCTTCGACCGCGTCGCCTCCGTCCCCAACGGGGTTTACGCGCTCATGGATTACGTGAACTTCAAGGGTGAGGGGATCAACCCGGCGGAGCGCTACAACGGCGAGGGCTGGGGCCTGCTCCAGGTTCTCCAGGGCATGAAGGATACGGCCCCCGGGCGGCCTTCCGTGAAAGCCTTCGCCGATTCCGCCGACGCCGCGCTCACCCGCCGCGTGGCCAACAGCCCGCCCGCGCGCGACGAGGCGCGCTGGCTGCCCGGCTGGCGCAAGCGCCTGCTGACCTACCTCGAAGACTAGCGGTAGTAGTTGTCGCGGTTGTACAGGAAGTAGGCGTCGGAGTGCTGCAGGCGCGGCAGGCGCACGTAGCGGTCGCCCTTCGCGTCCGCCTCCTCGGCGAGGCCGAAGGCGAGCTTAGGCTTGTCGGTGGACTTGGCCTCGGGCTCCTTGATCATTCCGGTCTCGCGCAGCTCGTGCACGACGTGGTCGATCCACTTGAGCTTGACCGCGGCGTCCGCGAACTCCTCCCAGTCGCCGTCGACGTTGCGCTTGTACATCTCGGAGGTGAACTTCTCCATGCTCGTGCCCATCTTGCGCGCGATCGGCTCGCGCAGGCGGCGGTCCCACTCCTTGAGCGTGTCGAGCTGCTGCTTCTGCTGGGTCGGGTTGCCGAATGTCACGCTCCAGATCTGATGGTGCAGGATCACCGCGTTGGGGTAGGCGTACGACCGGGGCGCCAAAGTGGCGATCGTCGCCGCCATGCTGGCCGCGTAGGATTTCACCACGACGTGCACGGGGGCCTTGCTCGCCTGCATCGCCTTGAGGATGCGGTAGCCCTCCATCACCGAGCCGCCGGGGCTGCGGTCGATGACGAGGAAGATCGGGTATTCCTCGGACTTGTTGTTGAAGTAATGGATGCGCTCGGTCACGTAGTCCGCGGCGCCGTAGACGATGGGCCCCGTGATCGCGATGCGGCGGTCGCTGAGCGTCAGCACGCCGTTCTTGAACGGCTCCTTGACGTAGTCGGGCTCGCGGTTGGCCTGCTTCCTCCAGACCTCCTTCTTCTCGCGCAGCTCGAGGTCCGCCTTGATGGAGACCGTCTTGTTGTCGGCCAGGTCGGACTCCTGGCGCAGCTTGCGGGCCTGGAAGTCGAGCTCCTGGACGACGAGGTCGCGGCGCAGCTTCTCGGCGTCGGCCTTGATCAGCTCCGCGTTGAGCCTCTCTCGCGCGACCTCGTTCTCGAGCCGGGCCTGGTCGCGCTGATGGCGCAGGGCGGCCGCGGCCTGAAGGAACTTCGCCTCCTCGATCTGCCCCTTGAGCTGGAGAGTCTTCTGCTCGTGCTCGACCGGCGCGAACTCGGCGCGCAGCTTCTCCGTCATCACGGCGTTGCGCAGCACGTGCTCGTCGCGCTCCTCGGCCAGAGCGCGAACCTTGCGCTGGAATTCCTGCTGCTTGATCATGTTCTGCGTCGAGATCTTGTCGAGCTCGATTCGCTCCTCGGTGGGAGCGCCGGGAATGGCCGGCAGGATCGAGCCCGAGGCGCCGTTTCCGGCCGCCGTCGCGGCGGCCGTCGCCGCGCCTGACGCCGTCGCGGGCGGCGCGCTCGCGGCGACGAGCGGAGCGGCGGGCGCGGGTTCCGAGACGGACAGGGCCCGCTCCGCCTTCTTCGCGGCCTTGGGGGCCTTGGGAATGGATATCTGCTGAGCGGGAAGCGAACTGGAGGATAAGAACAGCAGCGCGGCGAGAGCGGGTCGGACGAGGCTCATGGGCGGGATTCTCCTATTACCCATTAAGGATAGAGTCTGAGACCCGGTTGCGCAAGGCCTCGAATCGACCTGCTTGTCATCTCATTTAAGCGTCACCGGACCATCCTTGAGGATAGTCGGAAGAGAGGATCAGGAATCGAGCAAGAATCTCAGGAGGCCGCGCGCGCTGACGATCGCGTCGGGCGACGCAGAGCGGTACCCGCCGGCGTCCGGGCGCAGGTCGTCGGACGCCTGGGAGAGGCGCCGCCGCTCGAGCTCGAGCTTGCGCTTCTCCTTGGCCCGCGCCAGGTCCAGGCCGCCGCCGCGGATGAAGGCCGCGATGCGGCGAAGCTCGTCGGGATCGAACCAGACCCCGTGCGGCTTGCACGCGTCGAGGATCACGCCCGAGCAGCCCGCGAAGTTGAAGCGGTTCATGAGCTCGCCGCAGACCGGGCAGGGGCGGTAGACGATGGGCGAGGACAGGGGGTCGGAGGGCCGGGGGGCGCGCAGCAGCGAGCCCTCGCCGAGGTAGGCGGACTTCGCCTCGCGCTCCTCGCAGAGCGCGCGGAACGAGGCCGGATCGGCCCACACGCCCTCGCAGCGGGCGCAGCCGGACAGAGTGGCGCTTCCCAGGGAGCGGGAGGACAGCGGCTCCCGGCAGGACGGGCAGGACGCCTTCACGTCGGGCGCCGCGGCGTGGGAGCCGCAGCGCGCGCAGTCGCGCGCCTCCGTGAACGTCCAGCCGAAGCACCACGGACAGCGGACCGGGTGCAGGGCGGCATGGCAGTGGCCGCACGCGGCCGCCTCCGGCGCGACCGGGGCCCCGCACGAGGGGCAGCGCAAGGCGGCGGCTTCCTTCACGCGTGCTTCCTGATCAGATGGGCCGCCCAGGCGCCCGCGGGCAGCAGCGCGGCGAGGACGAGCACGGGATGGGAGCCGCCGAAGGTGATCGACGGATAGTGGCTGCTCAGCATGAAAAAGAGCAGCGGCATCGACATCAAGGTATTGTGCTTCGAGCAGCGCTTGGCCTCGAGCGAAAGCTCCGGGCGGGGCTCGCCGCCCGCCTCCGAGATCGCCATGATCTTCCGCTGGTTGGGGATGATCGTCATCCAAACGTTGGTCATCATGACCGTGCCCATCATGGCGCCGACGTGCAGGTAGGCGGCGCGGTCGCTGAGGACGTTCATCAGCGCCCACCCCGAGGCGACCAGGAACAGGTACCAGACGAGCCCGCCCGAGGCTTCGGTGCGGCCCAACGGCGTCTTCCAGATGAGCCGGTAGGCCCCCACCGCGCCCGTCAGCGACCCGGCCGAGAAGAGAATCCCCTTCCAGCGCGGCAGCTCCGAGCCGTAGTCGAGCAAGGACGCCCCCGCCCAGTAGGTCAGCGACAGGAGAAGGAAGCCCGACAGCCAGGTCAGCATCGCCTCCCACTTGAACCAATGCAGGACGCGCGGCATGTCCTCCGGCCACTTCTGCTTCTCGACGAGGTAGAACCCGCCGCCGTGCACCATCCACAGCTCGCCCGAGATGTTCGGCTTGCTCGCGGCCTGGGGCGGCGGATCGAAAGCCTTCTCCATCCAGTTGAACAGGTAGGTCTGCCCGATCCACATGATCCCGGTGATCGCGTGGGTCCAGCGCAGGATCAGGCTCAGCCACTCTTGAAGGTCGCTCATGGTCTAGAAGTCGTCCTTGGGATCGGTCTCGGCCAACGTCAAGAGATAGTCCGCCAGGGCGCCGAGCTCCGCCTCGTCGAGGACGCCCTCCCAGCCGGGCATGTCCACGTCGGCGGGCGGCCCGCCGTGGATCTCGGGCACGACGCCGCGCCGGAGCTTCCAAACCAGCTCGTCCTTCTTATAGGTGCCCATCAAGGGGGCCAGCGCCGGGATGACGTCGCCGTGCGCGCCAGGGTTGGGATGCCCCCCGCGGCCCGCGGAGCCGTGGCAGGCGACGCAGCCGGCCCGGACGTAGATCGTCCGCCCGTCGCCCTCGGACCTCCACGGGCGGGACTTTCCCCACGCCTGGCCCTTCTGGGCGGACAGGAACCCGGCCAGCGCCTCGCGGTCGGAGGCGCTCAAGCCCTGCTCGGGCATCTCGGCGTCGTGCTTGTAGGCGCGCGGGCTCGCGAGCCATTTCTCGAGCCAGGCTTTCGGCCGGCGATGGCCGACCATGGTCAGGTCCGGTCCGGTATTGCCGCCGCGCGGGCCGATCTTATGGCAGGCGCGGCAGCCGTGGGCACCGAAAAGCGCGGCCGGCGCCGGCGAGGCCGCGGCGGACGCGGCGGCGAGGATGAGCGCGAGCGCCCGGGAAAGCATGAGTCATTCTATCATTCGGAATCGGTCCGGAAACGACCTCGAGGAGCCTCAAAAAATAATCATAAATCCCTCGCGTTTTGAGCTCATCGTTCGCGGCGTAAATCGGTATACTCGGCTCAGACGTCGAACGCACGGAGGAGAGATGAGTACTTTCGTCATCGTCATGGCCGCCCTGCTGTCGCCGTCTGCGTATGCCGCCGTTCCCGCCGCCGTGCCGGGGCCCGTCGACTGCTATGCCGCGGCCAAGCCGCTGACGGGCTTCCCGCCCCTGCTCTGCGCCGGCGCCGCGACCGCGGCCCCCGCGGCCTGCTTTCCCGAGGCCAAGAAGCTCACCGACTTCCCAGCCCTGCTCTGCTCGGGCGCCGGGTCGAACGCGCCGGTGGACTGTTGGAAGGCCGCGAAGAAATTGACGAACTTCCCCTCGCTGCTGTGCGCCCGGGCGAAATCGGACGCGCCGGCCGCCTGCTTCGCCGCCGCGAAGAAGGTGACGAACTACCCGGCGCTGCTGTGCTCGGGGGCCGAGTCGGACGCCCCGGTCGCCTGCTTCGCCGCCGCGTCCAAGACGACGGCCTTCCCCGCGATGCTGTGCGCCGGCGCCGGCTCGGACGCCCCGGTCGCCTGCTTCGCCGCGGCCAAGGGGCTCACGGCCTATCCCGCCCTGCTGTGCGCCGGGGCCAGCTCGAACGCGCCCGTGGACTGCTTCAAGGCCGCCAAGGGTCTGACGCAGTATCCGGCGCTGCTGTGCTCCGGCGCCGTGGACAACGCTCCGATCGACTGCCTGAAGGCTTCGGCCGGCGTCACGGACAATCCCGCGGTGCTGTGCTCGCCCAACGGGGCGTTCAAGGCCGTCACGCGCCACGACATCCACCCGTCGTGGAACCTGCCCTTCCCGCTGCGCTTTCCGCATCCCTACCCGTTCCATTATCCGTTCCCGGACAACCGCGACCCGAGCCAGGCGCCGCCGTCGAACGAGCCCAACCCCGCGACGCTTTTCTCCGGCCGCTAGAAGCCCCGTCATCAGACGGCGACACCGCCTCCATGTGAGGCCGCGGCGCGTAAGGTTAAAATCGACCATCGCTCATGATTTTTTCCCGCGCCGCCGCGCTGCCGCTCCTGCTGCTCCTCGCGGCGTTGGCGGCCGCGCCGCCGTCCGCCGCGGGCGAGGTCGTCGCGGTCCTCAGCGGAGCGCCGGGCCCCTATCAGACCGCCCTCGAGGGCTTCGTCAAGGAGTTCGGCGGCGAGGTTCCGACGGTCCGCCTGCCGGACCGCGTCCTCCCAGCCGGGACGCGCGTCATCGTCGCCTTCGGGGGCCAGGCCGCCGTTGAGCGCTACCCCGAGGGCGCGGTCGTGATCGTGTGCCTGGCCCCCGGGCTCAGGACGCGCCCGCGCCACCGGGGGCCGTTCGTCCACGTGACGATGAAGCCGCCGGCCCGAAAGCTGCTCATGGAGCTGCTCCGTCTTCAGCCGGGCATGAAACGGCTGGCGGTGCTGTCCCATGGGCTCGACACGAAGGGCTACGCGGCGGAGCTCAGGCGCTCCGGCGCGGCGCTCGGCGTCGCGATCATCGCCCCTTCCGTGTCCGGGCGGGACGAAGTGCCCGCCGCGCTGCGGGCCGCGTTCAAGGCCGGCGCCAATGCGATATGGCTCGCTCCCGATCCCCTCCTGGTGACGCCGGAGACCTTCCAGACGATCAAGCAGTTCTCATGGGACAACGGCCTGCCCTTCTACGCGCCGAGCCGGGGCCTCGCCGTCGCGGGGGCCTCGGCGGCGGTGTCCGTCAGCCCGGCCGAGCAAGGCCGCGAGACGGCGCTCCTGGCCCGGCGGGCGCTGGCGCGCGAGCGCCTGCCGGAGTTCGTCTATCCCGAGCGGACGGAGATCACGGTCAACCTCGAATCGGCGCTCAAAGCCGGCCTCGTGATCAGGCCCGAGGCGCTCGCGAAAGACGTCGAGGTGATCCGGTAGGTCGGGCTAAGGCTTCGCGAAGAACAGCCAGTCGGTCTGGATCTCGCCGACGAACTTGTTCTTGAAGGACACGGGCTCGACGCGGACCTCCGAGAACGCCCGGCGCAGGGCGTCGGCGAAGGGAGAGCTTTCGGCGTAGGACCAGACGCCGAGGACTCCGTCCGGCTTGAGGTGTCTTTTCGCCCGCGCGAGGCCGTCCTCGGTATAGAAAAACGCGTTGGCCGCGGTGAGGCGATCATCGGGCGAATGGTCGACGTCGATGAGGATGAGGTCGTGAAGGCGCGACGGCGGCCCGGACAAGCGAAGGTAGACGTCGCCGCGCGTCACGCGCAGCCGCGGGTCCGCCTTGAGCTCCGCCGCGAGGGGAATCAGGTCCGCCTCGAGCCAGCCGATCACCTGCGGCAGGAACTCGACGACCTCGACGCTCGCGACGCGCGGGGAGACGAGCGCCTCGCGCGCGGTGTAGCCCAGGCCGAGCCCGCCGACGAGCGCTTCCAGGCCTTCGCCGGCCGTCAGCTCGAGCGCGACGGAGGCCAGCGCGCGTTCCGAGGCGGTGTTGTAGCTGCTCATCAGGAACTCGTGATTGAGGGAGACCTCGGTGACGATGGTCCCGGGCTCGGCCAGCAGCTCGCGCCGCCTCAGGCACAGGGGCCCCAACGGGGTGTCGTCGTAAGCGAGTATCTCGAAGTTGATCGGGGTCATCAGTGGCCGGACGCGCCGACTATCCTTGAGGATAGCTGTTTGAGAAATCTAGCGGGCGAGCAGGCGCAGAATCTCGGCGACGCTCCAGGCCTGGGAGCGCGTGCCTCCGGGGGTCTGCACGGGGCCCTCGGTCTTGAAGATCGGCGCCAGGCCCGCGGGATCATCGAGGGAGAAGGCCTTGAGCGCGGGATCGTTCGCGCCTCCGTCGTAGACCTCATGAAGGGAGCCCTCGGGCGCGCCGGCGAGCGCCTCGACGAGCGGAGTGAGCAGCGCGCGGGTCTCCGCGCCCGCGCGCGCCTCGTCCCACCCCATGTCGCGGCGGACCTGGGCCAGCGCCTCGGCGAAGGCGCCCATCAGCCAGGGCCAGACGGTGCCCTGGTGGTAGGCCTGATCCTTCTCGAGCGGGGGCTTGGCGGTGTCGTAGCGCTCGCGATAGCCGCTGTCGCGGTCGGACAAGGTGCGCGGGCCCTTGCGGGTCAGCAGGTCGCGCGTCGCGGCGAGCACCACCGCCCGGCGGCGCTCGGGGCTGAGCAGGTCGCCGCCGCGGCTGACGGCGAAGAGCATGTTCGGCCGGATGGCGTCGCCGTGCGGGTCGCCGTCGACCACGTCGCGCAGCGCGCCGCCCGACCCGCCCCAGGCGCGGCGGTTGTCCTCGGTCTCGAACCAGAACTTCTCGTTGAACGACGCCTTGACCTTGTCGGCGAGCGCGTCGCGGGCGGCCGCGGCCTTCGCGTCGCCGGCGCGCGCCTCGAGCGCCGCGAGGTAGCGCAGGTTCGCGTACCAGAGCGCGTTGATCTCCACGGTTTTGCCGTCGCGCGGCGTGACCGGCTTGTCGCGGCCCTCGGGATCGGCGTCCATCCAGGTGGCCTGCGCCGGCGTCGAGACCAGGCCGTCCGCGTCCATCTTGATCGTGTTCCGGCGGCCGTAGCGCTCGTAGCTGACGCCCTTCTCGTAGGCCGCCATGATCCGCCTCACGACCGGGGCCAGCTCGTCGACGAGGGCCATGTCGCCGGAGGCCTCGCCGTACGACTTCAGCGCCTGCACGTACCACATCGGCGCGTCGGCGGTGTTGTACTCGGAATGGGCGCCGGCGATGCGGTTGGGGATGAGGCCGTCCTTCTCGAAGGCGGCGAAGCGGCGCAGGACCGACTTGGCGTCCTCGAAGCGCCCGGTGCTCAGCAGCAGCCCCGGCAGGGAGATGAAGGTGTCGCGTCCCCATTCCTCGAGAAACCAGTCCATGCTCGCGGCCCAGATCTGCACGGAATCGCCGTCGCGCTTGACGAAGGCGCCGGCCGCGGCGGTGAACGCGGCGCGCACCGCCTGCGGAGCCTTCCACACGTCGCCGTCGCGGATCGCCTTCAGCGCGCGCAGCTGGGGCCGCGCGTCGGAGCGGGCGCGATTGGCGTAGTCGGCGTCGCCGGGCAGAGGGATGCGGTAGCGCCACGTCGACACGCCGCCCCTCATCTCCTTGACGGGGAACGGGTCGCGCCATTCGTCGCCCAGGGTGTAGGCGACGAACTTCGCCGAGGCGCCGGAGGAGCCCTCGCGGCGGGCCGCGAAGTAGCGGGCGAGGAAGTCGGGGCTGCGCGGATCGTCGTGCGAGCTGACCTTCTTCCAGTTCCCGCCGACCGTCACGAAGCCCAGGCGCCTGGCGTCGGCGTCCTTGCCGTCGAACGCCTCGGCGAGCGGGAAGGCGCCGCGCGCGCCGAGCACCCCGCTCAGCGCCGAAAGGTACGGGTCGCCGGGCTCGTCGCCGCTGGCGAGCTGGCCGTTGCCGAACTTGTAGGCGAAGTGCAGGGCGTCGGCGCGCGCGCCGTCGAAGCCGAACTCGAGCCAGTACCGGTAGGGGTCGAGCGCCGCCGCGTAGCCGTTCTTGCCCAGCTCCGACCAGCGCCACAGCGCCAGGTCCTTCCAGTCCTCGTGCACCCAGGCGTTGATGATGCCGGGGTTTCGGGTGCGCAGGTCGGCGAACAGCTCCGGGCGCTTCCAGGCGTCGACCGAGTTCTTGGCGCGGAACATCGGGATGTCGAAGAGGACCTTGCCGCCCGCGGCGTGGACCTCGGCGACCGCGGCCTTCAGCTGTGCGTGGGCCAGCCATTGCGACCAACGGCGGACCGCGACGAGGCCGGCGAAGGCGGGGTTCGCCCGGGCGGCGCGCTGCTCGGCCTCGGTCCAATCGAGCGCCGGCTTGCCGATGAGCGCGGACAGCGCCATGAACTCGGCGTACTCCGCGAGCCACGAGGCGTGCTCGGCGGCGAAGTCCGCGAAGGCGCGGGCGCGGGGCGAGTCCCCCGCCTTCAGGAACCGGGCGTAGGCCTCGCGCGCGATCCCGCCCTCGCGCGCGCGCAGTGAGGGATAGTCCACGCTCTGGGAAGGCGCCGCGACCTTGGCCGCCAGCGCCGGATCGGCCCGCACCTCGTCGACCGAGGCCCAGTCGACCTGGTCCTCGTTGAGGGCGTACAGGCTCACCGGCGCGTAGGGGCTTTCGTCGAGCGTCGCGAAATGCGGAAGGAGCAGGACGGCGTCCACGCCCTGGCTCGACAGCTCCTCGCGGTAATAGCGGCCCAGGTCGGTGAACTTGCCCACGCCCGCGTCGGTTTTCTTATCGGCGCGGAGCGCGTAGAGCGGAACGGTGACGGCCGTGCGCGTCGCCGAGGGGTCCTTCCACCAGCCCGACGCGCCGCCGGCCGACGGCGCGCTCTGAGAACGGACGGCATGCTCGGCCAGCGCCGCCGCGGAGCCGTGCGCGGGCGAGGCGGCCAGCGACAGCCCTAGGACCCCGCTGACGACGCGGCGGACGATCCCGGGCACGGGCGCGGCGGACGCCGCGGGCGGCGCCGCGCGCTTGCGGGCCGCGTCGGCCAGGGTCGCGGCCTCGCGGACGATCGCCTCGGGGTCGTGCAGGCGCGCGCGCAGGGCGTCGAGCGCGCGTTCCCGGGAGTCGAAGAGCCCCGAGCCGACCTCGTGCTCCCGGTAGGAGCTCATGGGCGTCAGCGTTCGCTTGACCAAAGACGTCAGGTAGAGGAACCAGCCCTCGGGAAGCGCGCGTCCCGCCGCCGTCATGCCCTCGGCGAGCACGACGGCAAGTTCGGAGAGCTTGGCCGCGGTGCGCTCGGCCGCGGCGGCCGTGCCGAGGGTCTTGGCGGGAACGGCGGCCGGCGCCGGCGTTCCCAGCGCGGCGTCCGCCGCCGCGGCCGCCGCCTGGGCGATCAGCTCCCCCGGCTTCAGGTCGTCGACGAGGTCGGTCCACGTGACGCGCGGCGCCTCGGGCGTGCCGCGCGACGAGTAGAACTGCAGGCCCTCGCGGCTCGCCGCCGCGACGACCACCGCGAGCCCCGAGTCTCCGGGAGCGGCCACGGTCCCCTTCGCCGGGCCGGCGTTGCCGGCGCCGACCACGACGCCGATGCCCGAGGCGACCAGGCGGTCGATCAGCATCGACAGCGGGGTGCGGCGCGTCACCGGGGCCGCCAGGGTCAGCGCGACGACGACGGGCCGCCCGTCCTTCGCGGCCGCGGCGACGCTTTCGAGCGCCGCCATCACGCGCACCTCGGAAACGCCGGCGGCGGCGCGCACGCGCACGAGCGACAGGTCGGCGTCCGCGGGAACCGCGGGGACATTCTCGCCGTCGCCGAGATCGAGCGTCAGGCCGCCGGGCCCGGCCGGAGCGTTCGAGAGCGGGTAATAAGGGAGCGACCGCCGGACGGTCCAACCTTGATGCTCGAGCGCGATCGTCAGGGCGTACAGCTTGTGCTCGGGGACCGACAGCCACTGTGCGCCGCTCAGCGGCAGATCACCCCGGACCGTCGTCTCGAAGCGCCGCAGCGTCCCCGCGTCGATCAGGGCGCCGGTCGCAGACGCCGCAATCAGGTCCACCGCGCCCATCGCCTCGTCGACGCCGGCGACGCCCGAGCCCGAGGCGTCCATCGGCGAGGTCGGGGCGTCGAGCGGCACCCCGGCGGCGCGCGCGAGCAGCTGCACGAGCTCGCTGAGCGCGCCGGGCCGGCTGATCGCGTCCCGGTTCTTGACGACGAAATCCGTGACGATGGGCTTGAGCGGCTCGGAGCGCAGGCGCGCGACGAACGCCTTGCTGCGCACGGCGACCGGGAAGATCTTCGCGATCGTGCGCGTGAGCGCCAGGTTCTCGGTGCCGGCCGCGTCGAGCAGGTCCATGACGACCCGGTCGCTGAGGGCCTCGGGCGCGGCGTCGGCCAGGTTCGACAGCGACGCCGAGGCGAGGTGGCGGATGTTGCCGCGCTCGCCGCGGTCGCGCACGCGCCCCGACAGGCCCTCGGCCTCCGCCGCCGTCGCGTAGGCGCCGGCCTGGCCGAGCAGCCACGAGGCCGAGAACCGCGCGCGCTTGTCCGCGCCGCCCAGCTCCTTGACCACGCGGGCGATCGCGGACCGGTCGCCGCGGCGGGCCAAGGCGTACGCCGCGTAGACGCCGACGTCCCAGGACCCGTTGGAGGCCGCCTTGGCCAGGAGGGCGTCGACGGAGTGGGTCGGAATCTCGGCGAGCGCCAGGAAGGCCATCTGCCGCACGCGCGCGTCGGGATCGTTGAGGCCCGCCTCGGCGAGGGCCGCGGCCGACGCGGGCGACTTGAGGTTCATCAGCGCGGCGGCGGCGCGCAGGCGGATCAGCCAGACCTCGTCCTTGAGCGCCTCGAGCAAGGCGGGGACCTCGGCGTCGCGGGCGGCGGCGAAGCGGCGGACGACCTCGGCCTGGACGGCGTTGCCGGCGAGCGAGCGGTCCTGCGCGCCCTCGTCCGCCCCGTTCTCCGATCCGTCCCCCTCCGAATGCTCCCGCGCCTCGGCCTTGGCCAACTCCGCCTCGCGGAACGCGCGATCCTCCGCGTCCTGCACGGCCTTCAGGCGCTCGAGCCAGCCCCACGCGTCGGGAGCCACGGCCGGCGCCGCGCCGGTCAGGCGGCGCCACAGGTTGCGCGCGCCCGCGCCGAGCGTCCGCGTCCCGGCGCCGGCGACGAGGGACACCGCGGCGATCGCGTCCACGAAGCCCGCGCCCTGGAACCAGAGCGGCACTTTCATGTCCTTGGCGGTCCGCATCAGCACCGCCTTCACGGCGAAGGCCATGTTCTCCGCGACGAAGGGGGTGACGGCGCCCGCGGAGCGCATCGCCAGCTTCACGAGCAGGGCTATGCCCGCCAAGGAAGGGTTCGACATCGAGGTGCCCGACATGCCGGTGTGCTTGCCGTCGTCCAAATCCGAAGCCGAGCGCGGCGAGTCCTTGGACTTCGCCGAATAGACGCCGTCCTTGTAGACGTTGCTCGACCCGGGAGCGGTCGTCACGTCGCCGCCGATCGCGGTGATCTCAGGTTTGAAGCGCAGGCGCCTGATCGCGTAGCGGCGGTCGACGTCGGGACCAACCGAGCTGTAGAAGGATATCTCGGGCACGCCGTCGTCCTTGCTCTTGGCCGCCGCGGCCACCGCGATGACCTCGACGCCGGCGGCGGGCTGGCTCAAGGTGCGGTCGAACGGGCCGGAGTTGCCGGCGCTCGCGGTCACGATCGGATATTCTCCGGCCGAGTTCTTCTGCCTGGTCAGCTGCGAGAAAAAGTCGGCGAGGTTGTCCGACGAGCTTCCCCGGCTGCCGAGGCTCAGGCTGATCACGTCCACGCCCTTGCGCTGGGCGATGGCCGCGGAGCCCATGATCTCCCCGTCGGAGGCGCCGGGCTGGTCGCGGGAGAACACCTTCGCCATCGTGCCGATCGCTTCCTTCGCCATGCCGAGGAAGCCCTCGTTGCCGGAGATCGAGGTCCCGGCGACATGGGTGCCGTGGCCGATCCAGTCCTCGGTCCCCTCGTCGACCATGTCGACGACGTCGAGGCGGCCGCCGAAGTCCGCGTGGGTCGAGTCCGCGCCGGTGTCGATCCAGAGGATCGAGCCGGCCGCGCCCGTGATCCCGAGCTTCCAGACCGGCTTGACGCCCTGGAGCCCGGCGGAGTCCATCAGGTGGGGCTCGAAGTTCGACTGGGAGTCGAGCACCTCGGCGCTCGCGCTCACGTACTTGCGGATCGCGGAGGCGTTGCGGCGCGGCACGGTCACGTAGATCTCCTGGCGGCCGACGTCCGCGCCGAACACGTGGCGCACCGCGACCTCCATCTTGTCGAACAGCTCGAGCTGCGAGCCGAAGCCGGCCTCCTCGAGGGACTTGCGGGCGAAGGCCCGGCCTTCCTCGGTGAAGGAGGCGTTGGGCACCGAGCCGGCGATGCGCCCGCCCGAGATCGGCCGCAGCCAGAGGCCGACGCGGGCCTCGACTTTCCTCAAGATCAGCAGGTGGCCTCCGTCCTCGAGGTCCACGCGGGTGACCTTGAACTGCCCTCCGTCGGAGGACTCCCAGTAGCGCAGCAGCTTCTCCCAGGACACCACGCCGGGGTCGTCGGGGCCGAACGACAGGAAGGCGAAGCCGCGGTCGCGCAGGCCGGAATAAAGGCCGTCCATCAGGCCCGCGACGCCCACGCCCTTCAGGCGCTGCGACGCGATCTGCCGCCAGAGCTTGCGCACCTCGCCCTCGAAGGCCTTCAGCGCGCGGGGCGAGGCGTTCTCGCGCAGGCGCGCGGCGCGCCCGACGAGGTCGGTCCACGCGGCGGACTCGGACGTGCCTTCGAAGGCGGCGCCGCGCACCACGAGCCGCGTCGCCAGGACGTAGAGGCTGTCGAGCTGCTTGAGCACCTCCTGGAGGCGCAGGTTCTCCTTGGACTTCGGCTCCGGGAGGGCGCGCGTCGCGCGGCCCAGGACGATGGCCCGGTAGCGGTTGGCTGCCCCGCCGAGAACCTTCTGCGGAACCTCATCGTTCAAGGTGGTGACGCGGGCGGCGCCGTCGGAAAGCCCGGCGTAGAGCTTGGGGTCCTCGAGCTCCTTCGAGTCGGGATTGAGCACGAGCACGTCGTACGGTCGGGAGAGGCGAAGGGAGGTCTGGGTCAGGGTCAGGGCGCGCTGCAGGCCGGAGACCTTGATCCGCTGGAGCGCGCGGGGGCCTTTGAACTCGGCCGCGCGGGCGCGCAACTCGGAGACGAGGGCCGACAGCAGGCCCCGAAGCGCCCCGCGCGGGGGACCTCGCGGAGCGCTGGCCTTCATGTGGGTCAGCTCGTGGAGCAGGATCTGCCGCAGCAGCCACGGCGTCGCCGCGAGCTCGGGGCGGATCCAGATCTGGCCGCGGGAGGCGAAGGCGAACGTGAAGTCCTTGAAGCGGCTGTCGGGCCGGTACGGCTTGACCAGGGCCGCCGCGTTGCCGTCGAGACGCCCCTCGAGCACCTCGGCGCGCAGGACGGCGCGCAGCTCGGCGTCGGTGACATGACGGCCTCGCCACATTGCCCCGAGGAAGGTGACCGCGTCGACGGCCGCGTTCAGGACGAAGGCGCCGGTGAGGACCATGGCGCCGATGGCGCCGATCGCGAGAAGCGTGCCGCCGATCGTGGGCTCGGACTGGGCGGCGGCAAACGAGGCTGCGCCCCAGCGTGCAAATTCGGTGAGGCCCCATGCGAGACCGGAGAGACCGGCAAGAGCGAGAGGAAATCCGAGGCCACGCTTCTCGCCCTCAGGTCGGGTCGGAGGGGCGGGTTCGAGGATTACGGGCGCGCCGTTCCGGCGCGAAGGCGTAAGGTCCGAGCGGCGGAAGGGCTGAGGGACGGAAGCATCGACGTCGGCACCCGTATCCGCGACCATTCCGTTGCCGTTCAAAAGCCTTTCCCCGGTGATACGCTCCGCGAAGTCCTGTGCGGCGGCGGACCCGAAGGACTCGCCCGGGGCCGAGGGTTTCACGGCCTCGAGCGCGGACGGGACGGCGGCGGCCCTCGGGAGGAGGGGCTTGGCGGCGGCGATCTGAGGCTTGACGGCGACTTGAGCGGCCGCCGGAACGGCGGCGGCCGGCGCCGCGACGCTAAGGGCCGGGGCGAGGGACGGCGCCGCGAGCGACGGGGAGAGCGACGACAACGGAGAGCTCAACGGCAAAACGGATGGGGTGCCCAACCCGGCGCCAGGAGTCGTGGGGAGCAGCCCGAACTGGGGCACGACGGATATAGAAACGGCACGACCGGTAACCTGCTGAGCGAAGGCCGAGGAAACGGCAGGACCCCATGAGGACAGGAGCATCGCCGCGCTAAGCGCGGCGGAGAGATAGCGGCGGAACGGCGATACCTTTTGGTTTATCACTGCAAAAAGATCATATCCGGATGCGCCTGCTCGGGCCTTTTGGGCTCCAAGGGCCGACGCTTGGGCTCGGGTGACGCCTTCCGCGCGGGCTCTTTTACCTCATTGCGCGGCTCGTTAAGACGCCTCGCGTCAGCTCTGGCGGTCCGTTTCTTATAAATAATCTTGTATCCCCGCCCGATCTCATACGGCAACGCGACACCCAACTGCGCGATCCAACTTCGGTACTGGAGTCGCCCTAACGCTTTGACTTCCGCATTGAAAAACGCGCTCCATTTGGGACGCGCGTACTGCACGCCCGCGATCCAGCGGCCCTGGCTTTTTTCGGGACGGTCGCTGCTCTCGCCGACCACGTCGGAGATCAGGAAGGTGCGGGACTTGAGCTCGAGCTTGGAGCGCAGCGAGCCGGTCGCGTAGTTGTAGCCGAAGCCGAAAAAGGGCGTCCAGGCCTCGTAGGTCTTGTGGGCGACCGCCGTGAGGGCGAAGCTGTTGAGGTTCCAGTCGATCTCGCCGTTGAGGTCGCTGTCGGCGCGGAAGAACTCGTCGACGTCCACGTTGAACTTGCCCTTCAGGCGCGTGCGCCCGCGCACGTGGTTGTAGTGGGCGCCGAGGACCACCTTCGGGAGCTCCTCTTTCCAAAGATCGAAGTGCTGGCGCACGCCGAAGCCGAGGGAGTTCGTCTGAACCTGGGCGGTCATGGTCGGGGAGATTTTATAGCCGGGCGGCGTGGTCGCGTCGGCGAAGCGGATATAGGCGTCTCCCCGCCACGGCAGGCCCATGCGCAGATGCAGGGCCAGGTTGGGGAAGAGCACGCTGTCGGGAAAGATCTTCGAGCCACCTTGCTCCTCCAGGGCCGGAACGGTCAAAGTCGGAAAGTCGTTCTTGTTGAATGGAATGCGTCCGATGCCCAGCGACAGATCCGGCTGCAGCGCCCAGCCCGTCACCTCGCGGGGAGGGTCGAACGTCGAGCCGGCGTTGAACGCCAAGCCGTTGGACATTTCGTGGCTCAGCCACTGCGTCATGCTCTTGAAGTCGTCCGACAGGCTCGGGTTGGCCCCCCACGCGGGAGCCGCCGAACCGATGAAAAGCGCGGCCGCCAAGGCGGCCGGGCTCAGATTCAATGCTTGATGACGACCCGCGCGCGGCTGCGGTCGGTGAACCAATGGTAGGCCTGGAAGCCCGGCTTGAACGTAAGGGTCGTTCTCAGGCGATGCTCGCTGGAGACCTTCGCGCGAGCGCCGTGCTTTCGGCCGTTGGGAGAAGCGTTTTTCTTCATGGGGACCTCTTGCTTGGATGGTAGCAGTCACCCCCGGACTCGGCATGGGCCTGAGGTCCCACCCCCCGGCCGACAAAAGGCCCACTATAAGGAAATTGCGTTAATGACTAAAAGCCTGGCACTTTTATGCCCGCCCAGGCGCGAAAAAAGGCGGCGGATCCTCTGGGATCCGCCGCCTTTCACGTCCCCGAGGATCAGGGATTCTCGTAAACCTTGAGCTTTCCGGCCTTTTGGGAGAGGCCCACCCGGGCGTTGGCGAACATCTTGAACACGGCGATCTTGTCGGAGGGCACCAGCTCCGCGGGGATCAGGAACACGTGGATCTCGCCGCTCGCCTCGGTGTGGATGAAGGTGATGGTCTTGGCCGTCTTGTCCACCCGCCCGGCCTTGATATCGTCGGTGTAGAACACCTTGTATTCCTTGCCGCCGGCCGTGACGGCGGCGCCGGTGGCGCCGACGCCCTGGAGCATCTTCTTGAGGGTGATGCGGACCATGTCGTCCTCGTCGGCCTGGTTCTCGAGGATGATCTCGCTCTTCATCTGGTTGATGACGTTCGGGGAGAGGCGCAGCGTGTACTTGGCCGTTCCGGAAACGATGAGCTCTTCCTTGTCGAGCAGGCCGCGCACGTTGAAGAACCGCGCCTCGGCGCCGTCGACGAGGACGGACACGTAGGCGTTCTGCTGACGGTCGAAGGCCCCGCTGACCCAGACGTCCTTGCCGCCGAGGCTGTACTTGAGCGGGCTCTTCAGCTGCTTATTAAGGAGCGCGGCAAGATCGATGTCGCCGACCGGGGCGGCGGCGCCGACCGGCTCGCCGCCGAGCTGGGCGAGCACCGTGAGGCTGAACCAGCTCATCGAAGGGGTCACCTGAGCCGTCGGCAGGGGCATCTGCACCTTCCATTTGGCGGCGGAAGGCATCGGAAGCGGCGAGGAAAAGACCGCGCTCATGAAGGCCTTGTCGGCGCCGTGCGCGAGAGCCTCCGAGCCTGCGAACGCCTGCGAAGGCGCGGCCGCAAGCGCCAGAGCCAGAACGAAGAGCGATATTCCGCGAGTCATGAGGCCTCCAGGGACGATCCGGGTGTCAGGCATTAAATGCTTCGTTCCGGCCTTTCAACCGGTGCGGGATTCTAAAACATGGTCGGAATGATTGCAAGCGCAAAGCGACGCGAAAACCCGGGAAAATTCCCCCCTCCGCGCTAGGCTTCGTAGGGGTGTCTGGGATCGAATGCGAGGGGCGCCGGCAGGGGGATATACGAGATTCTCCCGCGAAACTCCCTCGTCTTCAGGGCCGCGGGCACGTCGGCGCCGCGCCTGTCCTCCTCGACGAGAACGAACACCCGGAAGCCCCTCGAGAGCAGGCCGCGCACGACGTCGGGCGTCGGAGCGTCGGGATAGGCGGGTGTGCGCGAGTAGTACATCGCCTGCGGTGATTTATCGTCTCTCACGTTGAGCAGGACCTTGGGCCCCGGCACCCCGCGCAGCTTGAGCATCACCGAACGGAAGGACGGATAGTCGTAGGTCGTGTTCCAGGGGGCCGTGGAATAGTCGGCCGTCGCGCGCTCGACGGCGACGGCCCCGGTCTGTGCCCCCGCGGCCAGCAGGACCCCCGCGGCGGCCGTCCGCAAGCGTCCCGCCCGCGCGGCCCACAGCGCGGCGGCCGCGAAGCCCATGAGCAGGCAGACGGCGGGCACGGCGACGGCGACATAGGCGTAGAGCTTGGTCGCGATCAGGGAAAAGAAGATATAAGGGATCAGCGCCCAGCACAGCACGGCCGCCAGGCCGGCGTCCTTGCGGCGACGGGCCTCGAGAGCGGCGTAGGCCGCGGCGGCCAAGGTCGAGGCCCAGACGAACGCGGCGCTCCCTCCGTACTGCACCGGGAGTATCTTGAGATACCACCACCAGGCGTGCGCGTGGCCGTCGAGGGCCGAAAACAGGTGCTCCACGTGGAGCGCGGATTCGTGCCGCCAGAGCTCCGGCCAGCGGCTCAGGCAGTAGAGCGGCCAGGGCAGGGCCGCGGCGAGGAAAAACACGAAAGCAACGGCAAGGAGGCGGGCGCTCCCGCGGGCGCCCCGCAGGGACAGCATCAACGGAAGGGGGGCCGCCAAGCCGAGCAAGGCGACGGCCGACATGCACAGCGTCCCAAGGCCCAGCGACAGGCCGGCGGCGGCGGCGTAAGCACGGCTGTTCTTACGGGACGCGACGGCGAAAAGATAAACGGTGAGCGAGATGAAGAACGAGTTGACCACGTGCGGCGAGTCGTCGGGAATGCGGCCCGACACCAGGCGGATCATCAGCGGATTGAGCGCATAGAGGCCGGCCGCGGCCAGGCCCGCCCAAGGATAGGAGGCCCCGAAAAGCACCTTGGCCAAAAGAAATATCAGCAGGATGGCCAACGTGTCGAGAATTACGGACGCAATACGGAAGGACAGCTCCCTCTCCCCGAAGGCCGCGATGCCCGCCGCCATCAGCCACAGAGGAAGAGGCGGCTTATGGAGCCAGACGCCGGCCTTCGTCCAGTCCCGGTCGTCGGCGGGCAGGACCTTCTGCGCGTAAAGGACCGGCACGGGCGGATCCGCCGCGATGTTCTTCGCGACGAGCGCGTGATAGGCCTCGTCCCATTGGCTGATGTAAGGATGGTTCGCGGCGCGCCAGCGCAGGCCGAAGCCGAAGGCCAGGATCAGGGCGAGATACGCGGCCGCGGCGCGGTGCGGCGGAATTCGGGCGGGCACGGCCATATTGTACGATGTGCGGATGAGCGCCAAGCGGAAGTTCATCATGGGCGTGGCCGGCGGCTCGGGCTCGGGCAAGACGACCTTCGCGCGGGCGGTCCTGGAGCAGAGCCGGGCCGCGGGGATCTCCGGCCGGATGTTCTCCCTGGACAACTACTACCGTCCGCTGGGCCACCTCAGCCTCGAGGAGCGCACGGCGTACAACTTCGATCATCCCCACGCGATCGACTTCGAGCTGGCGCTCGAGCAGCTCGACCGCCTGCGGGCGGGCGAGGCGATCGAGCAGCCGATCTACGACTTCAAGGCCTATACGCGCCGGCACGAGACCAAGCGCCTGGAGCCCGCGCAGATCATCGTCGTGGAGGGCCTCTACGCGCTGCACCCGAGGGAGCTGCTCGCGCTCTACGACTACAAGATCTTCGTCTCGACGGGCATCGCCACCGCCGCCCTGCGCCGCATCTCGCGCGACATCACCGAGCGCGGACGCGACGTCGAGGGCGCCAAGCACCAGATCCTGACGACGGTCCTGCCGATGTATGAGACCTACGTCAAGCCCACCCAGCGCAACGCCCACTTCTCCATCAACTGGGAGGGCGAGGAGATCCCCGGGAAGTCCACCGAGGGCTTGATCCGGATGGTGAGAGATTTTTTTCGCTAACGGGAGCCAACGTCGCGGACCACCCTCGTCTATACGGCGGCGTCAACGGAGACCGGGCCGTTCGGGCGAGCGAGCGATTGCATAACAGCGGCCGAGGCGGCTCCGTACAGCAGACCCGTCAAGCCGAGGGCCAGCCGCTGAGCCATCATGACCGCGTCCGTCTCGCTCATCATCGTGATCGCGGCGTTGACGACGGTCGCCAGCGCGCCCGCAGCCAGCGCGGCGTGCGCCGCATGCGAAAGCGAATCTCGATTAGGATCGAACCGGCGCCACAAGGCTGCAACAACGGCGGCGACGGAAACCGCGGCAAATGAATCGACAGCGAGAAATGGGACGAATCCGCGGCCGCCGTCCAGGATGATGATGGCCGCCACGCTCGCGGCGCACAACCCCCAACAGATATTCGTCCGCATGCAGCCTCCGCGATCCCTATGCGACGGAACTCCGCCGATAGTATAGCCTCGGGAGTGTTCCTGTCAAGGGCAAGAACACGCGATCAATCGACGTTGTGCGGGTCGCCGCTGTCCTTGAGGTCGGCGCGGTTGGCACCGCGCCAGTTGTCGCCGATATTGAAGTCGTCGCGACAGACCTCCTTCGAGCCTCGCGAGATCAAATCGGCATCGCGAAGTTCCACGACGCATTTCGAGCTTCCCACGGCCTGCATGCGCGGGATCATGAGATGGATCGTGTCGTACGAGTTGTCGATGACTTTGATGGTTAAAGCGGCACCCAGATCAATACCGTTTTCCTTCAACACCTTCGCTGTGTTACCGATCAACCGGCTCTTAAAATCCGCATCATTCATGGCTTTTTTAAGGACCTCGGCGAATTGGTTCTTGTATCTTCCGAGGCGATCGTCCTGAGAACACCAGAAGGTCATATACGCCTTGGCTGGCCCCAGGTCTGCGGGCAGATGGTCTCCGCTCTTACGACCACGTTTCATCGCTCTCCTCACAAGTCCTCCTTCAATTCCGCCCAGAGTCTATGGACAATAAACCCTCGCTCACCAGCCGCCTAACCAGAACCAACTTTGACTTTCCAGACATTCGTCCTGGAAGATCGCCGGCGCTGAACCATTGCGTCCCTGCCATAAAACGCAGCGCAGGTTCTATGGAAACCGGCCCGCTCACCGAATTACCGGCGAAACGGATAGTGGCATGCGTCCTGGTCGCCGAGACCTCGCAAGGCGGCCCGACCCGTCTTTGCAGACGCGTAGCCAGACGAACTTGCGCCGCTTTCGAGACCGACTCAAAATGTCCTTCCAAGCTCGGACTGCCGTCGGTGAGCAAACGGCGACGAAGTCGGGCCATGACCGCCGCAGCAGGCTTCATGACAGCCATTTCCCGGAAGTGCGTCTCAAAGCGACGCTGCGCGAGCGCGGAGACGTGTTTTGCGCTCATGATCGGACCGGGAATCGCTCTCCGTAATTCCACGTTTTCCGCGGCCGCGAGATCAAGGGCTTCTTTCATCGCGTCGATCCAGCGGAATGGGTGCAATCCGACCGTCAGGTGCAGCGACGGCGAATCTTCAGTGCTTCCTTCGTGAATGAAGCCCCTGGGAACATACAAGACGTCCCCGGATTTCAACCGAGCGGTCAAAATCGGTCGACCAAGGGCTTCCACCTTCACCTCAGGGCGCTGGTTTTCGAGCGGAAGATAAACTTCGGGCCTGTAGATTTTCCAATCCTTGACGCCGTCCACTTGTAAAATCAGAACGTCGTGATCATCGGCGTGAGGCAGAAATCCTTGCGATTGCTCCGGCGTGAAGTAAGCGTTTACGCCGACCCGATGACCGAGCTCCTCCTCCAACTCACGGCTCATCGTCGATATCGTCCTCCAACGCTGGTCGACGGCATTGAGAACGAGCGTGTAGCCCTGCGAGAATGCGGCATAGAGGGCCGGCAGGTCCGGATTGCCGCTCTCCGTCGTCGGGACGGACTTTTGGCCAAGATCCTTGCCGTCTCGTTTGACGACCCGCAGGAACGCCGCGATATGCGGATCCTTGATCTGATGAATCAACCCGTCCAAATCGCGCATCGCCAGCAGCCTCGAGAACCGACGCCGATCCTTCGTGGTCACCAGAAGCGGACGGCGCTCCCAATGCCGCTTGAAAAACACTTGCTTCGTCGTCGATTCGAGCAGGGCGGACAGTGAGAATTTTCTTTTCATTGTCCGTAGGCGAGGCGCAGGGCGAGGTACTCGGGAAGCCCCGCGGCGCGGATCTTGTTCTGAACGCCGACGACGTCGTAGGGCACGCGGAAGATGCGGAAGGTCCCCTTCTCCGAGTCGTACAGGCCGCACGAGGCGCGCGGGTCCTGGTCCCGCGGCTGGCCGACCGAGCCCGGATTCAGCGCGACCGGCGCCGTGACGCCGCCGTAGATGCGCGGCAGCGCCTCCTCCTGCTCCTCCAAGGAACGCCAGTCGATCTTCTCCGAGTCCCCCTCGGCATAGCGGAACACGAGCGGCATATGGCTGTGGCCGACGAACAGCGGCCATTTGCTCACCAGCGACACGCTGTCGCGGAACTGCAGCGGGCTCATCAGGTACTCCTCGACCGGGTTGCGCGGCGTGCCGTGCGCCAGCGTGAAGTCCGGCGTGTCGAGCCTGGCCGTCAGGCCCGACAGGAACGCGCGGTTCTCGTCCGAGAGATGAGTCCGCGTCCAGAGGACGGCCGCGCGCGCGTATTGGTTGAACCACTCGAGGTCCAGGCGGTCGAGCACCGCGAGGTCATGATTGCCGCAGATAATCGAGATCTTCTTGAGGGCGCGGATGCGGTCTAGGCAGGCGTCGGGCTCGGGCCCGTAGCCCACGAGGTCCCCGCAGCAGATCCAGCCCTCCACCCCGAGGTCCTCGAGGTAGTCGAGCACGGCGCTCAAGGCCTCGTAGTTCGAGTGGACGTCGGAGAAGACCCCGTAGATCACAAGTCTTCGTTATACCAGACCCCAACGATCGGCGCAATAGCGCCGGACGTTAGGCTTCGGTCGTGCCGGCGTCGGGAAGGGCGAAGGGGCCCTGCTGCGCGACGACGTGGCTCGCCGCCTCGCGCTCGGTGCCCCCGACCTTCTTGCGGAAGTCGACGGAGATGAGCTGGCTGATGCCCTTCTCCTCCATCGTGACGCCGTAGATGACGTCGGCCGCCTCCATCGTCCGCTTGTTGTGGCTCACGATGAGGAACTGGGTCTTGTTCTGGAACTCGCGCAGGAGCGCGACAAAACGCTCGATGTTGGCGTCGTCGAGCGCGGCGTCGGCCTCGTCGAGCATGCAGAACGGGGAAGGCTTGACCATGAAGAACGCGAACAGCAGCGCCACCGCGGTCAAGGTCTTCTCGCCGCCCGAGAGGAGCGTGATGCTCTGCAGCTTCTTCCCCGGGGGCTGGGCGACGATGTCCACGCCGGTCGTGAGGATGTCCTCGGGGTTCGTGAGGATCAGGTCGGCCTCGCCGCCCTCGAACAGCACGCCGTACAGGCGCCGGAAGTGCTCGCGCACCTCGGTGAAGGTCTGGCGGAAGTTCTCGCGCGTGGCGTTGTTGATCTTGGAGATCGCGGCCAGCAGATCATCTTTAGCCTTGAGAAGATCGTTGATCTGACCGATCAGGAAGCGCTGCTTCTCGGCGAGCGCCTCGTACTCCTCGGGGGCCGCCATGTTGATGTTGCCCATCGCGGCGATGCGCCGGCGCAGGAACTCGATCTTGTCGACTTCGACGACGACGCCCTTGAACTTGTTCTTAGCCTCCTCGGCCGTGAGCTGCCATTCGTCCCAGAGGCGGGTCTTGAGCAGGTCGTACTTGGACTTCATCGCCGAGGCGTGCACCTCGTGCTGATGCAGGTCGGCCTGGGCCTGATCGTGGCGGCCCTGGAGCTGCTTGATCGTCTCGCCCATCAGCTCGATGCGGCCCTGCAGGTCCTGGAGGTTCTCGAAGACGTTCTTCGCCGCGTTCTCGTGCCCGGCGAGCTCGGCCTGGAGACCGGAGATCTCGACGCGCATGCTCTCCTGGGAGGCGAGCGCCTCCTCCTTGCGCCGGGCGAGCTCGTCGGCCTCGGCGGCCAGGCGGGCGATCGCGGCCTCGAGGGAGGCCTTCTCGTCGTCGAGGCGCTTGCGGCTCGAGGAGTACGCCGACAGCTCCTGCTCGACGCCGCGGCGGCGCTCGTCCTGGCCCTGGAACGCGGCGCGCTTGCCCGACAGCTCCTCGCGCGCGTGCGCGAGAGTCGCGGAAGCATTTTCCTCGGAGGCTCGTACCGCGACCACGCGGGACTCCGCTTCGGCGCGGCGCGCCTTGCGCTCGTGGATCGATTCCTTCGCGAGCGAGGCGTCGGCGAGGGCCCGGGCGGACTCCTCGGTGGACAGGTCCACGTTGCGCCCATGATTCTCAAGAGACTGCTCGAGCTGGCTGACGCGGGCCTCGAGCGAGTGGCGGCGGCCGGACTCCTGGGAGAGCGCCGCGGACACCAGCCGGGCGGCCTGCAGGGCTTCCGTCAGCGCGCCTTCCGTCTGCGCGCGCTCCTCGGAGAGCGCCGCGCCGCGCAGCTCGAGCGACGCGACCTTCTCCTTGAGCTCGCCGAGGTCGGCCAGCGTCGGCTGGACGCCGTCCTTCGCGGCGGCGCCGCCGTAGACCCAATGCTCGCCGAACAGCTTGCCGTCGAGCTCGTAGGCCTCGGCGAAGAGATGGCGCAGGGCCTTCTCGTGACGAGGGTCGTACTGCAGGCGGGAGAGCAGGGGCTTGGCCTCGGCGGGATAGGCCCGTTGACCGACTTCGTCGGTCAACGCCGATAACACCAGGAAGCGCGCCCGGCCCGTTCCGGAGGACTGCAGCAGCTCCACGCCCAGCCGGGCGGCGGCGGAGTCCTCGACGACGACGGCGAACAGGCGCTCGCCGAGAAGGTCCTCGAGCTCGGGCTTGAAGGCGTCGTCGACGCGGAACAGACCGCGCACGGTGCCGACCACGCCGGCGATGCCCGCGTTGAGCACGGCCTGGGCGCCGACCCAATAGGGGTTCTGGCCGCCCTGGCTCTCGAGGGATTCGGCCCGAGCGGCCGTCTGAGCGAGAGCGGAACGCAAGGTCACCGTCTCCTCGGACAGCGCGTTCTGGCGGGCGCGCAGCTCCTCGGCGCGCAGGTCGGCGGCGGTCGCGGCGGCTTGGGCGGCCTCGAACGCGGTCTCGGCCAGCACGGACTCGGCGCGGGCCTCGTCCAGGCGCCCGCGGGCCTCGGCGGCCGCAGACAGGTCCCGCTCCAGGCTCTTCAGGGCCGCGCGCGCGCGCACCTCGGCGCGCGTGAACTCCGACTCCGCGCCCGACAGCTCGCGGCCGAGCTCGTAGGACTCCTGCGTCTTGGCCTGAGCCTCGCGGGCGAGCGAGTCCTTGAGGGCTTGAGCCTCGGACACGGACGCCTCGATGGCGGACAGCTCGGCGGCGGCGGCCTCGGCGCGGGCCTTGGCCTCGGCGAGCGACGCCTCGGCGGCCGCGATGGACGCGGCGACGACGGCGATCTCGGGATCGATGGACGCGGCGCGGCCGCGGTTGAGCTCGGCCTCGGCGCGGCACGACTCGGTCCGGGCGTCCATGCCGGCGACGGACTCCGCCGAGCTCTGCAGGCGCTCCTCGAGACGGCCCGCCGCGGTCTTGACCTCGGCGACCTTCGCGTTCGCCTCGATCAGGCGGTTCTGCTCGCCGGTCTTCTCGAGGTTCAGGGCCGCGTGATTGGCGCCCTCCGCGGCGATCTGCGAGCGGCACTCGCCGAGCGTCTGCTCGACGGGCCCGATGCGCTCCTGCATCACGGCCAGCTCGGCCTCGATGGAGGCGGTCTGCTCGATGATGTGCGCGGCCTCCATCGCCGTCAGCTCCTCCTTGTACTTCGCGTAGAGCTTGGCGCGGCGGGCGTCGGAATCGAGCTTCTTGACCTGCTCCTCGATGAGCGCGACGGAGTCCTGCAGGCGCCCCAGGTCCATATCCACGCGGTCGAGCTTGCGCAGGGCCTCGGCGCGCTTGGCGTTGTACTTCGCGACGCCGGCGGCTTCTTCGAAAAACGCCCTGCGTTCCTCGGGCTTGCTGCGGATCATGGAGTCGACGCCGCCCTGGTCGATGATGGCGTAGCCGTCGCCGCCCAGGCCGGTGTCGAGGAACATCTCGCGGATGTCGCGCAGGCGGCACTGGGTCTTATTGAGGAAATACTGGGACTCTCCGGAGCGGAACAGGCGCCGGGTGATCATCACCTCGGAGTACTCGACGGGCAGCATCGAGCTGGCGTTGTCGAAGGTCAAGGTGACCTCGGCCAGCGACTGGGGGGAGCGCTTCGCGGTCCCCGAGAATATCACGTCGGTCATCGAGTCGGCGCGCAGCGACTTCCATGACATCTCGCCGAGGCACCAGCGCACGGACTCCATGACGTTCGACTTGCCGCAGCCGTTGGGCCCGATGACGCCCGTGATGCCCGGCTCCAGATCCACGTGGGTCTTATCCGCGAAGGACTTGTAGCCGACGATGTCGATCGATTTCAGGTGCATGGAACCTCGGCGCGGCGAAGTTTGTCCATCGAGTGCTATCTTTTACTGTCCAGTCGCGTTAACAGCATGATAGTATAGCATTTCTCGTCGAGAAATGCAAGTTTTTTCGACGGGACGCCCGTCGGGCCCTTGACGAAAAAGGCCGTTCTCTTTACGCTAAGGGGGACGATGAAGCCCCTCATCATCCTCGCCGTCATGCTCGTCATGCCCGCCCCGGCCGCCGCCGCGCCGACGCCCGCGGCGCCGGCCGCCCGGGCCGATTGGCGCCGCGCCGGAATCGACGAACGGGTCAAGGCGGGGCTGATAAGCCTGGGTTGGCGCCTCGAGGACGACGGCCGCGCCCTCGACCCCAAGACCAAGGCTCCGGCCGATAAGACCGCGTTCGACAAGGCCGTGCTCGACCTGCGCCAGGACGCGCGGCGGGCGGCTCTCGAGTCCCTCAACTTGATGCTCGACCCGAAACGTCCCGCCGACCCCGGCGATCGGGCGAGGTTGGAGATGCTGGCACAGGACCTTCCTCCCGGGCTCGCCGCCGTCGCGCTCGACCCCAAATCCGATCTGTCCAAGATCCGCGCCATGGCCGGCGCCGAGCTCGACAAGGTCGCCGCGTACTTCGACGGGGGACGGACCATGGCGGACCGCCGGGCCGCGGCCCAGCCGGTCCCGGCCGGGACGCCGGGCCCGCGCGCGGAGCCGCCCTATTACACCGTTCTGGAGAGATCGGTCGGCGAGAGGCTCCAGGCGTCCGCCCGAGCCGAGATAGGCCGGGACCCCTTCGGCCGGACCGTCCTGTCGCGCCTCGACGCGGCGGGCAAACCCGACCTCCCCCCCATCCTGATCGAGGACCAAGGCGGAGGGGTCGTCGCGCGGTACGACTATCGCCGCCGGGCCGTCGTGCTCGACCGCGAGGGCCTCCTGGCCTCCGTGATCGGGACCGTGCCGCCGCGCCGGGCGTCGGCGCTGCGCGCCTCGCTCTCCACGCGCGACGCCTTGCTGGCGTACCTCGAGGCGCATCCCGAGGCCGTGGAGGCCGTCGTCAAGGAGAACGACGTCGTGCTCGTCCACGAGCTCACCCACGCCTGGCAGGACCGCCGCGACCCGGTCTTCCGCGAGATGGCGCGCGGCAACATCCCGGACGTCCAGCCGCTCGAGTACGAGGAGGAGGCGTACAAGACCAAGAACCTCTATCTGCGCTCGAAGCTGAAGCGCGATCCCGCCTCGGTGAGGATGAACGACGATTTCGCCGACTACGTGATGATGACCCACGGCATCGGCTCATGGAGGCGAAAGCTTTTCGACGATATCGAGACCGCGGCTCCGGCCCGCGCGCTTACGCTCAAGTCGGCCATCGCCGTTGAAGCCGGCCGGCTCCAACGGGTTCGCGCTCGCTCGGTCGCGACCGGCGAGGAGCAGCGGGCGAAGGCCCTCGATCTGTTGACGCTCACGCGCGGCGCGCGCCGGCTCGCCGAGCTCGAGACCGCTCACGCCAACCGCATGGCCGCGCTCGATCCCGAAATCCAAGGCGCGACGACCGCGAGCTACAAGGACCTCGGAAGTTACTATCTTGTTCAAGCTTCGGCCGCCGCCAGGGCGCCCGATCGAATGGTCTTCCTCGAAAAAGCGGCTCGGTACGCCGAGGCGTCCGGCGATAAGGCCCTGATCGAAGAGGTCCGCAAAGCCAAGGAAGCTAAGGAATGAAGCCCGCCCTCGCTCTCGCCGTCCTAGTCGCCCTCGCCGCTTGCAAGCGCGCGCCGGAGGAGGGGGCCATCGTCGTCCCCACCCAGGAGATCGTCGCGGGGGTCGGGATGATCGATTTCACTTCGGAGGAAGCAGGCTTCTCCTGTCGCGTGCCCGGCGAATGGGGCGTCCGCGAGAGCAAATATCTCGATCCCGCGAAGGGCCTTTCCTTGTGGGACGGGAAACGGACGCACATCTCCATCACCAAGTTCCCCGAAATGGAGCCTCAGTACAAAGACGCCCGGGCCTACGCCGAAACGTTCTGGATGCTCTCCGACAAAGGCCAACCGGAGATCACTGTAGAGAAGATCGGCGGCCGCACCGTGCTTCGTTTTCACCAGGAGCGTCCTTATTACAAGCCTCATTCCCGCAAGCTCGAGTACATGAACCGGTTCGATTACGCGCTTTTCCCTATCCAGGGCGGATTCTTCCAGATCGAGCACCGGGCCGTCGCCTCGGAATACAAGGCGACGCTTCCCGTCTTCGAGGCCGTCGTGCGCAGCTTCAAGCCCAAGATCTGACCCCGGCGTTTGATAGAATCGCCCCATGCACGGAGCGCTCCTGGTCCTCCTTCTCGCCGCCCCGGCCTCCGCCGCCGGCCTCGACTACGAGACCTTCGCCCGACTGCACGACCGGCTCATGGCCGGAGAGCCCGCCGAGGCGCTCGAGGACGCGCTTCCGGGCCTGAGGCGCAGCCTCAACATCGCCCGGGAGGTCTCCGCGCGCCACTGGACCTCCTGCACGGTGTTCGATGAGCTGGCGAAGTCCGAGATCCTCCCCGAGAAGGCGATGCGGACCCTCGGGATCAAGCGCGCCGTCGTCGGCGGCGTGGCGCACGCCCCCGCGGGCGTGATGCACACCTACGGCTACCTCTTCTCCCAGCTCCAGACCGCGTACGGCCTCAAGGGCAAGCGCTGGCTCGAGTCCCGTCTCGACGAGCGCCTGGGCCTGCCCGCGGGCGCCTTCAGCCCGCTCGCCCCGGAGGGTGAGTTCGCCTCGAACGTCACCTCGGCGCTGCTTCAGCTGATCGGCGCGCCGGCGAGGGTCCCGCGCGCCGCGAGGCTCGCGCCGTCCGCGAAGGCGCTCGGCCGCGTCGAGCAGCGGGTGACGTGGAGAACGCCGGACGGCGGGACGATCGAGGCCTCGGTGTTCACTTACCTCGTGCCGTTGGCGCCGCTGAAAGACCGCAAGTCGGGCGAGAGCCACCTTCTGATTTACGCGGTCCGGCGCGACGGCCGTCATCAGCTCACGACGGCGTTCCCGATCGACGGGAAGTTCGCGAGAGGAATCATGGACGCCAAGCCCGACCGGGAGCCGGTCTTCAAGCCGCGCTTCAATCTCTACGTCAACCCCGGCTGGACCGTGACGGCCCAGGAAAACCTGGGCTGGCGCGCGCTCTAGAGCTCGTCGAGCTCGAAGGAGGCGGGGCAGTTCCCCTTGCCGCCGCCCGGCAGCAGCATCTTCCCCAGCTCCTTGGCCGGGCGCAGGGGATGGGCCAGCTTCAGGCGCACGTCAACGAGCAAGGACGCGCCGCGGGCCTTCGCGCACGTCAGCTTGACCAAGGTCCGGCTTCCCGCGCCGAAGTCGCGCTCGAAGGCCGCGAGCAGCGCGTCCGCCGTCACGGCGCGTCCCGCGTTCGCGGAGAGAAAGCGTCCGAAGGCCGTCCCGGCGATGTGCTCGACGAGCTCGGAGGACCGGAGGAAGTAGTCCTCGGGAGCGTAGCCCGAGCAGGTGCCGTGCTTGATCCACTCGTGCTTGTCGAGGCAGGAGGAGACGGCCGGCATGACCGAAGCCAGGCGGGCGCTCGTCGCGCGCGTCAGCCCGAGCGCCGGCAGGCGGCACCACGTCGGCGCGCGGTCGAGCGCCCGCGTCGCGTCGTCGACGCCGCAGTAGCCGTACTTGCGGGCCGTGTCCCCGACCTTCTCGGGCCAGAGGCCGTGCAAGGTGAGGTTCCTCGCGGAGAACCGGTCGGGGTCGCGGTCGCCGCACTCGGGCAGATGGGGCCGGGTCTCGCAGAACGCGGCCGACCACTGCAGAGAGAGGACGTAGGCCTGGAATTCCCCGGGCTGATTCGCCTTCGGCGGATCGGCGAGGACCGGGCGGGGGACGGCGGGGGCGGCGGAGAGGGACGAGCGCCAGCGGGCGGCGGGATCGCCTTGATCCCAGGAGAGGGCCGCCGCGGGAAGCGCGGCGAGCAGCAGCAGGATCGCGGAACCGCGGGCTTTTCTCATCGCCTCTCCTTGCGCCGGAAGACCTGGGGAGATTATAGGCATAAAGCCCCCGCAATTTTACTCGGGATTTCCGGCCTCGCCCGGTTTGATACAATGAAGCATGATCGGCGCGCGCCCGCTCCTACTGCTCGTCAAGAACCCGCCGCCGCGCGAGCGGTGACGCGCCTCCGCGAGGCCCTCGCCCGGGCCGACGCGCTTGGGGCCGAGGGGAGATATTTCGACGCGCACGAGGAGCTCGAGGCGTTCTGGATGAAGGCCGAGGGCGAGGAGAAGCTCCTGCTGCAGGGCCTCATCCAGGTCGCGGCGGGGCTTCACCGACTCAAGCTCGACCCGTCCAAGACCGACGGCGCGTTCTACCTGCTCGACCGCGGGCGCGAGAAGCTCGAGAAGGCCAAGGGCCTGCTGGCTCCCGGGACGCTCGACGCGCTCACGCGTTCGCTGGAAAAAATACGAGCCTCCGGCCTCGCTCCCGCGACGATGATCTTTGGATTGAAACCCGACCATCCTTGAGGATAGTCGACGACAAACCGGGAGATCGGCTGCTGACGGCGCGAGGCCCTTCCTTCTGCCCCGCTGACCGAGCCGTTCCCTCGTCTTGACAAACGGCCTCCCTGGGGCGACACTGGAGGGATGAGCCCCGTTGGGCGCAGGCCCCTCGCCGCCCGCTCCGCCGCGTTCGCGGCGGCCGTCCTCCTGGCCGCCGGCCCCCTTCGGGCGGGCGTGGTCGAGGTCCCATCGATCAACGCCCAGGTAGGTTCGGGGGTCTCCGGGACGATCTCCGGCGCGGGCGCGACCCTCTTGGCCGCGCCGGTCTTGGCGCCGTCGGTCGCGCTGCCGTTGGCCGCTCCTCTGGCCGCTCCTCTGGCCGCTCCTCTGGCCGCTCCTTCGGCCGTACCCGCGGCCGTCCCGTCGGCGCCGACCGCCGTCCCCGGCGTGCCGCGCGCCGCGCCCATCTTCGGACGACGCGTCTCGCCGCCCGACGCCGCCGCGCCGCTCCGCGCCGCGGCCGCCGCG
>JAKFCD010000042.1:0-26257 GCA_036676805.1 Elusimicrobiota bacterium
GGCGACGAGATCGGGCAGCTGACCTCGGCCTTCAACGACATGGCCGCGAGCCTGACCCGGACCATCCGCCATCTCGAGGCGTTCGGCTACTCGGTGGCGCACGATCTGCGCGCCCCGGCCCGCACGATCACCGTCAACTCGGAGCTGATCCTGAGAAGGAAAGGCGGCCTCGACGAGGAGAACCGCCGTCATTTCCTCCGCATCCTGGAGGCCGGAAAGCGCCTGCGCCTCATGCTCGACGGCCTGATGACCTTGAGCCGGCTCTCCCAGGAGAGGCCCGCCATGGAGACGGTCGATCTCACGGCCCTCGCCCGCAGGTGCGCGGCCGAGCTGGCGGCCCTGGACCCGGAGCGCCGGCTCGAAGTTTCGATCCAGGAAGGCATGACGGTCCGGGGCGATCCGCGCCTGCTGGGCATCCTGCTGCGCGCCCTCCTCGACAACGGCTTGATCTTCACGCGCGGCCGGCGCGGCGTCCGCATCGACATCGGACGGCGAGACGCGCCCGGCGGCCCTCCGGCGTACTTCGTCCGGGACAACGGGCCCGGCTTCGACCCCGCGCTGGCGGAGCAGATCTTCAGGCCCTTTTACCGGCTGGCGAACGCGCGGGGCATCCCGGGGGTCGGGATCGGCCTGAGCGCCGCGGCCCGCATCGTCGAGCTCCACGGCGGGACGATCCGGGCCGAAAGCCGGCCCGGGGAGGGCGCCGCCTTCTTCTTCACCTTGGGAGGGACCGGATGAGCGGGGAGATACTGCTCGTCGACGACGACGAGGACGACGCGTTCCTGTTCCGCCTCGCCGCGAACGAGGCGGACATCCCCCACGCCGTCCAGGTGGCGTCCAGCGGCGAGGCGGCCCTCGAGCTGCTCCTCGAGCGCCGCTTGGCGCCCGACCTGATCGTATTGGACATCAAGATGGCGGGGATAGACGGCCTGGAGGTGCTGCGCCGGCTGCGCGCCGATCCCGCCCAGCGCGGCCGCCCGGTGGTCCTGCTGACCGGCTCGGACCTCGACACCGACCGCGCCGAGGCCGAAAGGCTCGGCTGCCGGCTCTTCCTGACGAAGCCGTCCACGCTCGAGGGCTACGGCGAGATGGCCGCGAAGATCAAGTCGCTGCTCGAACCGGCCGCATAAACGCTAGAATCCGACCGATGACGACCGAACGAAGAACGAGGTCCCGAACGCTGACCGCCCCCACGGGCTGGTACAAGGACGCCGTCATCTACGAGCTTCACGTCCGCGCCTTCTTCGACGGCAACGAGGACGGCAAAGGCGACTTCCTCGGCCTGACGCAGAAGCTCGACTACCTTCAGGACCTCGGGGTCACCGCGCTCTGGCTGCTCCCCTTCTACCCCTCCCCCCTCCGGGACGACGGCTACGACATCGCCGATTTCTTCAGCGTCCACCCGGACTACGGGACCTTGGAGGACTTCAAGCTCTTCCTGCGAGAGGCCAAGAAGAGGGGCCTCAAGGTCATCACCGAGCTCGTCCTCAACCACACCTCCGACCAGCACGAGCTGTTCCAGAAGGCCCGCCGGGCCCCCGTGGGAAGCCTGGAGCGCGACTTCTACGTCTGGAGCGACGACCCCCAGAAGTACCGCGACGCCCGGATCATCTTCCACGACTTCGAGACCTCGAACTGGAACTGGGATCCGCTGGCCAAGGCCTATTACTGGCATCGCTTCTACTCCCACCAGCCCGACCTCAATTTCGACAACCCGGCGGTGCGCGCGTACGTCCTCAAGGCGATGGACTTCTGGCTGGGCCTCGGCGTCGACGGCCTGAGGCTCGACGCCGTGCCCTACCTGTTCGAGCGCGAAGGGACCAACTGCGAGAATCTTCAGGAGACGCACTCTTTCCTCAAGGACCTGCGGGCCCACGTCGACCGCAAGTTCCAGGACCGCATGCTCCTGGCCGAGGCCAACCAATGGCCCGAGGACGCAGCCGCCTATTTCGGCGACGGCGACGAATGCCACATGGCCTTCCACTTCCCCATCATGCCGCGCCTGTTCATGGCTCTGCGCATGGAGGACTGCTCGCCCATCGTGGACATCCTCGAGCAGACGCCCGATGTCGGCGACCGGGGCCAGTGGGCCATCTTCCTGCGCAACCACGACGAGCTCACCTTGGAGATGGTCACCGACGAGGAGCGCGACTACATGTACCGCTTTTACGCCAAGGACTCGCGCTCGCGCATCAACCTCGGCATCCGCCGCCGGCTGGCCCCCCTGC
This sequence comes from Elusimicrobiota bacterium, assembly GCA_036676805.1. GTDB lineage: Bacteria > Elusimicrobiota > Elusimicrobia > UBA1565 > UBA9628 > GWA2-66-18. The sequence continues at coordinate 2,229 of JAKFCD010000042.1, forward strand.
TGGGCAACCACCGCCGGAAGATGGAGCTGCTCAACGGCCTGCTGTTCAGCCTGCCCGGGACGCCGGTCATGTACTACGGCGACGAGATCGGCATGGGCGACAACATCCACCTCGGCGACCGCAACGGCGTGCGCACGCCGATGCAGTGGAACGCCGACCGCAACGCGGGCTTCTCCCGCGCCAACCCCCAATCACTCTACCTGCCCATCGGCATCGACCCGGAGTACCATTACGAGGCCGTGAACGTCGACATCCAGCAGGGCAATCCCCACTCGCTGTTCTGGTGGACGAAGCGCCTCATCGACCTGCGCAAGCGCTACAAGGCCTTCGGCCGGGGGGCGACCTCCTTCATCGGCTGCGAGAACCGAAAGATTCTCTCATTCATCCGCACCTTCGACGAGGAGCGCATACTCGTCGTGGCGAACCTCTCGCGCTTCGTCGAGCTCGCCGAGCTCGACCTCTCGGCCTTCAAGGGCCTGAGCCTCGTCGAGATGTTCGGCCGCTACGAGTTCCCGGCGATCAAGGACGAGCGCTACCGGCTCACCTTGGGCCCGCATTCCTTTTACTGGTTCCGCATCCGCAAGCCCACCGTCCCGGAGGCGGACCCCGCCCTCACGCCGTCCTCCACGCCGGAGATCGCGTGCTCCGGCTCCTGGGCCTCGCTGCTCTCGGAGAAGGCCGGGCCCGAGCTGCGCGAGGCGCTGAAGGCCCATCTGCGCGCCCGGCACTGGTTCGAGGGCAAGTCCCACCAGCTGCGCTCGGTCCGCCTCCTGGAGAGCGCGGCCCTGGGCTACGGCCCGAAGGCCGGCGCGCGCGTCTGCCTCATCAAGGCGGAGTTCCTGGACGCCGCGCCCGAGACCTACGTGCTGCCCATCGGCTTCGCCGACGGGGAGAAGGCGCAGAAGATCCGCGAGGAGCACCCCTACGCCGTGCTGGCGGAGGTCCGCGGCAAGGGCTCCAAGGCCTGCCCCGACGGCGTGCTCTTCGACGCGATGAGCGATCCGGAGTTCTGCGCGGCGCTGCTGACCGGCATCCGCCAGGGCCGCCGTCTCAAGGGACGCTTCGGAGAGATCCTGCTGAACGCGGCGCCGGGCCTGGAGGCCGTGATCGGCGATCGGCCTCAGCCCGAGGCGACCCCGATGAAATCCGTACAGCGGAACACCTCGGTCTTCTTCGGCGACCGCCTGATCCTAAAGCTCTACCGCCGGCTCTACGCGGGCGAGAATCCCGACGCGGAGATCAGCCGCTTCCTCGCGAAGAAGGCCTTTCCCTCCTCGCCGGCCTTGGCCGGCGAGATCGTATATCGCCCGCGCCGGGGCGAGGAAAGCGTCCTGTCGGTGCTCCATTGCTTCGTCCCCAACCGCGGCAACGCCTGGCAGTACACTTTGGACTCCCTGCGCCGCTACTTCGACGACATCCAGGCGGCGGCGGAGCCTCCCAAGGAGCTCGCCGCGCCCCCCTCCGCCCCGCTCGCGGCGGTCGACGCCGAGCCGCCTCCCCTCGCCGTCGAGCGCTTCGGCGACTATCTGGAGACCGCCAAGATCCTGGGCGTGCGCACGGCCGAGCTCCACCTGGCCCTGTCCGACGGGACGGCCGAGCCCAATTTCGTCCCGGAGGAGTTTTCCGAGCTCTACCAGCGCTCGCTGTATCAGTCCATGCGCAACCACGCCAACGAAGCCCTCGACCTGCTCGGCCGAAAGGCGAAGGACCTTCCCGAGGCGCGCCGCCCGTGGGCCGAGGCGGTCATGAGCCAGAAGGGCGAGCTCCAAAAGCGCCTGCACTCCTTGGTCGGCCGGAAGCTCTCCGGCCGGAGGATCCGCTGCCACGGGGACTATCACCTGAAGCAGATTCTCTACACGGGCAGCGATTTCCAGGTCTCCGACTTCGAGGGGCCGCCCGAGCAGTCGCTGCGGGAGCGCCGCATCAAGCGCTCGCCGCTGCGCGACGTGGCCGGCATGCTCAGATCGTTCGACTACGCGGCCGAGACGATCCTTCTCGGGCGCGTCGGCGTCACCCGCACCGAGGACGAGGCGCGCCTTGAGCCCTGGGCGCGGTTCTGGTCCCGGTGGGTGTCGGCCGCCTTCCTGAAAGCCTATCTCGCCCGCATGGAGGGGAGCGGGGTGCTCCCCAAGACGCGCCCCGAGACGGACCTGCTGCTCGGGGTCCTGCTGGTCGACCGAGCCTTCGCCGAACTGCAGTCCGAGCTCGAGAGCCAGCCGCAGTGGGCGATCATCCCGCTGAAAGGCCTCGCCCGCCTTCTGGAATGGAAGGCCTAAGGGCGCTCCCGGGCCGCCCGCATCCCTGCGGCGCCGTCTGGGACGGGATGGGCGTCAATTTCACCTTGTTCTCGGAGAACGCGACGAAGGTCGAGCTCTGCCTCTTCGACTCCGCCGACGCGAAGAAGGAGTCCGCCCGGATCGCCCTGCCCGAGCGCACCAATATGATCTGGCACGGCTATGTCCCCGGCCTTCGCCCGGGGCAGATCTACGGCTACCGCGTGCACGGCCCCTATGAGCCGGGCGCCGGCCACCGCTTCAATCCCGCCAAGATCCTGCTGGATCCTTACGCGAAGGCCATCCCCCGGCGCACGATCTGGAATGAGAAAATGTTCGGCTACCGGATCGGGGACCCGGGCGCGGACCTGACGCGCGACGAGCGCGACAACGCGGACTGCGCTCCCTTGGCCGCCGTCATCGACGCCGGGGCGTTCGATTGGGGCGGCGACAAGCGGCCGGATATCCCGTGGGACCGCAGCGTGATCTACGAGGTTCACGTCAAAGGCTTCTCCAGGCTCCGCCCCGAGATCCCCGCCGGCCTGCGCGGCACCTACGGCGCCCTCGCCTCGGAGTCCTCGATCCGCCATCTCCAGGGCCTGGGTGTGACCGCCGTGGAGCTCATGCCGGTTCACCACCGCCTGGACGATCATCACCTCGTCGAGCGCGGGCTGAGCAACTACTGGGGCTACAACACCTTGGCCTTCTTCGCCCCGGACGCGCGCTATTCCTCGGACCCCGAGCCCCTGGGCTCCGTGCGCGAGTTCAAGGAGATGGTCCGCGCCCTGCACGCGGCGGGCATCGAGGTCATCCTCGACGTGGTCTACAACCACACGGCGGAGGGCAATCAGCTCGGGCCCACGCTCTGCTTTCGCGGCATCGACAACAAGTCCTACTATCGGCTGGGCGCCGAAGACCCCCGCTTCTACACGGATTTCACCGGCTGCGGCAACACCCTGAACATGACCCACCCGCGCGTCCTGCAGCTGATCATGGACAGCCTGCGCTACTGGGTGCTGGAGATGCGCGTCGACGGCTTCCGCTTCGACCTCGCCAGCGCGCTGGCCCGGGAGCTCTTCGACGTCGACAAGCTGGGCGCCTTCTTCGACGTCATCCTTCAGGATCCCGTCCTCAACCGGGTCAAGCTCATCGCCGAGCCGTGGGACCTCGGCCCGGGCGGCTATCAGGTCGGGAATTTCCCGATCGGCTGGGCGGAATGGAACGGGAAATACCGGGACTGCGTGCGGAGCTTCTGGAAGGGCGACGGCGGCAGGATGTCGGAGTTCGCCACGCGGCTGACCGGCTCGAGCGACCTCTACGAGCGCGACGGCCGCCGCCCCCAGGCCAGCGTCAACTTCGTGACGTCCCACGACGGGTTCAGCCTGCGCGACCTCGTCAGCTACGACCGCAAGCACAACGAGGCGAACGGGGAGGACAATCGCGACGGGGACGACCACAACCTGAGCTGGAACTGCGGCGCCGAGGGCCCGTCGAGCGACCCCGCCGTCGCGAGCCTGCGCGCGCGGCAGCGGCGCAACTTCATCGCGACCTTGTTCCTCTCCCAGGGCGTGCCGATGCTGCGCGCCGGCGACGAGCTGGGGCAGACCCAGAACGGCAACAACAACGCCTACTGCCAGGACAACGAGCTCAGCTGGCTCGATTGGACGCCGTCGCCGGAAAAGGAGGATTTCCTGGCCTTCTGCCGGACCCTGTCCTCCCTGAGGAAAAGTCAGCCGGTGCTGCGCCACCGGGATTTCTTCCAGGGCCATCCGATCCGCGGCTCCGGGGTCAAGGACATCACCTGGCTCAGCCCCGACGGCCGGGAGATGAACGACGCCTGCTGGCAGGACGCGCACGCCCGCTGTCTCGGCGTCGTGCTCAACGGGGACGCCAGCCACGAGGTGGACGATGCCGGCAACCGCGTCTGCGGAGACACCTTGCTCATTCTCATGAACTCCCACCACGAGCCCGTCCCTTTCCGCCTTCCCCACCCGAGGCGCAAAGGCTCGTGGGAAAGGCTCGTGGACACCGCCGCGGAGAGGTTCAACGCCCCGAAGGCCGGCAAGGAGGGTGAGGACTACACTCTGGAGGGGCGCTCGCTGTCCGTGTTCCGCCTCAACCGAGGTCGTTGACCAGCAGGGCGGCGCTCAAGACCCCGAACAGCCGCGGGACCTCGAGGATTCGTCTCGTCCCGTCCTGGACCGGCACGATCGTCTCCCCGGTGAAGACGTCCCGCCAGGGTCCCGCGCAGGCCGGGTCGTCGGGCAGCACGACCACGGTGTTCTGCCAGGCGGCCGCGTCGGTCGCCGTCCGGCCGGGAAGCAGGTCCATGAAGAACCTCCCTCCCGCGGCGAGCACGCGCCGCGTCCCCCAGCGCCGCAGGTAGGCGGTCACGTTGCGCTGGCGGGTTCCCTCGACCGCCAGGGGCAGATACTCCCCCGAGAGAAAGAGCTCCCGCTCCCGGCGGCGCAGCCTCAGACCCGAGCGCAGCAGGTGCATCTTGACGCGGCCGTCCCGCCAGGAATCGAACAGCGAGCCGGCCATGCGCGCCGTCGGCCCCGCCGCGCCCTCCAGCTCGATAAGCGAGCGCTGATGGCGGACGCGCAGATCGAAGTCCACCCGCCGGCGATTATCCGGGTCGACCAGGCTGTAGTCCCACAGCTCGTTGCCCTGGTAGGTGTCGGGCACGCCCGGGGCCGCCAGCTTGAGGGTCAGCGCCGAGAGAGAGTTGAGCATGCCGTAGAACGCCACCTTCTCTTGGAACGGGAGGAAGCTCGCCAGGAACTTCTCGTTGGACACGATGCCGGCCGTGAACTTGCGCAGCGCCTCCTCATACTCCGCGTCCGGGCGGCTCCAGTTGGTGTAGATCTTGGCTTCCCGGCTCGACTTGAGCACCGCGTCCCACACCCGGCCGAGCAGCGCCGCCCGGCCCGCCTCGTCGAGGGCCTCGTTGGGCCACGCGCCCAGCAAAGTCTGGTAGACGAAGTACTCCGTGTTGCGCCTCGGCTCGAGCGTGCCGGAGATCGGCGTGCGGTGCGGGCCGTTGAGCTCGCTCCACTCCGCCAGCCGCGCCTGCCATTCCAAGGGGATCTCGCTGAGGGCGTTGAGCCGCATGCGCACGTCCTCGCTGCGCTTGGTGTCGTGGGTGGAAGTCTCCACCATGGCCGCGGGCCAGTCCGTATGCCGCCGCCGGAGATGTTCGTGGAAGTCCGCGCGCGACCAGCCGAATCTCATGGGATCGCCGCCCACCTCGTTGAGCGACAGGAGCCGGTTGAAGACGTAGAAGGCCGTGTCCTCGACGCCCTTGGCCATGATCGGCCCGGACAGCTGCTGGAAGCGCAAAGTGAAGTCGCGGTAGAGGCGCTCGGAGGCGGCGCCGAGCCCCGAGCCCGGGCGCGCGAGCAGAACGCTCTCGAGGAAGTCGAAGACCCCCGGGTGGAGCGCCGGCAGCTTGCCGCGGGCCTTGCCCACGGCCGCGCGGATGCTGCGCTGATCGCTTTCGGAGACGGGCTCCTCGCCCGGGGAGACGTAGGTTCGATAGACGGGAAAGCAGGCGAGCGTCTCGCGGATCGCCAAAGTCAGATGGTTCTGGGTCAGGTCCCGCCAGACCCAGTCGAACTCCGAGATCTGGTCGAGGCGGTGCGCGAGCGTGGCGGTCTCGCTGGCCATATTGACGAGCGAGAAGAACTTCTTCTTGTCGTAGACCAGGCGCTCGTAGTCGATGACGTGGCCGATGAAGCCGTCGTATACCTTGTTGAACTCCGTCTCCTTGGAGCGGTCGACGAATATGCCGTTGAGCGCGTTGAGCGCCCCGTAGCCGACCGTGCCGGCGATGCTCCAAGCCTTCGGGAGCTCCTCCTTGCGGTCGAGGATCTTCTCCGCGACCACGTAGAACGGCGCGGCGGCGCCGTCCCCCTCCCGCAGGGCGGCCTCGGCGGCTCTCCCCGCCGCCGCCCGGGCATCCGCGTCGCCCCGGCCCAGGGCGCCGACGACGAGCTCCTGCAGGCAGCGTTTCTGGAGCCTGCCGAAATAGCCGGTCGGATCGTACAGCCCGTCCGGGTGGTCGACGCGCAGGCCCTGGATGCGCCCTTCGCGCACGAGCTTGAACGTCAGCTCGTGATGCAGCTCGAAGACCCGCTCGTCCTCGATGCGGATGGCGGCCAGGGCGTTGATGTCGAAGAAGCGCCGGTGGTTGATCTCATCGGCGGCCGCCTCCCAATACGCGAGCCGGTAGGGCTGGGCCTCCAGGAACCGGTGGAGCGGCTCCAGCGAGAGAGCCGCCAGGACGTCGTTGATCCAAGCCAGCAGGGCCGGCGAGCGGGAGGTCAGGTCCCGCAGGGCGAGCTTGGCCGTCTCCTTCTCGCGCCGCCTTCGCGTCATCCGGGACGGCGTCGTGTCGCCGCACGCGGGCAGTCCGCGCAGCGCCGAAAGCGCCTCCTTGAATCCCTTCAAAACGGGATCCGCCGATCCCAATAGCGCCTGCAGCTCGTCCAGCCTCGCCTCGAACAGGAGGGGATAGGTCCTCGGATCGACGGGAAACCGGTGATCCCAATAGCGCACGAAGAACGCGCCGCCCTCGTACCGCACGGAGAGCTCGCCCGCCGCGAGCACCTTCCCGTACAGCTCGCCCAGGACCGGCAGCAGGACGCGGTTCTTCAGCTCCGGCTTGGCGGGATTCCAGTCGATATCGAAGACGTGGGCGAAGGCCGAGCTCGCCCCGTTTTCCAACACATCGAGCCACCAGACGTTCGCGCTGCCCGCGATCCCCATGTGGTTGGGCACGATGTCGAGGATCTGGCCCAGGCCGCGCTCCTTGAGCCCGTCGCAGAAGGCCGCGAATTCCTCCTCGGTGCCGATGTCGGCGCTGAGGCGGGTCGGGTCCACGCAGTCGTAGCCGTGCAGGCTGCCGGGCACCGCTTGAAAGTAAGGAGAGCAATACAGCGCGTCCACGCCGAGGTCGGCGAAGTACCCGAGAAGCTCCGTGGCCCGGACGAACGTGAACCGGCGGTTGAGCTGGACCCGGTAGGCCGACGACGGGACATAGGGCGCGCGCGCCAGCCCCCGGGCGAGCTCGCCCGCCCGTCCCGCGAGCCCCGCCCCGGAGCGGTCAGCCTTCCTTGGCATAAAGCGCGATGCTGCGGGGAGGGATGCGCGCCCCGGGCCCCAGCGTCTCGGGCAAGGAGGCCCCCGGGCCCTCCCAGCGGACGTCCGCGGAATCGAGGAGCTTGCGCCAGCGGCCCTCGGGGGTCCCGCCCAGGTCCTGGGGCCGCTCCGAGAAATTCATGAACGCGATCACCCCTCGCCCCCGCCTCAGGCGCAAAGTCCGCCGGGCCTCGTCGCCTTCGGCCCGGGCCGCGTCGCGATCGAGCGACGACAGGTCCGGGTTCCCGGCCCGCAGGCTCAGGAAGGTCCGGTAATATTCGAGCAGCAGGGCGCGGCGGCCCTCCCCGCGCGAGGCCCAGTTCAGCTTCGAGCGTCCGAAGGTCTCCGGGGCTTGAGGGTCGGCAGGCTCCCCCTTCCACTTGAAATGCTCGAACTCCCGGCGCCGCCCCTCGCGCACCGCCTGCGCCAGGGCGGGGTCGGAATGGCTGACGAAGTAGAGGAAGGGATTCGTCTCCCCGTACTCCTCGCCCATGAAGAGAAGCGGGACGAAGGGCGCGCACAGCAGGGCTCCGGCGGCGAGCTTCTGCCGCTCGAAGTCCGTCAGCGCGGAGAGCCGCTCCCCGAGCATGCGGTTTCCCACCTGGTCGTGGTTTTGGGCGCAGACCACGAAGCTCCGTCCGGGAAAGCCGGCCGCCGAGTTCCCGTGCCGGCGTCCCCGGAAAGGCGAATGACGCCCCGCATATACGAAGGCCTCGTTGAAGGCCGCCGCGAGGTCGGAGACCCCCGCGAAATCGGAATAGTAGCCTTCGCGCTCCCCCGTCAGCAGGACGTGGAGGCTGTGGTGGAAATCGTCGCTCCACTGCGCGCCGAGCCCGAAGCCTCCCAGCTCGCGCGCCCGCAGCACGCGCGCGTCGTTGAGGTCGCTCTCCCCTATGAGCGCGAGCTCCCGGCCGGTCTCCCTCGAAAGCCCTTCGACGGCCTCGGACAGGTCGGCCAGGAACGGGACGGCGCTGAAGTCGAATATGCCGTGCACGGCGTCAAGCCGCAGGCCGTCCACGTGGAAATCCCGAAGCCAGGACAGCGCGTTCTCGATGAAATAGCGCCGGACGTGGTCGCTTTGCGGTCCGTCGAAGTTCAGCGCCGAGCCCCACGGCGTGCGGTAGCGGTCGGTGAAGTAGGGGCCGAAGTCGGCCAGGTAATTCCCCTCGGGGCCGAGATGATTGTAGACCACGTCGAGGAACACCGCGAGGCCGTGACGGTGGGCGGCGTTGACCAGCCGCTTGAAGCCGGCGACGCCGCCGTAGCTCGACTGGGCCGCGAACGGATAAGCGCCGTCGTAGCCCCAGTTCCTTTCTCCCGGAAACTGCGCGATCGGCATGATCTGCAGGGCGTTGATCCCGAGAGCCGCCAGCTCGGGAAGGCGCGTGATGACCGCGTCGAAAGTCCCCTGCTCGCTGAAGGCCCCCACGTGCAGTTCATACAGCACGAGCTTATCGAGAGGGATTCCCCGCCAGCGCGAGTCGTCCCAGCGAAAGGCCGAGTGATCGACCACCTCCGACGGGCCGTGCACCCCCCCGGGTTGGGACAAGGACGCGGGATCGGGGCGCGCGGCAGCTCCGTCCAGGGCGTAGCGATAGCGGGCCCACGGCTCGACACCCTCGACGACCGCGCTCCAGTAGCCGCCGGCCTCGGCCCGCAGGGGCGCGGCGCGGGCTCCGGGGGATTCCAGGCGCAGCTCGACGGCGGCGCGCCCCGGCGCCCAGACCCGGAAGGCGCAGCGTCCGCCTCCGAGCGGACGCGCGCCGAGGCCGTCCTCGGGCGAGGAGATCGTATTGGGATCGGGTGATGGCATGGTCATGCTCTTCGCGGTACCGTACAAATTTACCCGCGACAAGTTCATCGGCGCCGCGGCGGCCCGGCCGGCCGCCCGTCTAGTTCAAGCGGCCCGGCCGGATCATTTGGACCAGTGCTTGATGATCGAGGCGAATCGCGCCGCGATCCGGGGGTCGGCGTAGTCCACCGGGACGCCCGCCTCGACGTGGATGCTGCCGTCCAGGCGCTTGGTCATCCTCTGGTAAACGGCCCGGTTCACCCGTCCCAGATAGTCGGTCGAGAAGCTCCAGGACTCCACGACCACCTCGGTCGTCGTCGCGGTGCTTTTGAAGGCGGTGAAGACCGCGAGCCCGATCCCGATGTTGGCGCCGACGGGCCGCCCCACGAACACGACGTTCATCTGAACGTACTCCGCCCTCGGATCGGAGATTTTTTCCGACAGCTTCCAATTGGACAGGCCCGCGGCGTCGGGCCCCGTGTATTTCGCTTTCGCCCTCATGAGATTGATGATCCTCATCCACGCGTCGTGGGCCACGGGGGGGCCCATCGGCGGGTCCTGCGCGGGCGCCTGAGGCTGGGCTTTGAGCTGGGCCAGCGCCGCGAGGCCGGGCGGAGGCGTGCCGAGCGCGGAGGCGAAAGCGGCGTCGCTCCGGGCGGAGGCGGGGAGAGCGGGCGCGGCGGCGAAGAGAGCGGTGAGCAGAAGGGGGAGCTTGATCATGGGCCATCCTACGTCATCGCGGCTCGCGGCGCATCCGGCGGAAGGCCTATCGAGCGTCAGGTATAAGACCTGTCATCTCGGCGTGCGAAAGGCCTAGGCGCGGCTGCGGTACCTTGCGGCAGGCGATGTACAATATTCGGTCCATGGATTTCCGCCTCCTGCTCCTGGCCGCGCTCGCTCTGATGGCTGCGGCGTGCCGCGCGTACTTCGCGGCCTGGAACAAGAGAGACCCGTCGCTGGACCGGCAGGTCGACGGCGTCCTATGCCTGTCCGCCTATTTCTTCTGCCTGGGGGCCGCGTTCCTTTCCCTCGTCTCCGGATGGCAAGCAGGGCGCGAGCATTGGATCAAGGCGACCTGGCCGCGCGTGGAAGCCGAGGTCGCCGCCAGCAGCCTTGTCCATAACCGGGGCGGGGCCATCCGGCGGCCTTCCGAGTGGGACCCGGAGGCGCGCCGTTGGACCAAGGACTTCTACGGCGTCGACAGCGTGTTCCGCTACGCGTCCGACGGACGGACGCGTGAGACGACGCTCTATACCTGCTGCAGCCCGTCCCGCGCCCGGGTCGAGCGTTGGCGCGACGCGTACCGCCAAGGCACCCGGCACCGGCTCCATCGCTCTCCCGGCGATCCCGCGCGGCTCAGCCTGGCGGGCGCCGACGCCGCGATCGCGTCGCAGACGCCGCGAAACCAAGCGCGGCAAGCCTGGTACTTCGCGATCGTGGGCTCGATGTTTTTCTTCGCCGGACGCGCGCTCCTGCTGAGACGGTCTCGATTACCGGCTCCACTCAGCTCCGGCCGCTAAGACGCGGAGGCCGTCCCGCGGCGCTTCCGGTCGGCGAGCTCGCGCGCGGTGCCGAGGTAGGCCTGGCGCGTGCCCAGGATCAGGTCGAACCAAGGGCGCGTCACGCCCCAGTTCGCGTCCTGATTCGGCGCGAGGTGATGGTCGACGTGCCACGGCAGGCGCGCGCGCGCCCAGGCGGGATCGAGGTGCGCGCGCTTGTGGGAGCGGTAGTAGTTCGCCGTCGAGTACAGCGCCGCCAAGGCGAAGCCGGGAATGAAGTAAAGGAGCGGGATCCACGGCAGCGCGCCGGCGAGCAGCGCGAGCGCCTCGCGCGTGCGCGCGTTGAGGCCGCCGCCCAGCCAGGGCACGGCATAGGCCTTGTCGTACATGTCGCGCCTGCGGCTCTCGGCGTGGTGCTCGTACCAGTGGAAGTTCCAGAAAGTCCCCTTCTTCTTGCCCAGGCCGTGGAGCACGTATTTATGGAACCACCACTCGAAGGCGTTGGCGAAGAGCAGCCCGAGAGGGAAGCCGATGAGCAGATGGAGCGAAAGCCATAAGAGCATGGGAGGCGATTTTACCATTGCCTCAGAAGCGATTGTACCACTCGAGGAAGGTCGTGACGATGTTCCCCTCGCGCTCGCGGGTGCGCACCTCGGTCTGCAGGGCCCAGTGGGCCGCGAGGCGCTTGCGCAGGCGGACGTGCTTGGTCTCGTCGCGGGAGGCGCCCAGCTCCACGGTCGCGCCGCCCGGCACGCGCAGGCGCAGGGAGGCGGTCTGCGCGGTCGGGTCGTAGCCGACGTACTCGATAGGGGTGGACGCGAACAGGTACAGCGAGGCCAGGCCGAACGCGTCGGAGGCCAGCGCGCCCTGCGCGTGGCCCACCGACTCGCTCTGGCCCGCGTCGAGCTGGTCCGGCGCCTTGTTGAACAGCAGCAGCGCGATGATCTGCTGGCGGCTCAGGGGCGGATCGCTCGACAGGTCGACGCGCGGCTTGGCGTTGGTGCCGAGGATGAGTATGCGCACCACCGCCTCGGCCGACTTCGCCAGCACCAGGCCGTCGAGCTCGAAGAGGCCGCCGGCGAGCGGCGTCAAGCCGAAGCGCTCGATCGTCGCGGTCCGCCCGAAGAGCTCCGTCTCGAAGCGCTCGAGCCGGATCCGTCCCGACAGCGGCGGCGTCCCGGAGCGCGCGACGAGGTCGAGCGTGACGGGAACCGGCTCCTTGGCCAGGTTGGTGAAGAGGAGCGCCGGCTTGGCCGTGGCGACCTTCGCCTCGTACTCGAGCCGCGCCTCGCGCTTCGGGCCGGGCCGCGAAGGCTTCCCATCGGCCGGCGCGATGCGCTTATCGAGCGTGACGTCCGGCGGCGCGCCGACCTCCAGGCGGGGCAGCTCCAGGGCGACGTCCTCGAGGACGACGCTCGCCTTCACGTCGACCCTCCGGGAGGGCAGCAGCGCCTCCCGCAGCGAGACGTCGGCCTCCGCGGACACGAAGAGGCGCTGGCGCCCTTCCGCCAAGCGCGCGCCGGCCGTCAGCCGGAAGCGCTGTTCGCCGCGCCGGGGATCGCCGGAGCCGCGCGCCATCGCCTCAACCGCGCCTTTCAAGACGTGGAGCGGGGCGGGCACGGCCAAGGCCGTGCCCGCCAGGCGGGAGACGACGTCCTCGAAGCGAGGCACGGCGAGGCGGGCCTCGAAGTCCTGCTCGAGGCGAGCCTCCCGAAGCTTCCCGAGGCTCCCCTCGGCGCTCAGGCGCAGGCGGCCGGACGCCTCGTACCAGTCCTTGACCGGTCCGAGGTCGATCGTCGCCCTAGCGGCGAATTCATCTCCGCGGGAAAGGGAGGCCGAGACGGCCGCCTTCCCGTTCACGCGCCCCACGATCGCGGCCGTGGAGGCGGAGACCCCGCCCCCCAGGCGAGGCGCGGCCAAGGCGATGTCGTCGAAGGAGACCTTGGCCTCGGCCCGGGCCGAGCGTTCCGGAAGCAGAGGATCGCGCACGTCGAGCGTTCCCGTGACGGACGCCGCCAGCCTTTGCGCGCCGTCGGCCAGCCTCGTGCGGCCGCGCAAGGCGAAGCGATGGTCGCGGCGGCGGGGATCGCCCGAGCCTTCCAGCTCCAGCTCGACGGGGCCCCGGAACGGGCGAAGCGCGGCGGGGAGCTCGAGGGCGGTTCCTTCCAGGCGCCCGCCCAGCTCCTCGAAGCGGGGAACGCCCAGGCGAAGGGCGAGCACGTGCGTGAGGCGCGCCCGCGCGAGGCTCCCGAGGCGGCCTTCGACGCGCACGCGCAGGCGGCCGGAGGCCTCGTACCAATCCCTCACGGGCTCGAGGTCCAGGCCGGCCTCCACGTCGATTCCGTCCTCGCGGTCGAACTTCGCCCGGACCGAGGCGAGCCCCCGGACCTCGCGGACCGGCGCGGCGAGCCCCGCGACGAGCCCGGGCGTCAGGATCACGGCGCAGTCGGCGCGAATCGACTCGGGGGCCGGGGACGACGGTCTCGTCCGCGCGCTCCCCCGGCAGGCGCCGAGCTTGACCGAGCGCACCGGCGCCGTCGACGAGGGCGCGGTCCACAGGCCCGACGCCGTGAGCTCGAGCTCTCCGCCGTCCTCCTCTCTCGCCGCCTTCAGGCGTCCCGACGCCTCGCCGGAGCCCGCGAAGGAGCCCGACCACAGCGCGTCGAGCGTCCTCAGGCCTCCCGAAGGGAATACGACGGCGTCCGCGAAGGCCTCGGCGCGCAGAGGCCGGCCGTCGACGGCCAGGTCGGCGAGAAGGGCCAGCGGACGCGTCCGGCTCGCGTCGAAGGACGCCTTGGCCGAGCCGGAGACGGCCCGCGCGCCGGAGCGCAGCTCCAGCTTCTCGAGCTCCACCCGGATCAGCCCCGGCTTGGCGCCGAGCAGCGGCGCGGGTATGCCGGAACCGCCCTCCCGGGGCGCCGTCCCCGCGGGAGCGATGATCCGCAGGCGGTTGGAGCCCACGATGAATCGGTCCACGCGCAGCAGGCGCGGCGGCCAGACGCTCACGGCGAGATGGACATCGACGACGTTGAGGCACCCGTCGCTGCCCGTCCGCGCGTGTCGAAAGCAGAGATCCGACGCCGTCAGGCTCAGCTCTTTTTCCCGCAGCGACGGGGCCCACGCCTTGAGACTGAGGACCCGCCAACGCGGCTCCCAGGCCGTCGCGTGATTTTTGAGCGCCCAGGCCGCGGTGCGGGAGTTGACCAGCAGCCCCGGCTTCAGGAGCAGAAGCACGGCCGCGGCGGCCAGGACGGCGGCCGCCGCCCCGGCCGCGGCCAGAATGAGCTTGACGGCGAGCGGAGCGCGCCTCAAAACTCCCTCCCGAAGCTGAAGTAAAACTGGATTCGCGACTCCACGGGAGACGTCGCGGGGTCGCTGTGGCGCACGAAGCCGCGCGCGACGCTGCCGCGCAGCGTGCCCACCGGCGACGGCCAGCGCACGCCCGCGCCGGGCGCGTAGTAGAGATCGGGCGAGAGCTGAAAGCGCCGCCCGCCGCCCATGGCCGCGTCGAAGAACACGTACGGCTGCAGCCGCCCGGGAAGCCAATCGCCCACGCGCAGCTCCAAGCCGTGGTAGACCGCGGTCAGGTAGCCGAGGGCCTCGCCCGGCAGCTCGCCGCGGCCGAGGCCCCGGTAGTCGGCGTCGCCTCCCAGGAAGTGCCTGAAGGAGGGCGGCAGCAGGTCGAGGGTGCGTCCCTCGTCGAGGATCCACGTCGCCGCGGCCAGGCCGCGGCTGCCGACGACGAGCAGCGGCGGCTCGTAGCCGCCGATGTTCCACAGCTTCTGGAAGGTGAGCTTGAGCCGGTGGGCGGTGATCTCCGAGTAGGTTCCCGCGAAGCGCGACGACATGGCGACGTTCGCCTGCCAGCCGGCGCGGGGGTCGGCCAGGTACCGCTCGTAGAGGTGGCTCAGGACGCTGATCTGGGTCTCCCACGACAGGTAGGTCTCGCGCGGAATGCCGAGGCCGCGCACCGTGCGCGCGTCGACGACCGCGGGCCCGGTCCTGGCCTCCACGCCCAAGGTCTCGAAGTCCCAGCTGACGACCGGCGGCAAGGACACCTGGCCTTCGACGGTCTCGAAGCGGGCCTCGTCGATCCGGGCGGCGTAGACGCGCGGGCGCAGATGGACGCGCGAGGCCGGACCGGGGTACAGCCTCAGGAAGGACTCGAAGGACTGCTCGCGCACGGAGCCGTGGAGCGTGGTCTCCATCGAGCTCGCGCGCCCGCCGATGCGCGAATGCTGCCACTGGGCGCGCACGCGGGCGAGGCCCTCGCTGTCTACGCCGACGCCCACGCGGACGATCTGCGGCGGGGCGGCGACGGCGCGCAGCACGACGGCCGCGGGCCGGGTCCCGCAATCCACGTCGAAAAAGGCGCTTAGGAAAAGCGCCTCGCGCACGATGCGGTCCGCGGTCACGGCCAGGAGCCTCTCGTCGAAAGGCTGGCCGCGCCGGAAGGCCTCGTAGCGGCGGAATATCCGCGCGTCGATGCCCGGGATGGAGGGATCGACGACCCGATCCAGGCGCGCGGGCTCGCCGGGAACGGCGTAGGCCCTGATCGCGCCGTCGGCCGGATCGCTCCGGGCCTTCACCTCGGGGCACGCGTAGCCGCGCTGGCGAAGCCCCGCGGAGAGCGCCGCCTCGGCCCGGTCCAGCAGCTTGGGAGTGAGCGCCTCGCCGACGAAGCCCCGCTGCTTGCCCGGATCGACGTCGACGGGCAGCCCCTCGGCGAGGAAGTCGGTGACGACAGTGCGCGAGCCGATGTCGACCGTGAGGACCGTCCCGTCCGAGCGGAACGTCGGGGAGTGATACCCCCTATTCTGAAGGATGACGCGCAGGAAGAGCCGCGCCTGCGCCGCGGGGACCTTCTTCCAGGCCCGGCTGTCCGGATCCCCGCAGACCAGCCGCTTCTCCGCCCCGTCGAGCCCGATTTCCCCGCCCGCGAAGGCCAGCCCCGGGCATGGCGGCTCCGCCCGGGACGGCGAGGGAAAAAGGAGCCCCAGCATGAAAATCAGGTGCATTCCCGCTCATCCTACAATAGAGTCTTATCCGATACTTGACGGGGACGTCGCATCTGGCCGAGAACGGCTCAGGCGGCGGGGAAAATAGAGTCCGACGCGCGCAGCCCGAAGAGCCCCGCGGAGTTGTCCCACATGATGCGGCGGCGGTCGTCCTCCGGGATGGCCAGCTCGCCGATGAACTTCAGATAAGACTCCATCGAGGCGATCGGCCAGTCCGTCCCATAGAGCACCTTGGCGGGCTCGACCCCGTAGAGCAGCATGTCCTGAAGCTGGCGCCTCATATAAATCTCAAAACGGTCGGAAAAGTCCCCCAGGACCAGGCCGGAGATATCCGCGTAGACGTTGGCGTTCTTGTAGACGACCTCCATGCAGTCCCGAAGCCAGGGATTGCCCAGATGGCAGATGACGATCTTGAGCTCGGGATGATCGACGGCCAGATCGTCGACGTGCAGGGGGTGGGAGAACTTGATGCGCCCCCGCGGGGTGAAGGTGTCGCCGGAGTGGATCATCAGCGGGACGCCGAACTCCAGGGCCAGCTCGACGGCCGGACGCATGTCGGGGTCGGCGGGATAGAACGGCTCGTAGCCCGGGTAGAACTTCAGTCCCCGGACGACGCCGGCCTGCAGGTACTCCCTAAGCTCGGACAGGTCCCGCTCGCCCCGGCGCAGGTAGCTGACCCCGGCGATCACCTTCACGCCGCGCAGGTCGCGCACGGCCCGGACGACCTCGCCGACGGACGGGCGTCCGGGGGCGTCCCGATAGGAGGTCAGCGCCAGAGCGATGTCGACGCGGTTGCGGCGCATGTCGCGCAGAAGGGCCTCGAGCTGGCGGGGCAGGGCCGGCGCCGACTCGTCCTCGTAGCGGTTGAGATGGACGTGGCAGTCGACGATCACGTCAATCCATCCACTTGTCGAGGACCCTCGCCGCCCATTTGCGCCCGCCCAGGCCGAAGGCGATGGCCAGGGCCAGGCACGCGCCGCCGAAGATCATGCTGAAGCCCACGACGATGATCCGGCTGCCCAAGCGGAGCTGCTCCAGGGCCAGCGAGACGACGAACAGGATCACGGCCACCTGGGCCGCCGCGCCCAGCGGGCGGGCGCCTTGGACGCCGAGGTTGTTGAGGTAGGCGGACACGGCGCCGCGCACCATTCCCGCGAACGCGATGCCGAAGGTGACGATCACGGCGGCCAGCAGCGCGCGCAAGCCGAAGGAGAAAATCCCGATCACGAGCTCGCGCGATTCCGTGACGCCCATGAGGGTGAAGCAGCCGACCGCGGACACGGCCAGCACGGTCCAATAGACGAACTCGGCGAGTATGGAGCGCGCGGTCAGGCGCACGCCGCCCCGGACGAGAAAGTCGTCGACGCCGGAGCGCTCCGCGGCCTCGTCGAAGCGCAGCACGAGGAGGGCCCTCTCGGCCAGGCGCCGCGCCAGCCGCGCGGCGACCCAGCCCAGGGCCAGGACGAGCAGCGCCAAGCCCACGCGCGGCGCGTGGGCGGACACGGCGCCGGCGAATTCATCGCTCAGAGTGGGCATGGCGGATATTATCAGTTTGCGTGGGCGCGGCCAACGGCCGGCTCTCGGGTGCTGAACTCCAAGCTCACGGGGTTCCGGCGGTCGCGCCGCGTTCGAGCTCGTCGGCGACATGTGCGTCGGCGATGAGGCTATCCCCTTTACCGCCAGCGCTGGAGGTAATGGGGACGACGTCGACGATATTCGTCACGACCTACGGCAGGGCCTCCGCCTCCCGGGAGCGAAGCAGCGGCAGGGCGCAGAGGGAGAGCAGCGCCATGGCGGCGAAGGCGGCGGGATAGCCCGAGGCCGCGATCAGGCGCCCGCCGAGCACGGCCGACCAGGACTCGCACGCGTTCGTGGCACCCATGTAGGCGCTGAACTGGGTCGCCCCCAGGCGCGCGTCGGTCAGCTCCATGAACAGGGCGTAGGACGCCGCGGTGAAGACCCCTATAGCGGCGTATAAAATCGTGAAAAGGCCGATCAGAGCGCGCGGACCCGCTCCCGCCGCGTCCGCGGCGGCCAGCGTCAGCACGGCGGCGCACGTCAGGCCCAGGGCGAGCGCGGCGGCGAGTCGGCGCCCGAGCCGGTCGGACAGCCGCCCCCCCGCGGCCGCGCCGGCCAGCATGGCGGCGACGACGGGAAGGGATAGAAACCAACCCACGGAGGTCTTGCTCGCGCCGTGGTCGAGCAGGAACGGCCCGGCCACCGCGCCGGCCAGCTCGAAGCCCGCGCCGGACAGGAGCGCGAAGCCCAGGCCCTGCCAGGTCCGGCGGACGGAAAAGGCGGAGCGCAGAGCCTGCGTGAAGCCCCTCAGCCCCCCGTCCTTCGACGGGCCGGCGGCCGACTCCTGCTCGTCGGACCAAAGCAGGATGACCAACGAGGACCAGATCGAGGCGATCATGAGCAGAATGACGGCGCTCCCTCCGAGGGCGCCCTCCAGGAGCAAAGCGCCTCCGCCGAACAACGAGCGGCCCAGAAGCATGCCGCCCTGCATCCAAGCCGTCAGCGCCCCCCTCTCCTCGGCAGGGATCGAGCCGATGGCCAGCGCGTCTACGGCGACGTCCTGCGTGGCGGCGGCGAACGCGTGCGCGAGGCAGACCGCGACGACGAGGCTCAGGTCGGCGCGCAGGTCCAGGAAGAGCAGCGGCAGCAGCGACAGGCCCATGAGAATCTGGGAGGCGACGATCCAGGAGCGCAAGGTCCAGCGCGGGGAGCGCAGCACGTCGACGGCGGGGGCCCAGAAGAACTTGAACGCCCACGGCAGCGCCAGCAGGCCGGCCAGAGCGGCGATGGAGGCGACGTCGACGCCCGCGGCGCGAAGGCGCGTGGGCAGGGCCCACCACAGGAAGCCTATCGGCGCGCCCTCGCTGAAATAGAGCGCGGCGAACAGCAGCCGCCGGCGCAAGGCCGACGGGACGGCCTTAGATCGGGCGATCGCCGCCGTCCTCCTGGAAGACCAGGCGGTAGAGGTCCTTGCGCCGGTCCTTCCAGTTCTGGACCGTGCCGGAGCGGCGCTGGCGCTTGAGCAGTTCCAGGTCCACGTCGTGGATGACGACCGTCTCGATGTTGGCCGCGGCCTCGGCCACGACCCCGTCGCGGCCGAACTCGATGTCGGAGGGGCTCAGGATCGAGGACTGGGCGTAGTGCAGGTCGACGTTGTCGACCAGGGGAAGGTTGCCCGTGCAGCCCGACAGCACGGCGTAGAGGTGGTTCTCAACGCAGCGCGCCTGGGCGCAGTGGCGCACGCGCATGTAGCCGCTGCGCTCGTCGGTGTTGAAGGGGACGAAGATGATGTCGGCGCCCTTCTCCGCGGCCAGGCGGCCCAGCTCCGGGAACTCCACGTCGTAGCAGATCAGGATGGAGATCCGGCCGCGGTCGGTCTCGAAGACCTCGAGCTTATGGCCGTTGCTTACCCCCCACCAGCGCCTCTCGTTGGGCGTGATGTGGAGCTTATCCTGGCGCGCCTGGGTGCCGTCGCGCCGGAAGAGGTACGCGCTGTTGAGCAGGCGGTCCCCGTCGAGGGTGAACTGCGTCCCGCCGATGATGTTGACGTTGTACTTGACGGAAAGGCCGTTGAACAGGTCCAGGTAGCGCGGCGTCAGCTCGGCGAGGCTGCGCGCCGCCAGCCCCGGGCGCTCGGGCTTGATCGTCGAGAGCAGCTGCGTCGTGAAGAGCTCCGGGAACACGACGAAGTCGCTGCGATGGTCGGAGGCGACGTCGACGAAGAACTCGCACTGGACGGCGAACTCGGAGAAGTCCTTGATCGAGCGCATCTCGTACTGCACGGCGCAGACCCGGACCGGGCAGGAAGGGCGCGTGAACCGCTTCTCGTCGTGCGGGACGTGGTCGAGGTTGTTCCACTCCAGGAAGGTCGCGTAGCCGCGCGAGTCGGAGTCGGTCGGGAAGTAATCCGGGATGATCTCCTGAAGGACGAAGTCGTTGGCCAGCTGGGGCGTGAGGACGGGATCGACGAGCTCCTTATGGATCACCTTGCGCACGTAGCTTTGCACGCTCATCTTCTCGCTGTGGACGCCGTAGCCCGGAATCCGGCCGGCGATGATGCCGCGGCGGAGGTTCTTGGCCACCGCCAGGCGCTTGCGCTCGTCGTAGAGCCGGCGCGCCAGCTTCATGCCGCGGAAGTCGGGATGCACCATGATCTCGATGCCGTACAGCGTGTCTCCCAAGGGGTCGTGGTTGGTGATGTAGCCGTTGTCCGAGATGTCCTTCCAGCTGAACCATTGAGAGCCCTCGGTGAACGGCACGATCAGGCTGCTGGAGGAGGCCGCCAGGCGCCCGTCGATCTCGATGACGCACTGGCCCTCGGGGAAGATCCTGAGCTGGCTCTCGATCTGCTCGCGCAGCCAGGGCTTCATGCCCGGAAAGCACTTCTGCTGCATGTCGATGAGCGCGTCGAAGTCGCCGGAGCGCATCGGGCGCAGGATGACCTCCCCTTTGCCGCCGATCGCGGGAGGATGCACGGGCGGTTTGCTTCGATTTTCATCCATAATGGTCGGGTCCTAAGCCGCGAGAACGGTCGCGACGGCGTGGCAGGCGATGGCCTCGCCCCGGCCGATCGCGTCGAGCCCTTCGTTGCTCTTGGCCTTCAGGCTCACGCGCGATTCGGGCAGGCGAAACAAAGCCGCGAGCGACGCCTTCAGAGCAGCATAATGAGGCTTCAGTTTCGGCTCTTCGGCGATCAGGGTCGCGTCGAGGTGAATCAGCTCGCCGCCGCGGGCGGCGAGCTTTTCCAGGGTATTGGCCACGATGTCCTTGGAGGCGAGGCCTTTGAATTTGGGGTCGGTGGGCGGGAAGGCGATGCCGATCTCGCCGAGTCCCAAAGCGCCTAAGACCGCGTCGCACGAGGCGTGGAGGACCGCGTCGCCGTCGGAGTGGCCGAGAAGGCCCTTCGCATGCGGGAGCTTCACCCCCGCGAGCCACAGCTCGCGTCCTTCGACCAGCTTGTGGATGTCGTAGCCGAATCCGGTCCGGCTCTCGCGCCGTCCGCCCTCGCGGGCCTCGATGATCGCGCCCGCCATCGTGATGTCCTCCGGGGTGGTGATCTTGAAGTTCTCGTAGCTCGATTCCACCACCGAGACCTTGTGGCCGCAGCGCTCGACGAGCTGTGATTCGTCGGTCGCGTCGGCTTCGCCCGCGAACTTCTCGAGGGCTTCCTTCAGGATGGAGTACCGGTAGGTCTGAGGCGTCTGCGCGGCCCAGAAGCGCGAGCGGTCGGGCGTCTCGGAGACAATCCTCTTTCCGTTCTCGACGATCTTGAGGGTATCCTTGACTGGGACGGCCGCGACCGCGGCGCCGGACCTGGCCGCCTCGGCGAAGGTCGCGCGCACGATCCCGGGTGTGATCATGGAACGAGCCCCATCGTGAACCGCCACCACTTCGACGCTAGGAGGTAATGCCGCGAAGCCGTTGCGCACCGATCCCATGCGCGTGGGGCCGGCCTCGACGACCTTGACCTTTCCGCCGGAGAGGCGCTCGCCGTGCTCCTGGAACGAATCCGCGCCGAGCACGAGGACGACGCTCTCGACCTCGGCCATCGAAACGAAGCAGCGCAGCGAATGCTCCGCGACCGTCAGGCCCGCGAGCGGCAGGAACTGCTTCGGCCGGCCCATGCGGGAGCCCGAGCCGCCCGAGACGATGATCGCCGCGGCGCGCATCAGACCGCCGCGCGCTCCGCCGGCTTGGCTTTCGCGAAGATCATGCGGCCGTTGGAGGTCTGATGGATCGAGGTCACCGTCGCCTCCAGGCGCTTGCCCACCGAGCGGCGCCCGTCCTCGACGACGACCATCGTGCCGTCGTCCAGGAAGCCCACGCCCTGCTCGCGCTCCTTGCCTTCCTTCATGACGAAGACGCTCATCATTTCGCCGGGGAGCACGACGGTCTTGAGCGCGGAGGAAAGGTCGTTGACGTTGAGCACGGTTACGCCCTCGAGCGTGGCCACCTTGTTGACGTTGAAGTCGGTGGTGACGATCTTCGCGCCCATCTCGCGGGCGAGCTTGACGACCTTCCCCTCGATCTCCGTGATCTCGGGAATGTCCTTGTCGAGGATGCGCACCGGCACGAAGTGTCCCTCCTGGAGGCGCGCGAGCACGTCGAGGCCGCGGCGGCCGCGGGCGCGCTTCATGGGGTCCTCGGCGTCGGCGAGGCGGTGGAGCTCGGTGAGCACGAAGCGGGGGACCACCAGAGACCCCGACAGGAAATGCGTCTCCACGATCTCGGCGACGCGGCCGTCGATGATCGCGTTGCAGTCGAGGATCTTGAGGTCGGAGCCCCGCTTCCTGCCCATCTTCAGAAGGTCCTTGTCCAGGTCGTCGAGCTCGGGCGCCTTGCGCAGCGCGATCACGAGGCCGAGCACGCCGAAGGCGAAGAAGCGCAGCAGCGAGTACTTGTCCCAGACCTTGTAGATCTCCTCGTCGCCCAGCTGGAAGACGGAGTAGTCGACGAGGCGGGAGACGATGATGCCGACCGCGATGCCGAGCACGCCGGTGATCAAGGTCAGCAGGTTCAGCTCGGCGACGAGATACTCGACGCCGACGATGACCAGGCCGACGGCGAGGCCGATGCCCACGCCGGCGGGGTTCGGGGCGATCTTGCCGAAGTAGACGATGGCGGGACAGATGAGGATGACGGCGACGCGGAAGATGACGGTATACATGGTATGCCTCCGACGGAGGTTATGACGGGATATACGGGGATATTCTACGAAATAGCGCGACTACTCGGCGCCGAAAGCGGCTTCCGCGGCCGCGCGCAGGTCGCCGACGCCCGTGACGGCCAGGCCCAAGGTCTTGGGCAGATCCTGGGCCGCTCTTGAGGGAACCACCGCTCGCTTAAAACCCGCCTTCGCCGCCTCGCGCAGGCGCAGCTCGAGCTGAGGGATCCGCCCGACTTCCCCGAGCAGGCTGACCTCGCCGAGCAGGATCGTGTCGGAGGGCACCGCCTTCTCCCGCCACGAGCCGGCGACGGCGAGGCAGGCGGCCAGGTCGAGCGCGGGGTCCTTGAGGCGCAGGCCGCCGGCGAGGCTGACGAAGCAGTCGCGGTCCTCGAGGCGCAGGCCGATGTGGCGCTCCATCGCGGCGAGCAGGACCAGGACGCGGTTGAGGTCGAGGCCGGTGGACATGCGGCGCGGCAGCGGATAGCGCGTGGAAACGACCAAGGACTGGACCTCGACCAGAACCGGCCGGGAACCTTCCAGGGCGACGGACACCGCGCGGCCCGGGGCGGCGGCGCGGCCGAGCTCGGCGGCGAAGAAGGCGGTGGCGTCCTTGACCTCCGAGAGACCCTTTTCCCCCATCTCGAAGAGGCCCAGCTCGTCAGTCGGGCCGAAACGATTTTTTTGAGCCCTCAAAACCCTCAATAGGTCATGGTTTTCGGTGTCGAAATACAAAACGGTGTCGACGATGTGCTCGAGCACCTTGGGGCCGGCGAGCGAGCCGTCCTTCGTGACGTGGCCGAGCAGGAAGACGACGGTGTCGTTCTTCTTGGCCGCGCGCACGAGCTCGGCGGCGCACTCGCGCACCTGGCCCACGGAGCCCGGACTCGACAGCAGCTGCGGATGGGTGACGGTCTGGATGGAGTCGAGCACCATCGCCCACGGCTTGACCTGGTCCATGGCCGCGAGAATCTTCGACAGCGAGGACTCCGAGACGAGATAGAGCTGCTCCGAGCTGAGGCCCAGGCGCTTGGCGCGGCTCGAGACCTGGCGCAGGCTTTCCTCGCCGGAGGCGTACAGGAACGGCCCCTTCTCGGCGAGCTTCGCCGCGGCCTGCAGCATGAGCGTCGACTTGCCGATGCCGGGAGGCCCCGCGAGCAGGATGACCTGGCCGGGAACGATGCCGCCGCCGAACAGGCGGTCGAGCTCGGCGATGCCGACGGGCGTGCGCCGCTCGGGCGCAGCACTCGCGTCCTTGAGCGCGGTCACCGCCGAGGAGAAGGAGGTGAGCTGGCCGCGCGACTCCGCGACCGCTTCGGCGAGGCCGCCCGGCCGCGTCTCGACGACCTCCTCGGCCATCGTGTTCCACTCGGAGCAGCCGGGGCATTGCCCCATCGGCTTGCTGGCCGAGTGGCCGCAGGCTTGGCAGCGGAAGACGGTCTTCAGGCGTGACATGGCCGGAGTATAGCTGAATTCCCTGTTTAGTACAAGCGTTCGATTCTCCCAGTTCATGGGGTTTTGAGGCAGGGGCGAGGGAACTTTTTGGTGGGGTGGATCGTATGAATAGTAATGGATAAACCACAAAGACACCAAGACACAAAGGATTTTTGGTTACGGCCGCTC